>NZ_JBITFN010000001.1:0-592496 GCF_044456085.1 Streptomyces sp. NPDC051018
CACGGCGGCGCCCCGGCAGGCCGGGGAGAGCGCGTACCGGGAGCTGCTGGCCGGCCGTACTCTCGTGGTCTTCGGCGGTTCGTACGGTATCGGCGGAGATATCGCCCGGCTGGCCGGGTCCTACGGTGCGCGGGTGTATGCCCTGGGCCGTTCGACCACCGGCACTCATGTGGAGAACCCGGAGCATGTCGGGGAGGCGCTGTCGCGTGCCTACGCGGAGACGGGCCGTATCGACTATGTCATCAACACGGCCGGGGTCCTGCGGGTCGGGAAGCTGGCCGAGACGGACAACAGCACCATCCAGGAGGCGCTGAACGTCAATTATCTGGCGCCTGTCCAGATCGCCCGCGCTTCTTACAAGTATCTGGCGGAGAGCCGGGGGCAGCTGCTTCTCTACACCTCTTCGAGTTATACGCGGGGGCGTGCCGAGTACAGTCTCTATTCGTCGACGAAGGCGGCCATGGTGAATCTGACCCAGGCTCTGGCGGACGAGTGGGCGGCCGAGGGGATCCGGGTCAATTGCGTGAATCCTGAACGTACTGCGACGCCGATGCGGACCAGGGCGTTCGGTACGGAGCCCGCCGGTTCCCTCCTGTCCTCCGAGGCCGTCGCGAGGACCTCCCTCGATGTGCTCCTCTCGGAGCTGACGGGTCATGTCATCGATGTACGGCAGCAGGACCCGACCCGCGGCGCCGGAGAAGCATCCGGCTTCGAACAGGCACTCGCCGCGGTCCTGGACCGCGAGGGGGATGTGTAATAATTCACGCTCGCATCCTTACCGGCATGCGATGAAATTCCCGGACCTCTGTGATTGCCTCGCCGTGAAAAGGCGTGCGAAACGCGGGACGCGAGAGAGACGCGAAATGCGGAGGCTCCGTACGTGAGGCCCCGACTTCCCCGGGAAGCCCCGGCTTCGCGATTCCCCTGAAGGATCGACCGGCACCCTTTGGAGCAGGTTCCCCGTGATTTCGACCGCCATTCGCCTGGTACGAGTCGGCAGCCGGTCAGAGCTGGCCGCCGCCGCTCTGATCGGGCTCGGCTATCCGTGCGTCATGCTCGCCGCGCTGCTCCCGAGCATTCCGCTCTTCGCGGCCGCCGCCGCCGTGACCTATGCCGCGGACTGGTATCTGCACCATCGCCGCAGCTATCTCGTCAACCGGCTCAGCAAGGTCCGGGTGGGCCTGCCGATCCGCTTTCTGCTCCGTCAGCTGCTGCTGGTCCTGCTGCTCGCCCGTGAGGCGCTCGCCCAGACCCCGCTCTTCTACACGGCCGTCGCCGGATTCCTCCTCCTGTACGCCCTCTCGGCGCCGCACGGGGCGCTGGCGACCCTGATCCGGATGCGGCGCATCATGCCGGTCATCACCCGGAACGTGGACCTCCAGAAGATCCGTATCCCGGACGCCCCGCCGAAGGCGCTGCTGCACCGGTCCGGCGAGAAGATGCTCCACCTCGACATCCCCGCCATGGCCGGGGTGCTGACGGCCGCCGCCTCCGGCAGGAACGCCATCGGTTACACGGGGGTCGCCGTGACCGTCGGGCTCGGGCTGCTCTACACCGTGGTCCTCGCGCCCTATCTGCTCAGCCGCCGGGTTCCGCCCGCCGCCACCGTGCTCAAGGCGGTGAGCGACTGGCTGCTGGAGTACCGCCCCACCGTCGCCCTCTACTTCTCCGGCTCGGACGAGTCCGCGTACCAGGTCAACATGTGGCTGGAGACCCTGGAGCAGATCGACGGCCGCCCGCTGATCATCATGCGCGAGCGCGAGCTGGTGCCCAGGCTCAACCCCACCGCCGTACCCGTGCTGTGTGTCCCCGGGGGCATGCACATGATGAACCTCAGCCTCTCCACGGTCCGTGTCGCGCTCTACCCGGCCAATGTCGGCAAGAACATCCACATCCTGCGCGCACCGACCATGAAGCACGTCTTCATCGGGCACGGCGACAGCGACAAGCTCGCCAGCGTCAACCCGTTCAGCAAGGTCTACGACGAGGTGTGGACGGCCGGCCGCGCCGGCCGCGACCGCTACGCCCTGGCCGACGTCGGCGTACGGGACGAAGACATCGTGGAGGTCGGACGGCCCCAGCTCGCCCCCATCCGGGCCGGCGCGGGCAGCCCGAAGCACCCCGTTCCGACGATCCTGTACGCCCCCACCTGGGAGGGCTGGGACGACAACCCGGGCAACACCTCGCTGCTGCTGGCCGGTGAGAACATCGTCCGCCGTCTCCTCGCCGCCGACCCGCCGGTGCGGCTCGTCTACAAGCCGCACCCCTTCACCGGCATCCGCAACAAGAAGGCCAAGGCCGTCCACGAGCGGATCACGGCCATGGTGAAGGCCGCCGCGGCCGAGCGCCGCGCCGACGCCCGCTGGTCCTCCGAGGCCGCCGAGGCGAAGGCCGACCAGGACAGGGCCCGCGCCGAACTCGTCGCCATCAAGGCCGAGCTGGCGGACCTCGCCACCCCCGGCCGCTCCGGCGGCGACGAGGCCGAGGAGTCGAGGGTCTCGCTCTCCGATCCGGTCCGCCTCGCGCGGATCAAGCAGCTGCGGGCCGACTGGAACGACGCCTACTGGCGCTCCACCGGCTGGTGGGAGCACCGGATCGTCACCGGCGACGAGCCCAAGCTGTACGACTGCTTCAACGAGGCCGACGCGATGGTCTCCGACATCTCCAGCGTCGTCTCGGACTTCATGGCGAGCGGCAAGCCGTACGCCGTGACCGACTCCGCCGGGCTGGGCGTCGAGGAGTTCCAGCGGCAGAACACCGCCGCGCGGGCCGCCGTCGTCCTCAGCAACGGCGCCGCCGAACTGGACGCCCTGCTCACCGCCGTCGCCGCACCCGAGCGCGACCCGCTGGCGGACGCGCGGCGCGAGCTGAGGGACTACCTCCTCGGCCCCGACCGCCCCACCTCGCTGGAGCGCTTCAACTCCGCCGTACGCACCCTCCAGGCAGCGGCCGAGGCCCGCAACCGGGCCGTCGAGCAGCGCGCCGACGAGCAGTCCCGGGGGAGGCCGCAGCCCGGCGGTGCCTACCGGGCCGCGGAGCCGAGCGGGGCGGGGGCCCAGCTGGCCCGCTGAACCCGGTCCCGCACCCGGACGCGGGGCCCGCACGGTGACGACACCGCGCGGGTCCCGCGTTCGTGTCCGCCCGCGCACGGCGGCGGGGGCCGGGCCGGGGCGGCGGGCCCGGCGTACTGCCGCCGACTCCTCCGATACGGGGACCCGTGTGTCGTACGGGTCCGGTGTCGCGGGCCCCGCGCGGCGCCTCCGCCGGTGTCCTGCCGTACCGGCGCCGGGTCCCGCGGTACGGCCTCCCGTCACGCCCCGCGACACCCGCGCCCCCGGCGCCGGGGGGTGGTGCCGCCGGGCGGACGGGCCTGTCCAGCGGGTGAAATGGCCGGGCACCCCGTCCGTGCCCTGGCATAGATTCGGCCTGTGACAGTGGCAAGACAGCAGGTAACCCAGGCCCGCAGGATCGTCGTCAAGGTCGGCTCGTCCTCCCTGACCACCGCGTCGGGCGGGCTCGACGCGGACCGGGTGGACGCGCTCGTCGACGTACTCGCCAAGATCCGCAGCGGGGGCGAGAAGGAGATCGTGCTGGTCTCCTCGGGCGCCATCGCGGCCGGACTCGCACCTCTGGGCCTCGCCCGGCGCCCCAAGGACCTGGCCCGCCAGCAGGCCGCCGCCAGCGTCGGCCAGGGACTGCTCGTCGCCCGTTACACCGCCTCCTTCGCCCGCTACGGCGTACGCGTCGGCCAGGTGCTGCTCACCAGCGACGACACCAGCCGCCGCGCCCACTACCGCAACGCCTACCGGACCCTGGACCAGCTGCTCGCCATGGGCGCCGTCCCCGTGATCAACGAGAACGACACGGTCGCCACCGACGAGATCCGTTTCGGCGACAACGACCGCCTGGCCGCGCTGGTCGCCCATCTCGTACGGGCCGATCTGCTGGTGCTGCTGTCGGATGTGGACGGGCTCTACGACGGAGACCCGTCCCAGCCCGGCACCTCGCTCATCGGGGAGGTACGCGGCCCGGCCGACATCGAGCACGTGCAGATCGGCAGCGCGGGCCGGGCGGGCGTCGGCACCGGCGGCATGGTCACCAAGGTCGAGGCCGCCCGGATCGCCACGGCGGCGGGGGTTCCCGTCGTCCTCACCTCCGCCGTGCGCGCCGCCGAGGCGCTGACGGGACGGGCCGCCGGGACGTACTTCCACAGCACCGGACGGCGTTCGGCGGACCGGCTGCTCTGGCTCGCCCACGCCTCCACCCCCCAGGGCGCGCTGATCCTCGACGACGGCGCGGTCAGGGCGGTCGTCGAGGGAAGGAAGTCGCTGCTGCCGGCCGGGATCGCCGCGGTCGAGGGCGAGTTCTCCGCCGGGGACCCCGTGGAACTGCGTGACACCCTGGGCCGGGCGGTCGCCCGGGGGCTCGTGAACTTCGACGCCAAGGAGATCCCGCAGCTCCTCGGCCGCTCCACCCGTGAACTCGCACAGGAACTCGGTCCGGAATACGAGAGGGAAGTCGTACACAGGGACGATCTCGTGGTCCTGCACCCCTGAAACGGCTGAAAGTCCCGCCAACCAACAGGGACCTTTACCAAAACCGCCCCATCCCCGGCCTGGGACTGGTCAACTTTGAGGCGGGGTTGTGGCGGGGGTAGAGCAAGTCGAGACATGCAATCAGGAGGCCGCCGGTGAGACGAGCGCGCCCAGGGGACATGCCCCGAGGCAACGATGGCGTCCCCCACATTCGCAGGGCTACGGGGGAGTCCACCCGTAGATCCGCAGGTGAACCCGCTCGCCGGGCACCGGGCGAGGAACGGACGCTCACCAGCGTCGGGGCGGGTGCCGACTTCGGCGAGGGGACGCCGGCGGGGCACGGGGCCGCTCCGCCGGACTCCTCGGGGCCCGTGGACGGCGACCCGTACGGCGACGAGCGCGCCCAGTCGAAGCTGTGGCACATCACGCTCAGCGTCTCCGGCGCCGAAGCACCGCTCCCGGAGGTCAGGCGCGGCCTCGAACAGCTCGCCCACGACCATCCCTTCCTGCTGACCAGCCGATACGCCGGCGATCACGCGGAGATCCGCTACTGGGAGGAGGCCCGGGACCTCCACGACGCAGCCGCGGTGGCGCTGCGGCTGTGGGGCGAGCACCGCTCGACCGCAAGGCTGCCCCCGTGGACGATCGTCGGGCTGGAGGTCATCGACCGGCAGACCTATCACCAGCGCATCGCGGAGGGGTACGGCCCGCCGCCGGCCGCGCCGGTGGGGGTCCACCCCTTCTGAGCCCCCGGCCGGAGCCTCTCCGGAGCCCTTCCGGCGCCCGTTCCCCGGGCATTCCCGGGCCCTCCGGGTCGTGGGACCCGGCCCGGGGACGTCCGCGGTGCCCGGTGCGGGGCATTCGTCTCGGAGTGCGGGATACCCGCCGGACGTCCGCGGCGAGCGCATTACCCTGCGGGTATGACGACGTCCTCGCCGCTCTCGCCCTACGACAACCTCTCCCCGGTCGCGCAGGCCGCCTACCGGGCGCGCTCCGCCGCCGCCGACCTCGCCCCGCTGCCGCGCTCGGCGAAGGACGATGCGCTGCTGGCGATCGCGGACGCCCTGGAGGTCCGTACGAGCGAGATCGTTTCGGCCAACGCCGAGGACGTCGCCCGGGCTCGTGAGGCGGGCACCGGTGAGGCGATCATCGACCGGCTCACCCTGACCCCGGAACGGGTCCGGGCCATCGCCGCCGACGTCCGCGACGTCGCGGCGCTGCCCGACCCGGTCGGCGAGGTCGTCCGCGGCTCGACCCTGCCCAACGGCATCGACCTGCGCCAGGTCCGCGTCCCCCTCGGTGTCGTCGGGATCGTCTACGAGGCCCGGCCCAATGTCACCGTCGACGCCGCCGCCCTCTGCCTCAAGTCGGGCAACGCGGTCCTGCTGCGCGGCTCGTCGTCCGCGTACTCCTCCAACACCGCCCTCGTACGGGTCCTGCGCGACGCGGTCGGCGGCTCCGGCCTCCCGGCCGACGCGATCCAGCTCGTGCCCGGCGAGTCCCGCGACTCCGTGCAGGAGCTGATGCGTGCCCGCGGTCTGGTGGACGTGCTCATCCCGCGCGGCGGCGCCGGACTGATCCGTACCGTCGTCGAGGAGTCCACCGTCCCCGTCATCGAGACCGGAACCGGAAACTGCCATGTGTATGTGGACGCCGCGACCGATCTCGACATGGCCGTCGACATCCTGATCAACTCCAAGGCGCAGCGGCCCAGTGTCTGCAATGCCGCGGAGACCCTCCTGGTCCACCAGGACATCGCCGCCGCCTTTCTGCCGCGCGCCCTGGACGCCCTCGCCGACGCCGGGGTGACCGTGCACGGCGACGAGCGCGTACTGGAGTACGCGGACGCGACCAAGGCCAAGGTCGTGGCGGCGACGACCGACGACTGGGAGACGGAGTACCTCTCGTACGACATCGCCGCGGCCGTCGTGGACTCGCTGGACGCCGCCGTGGCACACATCCGCCTGTGGTCCTCCGGGCACACCGAGGCGATCGTGACCACCTCCCAGGCGGCGGCCCGCCGCTTCACCCAACTGGTCGACTCGACCACCGTCGCCGTCAACGCCTCGACCCGTTTCACGGACGGCGGCCAGTTCGGCTTCGGCGCGGAGATCGGTATCTCCACCCAGAAGCTGCACGCGCGCGGTCCGATGGGGCTGCCCGAGCTGACCTCGACGAAGTACATCGTCACGGGCGACGGTCACACCCGGTAGGGGCACGCGGGACCCGGCCGTCCGCCGTGGTTCGCGCCATTCCGCCGGGGAGAGAGTTCTCCTTCCGTCTGCCCAAACCCATCTCCCGCGTCTACTCTGAATGCGTGCCGGACGACGTGGGGGGCAGGCCGTTCCCGGACGGCTGGGAGCCCGACGACGACCGCGGAGGCGCGGACGAGGACTTCGCCTCCGTGGTGTTCGACGAGGACTTCGTCCGGGCGGCGGAGGTCCATGAGCCGACCGCCGTCGAGCGGCTGCTCGCCGCCGCCCAGGCCCGCGCGGAGGCCGAGGCGGCCCGCGCCGGATCGGGCCTCGGGGTCACCGAGGACGAGCTGTACGACGGCGGGTACGGGGTCTACGGCCGGGAGCGCGCCTACCGCGACGGCACCGGCTTCGGCGACTACGACGAGTACGCCGACCCCTACGGCAGGCACGGCGGCGCCCTGCGTCCCTACCGCGGCAGCGCCCGCTGGCACCGGCCGGTGGCCTGGGTCCTCGCCCTGCTGATGGGGATCGGGATGGTCGCCCTCGCCTTCACCGCCGTCTACCGGGGCGCCTCGGGCAACCGCCAGGACCAGGTGCCACCGCCCGCGACGACGGGCGTCGACGCCACCAAGACCTCCCGGTCGACCGGCTCCGCCCCGGACCCCAACTCCCTCAGGGACCGTGTCGGCACCCCGTCGGTCTCCGCGGAGCACTCCGCACCCCCGGCCCCTGCCGACCGCCGCGTCCCCTGACCGGCACCCGATCACCGGCATCGCCCTGGGCGACGGCGACGGGGACGGAGATCGCGTCGGCTCCTGCGCGCACGACGGCGACCGTGCTCGGCCTGGGCCTGGGCCTGGGGCGGCGGGCGCGAGCCGGAGCCTGGGACCGCGGGTGCGAGCCGGAGCTTGGGGTAGCGGGCGCGACGCGTCGGGGTCAGCGGCGCGAGCCCGGAGTGTGAGGTCGCGGCCGGGTCGGCTGGGGCACGGAGCTGCCGGGTATGCGGCGCGGACGTGGCTTGGCCGTGGCTTGGGCCCGGGGCGGCGGGCGCGGGCCTGAGGCTGCGTCGGGGTCCGTGCTCGGCTGGGAGACGAGCCCGGGGCGGCGGGCCCGAGCCGGAGCCTGGGGCGGCGGGCGCGACGCGCCCGAGGCCGAAGGCACAGGAGCGGCGGTTGGCGCGGCTCCGCCGTGGTGAGCCTGGGGCGAGCGACATCGGAGCTGCCGGCGGAGTGCGGCGCGGGCTCGGCTGGCCGTGGCATGAGCCCGGGCCGCCGCCGGCGGCGCGGACGCGGGCGGACCGTCGGGCTCAGCCTGTCTGCGGGCCGCCTGAGGCTCAGCGCCCGCAGGCACGGCGAGCTCCACGGCCCTCCCGGCCGGACGCGCCCCCGCCGGATTCCCGTCGGCCGGCCGATCTCCGTCCGGACGCACCCCCTGCCGGGCTTCGAACCGTGTTCTCCTTCCTTGCCGAAGGGAGGCGGGCCCGGTGCTCCGGTGTCCGCCGCCACGGCGTGCCTGGTCCCGTGGCCTCCGGCGCTCGGTCTCCCGCCGGCCGCTGATCACCTTCCGGTCCACCGGTGAACGGATGGGGTACAACTTGGTGAGAACTCGTCAGACTTTGTCGAGTACGGGCGCGTTTACCGAAGCCCCGCCGGACCTAACCTGAAAGTATGGCTGGGCGCCAAGACCCGCCCGAGGGGACGCCGGAGGGGACACCCGAAGGATTTCCCGGCGGTGGAGAGGACGAGTACCGGTCCGTCGTCTTCGACGAATCGTTCGTACAGGCTGCGCGGCTTCAGGAGTTCTCCGCGCAGGAGCGGATGGGCGCCCACGCGCGCGCCGTACGCTCCCTCCCCGGGTGGAAGCCCAAGTCGGGCGGTACCCGGCAGGTCGTGGTGTTGGTGCTTCTGGTGGCCCTCGCCTTCGGGGCGGCGGTCTATCTGGCCGTCCGTCAGCCTTCCCAGACACCCGTCGGCAAACGGGCCGAGCCCTTGCGTATCACGATGATCCCCCTCGCTCCCCAGGGTCCCGTTCCCGGCGGGACACCCGCCGATCTCTACGCGCGCAGCCCCGCCGCGCACTACCGTGTCTCCGCTTCCGGCATCAACCTCCCCGGCGCCCGGCGCACCCGGAACTTCTCCGAGAGCCAGGTGATGACCGCACTGACCATCGCCAAGGACTATCTCGTGGTGTCCTCCCTGGACCCCGATGTCCTCACCGGCGGTGCCGTGCGGCCGGTGCGGGTGCTGCTCGATCCCGATCAGCTGGACCAGTTCGACCGGAGCATGTCGACGCCCGTCGCCGACGGTCACCACGCGGCCACCGGCTGGATGGTGCGCTTCGACCCGGCGAAGGTGGCCCTCGCCGACCCCGAGGTGCGGGTGCGGGGCGGGCTGACCTATCTGGAGGCCGGAGCCGACGCCCTGGAGGTGACGGCGAACCACACCTTCACCTACGCCCTGCGCCCGGCCCGGATGGACGGCACCCCCGCGGGCAGGGCGGGCAAGGCGTCCCTCTTCACGGTCCGCCGGGAACTGCACCTCCGCTTCGACCGTGAGGACCTGGACCACCGCCGTGCGGAGCTGGTCTCCAGCCATGTCCAGGCCGGACCTCAGGCATGCTCCGACGACCCCTCCGGCACCCTGCGCCCCCTGCTCGCGGGCCAGCGCGCCGCCCCCGGTGTCCCCGCCGGCACCGACCCCTATGCCACGGGCGACGCCACAACGGCCCTCTGCGGCTCTCTGTCCCCCTCGGCCCAGCCGAGCCCCTCCCGGAGCTCCCCGAGGCCCTGAGGGCGGCGGTGGGAGACGGCAGGGCGGCTCCCGGCCCGCGACCCCGGCCGGGGCAGCCACCCGGGCCGGGACAGGGACACCCGCCCGGGCCGAATCCCGGGCGCGGCGGGGGCCCGGCGCGGTCCAGCCCGCCGTACGGACGGAGTCCGGGCCTGGCCCGGACTCGGCCCTGCCCCTCGGCCGGCGGCCGGTCGGCCACCGGCCGCGCCCGTCAGCCGCTGCCGTTGCTTCCGCTGTCGCTTCCCCCGCTGGAGGAGCCGCCGGACGCGCCGCCGCCCGTGAACTTGCCGCGGAGCCTGCCGCCCAGGTCGCCCGCGCCGCCGGCTATGTCGCCGACGAGCTTCATCAGCGGATCCTTGCTCGTACGCACCGTGTCCGCGTAGTGCGAGGCGGACTCCCGGAAGGAGCCGCTCACCGAGGTGTCCTTGTCCTCCGAGCGCCGCGGATAGTGACCGTCCATGATCCGCTGGTAGTCACGGCTCTCCGCCCACTTCTTCAGCTCGGCCGCACGGACCGTGGTGAACGGGTGCGAGCGGGGCAGCACATTGAGGATCTTGAGCACGGAGTCGCGCAGATCGCCCCCCTCCTCGTACTCCTCCGCCTGCTTGAGGAACGCGTCGACGTTCATCTCGTGGAGATGGTTGCCTCCGGCTATCTTCATCAGGCCCCGCATCGATGCCTGGAGATCCTGGCCCACCACCAGCCCCGCGCGGTCAGCCGAGAGCTCCGACTTGCGGAACCACTCCCGCAGCGCCGTGACGATGGCCATGATCGCCATATTGCCGAGCGGGATCCAGGCGATCTTCAGTGCCAGATTGGTGAGGAAGAGCAGAATCGTGCGGTAGACGGAGTGGCCCGAGAGAGCATGGCCCACCTCATGGCCGACGACCGCCCGCATCTCCTCCTCGTCCAGCAGCTCCACCAGACCGGTGGTCACCACGATGATCGGCTCGTCCAGGCCGATGCACATCGCGTTGGGCCGCGGGTCCTGGGTGACGTACATCGCCGGGACCTTCTCCAGGTCCAGGATGTAGCAGGCGTCCCTCAGCATGGCGTTGAGGTGAGCGAACTGCTCGTCGCCCACCCGGACCGAATCGGAGAGGAACAGCAGCCGCAGACTGCGCTCCGGGAGCAGTCCGCTCAGTGCCTTGAAGACGGTGTCGAACCCGCTGAGCTTGCGCAGAGCCACCAGCGCCGAGCGGTCCGCGGGATGTTCGTACGCCCGTGAGGAGATGCCCGGGAAGCGCTTGCGCTGCCGGCCCGGCACGTTCTCATGACTGCTTTCGGTCATTCAAGCCCCCTGTTGACCCTGATGATGTGATCGATGACGTGATCGGCGAGTAATAGTCGTCCCCCTGGCAAGCCCCAGCGTAGGCGCTGGTGCCCCAGCCCGTCGGGGGCTGTGGATAACCTGGGAGTACGGGAGCCGCACGCCCGGTTTCCACCCTTCTCAGCTGCACGGCACCGCCGGAACGGCGCCGTGACAACCACAACGACCGAGTCGGCGTAAGCGTGCCCGAGGGGCCCGCATACGATGTGGGCGAAGTCGCTCCGCCTTGATTCCCGATCGATAGGTCCGCTGAAGATGAGCCTCACCAGCACCGCCGCCAACCTGGTCACTCTCGCCGAAGGCGCAGAGCACGGCGGCAATCACCAAAGCCTCGACCCGTACTTCATCGGTGGCAGCGTCCTCTTCGCGCTGCTTCTCCTGCTGTGGATCACCACCCGTTTCAACCGCGACCGCTGAGCCCGGACCGGGCGGCCCGGACGAACGTGCCAGTAGGCTCTGCACGCATGGGAGAGCAGGAAGTGCCTACGGGTACCGCTACCGGCAGGCGTCGACTGGGTGTGATGGGCGGGACATTCGACCCGATCCATCACGGCCACCTGGTGGCCGCCAGCGAGGTGGCCGCCCTTTTCCACCTCGACGAAGTGGTGTTCGTACCGACCGGACAGCCGTGGCAGAAGACCCACAAGGTGGTGTCCCCGGCAGAGGACCGCTATCTGATGACGGTCATCGCCACGGCGTCCAACCCGCAGTTCTCCGTCAGCCGTATCGACATCGACCGCCCGGGGCCGACGTACACGATCGACACCCTGCGGGACCTGCGCTCCCTCAACGAGGACTCCGACCTCTTCTTCATCACCGGAGCCGACGCGCTCTCCCAGATCCTCGGCTGGCGTGACGCGACCGAGCTGTTCTCGCTCGCCCACTTCATCGGAGTGACCCGTCCCGGACATGATCTGACGGACGACGGGCTGCCCGAGGGGAAGGTGTCCCTGGTGGAAGTCCCCGCGCTGGCGATCTCCTCGACCGACTGCCGGGCGAGAGTCGCGAAGGGGGATCCGGTCTGGTACCTCGTACCGGACGGCGTCGTGCGCTACATCGACAAGCGCCAGCTGTACCGCGGCGTGTGAGCCACTGGGAGGGGCACCGGTGAACGACCAGAACCGTCCGTACGACCCGTATCACCAGGAGCCGCAGATCATCGGCTACGACGAGTACGGGCAGCCGGTCTATCAGCAGCCCCAGCAGTACGATCCGTACGCCCAGCAGCAAACCCAGCACCCCGACCAGCACCAGTACCAGCAGGGCCAGGCCGGCGGGGACTACGGCTACGACCCCTACGCCCCGCAGCAGCCGACGACCGGGGAGCACCCGCCGTACGATCCGTACGCCCAGCCCCCGTCGCGGGACCAGGACGGCCACGGCACCCAGGGCGGGCAGGACTACCCGTACGGAAACGACGGCGGTGCCTACGGCGACGCGTACACCGGTGGCGGATACAGCGGCAGTGGGGACAACGGGTACTCCTACGGCACCGGCGGGCAGCCCGCCGCGGTGGACACCACCCGGCAGTGGGACGCCGCACAGCAGTACCAGCAGACCGGATACCCGGCCGAATCGCCCACGGCGACGGCCGCCCCCGGAACCGAAGCATCCGGAGTCCCGTCCTCCGGAGCCGCCGCTCCCGGCTTCCCGGCCGAGGGGTCCCCGTCCGACGGCTCCCTTGCCTCCGCCGCGCCGGGGCGGACCGTACCGGGACCGCGCCGGCCCGGGGACGGCGAGCGCGACTACCGCACCGAGCAGTTCTCCTTCATCGAGGAGCCGGACGAGGACTCCGAAGACGTCATCGACTGGCTCAAGTTCACCGAGAGCCGCTCCGAGCGGCGCGAGGAGGCCAAGCGCCGCGGCCGGCACCGCGTGGTCGCCCTGGTCGTTGTCCTGGCGCTCGTCGTCCTCGGCGGCGTCGGCTATCTGTGGGCCGCCGGCAAGCTGCCCGGTCTGTCGGACGGCGAGTCGTCGGACACGGCCACCGGGCCGCAGAAGCGGGACGTGATCGTGGTCCATCTGCACAACACCAAGAAGAAGGGCGCCACCTCGACCGCCCTCCTCGTCGACAACGTCACCACTCAGCAGGGCACCACCGTCCTTCTTCCCAACGCGCTCTCCGTCGCCAACGACGACGGCACCGGTACCACCCTCGGCAAGTCCGTGGAGGACGACGGCTCCGTGGGGACCCGGGAGGCGGTGGGTTCCCTCCTCGGCGCCAAGATCACCGGCACCTGGCGGCTCGACACCCCGTTCCTGGAGAATCTGGTCGAGCTGGTCGGCACCATCGACCTGACCACCGACACCGCCGTGCCCGGCGACAAGCAGGGCGCCGCGCCGCTGGTGAAGAAAGGCGAGAACCAGACGCTGAACGGCCGGGCCGCCGTCGCCTACGCCACCTATACCGGCCCGGGCGAGGCGGAGGCCGACCAGCTCCAGCGCTTCGGGCAGGTCATGCAGGCCGTTCTGAAGAAGTTCCCGAGCGAGCCGAAGTCCGCGACCGTCACGGTGGAGACCCTGGGGCAGATCCTCGACCCCTCGCTGACCGAGAAGGACCTGGGGGCCTCCCTCGCCAAGCTCGCGGAACACGCCAAGGGCGGCGACTACCGGACCGCGCTGCTGCCGGTCCAGCAGGACGGCACGCTCACCGAGGAGGCGTCGAGCAGCGTCGTCAAGGACATCCTGGGCGGCTCGGTCACGGCTCCGGAGCAGGGGGCGGCCGTCCGCGTCGGCATCAAGAACGGCACCGGGAAGACCTCGGCCACCGAGACCGCCCGGGTCTCCCTGGTCAACGGCGGCTATGCGGTGATCGACAGCGGCAAGGCGGAGACCGTTCCCGCCTCACGGATCACCTACGGTGACGACGCGAAGAAGGAGGAGGCCGCGGAGGTCGCGAAGACCCTGGGTCTGCCCGCGGGCGCGGTGAAGAAGGGCACACCCGCGGCGAACGCCGACATCAGCGTCGTCCTCGGCAAGGACTTCAGGACGGGCGGTTGATCCCCGGGACGGGCGGCTGGCTCCCAGGACGTCCGGCTGAGCGGAAGCCGCCGGTCCGGGCCCTGAGCGGCCCGGACCGGCGGCTCTCCGTAAGGGAGGCGAGGGTTGTCGGTGGTCCGTGAGACCCTTGAGGGGTTACTCGACCGCCGACGAAAGCCTGCTTGTGACCGCTACGGACCGCTCCATCGAGCTTGTCAACACCGCCGCCCAGGCGGCCGCCGACCGGCTCGCGCACGACATCATCGCCTATGACGTCAGTGATGTGCTGTCGATCACCGATGCCTTTCTGCTCGCCTCCGCGCCCAACGACCGCCAGGTCAAGTCGATCGTCGACGAGATCGAGGAGCGGCTGAGCGAGAAGCTGGGCGTCAAGCCGGTCCGCCGTGAGGGCGACCGCGACGCCCGCTGGATCCTCCTCGACTATGTGGACATCGTGGTCCATGTCCAGCACAGCGAGGAGCGTGTCTTCTACGCCCTGGAGCGGCTCTGGAAGGACTGCCCCGAGCTGCCGCTGCCCGAGGACGCCGTGAAGACCCGCGGAAAGGCCAAGGAGCACGCGGAGCTCTCCGGCACAGCGGACGGTGAGTTGAGCTGAACGAGGACGCCTACAAGCGCACGGGCCGCCGTCTCGTCCTGTGGCGGCACGGGCAGACCGCCTGGAATCTGGAGCGCCGCTTCCAGGGCACCACGGACATCGCCCTGACCGAGACCGGTGTCGCCCAGGCCCGCCGGGCGGCGCGCCTGCTCGCCGCCCTCAAGCCGGACGCCATCATCGCGTCCGATCTCCGGCGGGCCGCCGCCACGGCCGGTGAGCTGGCCGGGCTGACCGGCCTCGACGTCTCGTACGACGCCGCCCTGCGCGAGACGTATGCGGGAGTCTGGCAGGGCCTGACCCATCAGGAGATCATCGAGCTGTACGGAGAGCAGTACACGGCCTGGAAGCGCGGCGAGCCCGTGCGCCGGGGCGGCGGCGAACTGGAGACCGAGGTCGCCGACCGGGCCGCGCCCGTGGTCCTCCACCATGCCGAGAAGCTTCCGGAGGACGGCACGCTGGTCGTCGTCAGCCACGGTGGCACCATCCGTACCACCATCGGCCGTCTGCTCGGCCTGGAGTCCGCGTACTGGGAGAGCCTGGGCGGGCTCTCCAACTGCTGCTGGTCCGTTCTCGGCCAGGGCGCGCGCGGCTGGCGGCTGCTGGAGCACAACGCGGGCACCCTGCCGGAACCGGTCCTCGGCGACGACGACTGACCCGCCCGGTCGCGTCCCTCACGCCGGCCGCGGCCCCGTACCTCCGGATTTCACTTTCCGGCAGGTCGCAGGCTAAGGTTCTTCTTGTTCGCAGCGCCGAGCGCGGAGAACACGCGGGGCTATAGCTCAGTTGGTAGAGCGCCTGCATGGCATGCAGGAGGTCAGGAGTTCAATTCTCCTTAGCTCCACATCCCTGGAATCCCGTCCTCAGCAGAGGGCGGGATTTCGCTGTTCCGGCAGGACGACAGATCGGCCGGAGCATGCCGGGCGGCCGGCCGCATGGCTGCGGGGGAGCGCAGACGTCATACGGCCGGCCGGCCCGGGGTGCAAGGGCGCCGGTATCAGGAGGCACCGTCGGGCCGCGCCACCCGCAGCCGTTCGAGGCGCCTGCCACTCTCCGCGTCGTCCGGGCTGTAGGCGACGATTCTGCACTCCGGCATGCCGTTGATCTCCAGAGAGACGGAGGTCATCCGCATCTCGCCCACGTCCTTGTGCCGGAACGTCTTCACCCGCGGTCCGGGCGGCGCCACGTCTCCTCTCTGCCACAGTTCGGCGAAATGCTCGCTCCTCGACGCCAGCTCCGCGATGAACGACTCCCACGCGACCTCGCCCACATGACGCCCGTAAGCGCCGCGCAACTGCGCCACCATCACGGGAAGCTCCAGCGTGTGGAAGACGACCGGGCAGTGCTCGGGAACGGCCTGGGTGAAGAGTGCCCACAGCACATTGCTTCTGCCGGGCCCCACGAACCGGTCGTTCACAAAGAGATCGCTGTAGGCGCGGTTGGCCGCCAGCATGTCGTACCGCGCGTTGTAGACCACGGCGGGGCGCGGGTCCAGCGCGTCGATGATGCTCTGGATCTCCGGGCTCACGCTCTGCGGGCCCGCCTGTGCCACCCCTTCGTACGGGACCTCGGCCAGGTGGTACAGATGCTCACGCTCCGGACGGTCCAGGCGCAGCGTCCTGGCCACCGCGTCCAGGACCTGTGCCGACACCTTGATCGGACGCCCCTGCTCAAGCCAGGTGTACCAGGTCACGCCCACTCCGGAGAGCTGGGCGACCTCCTCACGGCGCAGGCCCGGGGTGCGCCGCCGCAGCCCCGGCGCAATCCCCACGTCCGCGGGTGTCAGCCGTGCGCGCCGGCTGCGGAGGAACGCCGCCAGCTCCGGTCTGCGGCGGTGCCCCGCCCGGCCCTCTCGCTGCCCCTGTGCTGCGCGGGTCTCCGGGGACGGGTGATCCGCTCCAGTCGCTGTCATCGCGGTCGTCATCCCCCCATGGTCGGTTCCCGGGCTCCTCCTTGCCAGGTGCTGCCAATACCAGCATCAGCGGGCTCTCACCACCCGTACCAGAGTGTCGTCACGCTGCGGAACATGACGACTGCCCCACGTGAGCCCCGTACTCTCAGTAAAGACCCCGGCACTGACAAACGCACCGGCCCCCTGCTGGCCGTCGTGCTCGCCGCGCAGTTCATGGCGCTGCTCGACACGTTCATCGTCGGCGTCGCCGCCCCCACCATCCGCAGTGAACTCGACACCTCCGACGCGGGGTTGCAACTCGTCGTCGCCGGATACACCGTCGCGTACGCCGTCCTCCTGATCACCGGCGCAAGGCTCGGTGACCGGATGGGCCACCGGCGGGCGTGGCTGACCGGACTGGCGCTGTTCACCGCCGCCTCGCTGGCCTGCGGACTCGCCGCCGGCACAGGCCAGCTGATCGCGTTCCGGCTGGCCCAGGGGGCAGCCGCAGCTCTGCTGATCCCCCAAGTGCTCAGCCTGATCCAGCGCAGCCACGTCGGCGAGGCACGGGTCAGGGCGCTCGGCGCCTACTCCGCCGTCCTCGCCACCGGGGCCGTCGCCGGGCAGGTCGTCGGCGGTGTCCTGGTCAGCGCCGACCTCTTCGGGATGGGCTGGCGGCCCGTCTTCCTGGTCAATGTGCCCATCGGCGTCGTCCTGCTGGTGCTCGGCACCAAGGTCCTGCCGACGGACCGGCGGGACCCGGGCGCGGCCGTCCGGCCGCTCGATCTGCCGGGGCTGGTGCTCCTCGCGGCCGCGATGTCCCTGTTCACCGTGCCGCTGGTGCTCGGCCAGGAGGAGGGCTGGCCCGCCTGGACCTGGATCTCCCTGATGGCGTCCGTGCTGCCCTTCGGCGCGTTCGCCGCGTACGAGTCACGGCTCGCCCGGCGCGGCGGTGCTCCGCTGATCGCCCCACGTGTGCTGCGGATTCCGGGGATGGTCCAGGCCGTGCTGCGGATCATCGTGGTGATGGCCGTGAACGCGGGGTTCGTCTTCGCCGCCACCCTGCACGTCCAGAGCGGTCTCGGTTACGGCGCCCTGCGTTCGGGGCTGATGTTCGCCCCGACCGCTCTGGTCTTCGGTTTGGTCGGACTGACCTGGCGACGCTGGCCCCCGCGACTGCAAACGGGCCTGGTGCCGGGCGGGTTCGTCCTCACGGCACTCTCCACGGCCGCGGTGGGGGCACTGCTGCGGGACGGCGGTGACGGCGGCCCGCTGCTGTACCTGGCGCTCGTGGGCGTCGGCGGGGGCATGGCGGCCGCCTACAGCCCCACCCTCACCGGAGCGCTGGCGACCGTAAGCACGGAAGACGCGGCCGACGCCAGCGGGCTGCTGGTGACCGTCACCCAGATCGGACAGGTCCTCGGAGTAGCCGTTTTCGGCACACTCTTCCTGAACCGGGGGGCCGGACCGGGGGCGGAGGGCTCCGCGGACGGCCTGTGGATGTGCGCCACGGCCCTCGCCGGCGCGTCAATCCTCGGTGCTGTGGCCGGTCTCGTTCGCAAACGCTCCTGACCATCTTGCGTGGCCATGGCAGAATCGGACGGCCGGAGGGGACACCGGCCAGAACGGGAAGGAGTGCACGATGTCCGCCAGCGGGAGCCAGAAGACCGACGCCCTGCTCACCACGGCGGACGCGAGCGCACCCCTGAGTTGCCCGTCCTGCGGATCTGCGCATGTCGCCCAGGTCCTCGGCGACAACGGTGGAGTTTCTTACGTGTGCACGTCCTGCGGCCACAGCTGGAGCTGACTGATGGGGGCACACAGGCGTAAATGCGACTGGTGCGGCAGTGGTACACCCATTGTCCGGGACATGGACCCGCTGAATCCCGAGTACCAGTACTGGTGCGAGGAGTGCGCGCGGGCGCTGATCATAAAGGGCGACCCCATCGAGACCTACCGGGAACTCGAGGGGGAACCCATCTACGGGCGCCTGCTGGACGAGCACTGCGCGCTGAAGCGTTTCTACTCGTTCGCCACGGCGTAGCCGGGCGCCGGGCAGGGAGAGTGCAAGGGGTCCCGGGCCGTCTGCGGACGCGGTCCGGTTCCCCGCCCGCGCCGCGCCGACGGCTCCCTCCGGGGCACGGACGGGAGGCGGATATGGATTTGGTGAAGCACCAGGGGGAGCGTTAATGTTGGCGATGTCGCCCCCGAGGGAAGCCTCCGGCCGGGCGGCATCTCACAAGGGGCTATAGCTCAGTTGGTAGAGCGCCTGCATGGCATGCAGGAGGTCAGGAGTTCAATTCTCCTTAGCTCCACAGGCTTCATTCGCAGCACTGTGAGGAAGAACCCGCCGGGACCGACGGTCCGGCGGGTTTTCTGTTGTTTCCGGAGGTTTGGTTCCCGGACGACGACAGAGGAGGGCGGGCCACGATCGGGTGACCCGCCCGTCCCCAACACAGGTCCGGCGCACGGGCGGTGGGGCCGTCAGCCGCGCCCGCTGCCCAGCTCCTTGCGCCTCGGCGCGGGCAGAGCGGGCCGTCCGGCCCCCGGCGCCGGTTCGGAGGTCTGCTCGATACGCATCGCCAGCCCGGGACACCGGCGTACGGCCCGCTGGGCGCGCCCCCGCAGATGCGCCGGCACCACGGCGTCGGCCACGGACGGGTAGCCGTCCGGGTTGATCCGGATGAGCTCCGGGATGATGTCCGCGCAGAGCCCGTGCCCCTGGCAGAGCGTCCAGTCGATGAAGACCTTCTCGCCGCTCGGGATCGACTCCTCCGCCTCCGCGTAACCCGGTAGCGGCAGCGGCAGCACTCCGGTCGTCTCGCGGCCGCAGCCCCCGTGCAGCACATGGGCGGCCAGATCGTCCGTGAACGCCGACAGGGTGGAGGCGAAGAAGCGCGCCGAGCCGTCCGGGTGCTTGCACGCGCCCCGGCCCTTCACGGCCTGGGTGACCTCGCGCAGGGCCTCCAGCGCGGCCGGGCCGCCGCCGTTCATGACATCCGCCAGACCGCCCGCCGCGGCGGGCAGTCCCAGCCTGCACGGGCCGCACTGCCCCGCGGTCTCGGCGGCCAGCCAGTTGGCCACCCGCAGGGCCTCGCCCAGCGGACAGGTCTCCGGGCCGATGGGCAGGATCGCTCCCGCGCCCAGAGAGCCTCCGACGGCGGCCAGTGACTCCCGTGAGACCACCGCCTCGTGCACGGCGACCGAGTCGATCCAGTTGCCGTGGTAGCCGCCGGTCAGTACCCCCTGGGGGAGCGGCGGAGCGCCCGCGAGCTGGAGCACATAGCGCAGCGGCACACCCGTGGGCACCTCGACGACCATGGGGCGCGCGACGGCTCCGGAGATCGTCAGCAGTACGGTGCCCGGCTCGGAGCCCGTACCGGTGTTGCCGTAGCGGCGGGCGCCGATCCGGGCCGCGACCGCGAGCTGTGCGTACGTCTCCGCGTTCGACAGGAGCGTCGGCGCGCCCCCGACGCCCGTGTCGGCCGCCCGGACCCGGCGTCCGGGCGGCAGCGCGGGGCCGCCGTTGATCGCCCGGATGACCGAGGACGCCTCACCGGAGACCATCCGCTCCGGCGTCCGGACGATCCGCGCGCGCAGCCGCTGCCCGCGGCGGTCCGACAGCCCGCGCTCGGCGAGGGCGGCCCGCATGGATATCTCCGTGGAGTTGCGGGTGACCGCGACGACCAGGGTGCGTGCGCCCAGGGCCTCGGCGGCCAGCAGCGCGCCGTCCAGGATCAGATGGGGCGCGCGGTTGAGCAGCACGGTGTCCTTGCGGCAGGCGGGCTCCCCCTCGCTGCCGTTGACCACGACGACGGGCCGCACCCCGCGCCGGATCGCCGACTTGGCCACGGCACGCAGCTTCTGTCCGAAGGGGAAGCCGGCTCCTCCACGGCCCCGGAGGAATATCTCCTCGGAGAGCTGTGCGAGCCGTTCGCCCGTGACCGGCTCCAGCGGGCCGTGCACCTTGAGGTGCATCGGGAGATCCAGGCGCTCGACGAGGTCGAACCCCTGGGTGAGCTGGGGAAGGCCGACGACTCGGACCTCGGGGACATCGGGGAGGGGGACGTTCAAGGTCGGTCTCCTGCGGGCGAGTTCCAGGGCTCTCCCGCCCGGGGCGGGAAGAGGGGGCCGGGCATCGCCTGTGTGGTGTCGTCGTACGCACCGCTCCGACCGGTGTCGTACGGGGAGGGGGGTGGCGCGTAGGGGGAGTCGGCTGCCCCGTACTGGGCGGCCGCGGGGGCTGGGTATCCGGGCGGAGCGCTGGACTCCGGGTTGTTGGGGGGCGCGGCGCCGGGCGACCGGGCCGGGTACGGCGGGAAATCGAAGCCGGTGCCGGTCGCCGGGCCCTGGGCGGGGGTGCCGGAGGTCCCGGTTCCGTACGGGGGAGAGTCGTACGGGGGAGAGGCGTACGCGGGGGGTTCGGGCATCACCGGCTCGGGCGCCATCGGCTCGGGCACGGGAGGGGCGTACGCGGGGGGCGCGTACCACGGCGGAACGGCCTGGACCGGCTCGTACATGAACATCTGCGCCAGGGACGGCGCGGGTTCCGACGCGAGTGGCTGGGACGGCGGCTGCTGCGGGAGTTCCGGGACGAGGGCGCGGCCGGGGGGCGGCGGCGACGGTGTCGGCCACACACCCGGGGCGGGGCCCTCCTCGGAGATGACGGGCAGTTCCTCGGTCATCGGAATGCGCTCGGCCAGCGGAGCGGAGGGCTCGCCCGCGAGGGACACCGCGCGGTACGCGGCCGAGATACCGGTTCCGGCGGGGGTTCCCGGGCCGGGGCCCCGGCCGCTGGTGGCGGTCTCCGGGGGCGGTGGGGCTTCGTAGAGCTGGGGGGAGGGGGCCGCGAGCGTCGGCCGCCGGCGGGGCGGGGCGAGAGCCGCCGGGCCCGCGGCCGTCTCGCGCCGGAGGTCGGTTTCATAGGGGAGCCGGGACGACGGTCCCTCCCCGGCGCCGGGGACGGACGCCACCGGCCCACCGCTCTCGTCCGGGAGGAGGGAGCGCCCCGTATCGCGCCGGGCGCCCCCCTCGCGGTCCTCGGAACCACCCCCGGTCAGCCTGAGGACCTTGCGCGACAGACGGCGCTGCACGGGGCGCGGCAAGAGGCGTATCGATACGGCAGCCGCGACGGCCAGCAGCGCCAAGCAGTACATCGTCACGACCCAAGCCGCAGCCGGGCGGCCGGAGAACAGCCCGTGGACCAGCGCGAAGCACCAGGCCGGATATGCCAGCATATGCAGGGGGCGCCAGCGCCCGGCACCCCTGACATTGCCCGCCAGCGCGCTGCGCAGCGCGCCGGTCGTGCCCGCGACGACCATCAGGAATCCGGCCAGGGAGCCGAAGCCGATGAGCCCCGCCGTACCGCCGGCCCCGAGGCCGAAGGGGACCATCGCGCCGATCAGGCCCACATGCCCGAGCGACACCTTCACGGTGGCGTGGAGCAGCAGGAATCCGAGGGAGGCCGTCGCCGTCGCACGGTGGACGGCCTGGGCGAGGAGCCGGTGGCGCGGGGACAGCAGCAGCCGGTCCGTCGCGATGAGCCCCCACGCGATGGCCGCCGTCAGGGACACCAGCGAGAGGACTCCCGTGGTGTGGTCGAGCGCGGCGCGGAAGCCGTCGCTCGCGCCGACAGCGAGCAGGGGGACGAGCACGAACGCCGCCACGGTGAGACCGCCCTGCACCGGGCGGCTGAGCCCGCCGCTCGGCGGCGGCGACGAGCGGCTCTTGCGATGAGGCTTCATGGGGCAACTCCGAGGGTGCGGGAAATGCGGCCCGTTGACGCATGCTAAGTCGACCCATACCGAGCGGTACGACGTTTCAGTGTTTAGGGAGGCGAACCGAGGCCAACTCGCGCTGGGCTTGTCCCGGATACGGTCGATACGCGGGGTAATGCCGACCGTCGGAAACTGGCCGGTCCGGCCCCGCCGGGCAGACGCCGACCGCTTGCTCCCTCCGCTCCCGCGGACGCCGGAAGCGCCGCACGTTCCGCGCTGCCTCGGGGGCGACCGGCTGATCTCCGGGCGGGCGCACGGGTGATCTCCATACGGGACGGGTGATCTCCATACGGATAGATACGGCGTTCGCCGCGGGTTGTCTCGATGAGTCCCCGAGTCCGTTCCGGCTCCGCGCGGAGGCCGCGCGCGACGGCGATTTCCGGCCGGGACCGCCCGTCGCACGCGGTGGCGGGCCGGGCCCGCCGTGGGGTATCCCGCGCGCGTCCGGAACATCCGCTGCGGTACCCTGACGCCATGCGTGCCGTACGCCTTCTGCTTAGCGAGCCGCGCTGATCAGTCCCGACGGATGAAAAATCCGGTCGGAATCGGCGCGGCGTCCCCTCCTGTGCGAGGGGTCCTTTTGTTTGTGGGCACTGCGCCCGTCCAAACCGCCGGCAGAGACGATCGATGGAGCTTTAAGGATCATGAGCGAGACGAATTCCGCTGCCCACGCTGCCGAGGTGGCCGCGCCGCACCGGTACACGGCTGCTATGGCCGCCGACATCGAGGCACGCTGGCAGGACTTCTGGGAGGCCCACGGCACGTACGAGGCCCCCAACCCGAGCGGCGACCTGGCAGGGGACCCCTCCCTGGTGGCCCGGCCCAAGAAGTTCGTCATGGACATGTTCCCGTACCCCTCGGGCGCGGGGCTGCACGTGGGGCATCCCCTGGGCTATATCGCCACCGACGTCTACGCCCGCCATCAGCGCATGACCGGGCACAACGTGCTCCACACCCTGGGCTTCGACGCCTTCGGCCTGCCCGCCGAGCAGCACGCGGTCGCCACCGGCACGCACCCCCGGGTGTCGACCGAGGCCGCCATGGAGAACATGAAGCGGCAGCTGCGCCGCCTGGGCCTGGGCCACGACCAGCGCCGGTCGATCGCGACGATCGACCCGCAGTACTACCGGTGGACCCAGTGGATCTTCCTGCAGATCTTCAACTCCTGGTACGACAAGGAGGCGGACAGGGCCCGTCCGATCGCCGAGCTGATCGCGCAGTTCGAGAGCGGTGAACGGCCGGTTCCGGCCGCCGCGGGCTCCGGCGTGTCCCCGGACGGGGGCTCCACGCGCGCGTGGAGCGAGCTGAGCGAGGTGGAGCGCGCGGACATCCTGGGCGAGTACCGCCTGGCGTACGCCTCCGACGCGCCCGTCAACTGGTGCCCCGGCCTGGGGACCGTCCTGGCCAACGAGGAGGTCACCGCCGACGGCCGCTCCGAGCGCGGCAACTTCCCGGTCTTCAAGGCCAAGCTGCGCCAGTGGAACATGCGCATCACCGCCTACGCCGACCGGCTGCTGGACGACCTGGACGCCCTGGACTGGCCCGAGGCGATCAAGCTCCAGCAGCGCAACTGGATCGGCCGCTCCGAGGGCGCGCGCGTCGGTTTCGAGGTCGAGGGCCACGACGGCGCGCGGATCACCGTCTTCACCACCCGCCCCGACACCCTGTTCGGCGCGACCTATATGGTGCTGGCCCCCGAGCACGGGCTGATCGACTCGATCCTGCCCGCCGACTGGCCCCAGGGCGTCAAGCAGACGTGGACGGGCGGTGCCGCCACCCCGGCCGATGCCGTGGACGCGTACCGCAAGCAGGCGCAGACGAAGAGCGATGTCGAGCGGCAGACCGAGCACAAGGACAAGACCGGCGTCTTCACCGGCGCGTACGCCCTGAACCCGGTCACGGGAACCCGTATCCCCGTCTTCGTCGCCGACTACGTCCTGATGGGCTACGGCACCGGCGCGATCATGGCCGTCCCCGGGCAGGACGAGCGCGACTGGGAGTTCGCCGAGGCGTTCGAGCTGCCGATCATCCGTACCGTGCAGCCGCCGGAGGGCTGGGAGGGCGAGGCGTACACCGGCCGGGGAGTGGCGATCAACTCCTCGAACGACCGGATCTCGCTGGACGGTCTGGACGTTCCCGAGGCCAAGGCCCGGATCACCCGGTGGCTGACCGAGCGCGGTATCGGCGAGGGAACGGTCAACTTCCGGCTGCGCGACTGGCTGTTCAGCCGTCAGCGTTACTGGGGCGAGCCCTTCCCGATCGTCTACGACGAGGACGGCATCGCCCACGCGCTGCCCGAGTCGATGCTGCCGCTGGAACTGCCGGAGGTCGACGACTACTCGCCGCGCACCTTCGACCCCGAGGACGCGGACACCCAGCCCGAGACCCCGCTGTCGCGCGACGAGCAGTGGGTCAATGTCACGCTGGACCTGGGCGACGGGCCCCGGAAGTACCGCCGTGAGACCAACACCATGCCCAACTGGGCGGGTTCCTGCTGGTACGAGCTGCGCTACACGGACCCGCACAACAGCGGCAAGCTGGTCGACCCGGCCGTCGAGCAGTACTGGATGGGCCCGCGCGAGGGGATGCCGCACGGCGGTGTCGATCTGTACGTCGGCGGCGCAGAGCACGCCGTACTGCATCTGCTGTACGCGCGGTTCTGGTCCAAGGTGCTCTTCGACCTGGGGTATGTCTCGTCCTCGGAGCCGTTCCACAAGCTGTTCAACCAGGGCATGATCCAGGCGTACGTCTATCGGGACGCCCGTGGCTTCCCGGTTCCGGCCGCCGAGGTCGAGGACGCCTCCCTGCTGCCGGACGGCCAGGGCAAGGAGGGGACGTACGTTTTCCGGGGCGAGCCCGTCCGGCGTGAGCTGGGCAAGATGGGCAAGTCCCTGAAGAACGCGGTCACCCCCGACGAGATCGCCGCCGAGTACGGTGCCGACACGCTGCGGCTGTACGAGATGGCGATGGGCCCGCTGGACGTGTCCCGGCCGTGGGACACCCGTGCCGTCGTGGGCCAGTACCGGCTGCTGCAGCGCCTGTGGCGCAATGTCGTCGACGAGACGACGGGCGAGGTCACGGTCGTGGACGGCACGGTGGCCGACGAGGTCACGCTGCGCGTGCTGCACAAGGCGATCGACGGCGCCGGTCAGGACCTGGCCGCGCTGCGCTTCAACACCGCCATCGCCAAGATCACCGAGCTGAACAACCATCTGACCAAGGCCGGCGGCTCGCTGCCGAGGGACGTGGCGGAGCGTCTGGTGCTGCTGATCGCGCCCCTGGCCCCGCATATCGCGGAGGAGCTGTGGCGCAGGCTGGGCCACACCGATTCCGTCGTCCACCAGGACTTCCCGGTGGCGGACCCGGCCTATGTCGTGGACGAGTCCGTGACCTGCGTGGTTCAGATCAAGGGCAAGGTGAAGGCGCGTCTGGAGGTCTCCCCGTCGATCTCGGACGAGGAACTGGAGGCGCTGGCCCTGGGTGAGGCGGCCGTGGTCGCGGCACTGGGCGGCGCGGGCATCCGGAAGGTGATCGTCCGGGCGCCGAAACTGGTCAATATCGTCCCGGCGTGATCATCGGCTCCGGCGGGCGGCCGGGGTGACCCGAAAGGGTCGGGGAGGCTTCGGCGCCGCGTTCGGGGTGTCCCCTACGGGCAGGTTGGGGGGTTCCGGTGGAACCCTTCGCCTGCCCGTTCCGTTTACGGTGGAAGGACCACAACCGACGCCGAAGGACTGTCCATGGACGCCGTGATTCTGATTCTGGCGCTGCTTTTCTTCGCCTTCGTGGCGTTGGGGGTGTACGTGACAGTGAAGGCCGTCGGGGCGGCCAAGCGAGGAGTGGAGCGTACGGTCACCCAGGCGCGCCGTACGGTCGAGGAGACCGCGCTCCGGGCCAAGAGCTACGGGCAGGCCGGTGTCGCCGGGGAGCTGGCGCAGCTGCGGCTGAAACTGCGTACATCGATGCGGGCGACCCAGGACGCGCTGCAGGCGGGTGCGGCGGAAGACGCCTCGCTCTCGGAGTCCATCAGCCTCTTCCGGCGGCTCAGCGCCCATGGGCATGAGCTGGACGACGAGCTGAAGCTGCTGGAGCGCGAGCCCGACCGCTCGACGGTGGCCGCTCGGCTCCCCGATCTGAAGGAGCGCGTGGAGCGGATCGTGCATTCGGCGGATTCCCTGCGATGGGCGGCGCGCGACCGCGCGCGGAAGTTCGCCGACGACGATCTGGACACGCTGAGCACCCAGATCGACATGGAGGCGGGGGCGCTGCGGCACTGGTCGGAGCCCGGGGAGCCGCAGGGTGCTCCCGGAGCCGCCGATTCCGAAGGAGTCGGGGCATCCCGGGCGGCCGGGGCCGGGCCGGAGGCGGAAGGTTCCGTTCCCGGACAGGGCGTGCCCGACGGGGACACCGGGGCCGGTGCGGTCGCCTCCGGAGCCGGGGAGGCCCCGTCGGCGCGGCAGGAACCGGGGGGCAGGCAGGAACCACAGGCGATCACGGCGCGCGATCCGCGGCTGGAGTCCTACCCCTGGCAGAAGACCGCCCGCCCCGAGACCACGAACTGACGGGTGGGGCGCGGCGATATGCGGAGCCGAACGGCATCTCCCGTCCGTCGCGGGGCCGGTGACGCGGTGTTCGGTCACGAGGCCGTTTCCCGTCATCCCGGTCATCCCGGCCATAAGGTGGTTCCCGGTCACGAGGTGCCGTTCGGCCGTGGAACCGTGTCCGGCCGAGGCGCCGGGCCCACCGGGCCACGGCGTCCGGCGCCGACGCCATGGGCACCGGTGATACCGGCGCGGGGTCGTCGAGGGGCCGGGCTGCCGTCCGGCGCCGCCGACCGGTAACCTCCCGCTCATGTCCCGCCATGTCGCTATCGTCACCGATTCCACGGCCTATCTGCCGCAGCCGGAGATGGAGCGCCACAGCATCGTGGCGGTGCCGCTGACGGTCGTACTCGGCGATCAAGCGCTCGAAGAGGGCAATGAGATCTCGGCCCGCTCGCTCGCCCTGGCCCTGCAGAAGCGACGCCCGGTGACCACCTCGCGGCCCAGCCCCGAAGTCTTCGCCGAGACCTATCGGGCGAGCGCCGAGGCGGGCGCGACGGGAATCGTCTCCCTCCATCTGTCGGCGGAGTTCTCCGGGACCTACGACGCGGCCGTGCTCGCGGCCGGGGAGGCCCCCGTGCCCGTGCGCGTGGTGGACACCGGCATGGTCGCGATGGCGCTCGGCTTCTGCGCACTCGCGGCTGCCGAGACGGCCGAGAGCGGGGGCACCCTGGATGAGGCCGTGGCCGCGGCGGAGAAACGGGCTTCGGGTACCTCCGCCTACTTCTACGTCGACACCCTCGACTATCTGCGGCGCGGCGGCCGGATCGGGGCCGCGCAGGCGCTGTTCGGCTCGGCGCTCGCGGTGAAGCCGCTGCTGCAACTGGACGGGGGCCGCATCGAGATGCTGGAGAAGGTGCGTACGGCGTCCAAGGCGATCGCCCGGCTGGAGGAGATTGCGGTCGAGCGGGCGGGCACGAGCAGTGTGGACATCGCCGTGCACCATCTCGCCGCGCCGGAACGGGCCACGGCTCTCTCCGAACGCCTGCGGGAGCGGGTTCCGGGGCTGGTCGATCTGCACGTCAGCGAGGTGGGTGCGGTGATCGGCGCGCACACGGGGCCGGGGCTGCTGGGGGCCGTGATCTCGCCGCGCTGACGTTCCGTGACCTCCGCTGGTGGGGGGCGGGTGCGGGTGCGGGTGACGGAGTTATCCACAACGCGCTGGTTATCCACGGGTATTGAGCCCGCTCAGCGGGGTCGGCCGGGTGTATCTACCGTCT
Organism: Streptomyces sp. NPDC051018; assembly: GCF_044456085.1. Taxonomy (NCBI): domain Bacteria; kingdom Bacillati; phylum Actinomycetota; class Actinomycetes; order Kitasatosporales; family Streptomycetaceae; genus Streptomyces; species Streptomyces sp. NPDC051018. The sequence goes on from NZ_JBITFN010000001.1 coordinate 27,931, forward strand.
TGTGCATGGCTTTTCGATCACGTTACGCAACCAGTGGGCCGGGGCGCCTCCCGGCATCGGACAGGCGCGCCTCCTCCGGGCGCGGGGCAGGTACGGGCCCCGGAAGGGGGCGCGGGCCTTTGCGGGTCTCCCGTCTCTACCGTCTATCCCGTTCGCGTGGCCCGCGCCTCGCCGCCGCGCCGGGGGCGATTCCGCGCCGGAGGGCGGACGCCATGTTCGCGGCGACGGCGGGCGGGGCGCGGGGTGCTCCGGATCCCGGGGGCGGTGGCGGGGGCTCCACCGTGCTGGACCCGCGTCCGCGCCCGGATCCGCATCCGCGCTTGGAGCCGGGGACCAGCCCGGGTGCGGCTCCTGGCCGGGGTGCGGGCACCGGCCCTCCCGGCGCGGGATGCCTCGGCCTGGACTCCGAGGCCGGGAGCGGGGCGGGCAGGGGCGTGGGTCCGCGCGTCCGCCCGGGTACGGCGGTGGGCACCGTATCCGCAGGTGCGGACTCCGCCGGCGGCCTGCGGAGAGCGGCGCTCGCCCTGCGGGAGCGGCTGCCGCTGTGGGTGCAGCTCAGATGCGGGCTCGAACCGAGGGCTCTCGCCGCCCTGGCCGTGGTTCTCGTGGCGGCGGCCGTTTTCGCGGTCCACCACTTCTGGGCGGGGCGGCCGGGGACCGTCCGAGCCCCCACGCTGGTCAACCAGGGCGTCCCCGCACCGCAGTCGCCCCGGCCGTCGCCCGGACTGCCGGGGGCACCGGGAGCCGCACCCGGCGGGCGGATCGTCGTCGATGTGAGCGGCAAGGTGCGGCGACCGGGTGTGCTCAGGCTGCCGACCGGCTCCCGGGTCGCGGACGCGCTCGCGGCAGCCGGTGGCATCCGCGAGGGCGCGGATCTGACGGGCCTCAACCGCGCACGGGTGCTCGTCGACGGGGAGCAGGTCGTCGTGGGCGTACCCCAGCCGGCGGGGCTGCCCGGGGCCGGTCCGGACGCCCAGGGCGCGGGAGCCGTCGGACCGGGACCGGGTGCCGGGGTTCCGGGGGCGTCTGTCGGCGGAGCCGCCGGGGGTGGTGGTCCGGCTGCCGGGCCCATGAGCCTGAGCACGGCGACCGTGGAGCAGCTCGACACTCTGCCGGGAGTGGGTCCCGTCCTCGCCCGGCACATCATCGACTACCGCACCCGGCACGGAGGATTCCGTTCGGTCGATGAGCTCCGCGAGGTCGAGGGAATCGGCGACCGCCGGTTCGCGGATCTCCAGACCCTGGTACGGCCATGACCCGCCAGGCGGTGCATGCCGCGTCGGGCCATCGGCTGGGGGCGTCCCACCCCCGCCAGGAGGGACCGGCCGATCTGCGCATGGTGCCGTTGGCCGTGGCGGCCTGGGCCGCGTCCGCTCTCGCGCTGGGCGCGCCCGGTGGGCCGGTCGGCGCCGGCGTGGCACTCTGCCTGGCCCTGGCGGGACTGCTGCTGGCGCCCGGGACGGTGAGATGGGTCCGGGCCTTCCGGGCAGCCCGGGCCTCGCAGGTCACTGGTGTGGTCCGGGCAACCGGTGCGGTCCGGGGGACCCGTGGGGGCCAGTCTGCCCGCACTGTTCATGCGGATCGCACCGGCCGCATCGTCAGTCTCCTCCGCACCGCCCGGGCTGTCCGTGCGGGCTGGGGCCTCCGCGCGGGCACGGTGCCCAGTGCCGTTCGGGCGCCAGGCGCCGGGGAGCATGCCGGTCCGGGCGATGAACGGGCCGGTCCAGGGCCCGGCACCGGAGATCGTCGGCGGCTCAACGCCACAGCCCTCGCGGGGATCCTGCTCTGTGCCGCCGCCGGAGCCGCCTCCGCGGGACTGCACGGAGCGGATATGCGACGCGGCCCTGTGCCCGCCCTGGCGGACCGATACGCGTATGTCACGGTGGAGGTGACGGTCACTTCCGACCCCCGGTTCTCCCGTCCCCGGGCCCAGGGCGGCGGGACCGCTGTCCGATCGCTGATGATCGACGCGGAGGCGACCCGGGTGACAGCGACCCGGGGTGCGAGCGCCACGACCCGGACGCCGGTACTCGTCGTCGTACGCCCGGGTGTCTCCCGGGCCGCCCTCGCCGGGTGGTTACGGCTGCTGCCGTCGACGAAGCTACGGCTGGCGGGGCGGCTCGCGCCCCCGCCGGGCGGGGCCGACAGGTTCGCCGCCGTCCTGAGGGTGAACGGAGACGGTCCGGAAACCATCGGAGCGCCAACAGCACTGCAGCGCACCGCCGGAGAGCTGCGGGCGGGCCTGAGGGAGGCGACGGACGGGCTGCCCCGGGACGCCCGCGCACTGCTCCCTGGACTCACCGTGGGAGACACCTCCCGGATCACCCCCGAACTCCAGGAGGCCTTCGAGGCGACCGACCTCTCCCACGTCCTCGCCGTTTCCGGCAGTAACCTCACCGTGGTCCTGGTCTTGCTGATCGGCCCGCCGGGCAGGGCGGGCCTGGCCGAACGGGGCGGTCTCGCACCCCGGCTGGGCATCACCCTGCGGGGGACGGCACTCGTCGGCGGCGCACTGACACTGGCGTTCGTCGTCGTGTGCAGACCGGAGCCGAGTGTGCTCAGAGCGGCGGCCTGCGGTGCCGTCACCCTGCTCGCCATCGGCACCGGACGCCGCCGGTCACTGATCCCCGCGCTGGCCACGGCCGTACTGCTGCTCGTCCTGTACGACCCCCGGCTCGCGCGGAACTACGGCTTCCTGCTCTCCGTCCTGGCGACGGGATCCCTGCTCACCATCGCTCCCGGTTGGAGTGGCGCGCTCGTACGCAGGGGCGTACCGCCGAGGCTCGCGGAAGCGCTGGCCGCCGCCGGAGCGGCACAGGCCGTGTGCGCTCCCGTGGTGGCCGTCTTCGCGGCACGGCTCAGTCTGGTGGCGATCCCCTGCAATCTGGCCGCCGAACTCGCCGTCGCCCCGGCCACGGTGCTCGGCTTCGCCGCCCTGGCCACCGCGACGGTGGCGATGCCCCCGGCCGAGGTGCTCGCCCGGGTCGCCGGATGGCCGGCCGGTTGGATCGCCACCGTCGCCCGCACCGGGGCCGGGCTGCCCGGGGCCCAGGTGGAATGGCCGGGAGGCTGGCGCGGCGGGCTGCTGCTCGCCGCGGTCACCTGCGTCGCCGTGCCCGTCGTCCGCCGGCTCTCCCGCCGTCCGTGGGCGGCCGCGCTCTGTGCCCTGCTGCTGGTACTGGTCGTCGTCCGTCCGGTCCCGCTCACCAGGGTGCTCACCGGCTGGCCGCCGCCCGGCTGGTCGTTCGCGATGTGCGATGTCGGTCAGGGCGACGCCGTGGTGCTGGCCGTGGGCGACGGTTCGGCGGTGGTCGTCGACGCGGGACCCGATCCCGCACCGGCCGACCGCTGTCTGCGTGATCTGGGGGTGACCGCCGTTCCCCTGGTCCTGCTGAGCCACTTCCACGCGGACCACGTCCGGGGGCTGCCCGGGATCCTGCGGAACAGAACCGTCGGTGAGGTGCAGACGACGACTCTTGACGAGCCACGGGAGCAGGGCGCCTTCGTCCGGAGGGTCACGGCCTCGGCACGAGTGCCCATGGTCCGTGCCGGAGCGGGGGAGCGGCGCCGGATCGGACGGCTGACCTGGGAGGTCCTCTGGCCCGCCGCCGGTCCGCCCCGGGGCGCCGGCCCCGGCTTCGTGCCTGACGGCCCGAACGACGCCAGTGTCACCCTGCTCGTACGGGTCGAGGGCGGCCCCACCCTGCTGCTGCTCGGTGATCTGGAACCACCGGCGCAGCGAGGACTGCTGCTCGCGCATCCGGCCCTGCCACCGGTGGATGTGCTCAAGGTCGCCCACCACGGCTCCGCGCACCAGCACCCGGGTCTGCTGCGTGCGGTGCGACCGAGGCTGGCCCTGATCTCCGTGGGACGGGACAACCTCTACGGCCACCCGTCGCCCCGCACGGTCAGGGCGCTGCGGGACCAGGGCGCCCGGGTGCTGCGCACCGACACGGACGGGCCGATCGCGATCACGGGAGCGGGCCGGGATCTGCGGGCCGGACTGCGGCGCGGGCGGCGTCCGGGGCGTGCCTCCCCGGCGGCCGAGGAGCGATCCCCGGCCCGCCGGGATCCGTACGCCCGCCGGGATCCGCGTATCGGTTGGTGCGCCCGCCGGAGCCCGCTCCCTCTTCGGGATCCGCGTGCCGGTCGGGCCGGATATGCACTGGGCACATGCCTCCCGGCCGACGAACCTCCGTCCAACGGATCACGGTGTGTCGCGGTCGACACTGCGGCCACACTGTCACCATGGACGACTATCTCCGCCGTATCGGTGCCGACCGCCCGGAACACGCAGACGCCGCGGCGCTGCGCGATCTACAGTTGCGGCACTTGCGGACCGTCCCGTTCGAGAACCTCTCCATCCACCTCGGCGAGGACATCGTGCTGGAGGAGAAGGCGCTGCTCGCCAAGATCGTCGAGCGGGAGCGTGGCGGGTTCTGTTACGAACTCAACGGAGCGTTCGCCGCTCTGCTCCGTGATCTCGGGTTCGATGTCACCCTTCTCCAGGCCCGTGTCTTCGGTGCGGACGGACGCCTCGGGATTCCCTACGACCACCTGGTGCTGCTGGTGGAGACGGAGGACCGGGCCGGCCGCTGGCTGGCCGATGTCGGATTCGGCGATCACGCCCACCATCCCCTCGCCTTCGATCTGCGGGAGGACCAGGGCGACCCGGCCGGGACGTTCCGGCTTGTGGAAACGGGCGACCACGGCGATCTCGACCTCCACCGGGACGGCAAACCGCAGTACCGGGTCGAGATCCGGCCGCGTGAGCTCGGTGACTTCCGGGCCGGCGCCTGGTGGCACAGCACCTCGCCGCAGTCGCACTTCACCAAGTCCCTTGTCTGCTCCCGGCTCACGGAGGACGGAAGGATCACGCTCAGCGGTCACACGCTGGTCACCACCCGCCGCGGTGAGCGGTACGAGCAGCCGCTCGGCAGCGACGAGGCGGTGCTGGCGGCCTACCGCGAGGAGTTCGGGCTGCGCCTCGGACGGCTGCCGCTCGAACCCCATCGCGCCGACTGCTGAGTGCGCTCCCCGTCGGCCGCCCGCACGGTGCGCCTTGTGGCGAAGGCGCACCGGCGGGCCGTGGTGCGGTGATCGGGGGAGCTCACCGGGGACCGGGACCGTCGGCCCAGCCGTCCTCGTTGGCGTAGGACTCGTAGCTGTACCGGGTGCCTCGGTGCCAGTCCTCACCGGTGAGGTGCCGGTACGCGTGGTCCGGGACGTAGAGCAGGCTCTCGGCCCAGATCAGCTCCTCGGCGTACGGCGTGAAGGCGGCCGGGTCCCCGAGGACACGCGCGTAGGCGTCCCTGCCGTCGGCGACGACGGCGCACCGGGTGTAGAGGAAGGCGTCCGCGGACTGCTCGCTCCCGTATTCACGGCGGTCCAGCCCGTACAGCAGGCGGGCCAGCTGCTCGGCGAAGCCGACCACATCCGATACCGGGCCCTTGGACAGGCGGGCCGTCAGCGCCTCCGCCAGCAGATCGGCGTCGGGATCGGGGCCGTCGGGCCGGCACTCGTCGAGGAACTGCCAGAAGGTGTTCTCGTCCATGGTCACGTCCGTGGCCGCAGCATGCCGTACCGCGCCGACAGCGGGATCGGCCCCCTCGGCAACCCCGCGGCCCTGGCGGGCGGTCCCGTCTCCACCGCCGCTGTCGCGCCACCGCAGCTCCCCGCGGTTCCGGATCCTGCCCGGCGCACGGCCTCGTCCCGGCGATACGGCCCGTGGCCGCCGGGCCGGCCGTTCCCGCCGCACCGGTCGCACCGCCCCACCCGCTGTGCGGCCCCCGCCGGGTGGCGCCCGGCCCGAGCCGGGAGGGTCTGTGCCGGGTCCCGCCTTCCGGGGTGGTGGCCGTGTGGTCGGGACCGGCCGCACTGCTGGTCCCGGCCGCCCCGGTGCGCGGGCGGACGGTCAGCGGGGTGCTTCCAGCCAGCCCTCGTACGCGGCCGCGAAGTCGTCGAGTTCCGACGGGTCGAGGCGGGCCGAGGGGTCCTCCACCACGACCAGCCACTGGGCGTCCTCGGCGTCGTCCTCACCGGCCAGCGCGTCCCGTACGAGCTGGGGCTCCTCCCGGACTCCGAAGCGGGCGGCCAGTTCCTGTGCCACCTCCTCCGCGGTATCGCGGTCGGGCAGCACCAGTACATGTCGTCCTTCGCTCACCCCGTCATTCTCCGGCACGGGGAGGTCGTCCCGGGACCGGGTGTCAGTGGCCCGTGGGATGCTGGAGCGCGATGGCCACCAGGAAGAATTCGACAGACGACCCGCTCGCTCCCGTCACGCTCGCCGTGGGCCAGGAGGATCTGCTCCTCGACCGCGCGGTGCAGCAGGTGGTGGCGGCCGCGAGGGCCGCCGACGCCGACACGGACGTCCGCGACCTGACCGCCGACCAGCTCCAGCCGGGCACCCTCGCCGAGCTGACGAGCCCCTCGCTCTTCGCCGAGCGCAAGGTCGTGATCGTGCGGAACGCACAGGACCTCTCCGCCGACACGATCAAGGACATCAAGGCGTATCTCGACGCGCCCGTGGAGGAGATCACCCTCGTTCTGCTGCATCCCGGCGGTGCCAAGGGCAAGGGTCTGCTGGACGCGGCGCGCAAGTCGGGGGCACGGGAGGTCGCCTGTCCCCGGACGACGAAGCCGGCGGAGCGGCTGACGTTCGTGCGGTCGGAGTTCCGGGCACTGGGCAGGTCGGCGACGCCCGAGGCGTGCCAGGCCCTGGTCGATTCCATCGGCAGCGATCTCCGGGAGCTCGCCAGTGCGGTCTCCCAGCTCGTGGCGGACGTCGAGGGCACGATCGACGAGGCGGTCGTCGGGCGGTACTACACGGGCCGGGCCGAGGCGTCCAGCTTCACCGTCGCCGACCGGGCGGTGGAGGGCAGGGCGGCGGAGGCGCTGGAGGCACTGCGCTGGTCGCTGTCGACCGGGGTGGCGCCGGTGCTGATCACCAGCGCGCTCGCCCAGGGAGTCCGGGCGATCGGCAAGCTCTCCTCCGCGCGCGGCGGCAGACCGGCGGATCTCGCCCGCGAGCTGGGTATGCCGCCGTGGAAGATCGACCGTGTACGGCAGCAGATGCGGGGCTGGACGCCGGACGGGGTGGCGGTAGCGCTGAGAGCCGTCGCCGAGGCGGACGCGGGGGTGAAGGGCGGAGGGGACGATCCGGAGTACGCGCTGGAGAAGGCCGTCGTCGCTGTCGCCCGCGCTGCGAGGGCCCGGCGCTGAGCGGCGCGGGCCCCGGCGGATGCGGTCGTGTGGCGGGCACTGTGGTGCTGACGGGAGCGGTCTGAGCGGCGCGAGACCTGGCGGTGCGGCGTGGGGACGTGGCCTGGCGGTGCGGCGTCGAACAGCGCGGGGCTCGGCGGTCCGGCATGGAGCGGCGCCGGGCGGTGCGCGCCTGGCCGGTTTCGCGCTGAGCGGCGCCGGGTTTCGACGTGCACCGCGGGTGGTGCCGGGCCTTGCGACCGGGTCGGGCCGTGAAGCCTTGAGCCGTTCTGAGCGCGGGCCCTCTGCGGTGCGGCGGGCAGTGCGGTGCGGCCGGGGGCGCGGTGCGGCGGTCTTGAGCGGCGCTGAGCGGTGCCGGGCCTCAGGCCCGGGCCTGAGGCGGTGCGGGTCCAGAACGGGCGCGGGCCCGTAACACCCCCCGCGGCAGCCGTCGGCCTCCGGAGCCGGGCCCGAGCCGCGTGCCCCGGCCCGGCCGCGTCCCCGGCGCGAGGTCGGGCCGTCGGGCAGCCAGGTGAACCGGGAACCAGTGGACCAGGGGAGGGGCGGGAAAACCGGAGGCCCCGGGGGCTCTTCCGTGCCCTGGGGAGGGCGGGGGAAGAGGCCGGGGCCTCGGGAAAAGTACTGCCGATGGGCTCGCACCCGCGTGGCGAACGCAGGTCCAAGTGCGAGTCCGGTGCGCCGGTCGGGGAGCGGAGAGAGAGGGCCCGCCCGGGTCCTTCCGGCGATCAAGTCGTCCGGCGGTTCACCCGCAGGGGGTGTGCCGGGTCACTGCGGTGGTGCTCAGCCCTGGAGAGCGGCAACCTTGGACGCCAGCGCCGACTTCTTGTTGGCGGCGGCGTTCTTGTGGATGACGCCCTTCGAAACGGCCTTGTCGAGCTTGCGGGAAGCCTCGCGAGTGGCCACGGTGGCCTTCTCGAGGTCACCCTCGGCGGCCGCCTCACGGGCCTTGCGGATCGCGGTCTTGAGCGAGGACTTGACGGCCTTGTTGCGCAGGCGCGCCTTCTCGTTCGTCTTGTTCCGCTTGATCTGGGACTTGATGTTCGCCACGAAAGAGCCTTTTCAGGTTCGGTTGATCTTTGAGTGAGCGTCCCGGTGATGAAGCTCGTACGTCAGCCGGACGAGATCATGAGACACAGCTAGTCAGGCTACCAGTCGGCCTCGGAGCGGCCCAAACCGGGCGCAGTCCCGTACGCGTGGGACCATGGAGGCTACGTATCGATCCGCCTTCGCCCGAGACGAGACGCCCGGCGTCTCAAGAATCAGGACCCTGCGTGCCCGCGACTCCTCCCAACGTGCCCGAGCCGAGCCGTACCGACCCGGCGCTGATCCGCAATTTCTGCATCATCGCGCACATCGACCACGGCAAGTCGACCCTTGCCGACCGGATGCTCCAGTTGACCGGGGTGGTCGAGCAGCGGCAGATGCGTGCCCAGTACCTCGACCGCATGGACATCGAGCGCGAACGCGGTATCACCATCAAGTCGCAGGCGGTCCGGCTGCCCTGGGCGCCCACCGAGGGCCCGGGACAGGGCACCCCCCACATCCTGAACATGATCGACACCCCTGGGCATGTGGACTTCACCTATGAGGTCTCCCGTTCCCTCGCGGCCTGTGAGGGCACGGTCCTGCTGGTGGACGCGGCCCAGGGCATCGAGGCGCAGACCCTCGCCAACCTCTATCTGGCGATGGAGAACGACCTCACGATCGTGCCCGTGCTCAACAAGATCGACCTCCCGGCGGCACAGCCGGAGAAGTTCTCCGAGGAACTGGCGAACCTCGTCGGCTGCGACCCGGAGGACGTGCTCAAGGTCTCGGCCAAGACCGGCCTGGGCGTCGAGGCGCTGCTCGACCGCGTGGTGCGGGACGTGCCCGCCCCGGTCGGGGTCGCCGACGCGCCCGCACGCGCGATGATCTTCGACTCGGTCTATGACTCGTATCGCGGTGTCGTGACCTACGTACGGGTCGTCGACGGCAACCTCGGCAAGCGCGAGCGGATCCGGATGATGTCCACCGGAGCCACCCACGAACTGCTGGAGATCGGCACCAACTCGCCCGAGATGCTCCCGGCCGACGGCCTCGGCGTCGGCGAGGTGGGCTATCTGATCACGGGTGTGAAGGACGTCCGCCAGTCCAAGGTCGGCGACACCATCACCCAGCAGCACAAGGGCGCCGAGGAGGCCCTCGGCGGTTACAAGGATCCCAAGCCGATGGTGTTCTCCGGCCTGTACCCGCTGGACGGCTCCGACTACCCCGAGCTGCGCGACGCCCTCGACAAGCTCCAGCTCAACGACGCCGCCCTGGTGTACGAGCCCGAGACGTCCGCGGCTCTCGGCTTCGGCTTCCGCGTCGGCTTCCTCGGTCTGCTGCACCTGGACGTGATCCGGGAGCGGCTGGAGCGCGAGTTCGGTCTCGACCTCATCGCCACCGCGCCGAACGTGGTCTACCGCGTCCTCATGGAGGACGGCGCCGAGCACACCGTCACCAACCCGAGCGAGTTCCCCGAGGGCAAGATCTCGGACGTGTACGAGCCGGTCGTGCGGGCCACGATCCTCGCCCCCAGCGAGTTCATCGGCGCGATCATGGAGCTGTGCCAGACCCGTCGCGGCGCCCTGCTCGGCATGGACTACCTCTCCGAGGACCGTGTCGAGATCCGCTACACCCTGCCCCTCGCCGAGATCGTCTTCGACTTCTTCGACCAGCTGAAGTCCAAGACCCGCGGCTATGCCTCCCTCGACTACGAGCCCACAGGAGAGCAGGTGTCGAGCCTGGTCAAGGTGGACATCCTGCTGCACGGCGACAAGGTCGACGCGTTCTCGGCGATCACCCACAAGGACGCGGCGTACGCGTACGGGGTCAGGCTCGTCGCCAAGCTGCGGGAGCTGATCCCCCGGCAGGCGTTCGAGGTGCCGATCCAGGCCGCCATCGGTTCCCGGGTGATCGCCCGCGAGACCATCCGCGCCATCCGCAAGGACGTCCTCGCCAAGTGCTACGGCGGTGACATCTCCCGTAAGCGGAAGCTGCTGGAGAAGCAGAAGGAAGGCAAGAAGCGGATGAAGATGGTCGGCAGCGTGGAGGTGCCACAGGAGGCGTTCATCGCGGTGCTGTCCAGCGACGACGGCGGCGGCAAGACGAAGAAGTAGCGGCCTTCCGCGGTACCGGGTGGGAGGCACCGGCCGTGGCCGGCGCGATCCGCCGTACGGCCTCCGCTCACCCGCCGCAGGTACGCGGGCTCCCGCGGAGGTACGCGATGAGGAAGCACGCATGAGGGAGAGCGTCCGCCCCCGACCGGCGGCGGGCGCCTCCCGGCCCGCCCGCGCCCGCTGCGCCGCCCGCGCCCGCTTGCCCGCCCGGACGCCACCCCGTCCGCCGTATGCGCCCGGGTTTCCCTCCAGCCGCTTCCGGCGCACCCGGTATCACGTTCCGGAAGGGCGCCGGCACCCGTCCCCGCCGTCGTTCGGGCTGGTGATGCCCCTCGTGGGCGACGGGGCCCGGTGATCCCCGGGCGCGCCGCCCGGTCCGTCACCGGCCTGTTCGGCCGATGGCCTCTTCGTTATCAAGCGGCGGCACGTATCCCCTTACGCACTGGCTGTGAGCGTTCTAATCTGATCGCGACTCGATGGTTACTCGCCAGTCATAACAGCCAGTCGTGTGCAGTGCTGCCGCAGGCCCGGAGGATGTCTTGAGCGACACACAGACCATGATCGAGAATCGTCCGCCGTCCGTGGCGACGCTGTTCGCCGAGCGCGTCGAGGCCACACCGGACGCCGAGGCGTTCCGTTACCCCGTTGTCCCCGCGCCGGGCGACGGGCCCTCCGAATGGAAGTCGCTCAGCTGGGGCCGTACGGCCGAGCGCGTCTACGCCGTCGCCGCCGGGCTGATCGATCTGGGTGTGCGGCCCGAGGACCGGGTCGCGCTGCTGGCCGCGACCCGGATCGAGTGGATCCTCGCCGACCTCGGTGTGATGTGCGCGGGCGGGGCGACCACCACCATCTACCCGTCGACGACCGCCGAGGAGGCGGCGTACATCCTCTCCGACTCCGGCAGCCGGGTCCTGATCGCCGAGGACGCCTCCCAGCTCGCCAAGGCCCGTGAGCGCCGCTCCGGGCTGCCCGATCTCACGCATGTCGTCGTCATCGACGCCGCGGGAGTGGAGGGGGACGCGGACGACCCCGAGGGTTTCGTCGTCACCCTCGCCGATCTGGAGGCGCGCGGGACGCGTTATCTGGAGAAGCACCCCGGGGTGGTCAAGGAGCGGATCGACGCGATCACCGCCGACCAGCTCGCCACCCTGATCTACACCTCGGGCACCACCGGCCGCCCCAAAGGGGTACGGCTGCGGCACGACAACTGGTCGTACATGGCCAAGGCCATCGCCGCCACCGGGCTGATCGGCCGGGAGGACGTCCAGTACCTGTGGCTGCCGCTCGCCCATGTCTTCGGCAAGGTGCTGACCTCCGGACAGATCGAGGTCGGCCACGTGACGGCCGTCGACGGCCGTATCGACAAGATCATCGAGAATCTGCCGCTCGTCCAGCCCACCTATATGGCGGCCGTGCCGCGCATCTTCGAGAAGGTCTACAACGGCGTGGCGGCCAAGGCGCGGGCCGGGGGCGGCGCCAAGTACAAGATCTTCCAGTGGGCGGCCGTCGTCGCGCGGGAGTACGCCAAGGTGTCTCAGGACACCTTCCGCCGTACCGGGACGGCGTCCGCGCCGTTCGGTCTCCGTGCCAAGCACAAGATCGCCGACGCCCTCGTCTACTCCAAGCTGCGCGAGGCGTTCGGCGGCAGACTGCGCGCCGCCGTCTCCGGCTCCGCCGCCCTCTCGCCCGAGATCGGCTTCTTCTTCGCGGGCGCCGGTATCCACATCTTGGAGGGGTACGGGCTGACCGAGTCCAGCGCCGCGTCCTTCGTCAACCCGGGCGAGGCGTACCGGACCGGCACGGTCGGCAAACCGCTGCCCGGCACCGAGGTGCGGATCGCGGACGACGGCGAGATCCTGCTGCGGGGCCCCGGGATCATGGAGGGCTACCACGGGCTGCCCGAGAAGACGGCGGAGGTCCTGGAGGCCGACGGCTGGCTGCACACCGGTGACATCGGCGAACTCTCCGCCGACGGGTATCTCACGATCACGGACCGGAAGAAGGACCTGATCAAGACGTCGAACGGGAAGTACATCGCGCCGACGGAGGTGGAGATCCGGTTCAAGGCGACCTGCCCGTTCGTCTCCAACATCGTCGTCATCGGCGCCGACCGGAACTTCTGCACCGCGCTGATCGCGCTCGACGAACCGGCGCTCCTCGGCTGGGCCGGGGAGAACGGCCTGGCGGGCAGCACCTATACGGAACTGCTGGCCGCGCCCGCGACCAGGGAGATGGTCCAGGGCTATGTCGACCGGCTCAACGAAGGGCTCCAGCGCTGGCAGGAGGTCAGGCAGTTCCGGCTGCTGCCGCGCGACCTCGATGTGGAGCACGGCGATCTGACGCCCAGCCTCAAGCTGAAGCGGGCGGCGGTCGAGCGGACGTTCGGAAACCTCATCGAGGAGATGTACGCGGGGCAGCGCGAGGCGTAAGGGGGCGCGTCGGGGGCGCAGGGCACACGCTGTCGGACCAGGACCAGGACCAGGACCAGGACCAGGACCAGGACCGGACCCGGTGCCGCGACCGGCCGGGCCCGGTCCACCCGGACCGGCGCCACGCCACCCGGTCCCGGACCGGGAGGCGGCTCACCCGGACCGGGCCCCCGGACCGGGCCCACGCGGACCCGGGCGCCGGCGTACGCCGGGTGCCCCGAGGGCCCGTGGCTGCCGGGCCCGGCGATGACCCGGCCCCAGCCCGTCCCCGGTGCCACCGCCACGGGCCCGGGCTTCTCCATGGCTCCCCGGCCGGGTCCCGGGCCACCCGCACCGGGGACGGACGGGGCCGGGTGCCCGCGGCCCCGTCCGTCCCCGGGTCCCGTCCCCAGGGGCCCGGAATCCCCGCCAGGCCCCTCCCCGGGTCCTTCCCCGGATCGGCACCCGGTCCCGAACCTCCGGGCCCGTCCCTGCCCGGACCCCGTGCTCTGGCCACAGGCTCCCGGGCCCCGTCCCCCGCCGGACCCCGTGCCCTGGTCCCAGGCTCCCCGGGCCTGTACCTCCCCGAATCTCCGGTTCCGACACCGGCCCCGGGGTCTATTCCCGGGGCAGGACACCGCCCCCGCGGCCCCCCGGACCGTTCCGCCGGGCGGGCGCCCGCGGTGACGGACAATGGGTGACATGCCTTCCGTACTGCCCGACGGCGAGCCCGTGCCCGAGGACGGGTCGCTGCCCGCGTCCGCCCTCGACGGATCCGGCGACCGGCCGCTCGCCTTCTATCTGCATGTGCCGTACTGCGCGACGCGCTGCGGCTACTGCGACTTCAACACCTACACCGCGACCGAGCTGCGCGGCTCGGGCGGCGTCCTGGCCTCCCGCGACAACTACGCCGAGACGCTCGCCGACGAGATCCGGCTGGCGCGCAAGGTCCTCGGCGACGACCCCCGCCCGGTGCGGACCGTGTTCGTCGGGGGCGGTACGCCCACGCTGCTGGCCGCGGCGGACCTGGTGGCGATGCTCGACACCGTACGGACGGAGTTCGGGCTCGCGGACGGTGCCGAGATCACCACCGAGGCGAATCCGGATTCGGTGGACCCGGGGTATCTGGCCCGGCTGCGGGAGGGGGGCTTCAACCGGATCTCGTTCGGCATGCAGAGCGCGCGGCGGCATGTGCTGAAGGTGCTCGACCGTACGCACACACCGGGGCGGCCCGAGGCATGTGTGGCCGAGGCACGGGCGGCGGGCTTCGACCATGTGAACCTCGACCTGATCTACGGCACCCCGGGCGAGAGCGACGACGACTGGCGGGCCTCGCTGGCGGCGGCCGTGGGCGCGGGGCCGGACCATATCTCCGCGTACGCGCTGATCGTCGAGGAGGGCACCGGGCTGGCGCGGCGCATCCGGCGCGGGGAGGTGCCCATGACCGACGACGACGTCCACGCGGACCGCTATCTGATCGCGGACTCCGTCCTCGCGGAGGCGGGCTACTCCTGGTACGAGGTCTCCAACTGGGCCACCACCGAGGCCGGGCGCTGTCTTCACAACGAGCTCTACTGGCGCGGAGCCGACTGGTGGGGCGCCGGACCGGGGGCGCACAGCCATGTGGGCGGAGTGCGGTGGTGGAATGTGAAGCACCCCGGCGCGTACGCGGGCGCGCTGGCCGCCGGACGGTCGCCGGGCGCGGGCCGGGAGGTCCTCACGGCGGAGGACCGCCGGGTCGAGCGCATCCTCCTGGAACTGCGGCTCCGGGACGGCGTACCGCTCTCCCTGCTGCGGCCCGCCGGCCTGGATGCGTCCCGTACGGCCCTGTCGGACGGCCTCCTGGAGCCCACGGCGTACGAGGAGGGGCGCGGGGTCCTGACCCTGCGGGGACGGCTGCTGGCGGACGGGGTGGTCCGGGAACTCGTGGACTGAGGTCCCCCGGAACCGCTCCGCGGCGTACCCGCGCACCGGCCACGCCCGGCCGGTCACAGGAGGCCGTACAGTCACACGCGCCGGACGGTCACGAACAGCCGCACCCGTAACAGACGTAACAGGCAGCCGTCACGGACGGTCCCACCGCAACGGCCACAACCACCCCCGCGCCCCCGCTCATGCCTCCGTCACATGGTCGATGAGGTGCTCCACCGCGCCCAGCAGTTCCGGCTCCAGGTCCTTGTAGGAACGCACCCGGGAGAGGATGTGCTGCCAGGCCGCGCCCGTGTTCGGGGGCCAGCCGAGGGCCTCGCAGACGCCCGTCTTCCAGTCCCGGCCACGGGGGACGGAGGGCCACCCCGGGATACCGACCGACGACGGCTTCACGGCCGCCCACACATCGATGTACGGATGTCCGACGACCAGGACGTGCTCGCCGGTGACGGAGGCGGCGATCCGGGACTCCTTCGAGCCCGGGACCAGATGGTCGACCAGGATGCCGAGGCGGGCGTCCTGCGCGGGGGCGAAGTCGGCGACGATCGCGGGGAGGTCGTCGACGCCCTCCAGATACTCGACGACCACCCCCTCGATCCGCAGGTCGTCACCCCAGACCCTCTCGACGAGTTCGGCGTCGTGCCGGCCCTCCACATAGATACGGCCCGCGCGGGCGACCCGCGCCCGAGCGCCGGGGACTGCGACCGAACCGGAGGCGGTACGGGCCGGGGCCGCGGGCGCCGAGGACGGACGGACCAGGGTCACCACCTTTCCCTCCAGGAGGAAGCCGCGGGGGTCCAGCGGGAAGACCCGGTGCTTGCCGAAGCGGTCCTCCAGGGTCACCGTGCCCGCCTCGCAGCGGATCACCGCGCCGCAGAAGCCCGTGGTGACCTCCTCCACGACCAGATCGGGATCGGCGGGGACCTCGGGAGCGGAGGCGGACTTCTTCCAAGGGGGCGTCAGATCAGGGCTGTAGCTGCGCATGCGCCCATTGTGCTGGGTGGGGCCCCGGGGGCGAGTTCAGGACATCCTCAACCGGCCGCCGGATCCGGGCCGGACGCCGACGCACCGGAAGGCCCTGTTCCGAAGCGTTCGGCCAACGCGTCCCGCTGTGCCCGTACGAACCGCGCGTCCACCACCGCGCCGTGCCCCGGCACATACGCCGCGTCCTCGCCGCCGAGCGCCAGCAGCCGGTCCAGCGCGTCCGGCCAGCGGGACGGGATCGCGTCCGGACCCGCCTGCGGCTCGCCCGACTCCTCGACCAGATCGCCGCAGAAGACGACTTCCGGGCTCCCCGGCACCAGGACCACCAGATCGTGGCCCGTGTGGCCGGGGCCCACATTCGCCAGCAGCACCTGACGGCTGCCGAGGTCCAGCGTCCGCTCCCCGGTGACCAGGTGCGTCGGCGCGACCAGCAGGTCCGCGGCCCGGGCGGCCTCGTCCTCGGGCACCCCATGGCGTGCGGCGTCCGAGCGCAGCGCGTCCCGCTCCCGCCGCAGCAGCGCGTCGACCCCCACCGCTCCGTACACCTCCGCGCCCGCGAAGGCCGCGGTGCCCATGACATGGTCGAAGTGCGGATGGCTCAGCGCGATATGGGTCACCCGCCGGACGGCCGCTCCGCCTCCGCCCCCGCCCGCGGGGCCCTCCCCGGGGCCTGTGGCCCCCAGCAGGGCCTCCGCCTGCGCCCGTAGCTCCGCGCCCTCGCGGAGCGTCGAGCCCGTGTCGTACAGGAGTACGCCCTCCGTGCCGACGACGAGCCCACAGGTCGCGTCCCAGCCAGGGAGGCGACGCCTGCCCACCCCCTCGGCGAGACGCTCCCAGCCGAGGTCTTCCCAACCGACGTCCATAGCGCGACGCTACTGGCAAAGACCAGGACAGGGCGCACGGTAGCGTGGTTGGCCGCCCTTGCTGGCGCCGTACCGGGCAGCCGTACACTGGCACGGGGAAATTACTGGCACTCGGACGGCGTGAGTGCCAGGCAGTGACCGGAGAACCACCGAGGGACATCAGCTGGAGGTGTGCGCGATGCTCAGCGAACGCAGACTCGAGGTGCTGCGCGCCATCGTCCAGGACTATGTCGGCACCGAGGAGCCCGTCGGCTCCAAGGCGCTCACCGAGCGCCACAAGCTCGGCGTCTCCCCGGCCACCGTGCGCAACGACATGGCCGTGCTGGAGGAGGAGGGCTTCATCGCCCAGCCCCACACCAGCGCCGGACGCATCCCCACCGACAAGGGGTACCGCCTCTTCGTCGACCGGCTCGCCGGGGTCAAGCCCCTGTCCTCGGCCGAGCGCCGCGCGATCCAGAGCTTCCTGGACGGAGCCGTCGACCTCGACGACGTCGTCGGCCGTACGGTACGGCTGCTGGCGCAGCTGACCCGCCAGGTCGCGATCGTGCAGTACCCCTCGCTCACCCGGTCCACCGTCCGCCATGTCGAACTGCTCTCCCTCGCGCCCGCGCGGCTGATGCTCGTGCTGATCACGGACACCGGACGGGTCGAGCAGCGCATGATCGACTGTCCCGCGCCCTTCGGGGACACCGCCCTCGCGGATCTGCGCGCCCGGCTCAACAGCAGGGTCGTGGGACGCAGATTCGCGGATGTGCCGCAGCTGGTGCAGGACCTTCCCGACTCCTTCGAGGAGCCGGAGGACCGGGGTACGGTCTCCACCGTGCTCTCCACCCTCCTCGAAACTCTGGTCGAGGAGACCGAGGAGCGGCTGATGATCGGCGGCACCGCCAATCTGACCCGCTTCGGGCACGACTTCCCGCTCACGATCAGGCCCGTGCTGGAGGCGCTGGAGGAGCATGTCGTCCTCCTCAAGCTCCTCGGCGAGGCCAAGGAGTCGGGCGGAATGGGCATGACCGTGAGGATCGGTCACGAGAATGCCTACGAGGGGCTCAACTCCACCTCCGTGGTCGCCGTCGGCTACGGTTCGGGCGACGAGGCAGTCGCCAAACTCGGCGTGGTCGGACCGACCCGCATGGACTACCCCGGAACGATGGGAGCGGTACGCGCAGTGGCACGTTACGTCGGACAGATCCTGGCGGAGTCGTAAGTGGCCACGGACTACTACGCCGTACTCGGCGTACGCCGCGACGCATCGCAGGACGAGATCAAGAAGGCATTCCGGCGGCTCGCGCGTGAGCTCCACCCGGACGTCAATCCCGATCCGAAGACGCAGGAGCGGTTCAAGGAGATCAACGCCGCCTACGAGGTGCTCTCGGACCCGCAGAAGAAGCAGGTCTACGACCTCGGCGGCGACCCGCTGTCCCAGGCGGGCGGCGGCGCGGGCGGTTTCGGCGCCGGAGGGTTCGGGAATTTCTCGGACATCATGGACGCCTTCTTCGGCACGGCGTCCCAGCGCGGCCCGCGTTCGCGTACGCGCCGGGGCCAGGACGCCATGATCCGCCTGGAGATCGAGCTCAACGAGGCCGCCTTCGGCACGACGAAGGACATCCAGGTCGACACCGCCGTCGTCTGTACGACGTGCAGCGGCGAGGGCGCGGCCCCGGGCACCTCCGCCCAGACCTGTGACATGTGCCGTGGCCGCGGTGAGGTCTCGCAGGTGACCCGGTCCTTCCTGGGCCAGGTCATGACCTCCCGCCCCTGCCCCCAGTGCCAGGGCTTCGGGACCGTCGTCCCGACCCCGTGCCCCGAGTGCGCGGGCGACGGCCGGGTCCGTTCCCGCCGAACCCTGACGGTGAAGATCCCCGCCGGTGTCGACAACGGCACCCGGATCCAGCTCGCCGGCGAGGGCGAGGTCGGCCCCGGTGGCGGGCCCGCGGGCGATCTGTACGTCGAGATCCACGAGCTGCCGCACCCGGTGTTCCAGCGCCGGGGCGACGATCTGCACTGCACGGTGACCATTCCGATGACGGCGGGCGCGCTCGGTACGAAGGTGCCGCTGGAGACGCTGGACGGCATGGAGGAGGTCGACATCCGCCCGGGGACCCAGTCCGGGCAGTCGATCCCGCTGCACACGCGCGGGGTCACCCATCTCCGGGGCGGCGGACGCGGCGATCTCATCGTCCATGTCGAGGTCACCACCCCGTCGAAGCTGGACGCGGAGCAGGAGCGGCTGCTGCGGGAGCTGGCGAAGCTACGGGGCGAGGAGCGCCCGATGGGGCAGTTCCAGCCGGGGCAGCAGGGGCTGTTCTCCCGTTTGAAGGACGCGTTCAACGGCCGGTAGGCCGCAGCCGGCGGTACGGCTTAGCGGGTCCGGGCAGGGGCCGGGTGCTGTCGCCGTACCCGGGCGGGGGAGCGCGCGCGGCCGTCGCGTACGTCCGCAGCGCATCGCGGTCCCGCGGACCTGCCCGGCAACGTGCCGTCGGTCCCGCGGACCTGCGCGGCCTCGCGGTGGCGGTCCGGCGCCCGGTCACGGCGTGCCACCGGTCGGACCGCGGCCTTCCCCGTGACCGTACGGATCCGGACCGAGGGGCCATGAGCAGGTAAACCCGCCTCCCCCGGGGCGTACCGGGCCCGATTCGGCGGTATCGGGCCCACGGTGGCACGATGCCTGCATGTCCTCCGCGCCCCCCGCGTCCTCCGTACTGACCGATCTCCGCCGCTGTCCGATCGTGCAGGCCCCCATGGCGGGCGGCGCGTCGGGTCCCCAGCTGGCCGCCGCCGTGTCCGACGCAGGAGGGCTCGGCTTCCTCGCCGCCGGGTACAAGACCACGGACGGCATGTACCAGGAGATCAAACAGATCCGGGGGCTCACGGGACGGCCCTTCGGAGTGAACCTCTTCATGCCGCAGCAGCAGAGCGCCGACGCCGCGACGGTGGAGGTCTACCGGCATCAGCTCGCGGGAGAGGCCTCCTGGTACGAGACCCCGCTCGGCGACCCCGAGTCCGGCGGCGACGACGGCTACGAGGCCAAGCTCGCCATCCTGCGGGACGACCCCGTGCCGGTCGTCTCCTTCACCTTCGGCTGCCCGGGCCAGGAGGTGCTCGAATCCTTCGCCAAGGCGGGCACCCTGACCGTCGTCACGGTCACCACACCCGAGGAGGCGCAGGTCGCGCAGTGGGCGGGCGCGGACGCCGTCTGCGTCCAGGGCATCGAGGCCGGGGGACACCAGGGCACCCACCGGGACGACCCCACGAGGGACGGCACCGGCATCGGCCTGCTCACGCTGATCACCCTCGTACGGGAGAGCGTACGGCTGCCGATCATCGCCGCCGGCGGTCTGATGCGCGGCAGCCAGATCGCGGCCGTCCTGGCGGCCGGGGCGACGGCGGCGCAGCTCGGCACCGCGTTCGTGGTCTGCCCCGAGTCCGGCGCGCACCCCCTGCACAAGCAGGCGATGACCAACCCGCTCTTCGCCCGGACCGATCTCACCCGGGCCTTCTCCGGGCGGCCCGCGCGCGGGCTCGTGAACCGCTTTATGCGCGAACACGGCCCGTACGCCCCCGCCGCCTACCCCCAGGTCCACCATCTGACGAGCGGGCTGCGCAAGGCGGCGGCGAGGGCGGGGGACGCGCAGGGCATGTCGCTGTGGGCCGGGCAGGGGCACCGGCTGGCACGCGATCTGCCGGCGGGGCGGCTGGTGGAGGTGCTCATGGAGGAGACGGCCGCCGGGCCGGGCGCCCCCGGGCCGGCCGCGGATGTCTCCGGCACGGACCCCGGGGGAGGCGCCAGCGGTGAGCCCCCGGTGACGGGCGGCGGGACCGGTCCCGGAGGCGTTCCCCGCCGGGACACCGGACGGGGAGCGCGTGACCTGCTGTCGGGGGAGGTGTCCGGATGACCGCGCCCGTGTTCGTCGTCGGCACACTGGAGGGCGAGGGCCCCGGCTCGGTCCTCACCCTGGACGGGCCCGAGGGGCGGCACGCCGTCTCCGTACGGCGGCTCCAGCCCGGCGAGGAGATCGTTCTGACGGACGGCCTCGGCCGGGGCGCGGCCGGAGCCGTCCTGAGCACCGAGGGCAAGGACCGGCTGACCGTGCGGGTGCAGAGCCTTCCGGTGGAGCCCGAGCCCGTGCCCCGTATCACCGTCGTCCAGGCCCTTCCCAAGGGCGATCGCGGCGAACTCGCCGTCGAGACCATGACCGAGACGGGTGTCGACGCGATCGTGCCGTGGGCCGCCGCGCGCTGTATCACCCAGTGGAGGGGCGAGCGCGGGGCCAAGTCCCTCGCCAAGTGGCGGGCCACCGCCCGGGAGGCGGGCAAGCAGTCGCGCAGGCTCCGCTTCCCCGAGGTCGCGGACGCGGCGACGACCAAGGAGATCGCGGCCCTTCTCGCCGGAGCCGACTTCGCCGCCGTGCTCCACGAGGAGGGCGCGGAGCCCCTCGCCACGGCACCCCTGCCGTCCGAGGGCTCGATCGTGCTGGTCGTGGGCCCGGAGGGAGGCGTCTCACCGGAGGAACTGGCGGTGTTCGCGGCGGCGGGGGCCAAGCCGTACCGGCTGGGCCGGAGCGTGCTGCGGACCTCCACGGCGGGTACGGCGGGGGTCGCGCTGCTGCTGGGGCGCACGGGACGCTGGTCGTAGCCGGGCGGAACGTTGCCGGTTTGACCGGGGGTGGGACCCCGAGGGCGGGCTCGACGGTACGTACGGGGCGGGTGTTCGTACGGGCGTCGCCGTACGGAGGGGTAACCGTCCCTCTGGGCCCGGCTGTCCGTACAGGACCGGTCGTCCTCTACGGCGGAGTGGGGTCCGGCCGCGTCCCGGGCCGGTCAGCCGTCCGTACGGGTGGCGAGCGCGGTGTCACCGGCCCCGCTCCCGGCCACCACCGCGTCGAACAGCGGCCAGCCGTCCACCTCCCGGTTTCCCGGAGCCGAACCGGCGGCCGGCAGCAGTCCCCGTGCCGCGGCCTCGTCCGCGAACCGGCGTACGACACCCGGCTCGTGGAGGTTCAGCCAGTGGTGCGCCGAGTCGCCGAGCGCGCCGTGGTCGACGTAACCGTCCGCGATGACACGGCCCTCGGCCTGGGAGAACACGATGCCCAGACGGGACTTCGTGCCCTCCCGCCAGAGCGACAGCACCGTATGGCAGGTGCGGCTGCCGTCCGGGCCCGAGGTTCCGTGGCGATGGCGCACGGTCCACACGCAGACGGTGTCGGAGTCGACGACGAGCCGGCGCGGGCGGATCAGCTTTCGTCCCATCCTCCGACCGTACGGGCCGTCTGTGTCCGCAACCACTCTTTTACTCCTCGCCGCCCGCTGCCAGGCTTCCCCCATGCTGGGCATGGACCGGGGAACGACCCGGGGGACGACAACGGCCTCGGCGCGCGGGCGCCTTCGGCGGCTGTGGGCGGCGATCGGCGTCGCGGGCACGGTGGTTGCGGTAGTGGCGGGGGTGGCGGGCTGTGAGCCCTCGGCCGATGGGCTCAGTTCCGCCGCCGTCGCCGTCACCACCGACCGTACGGCGACGAGGACGCTGGAGCGGGTGGGGTTCGACGTGAGCTGGTTCAGCTGTACGGCGACGCTTGAGGGGGCCGGCGGAAGCGGTTCGTCCGCGTCGCCCTCCGCGTCCCCGGGCGGGCGCGCCGCCGCGACCGTCGACTGCGAGGGAGAGACCGGTTCCGGGCAGCGGATCACGCTCAAGGGCACGGTGACGGACGAGCGTTCGGGTGTCTGCGTACGGGGACGGATGACCGCGCGGGTGAACGGCGAGCTCGCCTTCGAGGCGAGGTACCTCGGTGAGTGCGGGGGTGAGAGCGCGGGGGAGAGCGGGGGCGGAGGGGGTATGCCGTCCCGGACGGAGCGGCCCGGGGGGCGGCCGGAGGTGACCGTCACGGTGACGGAGACGGTGACGGTGACGCCCGAGAAGTAGGCGGTGGAGTTGTGGTGACCGGGGTCCGTCACCCCGTACGTCCTCGATCGCCGGACGGGCGGGTGGCCCGGGTGGGTCCCGGGGTCCGGTTGCCCGGCTGTCCGGTGGCCCGGGTGGGTCCCGGGGTCCGGTTGCTCCGGGTTGCCGTGGCTCGGGTGGCCTGCGCCGCAGCCCTCCTGCCGGGCTCGGGCCCTTTCCGGGGCTCTGCCCCGGACCCCGCGCCTCAAACGCCGGCGAGGCTGAATGTGCGCGCCGCGCCTTGGAGGGCGGGAGAGCGGGGTGTGCGCCGCGCTTTGAGGGGCAGTGGTGCTGGGATTGTGGCCGCGCCTCAAACGCCGGCGAGGCTCGTTGTGCGCATGGCGCCTTGGAGGGCGGCGAGGCTGAATGTGCGCGCCGCGCCTTGGAGGGCGGTGGGGTCGACCGGGAGTGTGGGCCGGGCCTTCGGGCGCCGACGGCGCGGGTTGTGCGCATCGCGCCTTGGAGGGCGGTACGGCGGGGTGTGCGCGGTGCGCCTCGAACGCCGGCGGCGCTGGATGTGCGCGGTGCGCCCTGGAGGGCGGTGAGGTGGGGCCGGGACTGTGCACCTGGCCTTCGGGTGCCGGTGGGGGGCGGGCGGGGGAAGCGTGGTGGATACCATGCTGGCGTATCGGTCGGAAACGAGGAGGAACCCCGGCAATGGCGGGAGAACCGCAGGCTGACTGCCTGTTCTGCAAGATCGTCGCGGGGGAGGTGCCGGCGACGATCGTGCGGGAGACCGAGACCGTCGTCGCGTTCCGGGACATCAATCCCCAGGCGCCCACCCATGTACTCGTCATCCCGCGGGCCCACTACCCGGACGCCGCCTCGCTCGCCGCGGCCGAGCCCGCTCTCGCGGCGGATGTGCTGCGGGAGGCGGGGGAGGTCGCCGCGGAGGAGAAGGCCGACGGCACCGGGTACCGGATCGTGTTCAACACCGGGTCCGGCGCCGGGCAGACGGTGTTCCACGCGCACGCCCACCTCCTCGGCGGCCGTGGCTTCGCCTGGCCCCCGGGATAGCGGCGACCGGCGTGTCCGTACGAGAACTCGTGGTGCTCGGCACCGCCAGCCAGGTGCCCACCCGGCACCGCAACCACAACGGCTACTTTCTGCGCTGGGACGCCGACGGCATCCTGTTCGATCCCGGCGAGGGAACCCAGCGCCAGATGCTCCGCGCCGGGGTCGCCGCGCACGACATCAACCGGATCTGCGTCACCCACTTCCACGGTGACCACTCCCTTGGACTCGCGGGAGTGATCCAGCGGATCAACCTGGACCGCGTCCCGCACGAGATCACCGCGCACTACCCGGGAAGCGGCCGGAAGTTCTTCGAGCGGCTGCGGTACGCGACGGCCTACCGCGAGACCGTGTCACTGACCGAGGGCCCCGTCACCGCCGACGGGGTCCTCGCCGAGACACCCTCGTACCGGATCGAGGCCCGTCGGCTGTCGCACCCCGTCGAGTCGTACGGCTACCGGATCACCGAGCCGGACGGCCGTCGGATCCTGCCCGAGAGGCTCGCCGCCCACGGCATCACGGGCCCGGACGTGGGCCGGCTCCAGCGCGAGGGCGTGTTCGGCGGCGTCACGCTCCAGCAGGTCAGCGAGGTCCGCCGGGGCCAGAGGTTCGCGTTCGTCATGGACACCAGGCTCTGCGACGGCGTCCACGCCCTCGCGGAGGGCTGCGACATGCTCGTCATCGAGTCGACATTCCTCGACCAGGACGAGCAGCTCGCCCTCGACCACGGCCATCTGACGGCGGGACAGGCCGCCCGCGCGGCGCGGGACGCGGGCGTACGCCACCTCGTACTCACACACTTCTCACAGCGTTACACCGACGCCGGAGAGTTCGAGCGGCAGGCGCGCGCGGCCGGGTTCGACGGAGAACTCACCGTCGCCACCGACCTGCTGCGCGTTCCGCTCCCCAAACGCACCCCCTGAACGACGAGGTCACCCCCGTGCCGCTGCCCAAAGCCGAACTCCATGTGCACATCGAAGGCACCCTGGAACCCGAACTCGCCTTCGCGCTCGCCGCGCGCAACGGCGTGGAACTGCCGTACCGGGACACCGAGGAGCTGCGCCGCGCCTATCTCTTCCAGGACCTCCAGTCCTTCCTCGACCTCTACTACGGTCTGACGGCGGTCCTGCGGACCCACGACGACTTCACCGAACTCGCCGACGCCTATCTCGCCCGCGCCGCCGCCCAAGGCGTCCGCCACGCCGAGATCTTCTTCGATCCGCAGGCGCACACGGCCCGGGGCGTCCCCATCGGCACGGTCGTCGAGGGGCTGGCCCGCGCGCTGGCCACGGGCGAGGAGCGGTACGGCATCTCGGGCCGGCTGATCATGTGCTTCCTGCGGGACGAGTCCGCCGAGTCCGCCATGCGGACCCTGGACGAGGCGAAGCCGTACCTCCACCACATCACGGCCGTCGGCCTGGACTCGGCGGAGGCGGGGCATCCGCCGTCGAAGTTCCGCGAGGTGTACGCCGCCGCCGAGGCCCTCGGACTGCGCAAGGTCGCCCACGCGGGGGAGGAGGGCCCGCCGTCGTACATCCGCGAGGCCCTGGACGTCCTGGGCGTGGAGCGGATCGACCACGGGCTGCGCTGCACGGAGGACCGGGAGCTCGTGGAACGGCTGGCCCGGGAGCGGATTCCGCTGACGCTGTGCCCCCTGTCGAACGTACGGCTGCGGGCCATCGACATGCTGGAGGAGCACCCGTTGCGGGACATGATGGACGCCGGGCTGCTGTGCACGGTCAACTCCGACGACCCCGCGTACTTCGGCGGCTACATCGGTGACACCTTCCACGCGGTGCGCGAGGCGCTGGGACTGGACGACGAGCGGTTGCGCGAACTGGCGCGGAACTCGTTCGAGGTGTCCTTCCTGGAGGACGACGAGGAGCGGCGGGCGCGGCTGATCGCCGAGGTGGAGGCGTACGACTTCGGGGTGCGGCCGCCCGAGTAGCGGCACCGGACGCGCGGGGGCGGGGGCGGGGCCTGTCCGGACCGTCCGGCCGGCGCCCGCTCCCGGACCCGCAGGGCCTTTGTCGCCCATGGCCGGTGTGTTCGTGGTCTGCGGGGGATGGCGGGCGTGTCCATGGCCGGTCGGGGACGGACGCCCGGCGGGGTGGGACCCCGGGCCGGTGCCGTCTCCCGACGCACCGCGTCCGGATCTCGTCCGGATCTCGTGCCCGCGTCCGACTCGTGCCCGCGGCCTGCCCGGCCCCCGGGACGGCCCGTGTGCGGCCCGCCCACAGCCCGCCACGCTCTGCTGTCGTGCCCCGCCCGGCCGTGACCGCCCCGACAGGGGCGCACGCTCCCCTCCCGCGCGCCGTCACGCGCGCCCCTGCGCGTGGATTTGGCACACTGGCCTGACCTGCACCAGGCACAGGAGGGGCGCGGTGACGACCCGACACGGAGAGCAGCCCAGTCCGGACGGCACCCCGGGCTCATCCGGCCCGCACGGCACGCGCGGTATCCACGGCCCGCGCCTCGGTCCCCATGCCCGCCTCGACGGCATCCCGGCCGCGGACACCGTCCTCCCATCCCCCTGTGTCGACCCCCTGGCCGCCCTCCGTACCCCCGCGGACCCCGGCTGCGACGTGTACCTCACGGGAACCGTCTTCCTGGACATCATCTTCACCGGACTGGACTCCGCGCCGGTCCGCGGTACCGAGTCCTGGGCGCGGGGCATGGGCTCCAGCCCCGGCGGAGTGGCCAATATGGCCACCGCGCTCGCCCGGCTCGGCCTGCGGACCTCGCTCGCGGCGGCGTTCGGGGACGACCACTACGGGGAGTACTGCTGGGACGCCCTCGAACAGGGCGAGGGCATCGATCTGTCCCTGTCGCGCACCGTGCCCGGCTGGCACTCGCCCGTCACCGTGTCCATGGCGTACGAGGGCGAGCGCACGATGGTGTCCCACGGCCACGAGGCGCCTCCGCCCGAGTCCGCCCCCGACCACCCGCCGCGTTCCCGAGCGGCCGTCGCCTCCCTGACGCCCGGCCGCGCCGACTGGATCGCCCAGGCGGCGCGCAAGGGAACGAGGATCTTCGCCGACGTCGGCTGGGACGAGTCGGGCCGCTGGGACCCGGCGGACCTCGCCGATCTGGAGCACTGCGAGGCGTTCCTGCCCAACGCCGAGGAGGCGATGCGCTACACCCGCACCTCGTGTCCCCGGGCGGCGGCGCGAAAACTGGCCGAACGGGTGCCGGTGGCGGTCGTCACGCTCGGCGCGGAGGGCGCTTTCGCGGTGGACGGCGCGACCGGGGAGTGCGCCGAGGTCCCGGCCATCGCCGTGGAGGCGCTCGACCCCACGGGCGCGGGTGATGTGTTCGTGGCGGGATTCGTCACGGGTACGCTCGCGGGCTGGCCGCTCGCCGACCGGCTCGCCTTCGCCGGGCTGACGGCCGCGCTGTCGGTGCAGGAGTTCGGCGGGTCCCTCTCCGCGCCGGGCTGGTGGGAGATCGCGGCCTGGTGGCAGTACGTCCGGAGCCTGCCCGGTCAGGGTCCGGTGGCTCTGCGCCGGTACGCCTTCCTGGACCGGCTGCTGCCCTCCCCGGTCAGGCCCTGGCCGCTGCGCCGGGCCGTCCCGACGATCGGCTTCCGCAGCCCTGCCTGAGCCCGGGAGGCCGGGCGAGCGGGCGCGGGGTGATCCTCCGGCCGTACGGTGACCGCCTCGGTCGTCGGTGACGGTCCCGGCCGTACGGTGACCGCCCCACCCCTCGCCGGGACCGTGCCCATGGCTCCGAGCCCGCGCGAGGCTCGTGCGGGCCCACCGAGAAACCCGGCCGTACGCCCGTGCGAGGCCCGGGCGCCCCCGGGTCCCTGGCCCCCGGAGTCCCCGCCGCACCGCCCCCGGTCACCGGCATGGACTATCACCGGGGCTCCGGGCGGCGGTCCCGCGGAGCGCCGTGTTCCGCGACCTCGCCCCGTGGCCGGGTGCCCTGACCACCGGCCGGGACCGGTGACCCCGGGCCGCCGCCGGGACGCGCCCGTCCGGGGCGGTGGGGCGATCCCGCGTGAAAAGCCCTCGGCCGTTGTCGGTGTGGCGTCGTACGCTGGGTGTCCCAGAGGTTGTCGAGCAGCGAGAACCCTGCGACAGGAGGTATGTGCAGGCCACAGTGCCGGCCCATGACTCAGACACCCACAGTTCAGAGCCCCTCGGGGCAGGCGCGAGCCCACTTCACCGTCCCCGCCAAACATCCCATGGTGACGGTTCTCGGCTCGGGTGACGCCCTTCTGCGCGTGATCGAGGCAGCTTTCCCGGCTGTCGACATCCATGTCAGGGGCAATCAGATCAGCGCGGCGGGGGACGCGGCGGAAGTCGCCCTCATCCAGCGACTGTTCGACGAGATGATGCTCGTGCTCCGCACGGGACAGCCGATGACGGAGGACGCGGTGGAACGCTCGATCGCCATGCTCAGGGCGGAGGCCAACGGCGATGGGGACGGCGCCGGGGAGACCCCCGCCGAGGTGCTCACACAGAACATCCTCTCCAGCCGCGGTCGCACGATCCGCCCCAAGACCCTCAATCAGAAGCGCTATGTCGACGCGATCGACAAGCACACGATCGTCTTCGGCATCGGTCCGGCCGGTACGGGCAAGACGTATCTCGCGATGGCGAAGGCGGTCCAGGCCCTGCAGTCCAAGCAGGTCACCCGGATCATCCTGACCCGTCCCGCCGTCGAGGCGGGCGAGCGGCTCGGCTTCCTGCCCGGCACGCTCTACGAGAAGATCGACCCGTATCTGCGCCCGCTGTACGACGCGCTGCACGACATGCTCGACCCGGACTCCATCCCGCGTCTGATGGCCGCGGGGACGATCGAGGTCGCGCCGCTGGCATACATGCGCGGCCGCAGCCTCAATGACGCCTTCATCATCCTGGACGAGGCGCAGAACACGAACCCCGAGCAGATGAAGATGTTCCTGACGAGGCTCGGCTTCGACTCGAAGATCGTCATCACCGGCGATGTCACCCAGGTCGACCTGCCCAACGGCACCAAGAGCGGTCTGCGGCAGGTCCAGGACATCCTGGACGGCGTCGACGACGTCCACTTCTCGCGTCTCACATCGCACGACGTGGTCCGGCACAAGCTGGTCGGCCGTATCGTCGACGCGTACGAGAAGTACGACGGCCGGGCGGGTGCCCCGCACGGCGGCCGAGGCGCGCACGGGAAGTAGCTCGAACCACACCATGTCGATCGACGTCAACAACGAGTCCGGAACCGAGGTCGACGAGCAGGCCGTCCTTGAGGTGGCCCGCTACGCGCTCGCCAGAATGCGCATCCATCCGCTCTCCGAGCTGTCGGTGATCGTCGTGGACGCCGAGGCCATGGAGCAACTGCACCTCCAGTGGATGGACCTCCCGGGCCCGACGGATGTCATGTCCTTCCCGATGGACGAGCTGCGTCCCCCGGTCAAGGACGACGAGGAGCCCCCCCAGGGGCTCCTCGGTGACATCGTGCTCTGCCCCGAGGTCGCCAGGCGGCAGGGAGAGCAGGCCCCGACACAGCACTCCATGGACGAGGAGCTCCAGCTTCTGACGGTTCACGGGGTGCTGCATCTGCTGGGCTACGACCACGAGGAGCCGGACGAGAAGGCGGAGATGTTCGGCCTCCAGGCGGCCATCGTCGACGGCTGGCGGGCGGAGAAGGGCCTCACCGGCCCCTCCCCGGCGCCGACCGTGTCATGAGCGCCGCACTGATCACCGGCGCGGTCCTGCTGGTCGTCGTCGCCTGGCTGGCGGCGTGCGCCGAGGCGGGCATCGCGCGGGTCTCCGGCTTCCGGGCCGCCGAAGCCGTGCGCTCCGGGCGGCGCGGAGCCGCCCGGCTGGAACAGGTCGCGGCCGACCCGACGCGGTATCTCAACGTTGCCCTGCTGGTCCGGGTGGCGTGCGAGATGGCCGCGGGCGTTCTGGTGACCTACGCCTGCCTCCAGGAGTTCTCCGAGACCTGGGAGGCGCTGACCGTCGCCATCGGCGTGATGGTGCTCGTCTCGTATGTCGCGGTCGGTGTCTCTCCCCGCACCATCGGCCGCCAGCACCCGCTGAACACGGCGACGGCCGCCGCCTACGTCCTGCTGCCGCTGGCCAGGATCATGGGCCCCATCCCCCAGCTGCTGATCCTCATCGGCAACGCGCTCACGCCCGGCAAGGGATTCCGCAAGGGCCCCTTCGCGAGCGAGGCCGAGCTGCGGGCCATGGTGGACCTCGCCGAGCGGGAGTCGCTGATCGAGGACGACGAGCGCCGGATGGTGCACTCCGTCTTCGAACTGGGCGACACGCTGGTACGGGAGGTGATGGTGCCGCGCACCGATCTGATCTGCATCGAGCGGTACAAGACCGTCCGGCAGGCGCTCACCCTCGCGCTGCGCTCCGGTTTCTCCCGTATCCCGGTCACCGGCGAGAACGAGGACGACATCGTGGGCGTGGTCTATCTCAAGGACCTGGTCCGCAAGACGCACATCAACCGGGAGGCCGAGGCGGATCTGGTCTCCACGGCGATGCGGCCCGCGGTCTTCGTGCCCGACACCAAGAACGCGGGGGATCTGCTGCGCGAGATGCAGCAGAAGCGCAATCATGTCGCCGTCGTCATCGACGAGTACGGCGGTACGGCGGGCATCGTCACGATCGAGGACATCCTGGAGGAGATCGTCGGCGAGATCACGGACGAGTACGACCGTGAGCTGCCGCCGGTCGAGGACCTGGGCCACGGCCGCTTCCGGGTCACCGCCCGTCTCGACATCGGTGATCTGGGCGAACTGTACGGGCTGGACGAGCTGGACGACGAGGATGTGGAGACCGTCGGCGGACTGCTGGCGAAGGCCCTGGGGCGGGTCCCGATCGCGGGCGCGAGCGCGCTGGTGGAACTTCCCGACGGGCGGGCGCTGCGGCTGACGGCCGAGTCTCCGGCAGGCCGCCGCAACAAGATCGTGACGGTCCTCGCCGAGCCGGTCGAGGCCCGACGGGAAGGGGAGAACGCGGCATGAGGACGACGGCACCCGGCCGGGGGCGCACCGCGCACGGGCCGGTACGGGCGGCGCACGGACCCGGTTCGGCGAGGTGGCGGCCGCTGACCACCGGCCGCTGTCGGGGGCGCGGCGGGCGCGGTCCGGGGGCGGGCGCGTGAGGGCCCGGGAACTGAAGGCGTTCTGCCTGGAGTTCAACGACGTGGTCGAGGAGTTCCCCTTCGGCGAGGAGACCTCGGTCTTCAAGGTGGCCGGAAAGATGTTCGCCCTCAGCGCGCTGGACGGCGACCCTCTGACGGTCAATCTGAAATGCGATCCGGACCTCGCGGTCCAGCTCCGCGCCGAGCATCCGGCGATCGTTCCCGGCTACCACATGAACAAGCGCCACTGGAACACGGTGACGGTCGCCGATCTCCCGGACACGCTGGTCAGGGAGCTGATCGAGGACTCGTACGACCTGGTGGTGGCGGGACTTCCCAAGGCGGTGAGACTGCGCCTCGACCGCGCCTGACCGACACGGCGCGGGCCGGCCCGCCGGGAGGTGATCGCGCTGCACCCCGGCGGGAGGGTCCCGGTGCGGGCCCGTGGCGCGAGTCCGGTGCGGTGCGGTGAGTTCCGGAGCCCGCGTGCCGTCCGGTCCGGGGGCCTCGCCGGGGCCTCGCCGGGTGCGATCTATGCTCGGGGCATGACCCAGAGCACCGAACCCCAGGGCGGTGGCCCCGGCGCCCTCGGCCCCGAGGACCGCAAGATCATTACGCTGGCGCGCAGTGCCCGGGCCCGCAACGGTGTGGCCGAGGGTGCCGCCGTTCGGGACGAGACCGGGCGCACCTATGTCGCGGGGACCGTCGGCCTGGAGTCGCTCGTGCTCAGTGCGCTGCGGACCGCCGTCGCGATGGCCGTGGCCAGCGGTGCGAAGTCCCTGGAGGCCGCCGCCGTGGTCTCCGAGGCGGATGCGGTGACGGACGAGGACCGCGCGGCCGTACGCGACCTGGGCGGGCCCGCGACCCCGGTGCTGCTCGCGGGGCCCGACGGGCAGCTGAAGACGGCCGTGACGGCGGGCTGACCCACCCGCCGGTCCACCCCTCGGGGGCGTTTCCGACGGGCTCGCCCCCAACTGCCTCCCCGGGTACGGTCAGGCCGACTTCCGCGAGCATCTGGCCGTCGCCGTGCGCGGCCCGGCTACCTAGTCAGGGTCAACCGCCGCCCGTACGCCGGGCAACCTCTCGCGTCCTCCCGTGGGCCCGCACCGGCCCCCGTACGCCCCCACTTCCCGCGCCGGGTCCAGCCGTACGCTCCCCGGCCATCCCGTGCCCCCGGCCGGCCCGGGCGTGTCCTAAGCCCGCTGAGCCCACCCCGGTAGCCAGATCCCTTCGGACGGGCGGCCGGGGTAGGCCGAGGTGAGATGGTCCCGCAGGGCCGTGAGGGCGGGGTGCGGGTTGTCGGTGCGCCAGATGAGCGAGTGCGGGTAGACCGGGGTCGGGTCACGCAGGGGGATGCGCCGCAGGTCGTGGCCCGCGGGCCAGACGAGAGGGGTCTGCGCGGAGACGAAGGTCGCCAGGGTCGAGGAGGCCGCGATCGTGTCGAGGAGGGGCTCGATACCGAAGTCCGGGCCGATGGAGTCGATGGTGAGCCCGAAAGCGGCGGCGAGTTCGTCGTAATAGGCCGCCCATTCGGTTCCGGGTACGTTGCCGGGCATCCAGATCCGGCGCCCGGCGAGCCGGGCGGGAGCGACCGCGGGCGCACCGGCGAACTCGTGGGCAGGACCGGTGAACAGCTGCAGGGGCTCATCGAGGACCGGGGTGGCCTCGATGCCGTCGGGGAGCGGTTGTCCCGGCATGGTGACGGCGCGGAAGGTCGCGTCGATCGTCCCCGACCGGACGGCGTCGACGGCGGCGCCGACACCCGCGTTGAGGAGGGTCACCACATCGAGATCGATCTCGGGATAGGCGCGGTGGAAATCGCGCAGCAGCCCGGCCACCGAGAGCCGGCGGCCGATCACATCGACCCGCAGCGCGCGTTGGCCGGGGCGTACGGAGGCGACCGCCCGCTCCTCGGCCTCCAGGAGTGCCCGGGCGTACGGAAGGAACGCCTGGCCGTCGAGGGTGAGCAGGGCTCCGCGCGCGGCACGGGTGAAGAGCTTCACCCCGAGTTCCCTCTCCAGGGCGGCGATGCGCTTGGAGACGGCCTGCTGGGTGATCGACAGGGCGGCCGCGGCTTCCTGGAACTGGCCGCCCTCGGCGGCGGCGACAAAGGTACGTACGGCAGGGAGATCCACACCGGCCATCCTAGGCGTACAACGATCGGTTGTGCTGGGTGGCCGAAGTAGTTGTTTGATCCCGGTGTGCCTTGCTCGCTTTGATGTGTCGGGTCAACGTCTGGTTGTGCGGGCGGCGGGGTGCGGATGTGCTCCCGGCCGGTTGCCGGGTGCCTGTGGGCCGTCTGGGGCGGGCGCGCGTTCCCGGTGGTCCGTCCCGGCCGGGGTGATCAGGCGCCGACGGACCGGTGTGCGTCCGTCCCCCTGCACCGCCGGTGCGGCCAGTCCCCAGCGAGGCTCCGGCCGGCTCCGGCCGGGACGGGGTCGTCCACTGATCCCGGAGGTGACCAAGCTGTGCCGGATTCCTTCGTCCACCTGCACAATCACACCGAGTACTCCATGCTGGACGGCGCTCAGAAGCTGAAGCCGATGTTCGGTGAGGTGGCCCGGCAGAAGATGCCGGCGATCGCGATGAGCGACCACGGCAATATGTTCGGGGCCTATGAGTTCGCCCAGGTGGCGAAGGGCTTCGAGGGCGTGACGCCGATCATCGGTATCGAGGCGTATGTGGCACCCTCCTCCCGCTTCGCCCGGAAGCAGGAATTCTGGGGGCCCGGCGGCCGTCGCGCCATGAGCGACGAAGGCGAGGGGTCGAAGGACGTCTCCGGCGGTGGCCGCTTCACCCATATGACCATGTGGGCACGGAACGTCCAGGGCCTGCGGAATCTCTTCCGGCTCAGCACCCAGGCCAGCTACGAGGGCCAGTTCCCGTCCGGCAAGCCGCGTATGGACCGCGAGCTGATCGCCGGGCGGCCGGAGGGCATCATCGCCACCACCGGCTGCCCCTCGGGTGAGGTCCAGACCCGTCTGCGGCTGAACCAGTACGACGAGGCGAAGGCCGCCGCCGCGGCCTACCAGGAGATCTTCGGGCGTGAGAACTACTTCGTGGAGCTGATGGACCACGGTCTGGACATCGAGCGCGAGGTCCGCGGCGATCTGCTGCGTCTGGCCGGGGAGCTGGGCATCCCGCTCCTGGCCACCAATGACGCGCACTACGTCACCGAGGACCAGGCCGACGCCCACGACAGCCTGCTGTGCATCGGGGTCGGCAAGAACAAGGACGACCCGGGCCGCTTCCGCTTCAACGGCTCCGGCTACTACCTGAAGTCGGCCGCCGAGATGCGCGCCCTCTTCGCGGAGCTGCCGGAGGCCTGCGACAACACCCTGCTGATCGCCGAGCGCGTGGAGTCCTACGACGAGGTCTTCGACTACGTCGACGAGATGCCGCGCTTCCCCGACGTGCCCGACGGCGAGACCCAGGAGTCCTGGCTGCGCAGGGAAGTCCTCAAGGGCCTGGCGATGCGCTACGGGGACCCGGTTCCCCGGCATGTCCTGGACCGCTTCGAGACCGAGATGACGGTCATCGGCCCCATGGGATTCAGCTCCTACTTCCTGGTGGTGGCGGACATCTGCCGCCATGCCCGGGAGAACCGGATCGCCCTCGGACCCGGCCGCGGCTCGGCCACGGGCTCGATCGTGGCCTACGCCATCCGTATCACCGAGCTCTGCCCGCTGGAGCACGGTCTGCTGTTCGAACGGTTTCTGAACCCCGAGCGCATCAACCCGCCGGACGTCGACCTCGACTTCGACGACCGGCAGCGCGATCAGATGGTGCGTTACGTGACCGAGAAGTACGGCGACGAGTACACCGCCATGGTGAACACGTTCGGCAGGATCAAGGCCAAGAACGCGATCAAGGACTCCTCGCGGATCCTGGGCTACCCCTTCTCCCACGGCGAGCGGATCACCAAGGCGCTGCCACCGGACCAGAACGGCAAGTCCGCCCCGCTGGCCGCGGTCTTCGACTCCTCCCACGAGCGCTACGGCGAGGCCGGTGAGATCCGGCAGATGTACGAGAGCGAACCGGATGTGAGGCGGGTGATCGACACCGCCCGCGGGGTGGAGGGCCTGACGCGCGGCACCGGTGTGCACGCCGCCGCGGTGATCCTCTCCAAGACGAGGCTCACCGACCGGATCCCGCTGCATATGCGCGCCTCGGACGGCGTGCGGATCACCGGGTTCGACTACCCGTCGTGCGAGGCGATGGGGCTGATCAAGATGGACTTCCTGGGGCTGCGCAATCTCGGGGTCATCGACCAGGCCATCGAGAACATCCGGGAGAACCGGGGCGTCAGCCTGGCCACCGTGGACCCCGGGGACGGCGACCCCGCCACCCTCGTGATCCCGCTGGACGACGCCAGGACGTACCGGCTGCTGGCCGAGGGCAACACCTTCGGCGTCTTCCAGCTCGACGGCGGCGGTATGCGGGTCCTGCTGAAGCAGATGGAACCCACGCGGTTCGAGGACATCGCCGCGGTCAACGCCCTCTACCGGCCCGGTCCCATGGCGGCGAACGCCCACACCAACTACGCCCACCGCAAGACCGGCCGCCAGGAGATCACCCCGATCCACCCCGAGTTGCGCGAGGCCCTGGAGCCGATCCTCGGGAACACCTTCCATCTGCTCGTCTACCAGGAGCAGATCATGGCCATCGCCCGGGAACTGGCCGGATACACGCTGGGCGGCGCCGATCTGCTGCGCCGCGCGATGGGCAAGAAGAAGCCCGAGGTACTCGCCGCGGAGTGGGACAAGTTCCACGCCGGCATGCTGGGCAACGGCTACGGCGAGGAAGCCGTCAAGGCGCTGTGGGACGTCATGCTCCCGTTCTCCGGATATGCGTTCAACAAGTCGCACACCGCCGGATACGGCCTGGTCTCGTACTGGACCGCCTATCTCAAGGCGAACTACCCGGCCGAGTACATGGCCGCCCTGCTCACGTCCGTCGGCGACGACAAGGACAAGGCGGCGGTCTATCTCGCCGACGCCCGCAAGAACGGCGTGCGCGTCCTCCAGCCCGATGTGAACGAGTCCATCGCGGAGTTCACGGCCGTCGGCGACGATGTGCGGTTCGGGCTGCGATCCGTACGCAATGTCGGCGACAACGTCATCGACGCCGTCATCGGCGCCCGCCGCGGCAGGGGGAAGTTCACCTCCTTTCCCGACTTCCTGGACAAGGCGGATCTCCCCGCCCTCAACAAGAGGGCCGTCGAATCCCTGATCAAGGCGGGCACCTTCGACTCCCTGGGGCACTCCCGCAAGGGGCTGGCCGCGATCCACGAGGACGCCATCGACGCGATCATCCCGGTGAAGAAGGCCGCCGCCTTCGGGCAGGACGACCTCTTCGCCGGGCTCGGCGGGGAAGAGGACAGCCGGCCGGCCTTCGGCCTGGACTTCCCGATCGACGAGGCGGAGTGGCCGAGGCGGCAACTCCTGGCGACCGAGCGGGAGATGCTGGGCCTGTACGTCTCGTCCCACCCGCTGGACGGCGCCGAGCACATCCTCACCGGCGCACGGGACTGCTCCATCGCGGATCTGCTCGCCTCCGGCCGTACCGCCGGGGAGGTACGGCTGGCCGGGCTGATCACCGGCATCCAGCGCAAGGTGACCAAGCAGGGCAACGCGTGGGCCGTCGTGAACCTCGCGGACCGGGACGCGGGCATCGAGGTCCTGTTCTTCCCGGCCTCCTATCAGCTCGTGCAGCACGCGCTGACCGAGGACAACGTCATCTCCGTCAGAGGCAGGATCGAGGACCGCGACGGCACCGTGAACGTCTTCGGCAGGGAACTCGCGGTGCTGGACGTGGCCTCGGCCGAGCACGGCGGACGGCCTCCCGTACGGCTGGCCCTGCCCGCCCACCGGATCACCGAGCGGTCCGTCGGCGAGCTGAAGAGGATCCTCGCGGACCACCCGGGCGAGCACCCGGTCCACCTCGCCGTCCGCGGCGCGCGGAAGACCACGGTCTACGCCCTGCGGGCCAGGGTCGACCCCGCCACCGCCGCCTCCGATGTGAAGGGGACGTTCGGGGCGGAGGCGTGGGTGGGCCTCGCGTAACGCCCGGGGCGCGTCATGCCGGGGGCGTGTAACGCCGGGAACCGATGGACGGCGCCGGCCGGCCCGCGGTATCCGGTGCCGGCGGCGACCGGGCGCGGGATGGCGGCCCGCCCGGAAGGACCGGCGGCCGTCCGTCCCGATCGCTCCTCGCCCGTCCGATCACCCCTTGGCCCGGCCCGGACGGACCGGGCGCGTCGTACCCCGCCACCGGCCCGGGGCCGGGATCTTGACAGTATCTGATGGGTCATCAGTTGGTGCATTTCGATTCCATTGACTTCTCGTTGCCGCACCACGTCAATGGCCACCTGAATTCCTCCGAAGGGGGCCAACCACATGGCTTCAGCCACCCGAAACGCCTCACGAAGACCAGCCGTCCGGCGGACCGGTGCCAGGCGCTGGACCGCCGCACTGGGCACGGCCGCGCTCCTCGCGGGTACGGCGGCGCTCGCCGCACCCGCCACCGCGCTGGCCTCGTCCGTGCCGGTCGACTTCCTCACCCGGTGCATCCCGCCGGACATCGCCGGTCTCCCGCCGATCGAGGGCACCACCACCGCCCAGATCACCGTCGACAACGCCTCGCCCAAGGTCGGCGACACGGTCAAGGTGACGTACAAGGTCACCAGGCCGGCCGCCAGCAACCCGGTCGATCTCGCGCTCCCCGCCGACATCATGACGCCCAGCGGAAAGGTCGCCATCGGCGGTGCCCAGAGCGGCAGTGTCACGGTCACCGGCCCCAAGAAGAACCCGCCGGTGCCCGGCAAGGGGGCCTTCCCGCCCTTCGAGATGACCGGCACCTTCACGGTCACGGCGCCGGGCTCGATCACCCTCTCGCCCGGTGACTACAACATCCACACCAGCTACATCATGGAGCTGGACACACCCTGCTCGGTGAAGAACCCGCCCGCGCCGGTCTCCCAGACGGTCACCGCCGAGGAGCAGCCCGGCGCCAACGAGCGCGCGATCTCCCTCGCCACGGCCTCCGGGAAGCCCGGCGACCGGGTGACCGTCACCGGGTCCGAGTTCACCCCGCTCTCGGACGTCACCGTCGCGGGCCGGGCGGGCACGGCCGAGACCGCCGACAGGATGACGTTCACGACGGATGCCACCGGCGGTTTCACCGCCCGGCTCAAGGTGAACGACAAGGCGACCACCGGCATCGTCGCGTACGAGGGGGCCGCCTGGTCGGCCGACAAGGGGGCGGGCCCGGCGGCGTACACCGTCGTCGACGACACCCCGCTGCCGGAGAACAGCCAGAGGCTCAACGCCACCGTGGCCGCGGGCACCCTCTCCATGACCCAGGCCGGTGACACCGTCCAGCTCTCGGCGGTGGACTTCGGCACGGGCGGCGCGGCGAACGGCGACCTCCAGCGGGTGACCGTCAAGGACTTCCGCGGCGGCCCCGCGGGCTGGTCCCTGACCGGCAAGGTCACCGACTTCACCGGACCCGGCGGGAAGATCGACGCCGGAAAGCTCAGCTGGACCCCTGCCTGTGCCACCAAGCAGGGCAGCCCGAGCACCTGTGTGCCCGGTTCCACGGGGCCCGTCGGCGGCGGGGGCGCGACCCTGGCGTCCACCCCCAACGGCGCGCTCACCGGCGGTGAGTTCACCGTGGACGCGAAGGTCTCGCTGGACGTCCCCGCGTTCACCGCGCCCGGGGCCTACTCCGGTGTACTGACGCTCACACTCACCTGACCGCCCGGCGGGCCGGGCGCGCACCCGGTCGGCCCGCCCCGACCCTGGGGGGTCCGCACCATGCCCAGACAGCACACGCGCCTGTGGTCCGTCCTCCTTCCGGTCCTGGCCGCCCTGTTCGCCGGTCTCGTCCCCGGCATCTCCCCGGCACCGCCGGCACGCGCCGCGGAGAACGGGGAGTGGTCCGTCTACCCCTCCGCCGGGGAGGCGGGCAAGCGGCCGTACTTCTACCTCACCGCCGACCCCGGTACGCGTCTCACCGACCGGGTCACGATCAGCAACAAGACCGAGTCCCCCCTCACCTTCCGGCTGTACGCGGCCGACGCGTACAACACCGAACGCGACGGCGGCTTCGCGGTACGGACCCGGAACGAGAAGCAGCGGGGAGTCGGCGCCTGGATCAGGCCCGGACGCGGCCGGGTCACCGTGCCCCCGCGCGGCTCGGTCACCGTGCCCTACACCCTCACCGTCCCGGAGTCCGCCGAGCCCGGGGACCACCCCGGCGCGCTGGTGGCGCTGGACGAGCGGATCAGCCCCTCGGCGGGCGCGGTCGCCGTCGGTGTCCAGCGGGCCGTCGGCGCGCGGGTCTATCTGCGGGTGAACGGGCCCACCGTTCCCGGGCTCGCCGTCGAGGACGTCCGGCTCAGCCACGACCGGCCCCTGGTGCCCGGCACCGGCGAGAGCAGCGCCCTGATCTCGTACACGCTCCACAACCGGGGCAATGTCACCCTCAACCCCAAGGTCGCCCTCAAGGCCGAGGGCCTCTTCGGCCGCGATCTGCTCGCCCGGGACCTGAGGAAGATCCCCTCGGAGCTGCTGCCGCGCCAGCGGATCCGGCTCACGGAACGCTGGTCGGGCGCACCCCACATCGAGTGGGGCGAGGTCCGGCTCACCGCGAGCGCCGAGGACGTACGGGAGTCGGCGCGCGTCTCCTACTTCGCGCTGCCCTGGCTGGTGGCCCTGGTCCTGGTGGCGGTGCTCACCGGTACCGGGGTATGGGCCCGGATGAGACTCAAGGCGCGCGGGCGGGCACGGGGCTGACCGGGTCGGCACCGGTACGAGGCCGGGGCGGGGAACCGGCTTTCTCCCGGGGTCCCGGCGCGGAACCGGCCCCGCCGGGACCACGGATCCCCGTGGGCACGGGGACCCCGGGGATCAGGGACAATGAACGGCATGAGCGTTCGTATCGAGTCCTCCGGGCCCGCCCCCCACCGGGCGGGCTTCGCCTGCTTCGTCGGCCGCCCCAACGCGGGCAAGTCCACCCTCACGAACGCTCTCGTCGGCCAGAAGGTGGCGATCACCTCCAACCGGCCGCAGACGACCCGGCACACCGTGCGCGGCATCGTGCACCGCCCCGAGGCGCAGCTGATCCTGGTCGACACCCCCGGTCTGCACAAACCGCGCACCCTGCTCGGCGAGCGGCTCAACGACGTCGTGCGCACCACCTGGGCCGAGGTCGACGTCATCGGCTTCTGCCTGCCCGCCGATCAGAAGCTCGGCCCCGGCGACCGCTATATCGCCAAGGAGCTGGCCGGGATCAGGAAGACCCCGAAGGTCGCGATCGTCACCAAGACGGATCTGGTCGACTCCAAGACCCTCGCGGAGCAGCTCGTCGGGGTGGACCGGCTCGCCGGGGAGCTGGGCTTCGAGTGGGCGCAGATCGTCCCGGTCTCGGTCGTCGGCGACCGGCAGGTCCATCTGGTCTCCGATCTGCTGATTCCTCTGCTGCCCGAGGGCCCCGCGCTCTACCCCGAGGGTGATCTCACCGACGAGCCCGAGCAGGTCATGGTCGCCGAGCTGATCCGCGAGGCCGCGCTGGAGGGCGTACGGGACGAGCTGCCGCACTCGATCGCCGTGGTGGTCGAGGAGATGATCCCCCGCGAGGACCGCCCCGAGGACAAGCCGCTCCTGGACATCCACGCGAACCTCTACATCGAGCGCCCCAGCCAGAAGGGGATCATCATCGGCCCCAAGGGCAGGCGCCTGAAGGAGGTCGGCACCAAGTCCCGCAAGCACATCGAGGCGCTCCTCGGCACGCCCGTCTTCCTCGATCTGCACGTCAAGGTGGCGAAGGACTGGCAGCGCGACCCGAAGCAGCTGCGGAAGCTGGGCTTCTGAGGGACCGCCCCTCACACCGCCCCGACCGGGCCTCTGACCGAACCCTCTGACCGGACCCCTCACCGCGGCCGGGTGCACCGGCCCCTCGTGCTCCGGGCCCTCGCACCGGCCCCCTCGGCAGGGTTCCGTACGGCCCGGGGCCATACGGGCGAGGCGGTCCGGTGCCGCCTCACGCGCCCTCTTTCAGTACCCGGGAGATCAGCCGGCGCTGGGCGTCCGTGAGCCGGGGGTCCGCGCAGTACACCGTCCGGCCGTCCACGGTGATCTCGTACGCGAACCCGTCGGGCACCCCGATCGGGCGGGTCCCGCGGCCGTCCGCGACGGCCCGCCCGGCCAGGTCGTGCCATGCCTCCGCGTCGGGGCGGCCCGCCGTGTCCACCTCGGAGGTCCGCTCGATGCCGGCGAATCCGCCCGTGCGCCGTACCTGGATCAGCATGGTCCCGTTCTAGTACGGATCGGTCCGGGGCGGAACCGGGACCCGCGCCGGAAACTCGCGTCTCAGCCGGTCGGCACGCCCACCTGGGACCACGCCTTCAGCACGGCCTCGCTCTCCTCGCCCTCTCCGTACCGCGCCGAGGCCGCGGCCGCCGTCAGCCGGGCGAACTCCGCGAACTCGGCGTCCGGGGACAGCTCTCCGCCCGTCAGCGTGTCGAACCAGATCTGCCCGGCCCGCTCCCACGCCCTGCCGCCCAGCTGGGTCGCCAGCAGGAAGAAGGCCCGGTTGGGGATGCCGGAGTTGATGTGGACCCCGCCGTTGTCCCGGCTGGTGACGACGTAGTCCTCCATCGACCCGGGCTGGGGGTCCTTGCCGAGGACGTCGTCGTCGTACGCGCTCCCCGGGTTCTTCATGCTCCGCAGCGCCACACCGGTCACCCCGGGGGCCAGCAGCCCCTCGCCGATGAGCCAGTCGGCCGCCTCGGCGTTCTGGTCGAGGGTGTACTGCTTGACGAGCGAGCCGATGACGTCGGAGACGGACTCGTTGAGCGCGCCCGGCTGCCCGTAGTACTCCAGGTTCGCCGTGTACTGGGTGAGGCCGTGGGCCAGCTCGTGCGCGATGACGTCCACGGGCAGGGAGAAGTCGAGGAAGATCTCCCCGTCCCCGTCGCCGAAGACCATCTGCTCGCCGTTCCAGAAGGCGTTGCCGTAGTCACGGCCGTAGTGGACGCTCGCGGTCAGCGGCAGTCCGAGGCCGTCGAGGGAACTGCGGCCGTACGACTTCAGCAGCAGCTCGAAGGTGGCGCCGAGGCCCGCGTACACCCGGTTGACGGTCGCGTCCCCGCCGGGCCCGTCGCCTTCGCCGCGGACCTTCACCCCCGGCAGCCGGGTGCCGTTGCGGCAGTCGTGGACGGTGCGGTCGGGCCGGTCGGGGGCGTTCGCGGGCTCAGCGGCCGGGGAGGCGGCCGCGGCCGGGCCGGTGACCGCCGTCAGCCGGCGGCGGGTGCGCTGCGCGGAGTCCGCCTCCAGGGTGCGGCGGGCGCGCTCGGAGACCGCCGGGTCACCGGCGCGTGCCAGCTTGTCGAGGACATGCGGAGGCACGATGGTGCAGAAAAC
Organism: Streptomyces sp. NPDC051018; assembly: GCF_044456085.1. Taxonomy (NCBI): domain Bacteria; kingdom Bacillati; phylum Actinomycetota; class Actinomycetes; order Kitasatosporales; family Streptomycetaceae; genus Streptomyces; species Streptomyces sp. NPDC051018. The sequence goes on from NZ_JBITFN010000001.1 coordinate 69,943, forward strand.
GGGATGGGTGTCTGCCATGCCCGGCAATGTGGCACTGCGTCACTGCCCTGTCACTAGTTGCCACCATGATTAGTGAAATGGAGTGAAGCACGTGCATGGCCGAAAATCGCCGGGTGTCCCGCATCATGATACGAGGGCACTGATCTCTCGGCTCTCGGCTATGCTTCCAGGCATCATGCGTTTCGGGCTGCTCCTTCTTAGCTGCCGCGGCGAGGGCCTGTAGTCGTAGGCCGACCCCCTCCCCGCGGGATCTGCTGCTGCTTCGAATCGTCGGCCGTCCAGTTTCCAGACCGGACCTCCGAGGAGCCCGCGCCATGTCCGATCAGTCCGTCGGCCGCCCGACGCCCATCACCAACGCGACCCACACCCAGAAGCCGTCCGGGATGCCGATCCACAAGTACGGCCGGTACGAGGCCGTGGACATCCCCGACCGCACCTGGCCGGACAACCGGATCACCCAGGCCCCCCGCTGGCTGTCGACCGATCTGCGCGACGGCAACCAGGCGCTGATCGACCCCATGTCGCCCGCCCGCAAGCGGGAGATGTTCGATCTGCTGGTACGCATGGGATACAAGGAGATCGAGGTCGGTTTCCCGTCATCCGGAGAGACCGATTTCGCCTTCGTACGGTCCATCATCGAAGAGGGCGCGATCCCCGAGGACGTGACGATCTCCGTCCTCACCCAGGCGCGCGAGGAGCTGATCGAGCGGACCGTCGAGTCCCTGCGCGGCGCGCACCGGGCCACCGTCCATCTGTACAACGCCACCGCGCCCACCTTCCGCCGGGTCGTCTTCCGCGGCTCGAAGGAGCAGGTCAGGCAGATCGCCGTGGACGGCACCCGGCTGGTGATGGAGTACGCGGAGAAGCTGCTCGGCCCCGAGACGGTCTTCGGCTACCAGTACAGCCCCGAGATCTTCACCGATACCGAGCTGGACTTCGCGCTGGACGTCTGCGAGGGCGTCATGGACGTCTGGCAGCCCGAGGCCGGCCGCGAGATCATCCTCAATCTGCCCGCCACCGTGGAGCGCTCGACGCCGTCCACGCACGCGGACCGCTTCGAGTGGATGTCGCGCAACCTCTCCCGCCGGGAGCACGTCTGTCTGTCCGTGCACCCGCACAACGACCGCGGCACCGCCGTCGCCGCCGCCGAGCTGGCGATCATGGCGGGCGCCGACCGTATCGAGGGCTGTCTGTTCGGCCAGGGCGAGCGCACCGGCAACGTCGACCTGGTGACCCTGGGCATGAACCTCTTCTCCCAGGGCGTCGACCCGCAGATCGACTTCTCCCAGATCGACGAGATCCGCCGCACCAGCGAGTACTGCAACCAGATGGAGATCCACCCGCGCCACCCCTACGCGGGCGATCTGGTCTACACCGCCTTCTCCGGCTCCCACCAGGACGCCATCAAGAAGGGCTTCGACGCGATGGAGGCCGACGCGGCCGCCGCCGGGAAGAGCGTCGACGAGATCGAGTGGGCCGTGCCGTATCTGCCCATCGACCCCAAGGACGTGGGCCGCTCGTACGAGGCTGTCATCCGGGTCAACTCGCAGTCCGGCAAGGGCGGGATCGCGTACGTCCTGAAGAACGACCACAAGCTGGACCTGCCGCGCCGGATGCAGATCGAGTTCTCCCGGATCATCCAGGCGAAGACCGACAGCGAGGGCGGCGAGGTCACCCCGAACGACATCTGGCGGATCTTCCAGGACGAGTACCTGCCCAACCCCGGGAACCCGTGGGGCCGTGTCCAGCTGCGCTCCGGGCAGAGCACGACCGACACCGACGGCGTGGACACGCTCACCGTCGAAGCGGTCGTGGACGGTGCCGAGACCGTGCTGAGCGGTTCCGGGAACGGTCCGATCTCCGCGTTCTTCGACGCGCTGAACGCGGTGGGCGTCGACGCCCGGCTGCTGGACTACACCGAGCACACCATGAGCGAGGGCGCCTCGGCCCAGGCCGCCTCGTACATCGAGTGCGCGATCGACGGCAAGGTGCTGTGGGGCATCGGCATCGACGCCAACACCACCCGCGCCTCCCTGAAGGCGGTCGTCTCCGCCGTCAACCGCGCCGCGCGCTGAGCGGATCCCCTCGCGGCCGCGTTCCCGGACCGTTCCCTCCCGGAAACGGCACCGGGGGCGCGGCCGTCCGCCTCGCCCCCCGCGGGGCCGACCCCCGCGGCCCCCGGGCCCCATGGCCGTCGCCGGGGCCTTTGGGGGTCTTTGCACGGGCGAGGAATCGGCCATGTCCGTGCATACCTTCTCCAGGGTGCTGACGACACAACATCCCTGTGGCTAACATCACGTCAACGCGGCAGTGTTGCCGTGGTGGTGCCTTCCGCGACCCTGGGGCCGCGGGGGAGTGACGGAGGTGCGCAGTGCGGGCAGACCGGGGAGTATTTGGCCGGAAGGTACTGGTCTGCGGCGTTCACACCTCATGGAGCACCGTAGGAGACGGGGAGTTCTTCTGCACGGCGTGCGGAGGCGACCGCAACTACCGCCGCCGTACCGGCCGCCGCCGGTTCACCCTGCTGGGCATTCCGCTGCTGCCGCGCGGATCAGCCGGCCCCGTCGTCGAATGCGCCGCCTGCCACGGGCACTTCGGCACGGACGCGCTCGACCACCCCACCACCGCCCGCTTCTCCGCGATGCTCCGCGACGCCGTGCACACCGTCGCGCTCGCCGTCCTCGCCTCCGGGGGCACCTCCTCGCGCCCCGTCCGGGAGACCGCGGTGGCCACCGTGCGCGCCGCGGGCCTCCACGACTGTACGGAGGACCAGCTCACCGCGCTGATCGAGGCGCTCGCCGCCGACACGGGCCGCTTCGTCGCCGACGCCGGGCCCTTCGGCGCGGCCCTCGCCATCGAACTGCACGAGGCCCTGGAGCCGCTGGCTCCCCATCTGGCGGCCGCCGGCCGGGAGTCGATCCTCCTCCAGGGCGCCCGGATCGCCCTCGCGGACGGGCCGTACACCCCCGCCGAGCGCGAGGTGCTGACGACCGTGGGCACGGCGCTCCAACTGCCCCTCACGGACACCACCCGGCTGCTGACGACGGCCCGCACGCTGTCCTCGTGACGGACGGGCCGGGCCCGCCTCCGGGATGACCGCCGTCTCCGGGACGGCCGCCTGCCCTCTGGACGACCCCCGCCCCGGGACGACCGCCCGCCCCTTGACGACCGTGGTTCCCGCCGTGTCCTGGCGCGCCCCTCACCGCCTCCCGCCGTCCGCTCGTGCTCCCTGCGGCGACGGAGGCCGCCGAACACCCCTGCGCCGCGCCGGACCGGTCCCGGCCGGAGACGGCGGCGCTGAATCCGGCGTCCGTACGCGCTCGCACGCGGCTTCCGGCGAGCCCCGCGCATCCGGCGAACGCTCCGGAAGCCGCCCCCGCGCCCCGGCCGCAGGAAGGGGGGCGCCCTGGCCCCGGATGGCCCGGTTACGCTAAGAGGGCAGGTCATAGCGTCGTGAGGACATCACATCGTGAACGAAGCCCCGCACTGGCCCGCACCCGCCCGGGTCGGTGCCATCGTGGTCGGAAGCTTCCCCCTCACCTCGGGGGAGTGGATCGACGCGCACAGCCATCCCCAGCACATGCTGGCCTGGACCCGTACCGGAGTCATCGGTGTCGCCGTCGGCGAGACCTACTGGGTCCTGCCGCCCACCCGCGCCCTGTGGCTGCCCGCCGGGGTCGTCCACCGCGCCGGCGCCACCCGGGAAGCCGTCCTCCAGGGGCTCTACTTCGAACCCGGCCGCTGCACCGTCGACTGGACCGAGCCCACCCCGGTCGCCGTCGACGGACTGCTCGCCCGGCTCATCGGATACCTCGGCCGCGACGACCTCCCCGACGACGCCCGGCTGCGGGCGGAAGCCGTCGTACCGGATCTGCTGCGCCCCCTCCCGGCGTCGCCCATCGACGTACCGGTGCCCGTCGACGCCCGGGTGCGGGCCGTCGCCGACACCCTGCTGACCGACCCCGCCGATCCGCGCGGCCTGGAGGCGCACGCCCGCGAGGTCGGTGTCAGCAGACGGACCCTGACCCGGCTGTTCGTCCACGACACCGGCATGAGCTTCGACCGCTGGCGCACCCACGCACGGCTGCGGGCGGCGCTTCCGCTGCTCGCCGAGGGGCAGCCCGTGTCCCGGGTGGCGCACTCGGTCGGCTATGCGACGGCGAGCGCGTTCCTCGCCGCGTTCCGCCGTACCGTCGGCACGTCCCCGAGCCGCTATCTCAACGGCGCCGTGCCCGTACTCCCGGGGGAGTAACGGGACCCCGGCGTCACCCCGGGCAGTACGCGTCATCTCGCTCCGGCGCCGGACGAATCCGCGGCCGCCCGGCGGGAACCTGGTGCTCTGACACCCGTGACGAAGGGGAACGACCCATGGGTCCCGTGACACCGACGCAGCATCCGCCGACGAACCCGGAACCGCCCGGGGCGCCGGGGTCCCCCGGACGCAGGCGCGCCCTGCCCTGGGCGGTGCTCCTGTTCTGGATCGCCGTCATCGCCGTCGCCGTCCCCTTCGCGGGCAAACTCGCGGACGTCCAGCGCGACAACATCGTGGACTATCTGCCGGCGAACGCCGACTCCACCCAGGTCGCCGAGATCGAGCAGCGGCTGCCCGGCGGCGAGACCACCGAGGTGGTCCTCGTCTACCACCGCGACGGCGGGCTGACCGCTGCCGACCGCGCCGCCGTGGAGCGCCAGACCGGCGAGATCAGCTCCGCGCACAAGTTGACGGCACCCGCCCGGCCCGTACCGTCCGCGGACGGCGAGACCCTCATGGTCCCGGTCGTCACCACCGAGCCGGGCAATGACGAGAAGGCGCGCTCCGCCTTCGTCGAGGACGTCCGCGGGGCGGTGAGCGGAGAAGGCGGGCTGAGCGTCGACGTCGGCGGACCCAGCGCCCTCCAGACCGATATGGAGGAGGTCTTCTCCTCGATCGACGGAACCCTGATGGTCGCCACCGTGATCGTGGTGACGATCCTGCTGATCATCACCTACCGCAGCCCGTTCCTGTGGCTGGTGCCGCTGTTCGCCGTCGGCGTCGCCGCGCTCACCACCCGGGCCGTGATCTACGGGCTCGTCCAGGGCTTCGACCTCACCGTCACCAGCCAGAGCGCGGGCATCATGACCGTCCTCGTCTTCGGCGCGGGCACCGACTACGCCCTGCTGCTCGTCGCCCGCTACCGCGAGGAACTGCGCCGCCACCGGCTGCCCCTCGACGCGATGATCGCCGCCGTGCGCGGCTGCGGACCGGCCGTCCTCGCCTCCTCCGGGACCGTCGCGGCCGGACTGCTCTGCCTGCTGGCCGCCGACCTCAACAGCGCCAGCGGTCTCGGCCCGGTCGGCGCGGTCGGAGTCGTGGGCGCGCTGGCCGCCATGATGACGCTCCTTCCCGCGGTGCTGGTACTGCTCGGGCGGCGGGTCTTCTGGCCGCTGATCCCCGAGTACGGGAGCGAGCCCAAGCACCGCCGTTCGCTGTTCGCGCGGATGGGCTCCTCGGCCGGGAAGCGGCCGGTCGCGATCCTCGTCACCGGTGCTGTCGTGCTGGGGGCCCTGGCCCTCGGCGCGTTCAATCTGCCGGGGACGCTCAAGCAGGAGGACAGCTTCACCGACCGGCCCGAGTCGGTCTCGGCGATGCGGACCCTGGCCGACGCCTACCCCGAGCGCAGCAGTCAGCCGATCAGTGTGATCGCGCGGACCGGGAGCGCCGACGACGTCCTGGCGAAGGCACGCTCCACGGACGGTGTCGCGGCCGTCGAACGCGGCCGGAGCGCGGACGGCTGGACCGAGATCTCCGTCTTCGCCGAGGACGCGCCCGAGTCGGCGGGGGAGACCACGACGATCAAGAAGCTGCGGTCCGATCTCGACGGTGCGTACGTCGGCGGTCCGAGCGCCCAGCAGATCGACCTCGACGAAACCAACGTCCGTGACCGCATGGTCGTGATCCCGCTGGTCCTCGTGGCGGTGCTGCTGATTCTGATCGCACTGCTGCGCAGCCTGGTCGCCGCCGTGATCCTCGTCGTCGCGGTGGTCGCGGTGTGGGGCGCGGCCTGGGGCCTGGGCGGGCTGGTCTTCGAACCGGTCTTCGGGTTCCAGGGGGTCGACCCCTCCACGCCGCTGTTCTCGTTCGTCTTCCTCGTCGCGCTGGGCGTCGACTACGGCATCTTCCTGATGCACCGGATGCGTGAGGAGGCCCTGGAGGGCAAGGACCCCTCCGAGGGGGCCCTGACGGCGCTGCGGACCACGGGCGGGGTGATCGCCTCCGCGGGCATCGTGCTCGCGGCGACGTTCGCGGTGCTGATGAACCTGCCGCTGGTGATGATGGTCGAGATGGGCTTCCTGGTGGCGATCGGAGTGCTGATGGACACCTTCCTGGTACGCACGTATCTGGTGACCTCCGCGAGTCTGCTGCTGGGCCGCAAGGTGTGGTGGCCGGGGAAGCTGTCCCGCCCCGGTGCGGTGCCTTCCGCCGAGCAAGGGGAGCGGGAGCTCTCGGCGGTGCCCGGAAGCCGCCCGTGAGGGCATGAGCACGCTCCCCGAGTCCCCCGGAGTCCTCGAACCCCGGGGGACTCGGGGAGCCGTACCGCAGGATGGAGACCGTGCACCCACCATCAGAAGTCCCGGAACCTCCGGTCCGCGAGGGTGAAGGCCGTACGACGGGCGCCCGCGAGCCCGGGGGCGGTGAGCCGTCCGGAGCCCGTGGGGCCAAGGCTCCCGATCCATCGGTCCGTGAGGGCGGGGGCCGTGGGACTGGAGTTCCCGGGAGACATGAGCCGCCGGTCCGTGGGGCCGAGGCTCCCGATCCTCCGGTCCGTGAGCCGGAAGGCGGGCCCGCCGGAGCGGGGAGCGGCGCGCGCGCCCGGACCGGCGCTCCGGGGGATCCCCCGCGGCGCCTCTCCCTCCCGCGCGGGCTTCTGCGGGCGTCCCCGCGCCGGGGGGAGACCCGGCCGGACGACTCCGGCTCCGGTCGGCCCCGTACCTCTTCCGCGCGCACCCGGACCGGCGCCGGTACCGACCTGCCCACCGGCGCCCGCACCGGCGCCCCCCGCCGTGGTGAGAGCCTGGGGGACCGCGTCCTCACGGCCGTCAGCCGGGATCCGCTCTCGGCCCCGCACCGGGCGCGCAACGATCTGATCATCGCCGGATGCGTCGGTGTGTTCACCGCCGTACTCGCCCATATGGCCTTCGACGGACGCGGGTTGGACGCGCTCGGCTGGTTCCTCCTCGCCGGTGTCGTCGTCCCCCTGATCTGGCGCCGGTCCCACCCTTTTGTGGCCACCACCCTCTCCGTCGTCTTCGTGGGCCCCTACCACGCGCTCGACTACTCCCATGTCGCGCCGCTGGCCGCGTCCCTCATCGCCCTCTACACCCTGGCCACGATCGCCCGGCCGCTGCACACCTTCTTCGTCGGCGCCGTCACCACGGGGATCGCCCTGAGCGTGATGTTCATCGTCAGCGCCCACCAGGGCGTCGAGGCGCTGCGCACCTCCGGCTGGATCATCGCCGTCCTCTTCGTCGGTGTGGACGTACGCATCTACCGCCGCTACTTCGCCTCCATGGTCGCCCGCGCCGAACACGCCGAGCGCACCCGGGAGGAGGAGGCGGCCCGCCGTGTCGCCGAGGAACGCGTCCGTATCGCCCGTGATCTGCACGACCTCCTCGCGCACTCCATCACGCTCATCGGGGTGCAGACCTCCGTCGCCTCCCACGTACTGAGCCTCGACCCCGAGCGGCTCGACCGGGCGGCGATCGCCAAGGCCCTCGACGACATCGCCGAGACCTGCCGGACCGCGCGCGGTGAACTGCGTACCACCCTCACCGTCCTGCGCACCGACCAACCCGACCACGACGGCCCGCTGCCCGATCTGTCGTCACTGCCCGAACTGGTCACGGCGGCCGGGGCCGAACTGACCCTCGGCACCGGCGACGACCGCACGCCGCCCGCCGTCGGGGCCGCCGCCTACCGCATCGTCCAGGAGTCCCTGACCAACGCGGTACGCCACGGCGGCCCCGGCGCACGGATCGCCGTCTCCGTCGAGCGCCAGGGCCCCGCCCTGCGCGTCACGGTCACCGACGACGGCGACGGCTCCGCCTCCGAGGGAGGCGTGCCCGGCTACGGCATCGTCGGCATGCGCGAACGCGCCCGCAGCGTCGGCGGCACACTCTCCACCGGTCCCCGCGACGGCGGAGGGTTCCAGGTGACGGCACTCCTGCCGCTCCAGCAACCGGAGGCGTTCGCATGAGCTCCAGTCCCATCCGCGTACTGCTCGCCGACGACCAGCAGCTCGTACGGGCCTCGTTCGCGATGCTCATCGAGTCGTCCCCCGACATGGAGGTCGTCGGGCAGGCGGGCAACGGCGCGGAGGCCGCCGAACTGGCCCGCTCCGCACGGGCCGACGTGGTCGTCATGGACATCCGCATGCCCCAGCTCGACGGGATCGAGGCGACCCGGCTGATCGCCGCGGACGAGGACCTCGCGGGCGTCAGGGTCCTCGTCCTCACCACGTACGACACCGACGACCACGTCGTCGACGCGCTGCGGGCGGGCGCCTCCGGGTTCCTGGTGAAGGACACCCGTCCCGTGGATCTGCTCACCGCGATCCGCACGGTGGCGGCGGGCGACTCCCTGCTCTCCCCGGGCCCCACGGCCCGGCTGATCGCCCGGGTCCTCAGCAGCCCCCGAACCCCGCCGCTGATCCCCGGGGCCGGACCCGGCGATCTCACCGAGCGCGAGCGCCAGGTCCTCGCCCTCGTCGCCCGCGGACTGAACAACACGGAGATCGCGGAGGCGCTCGGACTGTCCCCGCTCACCGCGAAGACCCATGTCAGCCGCATCATGGGCAAACTGGGCGCCCGGGACCGGGCCCAACTCGTCATCGTCGCGTATGAGTCGGGCCTGGTGGTCCCGGGCGAGCGGTAGGTGTATTGCCTCGGGAGGTTGTGGACGGGTGATGCAGGCAGGGCTCGGAGGGTCCGTGCTCCGTCGTCAGCGGACCGCCTTGATCAGCTCACCCCCCGGGGTGTCGCCGCTCAGTTCCCACAGGAAGGTGCCGCCGAGTCTCTGCCGTTTCCCGTACGCGACCTTGTCCGCGATCGTGTCCGGGGTGTCGTAGCTCCACCACTCGGCGCCGCAGTGGGCGTAGGCGGTCCCGCCGGCCCGGCCGGTGGCCGGGCATCTGGTCTTCAGCGCGCGGTAGAGGTCGACGGCCGGCTGCTCCGTCCCCTGTGCGGGCCCTGTCGCGGTCCCTCCCGGTGTGGACCGGGTCACCCCCGTCCAGCCGTGGCCCTCGAAGGAGACGCCGAGCAGCAGCTTGCCGGCGGGGACGTCATGGTCCTTGAGCTTCCGGATCGCCGCGTCGACGGTCGCGTACCGGTGCGGAATTCCCGGGTAGGCGCGCAGCGGGGCGTGCGGGGCGGTCGGACCGCGGGTCTCGTGCCGGCCGTACAGCCGGTACGTCATCAGGTTGAACCAGTCCACGTCATCGGCCGCCTCCGCGTAGTCGATCGCGTCGATCGTGCCGCCCGGTGCGGCGTCGCCGGAGACGGTCGCCGTGACCAGATCACCGCCGAACTCCGCGCGCATCGCCGACATCAGCGTCCGGAACGATTCGTCACCGGGATGGGGATACTGCCAGTCGATGTCGATCCCGTCGAAGACATCACCCCAGCGCGGGTCCTCCACCAGCGCCCGGCAGGACCGGGCGAACCTCCGGGCCTCGGCCGGCGACTCACCGAGGTCGCCCAGCCGGGACCAGTCGGTGAACGACCAGACGACCTTCAGCCGGGGGTGGAGCTTCTTGAGCTTCCGCAGCTGATTGACATTGCCCCACACCGGCTGGTCCCAGGTGTCGGCGGTGCCGTCCACGCTCTGGGCGGCGCCGTAGTGCCTGTCGAAGTCGGCATACGCGTCCCCGGGGAAGCAGCCCCGTTCCTCGACGCGGCCGTGGAAGTACCGGATGTGCGTCAGTCTCTCCGCCGCGCCCGAGGTCCGGAGGTCCTTGATGTGACTGTCGCGGCCGTAGACGCCCCAGTTGGTGTAGGTGCCGACCACCTTGCGCCCGGGTGGGTCTTCGGCGCGGGCGGAGGTGGAGGCGGAAGCGGATGCCGACGCGGATGCGGCGGGAGTGGCGCCGGTGAGCAGGGCAGCGCCGAGAGCGGCGGTGCAGGCCACCGCGGTCAGTGCTCGTAATCGGGTACGCGGACGGTGGTGAGCGGTCATCGGATCTCCTCGTCGGGGAGAACGTACGGGTGACTGTCGACCGTCGGGCGATGGGGCGTGAACGCGAACGTGAACGGGGGCACGGTCCGTGTCTCTGTATCGAGCACGGGGATCGAGCACGGGGCCTGTGGGGTTCTCTGCGGCCGCCTCTGAGGAACGTATGCCCACTGTGCCCCGCTCAACCACAGTCGGAGCGTCCGGGAGTTCAACTCCTCCGCTCCTCTTGACTGTCAGTGGCGGCGGTTACGGTTTTCGGCATGGTCATCAACCGAGACGATCGGACCGCGCCACCGCCCGTGGAGGAGTCCTGGGCCCGTGTCGACGCATGGCTCGCCGAGCACGCGCCGGAGACGCTGAGGGCGCTGCGCCCGCCCGCGGGCAAGGAGGAGATAGCGGAGGCGGAGCGGACGCTGGGGGTCACGTTCTGCCCGGACCTGGTGGCTTCGCTGCTGTGCCACGACGGTACGGACTCCGGTGCCGCCGCGCTGGAGTTGACCGGCGTCGAGCCGGCCTCCCTCGCGGACATCGTGTCGCACACCCTGTTCTGGCGGGACATGGGCGCGGACACGGAGGAATCCGGTGAGGAAGACCATGAACTGTCGGCGCTCTGGCGTGACGAATGGCTGGTGATCACCCGGGGGGTGGCCGGGGACACCTACGACGGGCGGTTCGTCACCTGCCGCGACAGCGAGGACTACGGGCGCGTCGGGCGCTTCTTCACCGGGGACGCGCCGTCGTTCACGGAGTGGAGATCGCTGCGGGAGATGCTGGCGGACCTCGCCGACGCGCTGGAGCACCGGCGTCCGGTGAACGGTGAAGTGCCGGTGGCGTACGGCGGCGCGCTGCTCTGGGAGGGTGTCCCGAGTCCGGTCGGCGACCCGGTGTCCCTGCTGGATCTCGCGGAGCGCGCGGGAGAGCCCGAGCCGGAACGACCGGCCCGTTCCGAGTCGCCCTTCCTGCCGGGCGCCGACACCGGAACGCCGCCCCATGTGCAGGACCCGGGGACCGCGTCCCTGTCGTTCGCCCGTGTCGTGTACCGGCGGCAGGACAAGGTCCCGTACCAGCCGGACGTCCTCTTCGCCGAGAACGTCGCCCCCGGTGACGTGCTGCTCCGCATGGGCGTGATACCCGGGTCGCTGCGGGGACGGGACAGGGAGCAGGCGGTGTTCGCGGCCTCGCGGCTGTGGGGCGCGGCCCGGCCGATGGTCCGGGCGGGGACGTGCGGTGCGTGGAGCTTCGTGGTGCAGGACGCGGGGGACACCTGGCGGAATAACTCGGAGTTGCGGCGGCCCGAGGTGCTGCGCAGGGTCTCGGCCGGGACCCGCGCGATCCTGCTGTACCAGCAGGGCGTCGGCGTGACCCGCACGGTGTACGAGGACGGGCGACCGTCGGCCGACCGCCAGGAGCAGACGGCCTACGACCCGGTGGCGGGGGATCCCTGGGCGTCCGCGCGCGCCTCGTACGCGGAGCTGCTGGCCGAGCTGCGGCCGGACTTCGGGATCGTCTTCGACCCGGACGAGGCCACCCGTGGGGAGCTGCCGTCCGGTCTCGTCCTGCCGTTCCCCGATGACCTCCAGGACCCGGATCCGGATCTGGACCCGGGCCCGGACGGGGAGTTCGACCTGGACCCCGAGGACATGCGGGACTTCGACCTCGGAGCCGTCGTCGTCGCGAACCCGGACGAGGTGCTGCGGCGGCTGTTCCTGCGGCAGCTCCGCAGGCTGACGGCCGAGTCGGGACTCGACGGCTTCCCCGAGGTGTCCGGCGCCCTGGCACGGCTGGACCGGGGCGAACCGGTCACGATCGGGGACGGCAGCCCGCTCGACCTCAGAACACGCCGGATCGAAGCGGAGATGCGGGCCTCGTTCACGGTCGGCTCCCATCGCGAGGAGACGGATGTCACCCCGGACGACCTGCGCGGCTGGGGGACCCGGTACAACGGGGCCGAGGCGCTGCGGCGGTTCCTCCGGTATCCGCTGGTCGCCGGAGGGTCGGCCGTACTGCACGCCCGGCTGTCCCCCGACTGGCGGGCGGAAGTCCTCGCGGACCTGGCGGCCGTCCGCACCGGAACCCCGTGACCTCTGGTGCCGTGGTCCCAGCCCATGCGGTCACGGCCCGGCCCCGACCCGGGCCGTCTCCCGGGTCTGCCGGATCCCGTCGGTCGCGGCGGCGGGGTCCTGCCCGCCCTCCTGCACGATCCATGCCCGTGCGTACGGGTGGGCGGCGGGCCCGGGAGTGCGACGGACGGCGGCGAAGACGGCCCCGGTCCGGGGGGCACCCGGGATGGCCGGGTGAGTGCCGTCGCGGGCCGGGCGTACAGGACAATGGGGGGATGAGCCTGTTCCGTGACGACGGCGTCGTCCTGCGCACCCAGAAGCTGGGCGAGGCGGACCGCATCATCAGCCTGCTCACCCGCGGGCACGGGCGGGTGCGGGCCGTCGCGCGCGGGGTGCGGCGGACCAAGTCGAAGTTCGGGGCGCGGCTGGAGCCGTTCTCGCATGTGGATGTGCAGTTCTTCGCCCGCGGCAGTGAGCTGGTCGGGCGCGGGCTGCCGCTGTGTACACAGAGCGAGACCATCGCGCCCTACGGCGGCGCGATCGTCGGCGACTACGCCCGGTACACCGCGGGCACCGCCATGCTGGAGACCGCCGAGCGGTTCACCGACCACGAGGGCGAACCCGCCGTGCAGCAGTACCTCCTGCTCGTCGGCGGACTGCGGGCCCTGGCCCAGGGGGAGCACGCCCCGCATCTGATCCTCGACGCGTTCCTGCTGCGCTCCCTCGCGGTCAACGGGTACGCGCCGAGCTTCGGCGACTGCGCCCGCTGCGGGCTCGACGGCCCGAACCGGTTCTTCTCCGTCGCGGCCGGGGGCGTCGTCTGCGGTGACTGCCGGGTACCCGGAAGCGTCGTACCCTCGGCGGAGGCCATCGGACTGCTCAGTGCGCTGCTGACCGGTGACTGGCCGACGGCGGACGCCTGCGAGGCGCGGCACGTCAGGGAGGGGAGCGGGCTGGTGTCCGCGTATCTGCACTGGCATCTGGAGCGCGGACTGCGCTCGCTCCGCTATGTCGAGAAGTAGCGAGAAGCACAAGCAGAACATGGGAGATGTGAGCCGCATGGCACGACGCGGAATCCTGGGCCGGTCCCGCCGCGAGTACAAGGTCCCCGAGCCGCACCCCTCCGGCGCCCGGCCGCCGAAGATCCCGGGTGAGCTGGTGCCGAATCACGTGGCCTGCGTCATGGACGGCAACGGCCGCTGGGCCAAGGAGCGCGGACTGCCCCGTACCGAGGGCCACAAGGTCGGCGAGGGCGTGGTGCTCGATGTGCTCAAGGGCTGTCTGGAGATCGGCGTCAAGAACCTCTCCCTCTACGCCTTCTCCACCGAGAACTGGAAGCGCTCGCCCGACGAGGTCCGCTTCCTGATGAACTTCAACCGTGACGTCATCCGCCGCCGCCGTGACGAGATGGACGAACTCGGCATCCGTATCCGCTGGGTCGGCCGGATGCCGAAGATGTGGAAGTCCGTCGTCCAGGAGCTCCAGGTCGCCCAGGAGCAGACCCGGGGCAATGACGCCATGACGCTCTACTTCTGCGTCAACTACGGCGGACGGGCCGAAGTCGCCGACGCCGCGCGGAAGATCGCGGAGGATGTCGCCTCGGGCAGGCTCGACCCCGGCAAGGTGAATGAGAAGACGTTCCAGAAGTATCTGTACTACCCGGACATGCCGGATGTGGATCTTTTTCTGCGGCCCAGCGGAGAGCAGCGCACCTCCAACTATCTGATCTGGCAGAGCGCTTACGCCGAGATGGTCTTCCAGGATGTGCTCTGGCCGGACTTCGACCGCCGCGATCTGTGGCGGGCCTGTCTGGAGTACGCGCAGCGCGACCGCCGCTTCGGCGGGGCGAAGCCCAATGAGGTCCCCGGAGGGAGCACGGCCTGACCGGCGGAGGCGGCTGCGTCCCTGTGCCGGGCCCGGGCGCCGGCAGACGGCCCCAGCCGATCGTGCCGCGCCGGCGGGGGCAGCGGACGAGCGGCCCGGACGGCCGGACGGCCCGGCCCTGAGCCGTGCCGGACCGGCGGCTGAAGCGGCTCCGACCGCTGACCCGCCGGTCGCCCGGGGTGACAGCCGCCGGACGACGGGTGACCCTCCGGTACGTGTACGTGTACGTGTACGGGCGCCGGGTTCGTGGCACAAGGTCCGGACGACGGGCGCGTGGCACCGTGCGCGGGCCCCGGGGACCGTTCTTGCTCCGGGGACGCCGGGCGACGGGTGACCCTCCGGTACGGGCACGGGAGCGCCGGGTGCGGGCACGGGACCGTGGGCCGGGCCCTCGGCCCGGGTACGCGTCCGGGGTCAGGCCTTGGGCGCCTCCGCGCACTCCGCACAGGTGCCGAAGATCTCCACGGTGTGCGCGACGTTCACATAGCCGTGCTGGGCGGCGATCGACTCCGCCCAGGTCTCGACCGCGGGCCCCTCGACCTCGACCGCCTTGCCGCACATCCGGCAGACCAGATGGTGGTGGTGGTCGTCGGTGGAGCAGCGGCGGTAGACCGACTCGCCCTCGCTGGTCCGCAGCACATCGACCTCGCCGGCGTCCGCCAGCGACTGAAGGGTCCGGTAGACGGTGGTGAGCCCCACCGAGTCGCCCCGGTGCTTGAGCATGTCGTGCAGTTCCTGTGCGCTGCGGAATTCGTCCACCTCGTTCAGCGCCGCCGCCACCGCGGCACGCTGCCGGGTCGACCGGCCTCGCACTGGGACGGTGTTACCGCCGCTGGGCGCCGTCACCACGGGTGCCTCCTCGCTTCGCCGCACATGCCTGTCGGGGCAATTCTGCCAGGCTCGGACCGGGGGCCGGACGAGTCAAGCCTCCGGTCCGTCCATCAGACCTTGACATCGTCGCCGGAGGCCCGGCTGCGCGGCACCTCGGGCGGGCAGACGGCCCCGGTGTCCTCCACCGCACGCGCCCGCCGCCGTGCCAGCGGGGTCGCCAGCGCGGTCAGCGCGATGAAGACACCGATGGCGAGCAGCACGATCGTGGCGCCCGGCGGTACGTCCCGGTAGTACGAGGTGGTGGTGCCCGCCAGCGTCACCGCCACGCCGATCGCCACCGCCAGGGCGAAGGTCGTCCGGAAGGACCGGGAGATCTGCTGGGCCGCCGCGACCGGTACCACCATCAGGGCGCTCACCAGCAGCAGCCCCACCACGCGCATCGCGACCGAGACGGTGACCGCCGCGGTGACCGCGATCAGCAGGTTCAGGGCCCGCACGGGAAGCCCGGTGACCCGTGCGAACTCCTCGTCCTGGCTGACGGCGAACAGCTGCCGCCGCAGCCCCAGGGAGACCAGGACGACGAAGGCCGCGAGGAGCGCGATCGCGGTCAGGTCGGCGTCCGAGACGGTGGAGAGCGAGCCGAAGAGGAAGGAGCTGAGATTGGCCGTCGAGCCGGTGTCGGAGACATTGATCAGCAGGACACCGCCCGCCATGCCCCCGTAGAAGAGCATCGCCAGCGCGATATCGCCGCGGGTCTTTCCGTACGCCCTGATCAGCTCCATCGTGATCGCGCCGGCGACGGAGACGAGGGTCGCCATCCAGATCGGGTTGGTGGAGAGCAGAAAGCCGAGGCCGACACCGGTCATGGCGACATGGCCGATGCCGTCGCCCATCAGCGCCTGCCGCCGCTGGACGAGATAGATGCCGACGGCGGGCGCGGTGATCCCGACCAGTACGGCCGCGATCAGCGCCCGCTGCATAAACGCGGTTTCGAGGATTTCCATGATCAGGTCAGCAGTCCCGTGCGGAGCGGCTCACCGGCCGCGTGCGGATGTACGTGGTCGTGCCCGGGCAGCGCGTGCTGGCCGACGGCCTCGGGCGGCGGTCCGTCGTGGACCACGCAGCCGTCGCGGAGCACCACGGCCCGGTCGATCAGGGGCTCGATCGCACCCAGCTCATGGAGGACCAGCAGCACGGTCGTACCGGCGGCGACCTGCTCGCGCAGGGTCCCGGCGAGGACCTCCTGGCTCGGGAGGTCGACGCCCGCCATCGGCTCGTCCATGATCAGCAGCTCGGGCCCGGAGGCGAGCGCGCGGGCGATCAGCACCCGCTGGTGCTGGCCGCCGGAGAGGGCGCCCACGGGGTCCCGGGCCCGGTCGGAGAGGCCGACGAGTTCGATGGCGCGGTCCACGGCGGCCCGGTCGGCCCGCGAGAGCCGGCCCAGCCGGGCACGGGAGAGCCGCCCCGAGGAGACGACCTCGCGGACGGTCGCGGGAACTCCGCTCGCGGCGGTGGTCCGCTGCGGTACGTATCCGACCCGGGCCCACTGCCGGAAGCGGCGCAGCTCGGTCCCGAACAGCTCGATCCGCCCGTCCGTGAGCGGCACCTGGCCGATCACGGACCGTACGGCGGTGGACTTGCCCGAGCCGTTCGCCCCGAGGAGCGCGACGACCTCGCCGCGCTCGACGGTGAGGTCGATGCCCCGCAGCACGGTCCGTGAGCCCAGTGTGGCGCGGGCGTCACGGACGGATATGACGGGCTCGCCGCCGCCGCTGTTCCGGTCGGGCGCGCCGCCCTTGTTCCCCGTCATTTCGCCCCCAGTGCCTTCCGCAGTGCCGTGAGATTGGAGTCCATCACCTGGATGTAGTCGCGGCCCCTGGACTGGTCGGTGATGCCTTCGAGCGGGTCGAGGACGTCCGTCCGCAGACCGGTGTCCTTCGCCAGGGTCTTCGCGGCCCGGTCGTCGGCGAGCGTCTCGAAGAAGACGGTGCCGACCTTCTCCTTCACCGCGATGGACTGGATCTCCTTGATCCGGGCGGGGCTGGGCTCGGCCTCGGGGTCGAGGCCGGCGATGCCCTCCTGGTCCAGTCCGTACCGTTCGGCGAGATAGCCGAAGGCGGAGTGGGTGGTGATGAAGGTCTTGGTGGCCGTGTTCTTCAGGCCCTGCTCGTACCGGGTGTTCAGCCCGGCCAGCTTGCCGGTCAGCACCTCGGCGTTCTTCCGGTAGGCGGCGGCGTTGTCGGGGTCGGCCTCGGCGAGGCCGTCGGCGACTCCCTCGGCGACCTCCGCGTACTTCACCGGGTCGAGCCAGATGTGCGGGTCGCCGCCCGCCTCGCCGTGATCGTGGCCGTCGTCGTCGCTGTGCCCGGCCCCGTGGGTCTCCAGTTCGGTGAGGGTGCCCGCGTCCGTCTTGTGCGGTACGTCGGCCTGCTCGATGGCCTTGTCCACGGCGGGCTGGACGCCCTTGAGGTAGAGGATGTAGCCCGCCTCGCCCAGCTGGGCGGTCTGGCGCGGCTTCAGCTCCAGGTCATGGGGCTCGACACCCGGCTTGGTGAGGGTGGAGACCGCGACATGGTCGCCGCCGATCTGCTCGGCGAGGTACTGCATCGGATAGAACGACGCCACCACCTTCAGCCTGCCGTTCTCCTTGCCGTCCGAGGCGGAGGAGCCAGAGCAGGCGGAGAGGGCGACCAGACCGAAGGCGATGGCTCCCGCGGCGGCGGAGGGACGTATGAGGCGTCGTACGTTCATGACAGTCATTTTCAACAAAATTGGAAACGATTGTCAACAAGGCCCCGGAGAACCCTTCCCGAACGCTCTCCGCACGGCCGTTGTCCGCTCCCCGCACGCTCTCCGCCGCTTCCCGTCCGGTGCCGTCGGCCGTCCGTTCGCCGTCCGTCCGTCCTCGCTCCGCCGTCTGTCCGCTGCTCCCGGGCGCGGGTGACGGCCGCCGATTTGATCCGGGGGGTGCGCCCGCCGGTAATCTGAAGCATTCGCCCTTAGCCGTCGTCCCCTATGAAGAGAGCACCGTGGCCGCCGACAAGATCGACACGATCGTCAACCTGAGCAAGCGCCGTGGCTTCGTCTATCCCTGCAGTGAGATCTACGGTGGTCAGAAGGCCGCCTGGGACTACGGGCCGCTGGGTGTCGAGCTGAAGGAGAACATCAAGCGCCAGTGGTGGCGCTACATGGTCACCTCGCGGGAGGACGTCGTCGGCCTCGACTCGTCGGTCATCCTGGCCACCGAGGTCTGGGAGGCGTCCGGGCACGTCGCCACCTTCACCGACCCGCTCACCGAGTGCACCTCCTGCCACAAGCGCTACCGCGCCGACCATCTGATCGAGGCGTACGAGGAGAAGCACGGCCGGACCCCCGAGAACGGCCTCGCGGACATCAACTGCCCGAACTGCGGCAACAAGGGCGCCTTCACCGACCCCAAGCAGTTCTCCGGCCTGCTCGCCACCCACCTCGGCCCCACCCAGGACTCCGGCTCCGTCGCCTATCTGCGGCCCGAGACCGCGCAGGGCATCTTCACCAATTTCGCCCAGGTCCAGCAGACCTCGCGCAAGAAGCCGCCGTTCGGCATCGCGCAGATGGGCAAGTCCTTCCGCAACGAGATCACGCCCGGCAACTTCATCTTCCGTACGCGTGAGTTCGAGCAGATGGAGATGGAGTTCTTCGTCAAGCCCGGCGAGGACGAGCACTGGCAGCAGTACTGGATGGACCAGCGCTGGGGCTGGTACACCGGGCTCGGTCTGCGCGAGGAGAACATGCGCTGGTACGAGCACCCCAAGGACAAGCTCTCCCACTACTCCAAGCGCACCGCCGACATCGAGTACCGCTTCCGGTTCGGCGGCAGCGAGTGGGGCGAGCTGGAGGGTGTCGCCAACCGCACCGACTTCGACCTCTCGGCGCACTCCAAGGCGTCCGGCCACGACCTGTCGTACTTCGACCAGGAGGCCGGCGAGCGCTGGACGCCGTACGTCATCGAGCCCGCGGCCGGTGTCGGCCGCGCGATGCTGGCCTTCCTCCTCGACGCGTACAACGAGGACGAGGCCCCCAACGCCAAGGGCGTCATGGAGAAGCGCACCGTGATGCGCCTCGACCCGCGCCTCGCGCCGGTCAAGGTCGCCGTGCTGCCCCTCTCCCGCAACCCGCAGCTCTCCCCGAAGGCCAAGGGGCTCGCGGCCGACCTGCGGCAGAACTGGAACATCGAGTTCGACGACGCGGGCGCGATCGGCCGCCGCTACCGCCGCCAGGACGAGATCGGTACGCCGTTCTGCGTCACCGTCGACTTCGACACCCTCGACGACGACGCGGTGACCGTGCGCGAGCGCGACACCATGAAGCAGGAGCGGGTCTCCCTGGACCAGATCCAGGCATACCTCGGCGCCCGTCTGGTGGGCTGCTGACGGTCGTACGGCCGTACGCGCAGGGGTCGGCGGGGCAGTGTTCCCCGTCGGCCCCGTGCTTGTCACGGACGCCCGTACCGACGGCCCGTACCGACGCCCGGACCGACGGTGACGGGTGCGGGAGGACGACCGCGGCACGGCCGGAAAATCGGGTGCCGTGTGCACACAGGGGAGGTAACGTCCCCTCCATGTACTCGTTCTTCCAGATCTACGAGTGAGAGCGCGGCGGACCTCCTCCGCCCGCATCTGACGATTCCGCAGTCACTTCTCACCACGATGGGAGAACCCCGTGGCCAAGAGCCGTAACAACCTCCTCGGCGTGGGCGGACAGCGCAGGAAGCTGTCCCGGGCCGACCAGCAGGGCAACGGCCCCACCCGCAACGCCGACCGCAAGACCGCCGCCGACCAGAAGGCGGAGCTACTGCGCAAGATGCGTGAGCGCGCCCAGACCGACACCAGCACCGAGGACTGACCAGCTCGCACACACCACCGGAACCCCGGAGCGCACCAAGCGCCCCGGGGTTCCGTACTGCGCCCTCCAGCATTCCAGCTGGTCCGGCGTTTGAGGACGGACGTGGGGCTGGGGTGTGGGTTGCTTTGGCGTGGCCGGTGGGTCGGCGTGCGCATTCCAGCCTGTCCGGCGTTTGAGGACGGACGTGGGGTCGGGGTGTGGGTCACTTGGCAAGTCCGGCGGGCCGAAGCGCGCCAATCCCAGCCCGTCCGGCGTTTGAGGACGGACCTCAGCCCCAGGCAGGGGCACACCGGCAAGACCGGACACCCGGAGAAGCAGAATCCAGCCCGTCCGGCGTTTGAGGACAAAGCCCGCGCTCAGGGACAGGGCCACCCCGGAGGGGACCCGCGCTCCGGGACAGGACCACCCCGGAGGGGACCCGCACCCCGGGACAGGGCAACCCCTCACACGTCGGGGATCCGACCCACCCCCCGCCCATCCCCGCCCCCACCCCCTTCCGTCGCCGTCTCCAGACGCCCCGCGCACCGCAGCGCCGTCCCCCGCGCCCAGGGGCCGCTCGTCAGCGCCCCGACCACCAGCACACACAGCCCGCACCCCGTGATGACCCACCACGCGGGCCGGCTCGCCGCGACGAAGGCCGCCGGCGATCCCGTCCCCAGGGACACACCTGCCGCCAGCACCGCGCCGATCACCGCGACGCCGAGGGTCTGACCGATCTGACGGCTCGTGGACGCGACCGCCGCCGCGACACCCGCCTGGGCGCGGGGCATACCGGAGACCGCCGTGTTGGTGATGGGCGCGTTCACCATGCCGAAGCCGATGCCGAACAGCACGTACCCGGTGAACAGCAGCACATCCGAGGTCTCCGCCTCGAACGCCGCGAACATCACCCCGCACGCCGCCATCGTGGTCCCGGCGACCAGCAGGGGCAGCCGCGGCCCCCGGCTGCCCACCAGCCGCCCCGACAGCGGTGCGCAGATGAACGTCATGCCCGCCATCGGAAGCATGTAGAGCCCGGCCTCCAGGGCGGACAGCCCGCGCGCGTCCTGGAGATAGAGCGTATTGAGGAACAGGAATCCGCCCAGCGCGGCGAAGGCCGCCACCGCGATCACCGTCGCCCCGCTGAAGGGCGCGCTCCGGAAGAACCGCAGATCGATCAGGGGCTCGCGCCGCCTCGGCTCGTACAGCAGCACCCCCACCAGTGCGACCGCCGCGATCACCGCGAAGACGAGGTCCGTCTCGATGATCGCGTACGTCAGTGAGCCCAGCAGCGCGATGATCAGCAGCTGTCCCACCACGTCGACCCGCCGAGGGTGCGGAGCCCGGGACTCCGGTACGTATCGCCAGGTCAGCAGCAGCGCGGCGAGGCCCACCGGCAGATTGACCCAGAAGATCGAGCGCCAGCCGACCGAGTCCACGAGCAGCCCGCCGACCAGCGGCCCCGCGGCCATGGAGATCCCCACGACCCCGCCCCACACCCCGATGGCCCGGGCGCGCGCCGCCGGCTCGGTGAAGGTGTTCGTGATGATCGACATCGCGACCGGATTGAGCATGGAACCACCGACGGCCTGGACCATCCGGAAGACGATCAGCAGATCCAGGCTGGGTGCGAGCGAGCACAGCAGCGAGCCCACGGTGAACAGCACCAGCCCCGCCATGAACACCTTGCGGCGGCCGATCCGGTCCGCGGTGGAGCCCGCGAGCATCAGCAGGGAGGCGAGGACGAGGGTGTACGCGTCGATCGTCCACTGCAACCCGGAGACGGAGGCGTTCAGTTCCCTGCCCATGGAGGGCAGCGCGACATTGAGGATCGTGTTGTCCAGACTGACGATCAGCAGGCTCATACAGCAGATCGCCAGCACGAGGAGCCGCCGTCGGGATGTCAGCTCGGGCATGCGTCGATAGTACGGCTAACTAATGAATATGGCCGCTGTGACACCGCGCGCAGGCCGCCATACGTGACAATGGAGCAATGACCACGCTCGCCCCGTCCGCCGCCCCGACCCTGACCATCGGCCCGCACGCCGTGCGGCCGCCGGTGGTGCTCGCGCCGATGGCTGGCATCACGAACGCGCCCTTCCGCACGCTCTGCCGGGAGTTCGCCGAGGGCGTCGGGGAGGCCGGGGACGGTGGGGGCTTCCCTCCGCGGAGCGCGCCGGATGCGGCCACCGCTCGCCGGGGGCTCTTCGTGAGCGAGATGATCACGACCCGGGCGCTGGTCGAGCGCAATGAGAAGACCATGCAGCTGATCCACTTCGACGCGGCGGAGACGCCCCGGTCGATCCAGCTGTACGGGGTCGATCCCGTGACCGTCGGCAAGGCGGTCCGCATGATCGTCGACGAGGATCTCGCCGACCACATCGATCTCAACTTCGGCTGCCCGGTCCCGAAGGTGACCCGCAAGGGCGGTGGCTCGGCCCTTCCGTACAAGCGGCCCCTGCTGCGGGCGATCCTGCGCGAGGCGGTCACGGGGGCGGGGGACCTCCCCGTCACCATGAAGATGCGCAAGGGCATCGACGACGACCACATCACCTATCTCGACGCCGGCCGGATCGCGGTGGAGGAGGGCGTCACGGCGATCGCCCTGCACGGACGTACGGCGGCGCAGCACTACGGCGGTACGGCGGACTGGGACGCGATCGCCCGGCTCAAGGAGCACGTCCCCGAGATCCCCGTCCTCGGCAACGGTGACATCTGGTCCGCCGACGACGCGCTGCGGATGGTCCGGGAGACCGGCTGCGACGGGGTGGTCGTGGGCCGCGGGTGCCTGGGGCGGCCCTGGCTCTTCAGCGATCTCGTCACGGCCTTCGAGGGCGGGGGTGCGTCTGCCGCGCCGACCCTGCGGGAGGTCGCGGCGGTCATGCGGCGGCACGCGGAACTGCTCGGGGAGTGGATCGGTGACGAGTCGCGCGGGGTCATCGACTTCCGCAAGCATGTCGCGTGGTACCTCAAGGGGTTCTCGGTCGGCTCCGAGATGCGCAAGCGGCTGGCCGTCACGTCGTCGCTCGCCGAGCTGGACGAGGGGCTGGGGCGGCTGGAGCTGGATCAGCCGTGGCCGTCCGACGCGGATGGGCCCCGTGGGCGTACGTCGGGGAACAACCGGGTTGTCCTGCCGGACGGGTGGCTGAAGGATCCGTACGACTGTGCGGGGGTCGGGCCGGATGCGGAGCTGGATACGTCTGGGGGGTAGCGGGGGGTTTTGCCCTCTCCCCGGGCCGGGGTCTGTCCTCAATCGCCGGACGGGCTGGGCTTTCGCGCTTCGGGCCGGTGGGCATGCCAAGTGGTTCCTGCCTGGGGCCGGGGTCCGTCCTCAATCGCCGGACGGGCTGGTTTTGTGGCCGTTGCCTGGGGCTGAGGTCTGTCCTCAAGCGTCGGACGGGCTGGTTTTGCTGCCGTTGCCCGGGCCCCGGGTTTCGCCCTCAAGGGCCGGAGGGGCTGGAGTTGTGGCCGTTGCCTGGGGCTGGGGGTGGCCGTTCGGTGGCGGGAGTCGATGCGGGTGCTCATCTGAGAAGGGAGCGGTGCGGGCAGGGGTTTCGGTTGCTTGCATGCTGTCGGCGGATGACGCCGTACGGACAGAATCGCATCCCGGCCCGGTGGTGCCGTCGCTGCTGCCGGTGGCCGGGGCTCGGGCGGCCCTGTGCGCGCAGCAGCGCCGAGGGGCGGAACCTCCGGCGCCGGTCCGCTGGCTCGCGCCGGGGCGCGCGGGCGTGCCCCGGCGGTCCGGATGATGGAACGGCTCGTGTTTCCGTCGCGTGATTCTCGCCACCCTTGATAAGGGTGACGCTCAGATGAGCGATTTGGAGTCGACTGCATCTTTCGGACGAGTGGCACTGCGTGCCACCCTGTCACCGTTCACCCGGTCGACCGAATCGCCACACAGAGTCGCCCTTGGGTGCCGATCGGCTGCCTTCGGTAGTGATGTGTTCAAGGTTTGAAAGATCTGGCTTGGGGGGTTTACCCATCAGTTAACTTTCGATCCGGTGGCGGACGAGTGGTTACGGCCGTATGTCGGCCAAGTGGACGTACCCAGAAGCCTTTGATCTGGGTATGTTCCTCGCCGTCAGGGCAGCCACTGAGCCTCGGGAGTCGAGAGCCGTGTCGGAAAACAAGGATCACCAGGATCAGAAGTTCGTTTACGACTTCACCGAGGGCAACAGGGACCTCAAGGATCTGCTCGGCGGCAAGGGCGCCAACCTCGCCGAGATGACCAACCTCGGGCTGCCCGTCCCTCCGGGCTTCACGATCACCACCGAGGCGTGCAAGGTCTACCTCGACAGCGGCACCGAGCCCCCCTCCCTCCGGGCCGAGGTGAGTGCGCACCTCGAAGCCCTCGAAGCGACCAAGGGCAAGAAGCTCGGCCAGGCCGACGACCCGCTGCTCGTGTCCGTGCGCTCGGGCGCCAAGTTCTCCATGCCCGGCATGATGGACACCGTCCTCAACATCGGCCTGTCCGACGGCTCCGTCGCCGGCCTCGCCCAGCAGTCCGGCGACGAGCGCTTCGCCTGGGACTCGTACCGCAGGCTCATCCAGATGTTCGGCAAGACCGTCCTCGGCGTCGACGGCGACCTCTTCGAGGAGGCGCTGGAGGAGGCCAAGGCCGCGAAGAACGTCACCGTCGACACCGACCTCGACGCGGGCGATCTGAAGAAGCTGGTCAAGCAGTTCAAGAAGATCGTCAAGGCCGAGGCCGGACGGGACTTCCCGCAGGACGCGCGCGAACAGATGGACCTGGCCGTCAAGGCGGTCTTCGACTCGTGGAACGGCGACCGCGCCAAGCTCTACCGCCGCCAGGAGCGCATCCCCAACGACCTCGGCACGGCCGTCAACATCTGCTCCATGGTCTTCGGCAACCTCGGCCCCGACTCCGGTACGGGCGTCGCGTTCACCCGCGACCCGGCCAGCGGCCAGCAGGGCGTCTACGGCGACTACCTCCAGAACGCGCAGGGCGAGGACGTCGTCGCGGGCATCCGCAACACCGTGCCCCTCGCCGAGCTGGAGCGGATCGACAAGACGTCGTACGACCGGCTGATGCAGATCATGGAGACGCTGGAGAACCACTACCTCGACCTCTGCGACATCGAGTTCACCATTGAGCGCGGGGTGCTGTGGATGCTCCAGACCCGCGTAGGCAAGCGGACCGCGGGAGCCGCCTTCCGGATCGCCACCCAGCTCGTCGACCAGGGGCTGATCGACGAGGCCGAGGCGCTCCAGCGGGTCACCGGCGGCCAGCTCGCCCAGCTGATGTTCCCCCGCTTCGACGAGGACGCCAAGGTGGACCTGCTGGGCCGGGGCATCGCCGCGTCGCCCGGCGCCGCCGTCGGCAAGGCCGTCTTCGACTCGTACACCGCCGTCAAGTGGTCGCGGTCGGGGGAGAAGGTCATCCTCATCCGGCGGGAGACCAACCCCGACGACCTCGACGGAATGATCGCCGCCGAGGGCATCCTCACCTCCCGGGGCGGCAAGACCTCCCACGCGGCCGTCGTCGCCCGGGGGATGGGCAAGACCTGTGTCTGCGGCGCCGAGGACCTCGAAGTCGACACCAAGCGGCGCCGGATGACCGTGAACGGCACCGTCGTCGAGGAGGGGGACGTCGTCTCCATCGACGGCTCCACCGGCAAGGTCTACCTCGGTGAGGTCCCCGTCGTGCCGTCCCCGGTCGTCGAGTACTTCGAGGGCCGGATGCACGCGGGCGCCGACGACGCCGACGAGCTGGTCGCCGCCGTGCACCGGATCATGGCGTACGCGGACCGGGTACGCAGGCTGCGCGTACGGGCCAACGCCGACAACGCCGAGGACGCGCTGCGCGCCCGGCGGTTCGGCGCCCAGGGCATCGGCCTGTGCCGCACCGAGCACATGTTCCTCGGTGAGCGGCGCGAGATGGTCGAGCGGCTGATCCTCGCCGACCACGACGACGAGCGCGCCGAAGCCCTCGACAAGCTGCTGCCGCTCCAGAAGAAGGACTTCATCGAGCTGTTCGAGGCGATGGACGGCCTCCCGGTGACGGTCCGGCTGCTGGACCCGCCGCTGCACGAGTTCCTGCCCGACATCACCGAGCTGTCGGTGCGCGTCGCGCTCGCCGAGTCCCGCAAGGACCACAACGAGAACGATCTGCGGCTCCTCCAGGCCGTGCACCGGCTGCACGAGCAGAACCCGATGCTGGGGCTGCGCGGGGTCCGGCTCGGCCTGGTCATCCCGGGTCTGTTTGCCATGCAGGTACGGGCGATCGCCGAGGCCGCCGCCGCCCGCAGGAACGCCAAGGGCGACCCGCGCGCCGAGATCATGATTCCGCTGGTGGGCACGGTCCAGGAGCTGGAGATCGTACGGGACGAGGCCGAGCGGGTCATCGCCGAGGTCGAGGCGGCCACCGGTACGGACCTGAAGCTGGCGCTCGGCACGATGATCGAACTGCCGCGCGCCGCTCTGACCGCCGGTCAGATCGCCGAGGCGGCCCAGTTCTTCAGCTTCGGCACCAATGACCTCACCCAGACCGTGTGGGGCTTCTCGCGCGACGACGTGGAGGCGTCCTTCTTCACCGCCTACCTGGAGAAGGGCATTTTCGGGGTCTCGCCGTTCGAGACCATCGACAAGGACGGGGTTGGCTCGCTCGTACGCAACGCGGTGGAGGCCGGCCGCGCCACCCGCCCCGATCTCAAACTCGGCGTCTGCGGTGAGCACGGCGGCGACCCGGAGTCCGTCCACTTCTTCCACGAGGTGGGTCTCGACTACGTCTCCTGCTCGCCCTTCCGGATCCCGGTGGCGCGGCTGGAGGCCGGGCGCGCGGCGGCGGGCTCGAAGGGCAGCGACTCCCGCTGAGGCCGTCCGGGGGCCGCCCAGGCCCTCCTGGACCCCGGATCGCCGCCGGCCGTACCTCAACCCTCAACGGCCGGCGGTGGCTCCGGAGCACGGAAAGAAGGGGCGGGCGCCTTGTGCGGGGCGCCCGCCCCTCGTGTTTGTTCACCCGGCTTCCGGAAAGCCGGTGTTTCCCGGCTTTCTCCGCCGGTGGACCGGTAAACAGCGGGCGGGGCGCGGCCGGTGGATCCCCATCCACGGGCCGCGCCCCATTACCCCGGCCGGACAGGGAGCCGCACCCACTGTCACCCGCCGCCGAACGTGCAAAGCCCCCCACGGTCTTCGCCACGTCCATCGGAGACAGAAGGAACCCGCCCGACGCGGTACAGCCTTTCGGTTCGCACCCGACCGCGGCGAGACATTTCAACTCTGGCTGAAACTCCGTGGTAACCGGTTGTGATGGTGTGCATACTCAGTGGTAGGGGCAATTGCGAGTGCAACAGTGGGGGTCCAGTGCTGCGTATCCATTTCACCGGTGACGATCTGGCAAGAGTGAGAATGGCCACAAAACCCGATGTGCTGTGGGAGACGATTCTCAGCTTTCACCGATTGAGGGAGCGCCGACGTGCGGTGATGTTCGGGGAATGGCGTGCGGAAACGCGGGCCAGGTTGAATGGTGAAACAAGCCTGCTGTCCGCCCTGGTGCCGCCCCGAGGTTATTTCCCCGACTTTCTGACACCGCCTCAAAGTAACAGCGGTCTTGAATCCGGCCTTGAGGCTATACGGGCTACAGCACCCGAACGGTTACATTCCGAACTGACTCTCGCTTCAGCAGGCCGTGCATCCGGGCGTGCAGGGGCCCGTGCAGCGGCGTCCGGCCGGGCGGGCCGGTCGGGCGGACCCACGGGGCTCGCCGGGCTCGCAGAGGGGCATCCCGAGGCGCTGGACCGACTCGTCTCGATGATCCGCGGTTACCACCGCGCCGCCATCGTGCCGTACTGGCCGCACATCCAGGCCCGGGTCGAGGCCGACCGCGCGGTGCGGGGCCGGGCCCTCCTCGACGGCGGCGCCGCCGAACTGCTGGGCGCCCTCCCGCCCGTACTGCGCTGGCGCGCCCCCGTCCTGGAGGCGGACTATCCCGTCGACCGCGAACTGCACCTCGACGGGCGGGGGCTGCTGCTCCAGCCGTCGTTCTTCTGCCGCGGCACCCCGGTCGTCCTGCGGGACGCCTCGCTGCCGCCGGTCCTCGTCTATCCCGCGGCCCACACCCCCGACCCGGCGTTCGGCGAGGCGGCCACCTCGCTCGGTCCCTCGCTCGGCAAACTCGTGGGCCACACCCGGTCCGCCGTCCTCCAGGCCATCCGCTACGGCTGCACCACCAGTGAACTCGCCCGCAGGGCCGGTGTCTCGCTCGCCTCCGCCAGCCAGCACGCGGCCGTTCTCAGAGAGGCGGGACTGGTACTGACCCTGCGCCACGGCAACGCCGTACTGCATACGCTCACACCCCTTGGCGCGGCCCTTCTGCGCGGTGGCGCACCGGCGGAGGCGACGGGCTAGCGGGCGACGGCGGCGGGGGGAGGCGACGGGCCGGCGGGCGACGGCGGCGGGGGGAGAGGTGAGGTGAGGGTGTAGCGAGGGACGGCCCCGGGGGAGACGAGGGGGTGCGGGTGACGGCACCGGAGAGGCGGGGGCCCGGCGCCACGGCGGGCGAGAGGGCCGATACGTCTCGTTCAGCCCTGCGGGGACCCCGGCCACGCCGGTCCTCGCCCGCCGTCACGGTCCGACACCCGGAACCGCAGCCGGCAGATCACCGCCTCCGTGTCCCTGCGTACGGCGTGTGCCAGCACCGACCCGCGCTGGTTCTGGAGCAGCCGCTGCCACAGCCGCTCGGGTTCCACCTCCGCGATCAGCACCGTGACCCGTGTCCCCGGGTGGTAGTGGTACACCTTCCGGACGTACTCCGACACCGGCCGCCCTATCGCCCGGTGCTCCGAGTGCAGTTCCACCAGCTCCACGCCCGGATTCCACCGCTCCCAGTCCCGGCGCAGCGCCCGTGTCTTCTCCCGGTCCTCCGGATCGGGGTGGGCGACCGTCACCGCCCGCACCTCGTCGCCCAGTGACACGGCCGCGTTGACGGCCTCGCACGTCAGCCGGGACAGCTGCGACACCGGCACGATGACGAGCGACCGGTCGCGGTGCGGGGCGTCGGGGACGCGGCCCAGCCCGATGCGCTCGTCGATCCGCCCGTACGCCCGGTGGACCCGCTCGAACAGCAGCACCAGCGCGGGCAGCGCGATCACGATCAGCCACGCCCCCTCGGTGAACTTGGTCGCCGTGACGACGATGGCGCTCACACCCGTCAGCACTGCCCCGGACCCGTTCAGTACGGCCTTGTACCGCCGCCGGGGGTCACGTTCCGTACGCCAGTGGATCACCATCCCCGCCTGGCAGATGGTGAAACCGACGAACACCCCGATCGCGAACAGCGGGACCAGGGTGTTGGTGTCACCTCGCGAGAACACCAGCAGCAGCGCGGCGACCGCGGAGAGCGCCAGCACCCCGTGGCGGTGGACCTCTCGGTCGGCCTTGAGCCGGAAGAGATGCGGCAGGTAGTTGTCGCGGGCCAGCAGCGCCATCAGCACCGGCAGCCCGCCGAAGGAGGTGTTCGCGGCCAGCGCCAGAAGCACGACCGTGGCGAACTGGACGACGTAGAAACCCCAGTTGTGCCCCAGCGAGGCGTCCGCGAGCTGCGCGAGTACCGTCACGCCCTCCACGGGCTGGAGATGGAAGCGGCCGATGAGGACCGACAGCCCGATCAGCATCACGCCCAGCAGACCGCCCAGGGCGACCTCCGTACGCTGGGCCCGCCTGGCCGACGGGGCACGGAAGGACGGTACGGCGTTGGCGACCGCCTCCACTCCGGTCAGCGCCGAGCATCCGGACGCGAACGCCTTGAGCAGCAGCAGCGCGCCCACGGCCGTGGCGCTGTCGCCGAGTGCGGACGCATGACCCTCCGCTGTCTCCGTGGAGGCCGGCGCGCTGCGGAACAGACCGACGGCGATCAGCGTGAGGATCGAGCCGATGAACACCGCCGTCGGGACGATGAACGCCTTCGCAGAATCGACGATCCCCCGCAGATTCACCCCCGTGACCAGCAGGAGAACGGCCATGCAGAGCAGCAGCCGGTCGTCGTAGAGGGAGGGGAAGGCGGAGGTGAGGGCCGCGACGCCCGCGGTCACCGAGACCGCCACGTTCAGGACGTAGTCCAGGACCAGTGAGGCCGCGGCCGTCAGCGCGGTCCGGTTGCCCAGATGCGCCTTCGCGACCGCGTACGCACCGCCGCCGTTCGGGAACGCGGCGATGACCTGGCGGTAGGAGGCGACGAGCACCGCGAGCAGTACGGCGATGGCGAGCGTCACAGGCAGGGTGTACCCGAGCCCGGCCGCGCCCGCCGTGGCCAGAACGAGAACGATGGCCTCGGGTCCGTACGCCACCGAGGCCATCGCGTCCAGGGAGAGCGCGGCCAGTCCCTGGAGCGCGGTGAGCCGGTGGCGGTCGCCGGAGGACGTTCCCGGGATCCGCGGGGGCGGCGCGACCGCGTCCCCGGACGGTCCGGAGGGCGTGGAGACAGTGGTCATCGTGCCGGGTACCTCTCTGCCGGAGCCCATGGAGTGAGGGCAGCACCTCAGAGTGAGGGCGCGTTTTCCGCGGTGGGTGCCCTCTTGTCACGTCCCTTGCGCGGGAGGGGCGGGTCTTCACACGACATTGACGCGGGGGCGCGGCAGTGGAAGTGGGTGCCGTGCGGGTGTCGGGGCATGTTCGGGGGTGCGGAGGCCGGTGTGCCCAGGGGCGGGTCCGGGGTGCGGAGGCCGGTGTGGCCGACCCGAAGGCGAAGGCGCGGCCCGGCCGCGGCGGCATGGCGCGGGGACCGGCGGTCGCGCCCGTGCCTCCCGGCGGCCTGGACGGGCCCCCGGGGGACGGGTCCGGTAATGTGTGGCCTCCCCGTACCGTCGTCGGGGACACGACACACCGAGGAGGTGAGACCCATTACCGCTGTGGCAGGTCGGGTGCTCTCCTCGCACGGCCCTTCGGCCGGTCCGGCTCACCGGCTCGGGTGACCCGGAGAGCGCCCTTCGGTAACCCGGAAGGCTCTCATGTCGGATTCCCCCTCTTCTTCCCCTCTCTCTGCTGCTTCCGCCTCGTCCTTCTCTCCTTCTTCTTCCGTTTCTTCTGTTTCTTCCGCTTCCCGTACTCCGGTCCCGGTCGGCTCGGGGGCGGAGATCGTCACCAGGCTCCGTGACGCGGGCTGTGTCTTCGCCGAGGACGAGGCCGGGCTTCTGCTCTCCACCGCCCGCACCCCCGCCGAACTCGCCGCCATGGTGGACCGGCGGATCGCCGGGCACCCTCTGGAACACGTCCTCGGCTGGGCGGAGTTCTGCGGTCTCCGGGTGAGCGTCGACGCGGGCGTCTTCGTACCCCGCCGGCGTACCGAGTTCCTCGTCCGGAAGGCCGCGGAACTCGCCCCGTCCCATGCCGTCGTGGTCGATCTGTGCTGCGGCTCGGGTGCGCTCGGTGCGGCGCTGGCCGGGGCCGTGGACCGGGCCGAACTGCATGCCACCGACATCGACCCCGCCGCCGTGCACTGCGCCCGCCGCAATGTGGCGGCCGTCGGCGGGGTGGCGTACGAGGGTGATCTGTACGAGCCGCTGCCCGCCGGACTCCGTGGCCGGGTCGATGTGCTGCTGGCCAATGTGCCGTATGTGCCGACCGGTGACATCGGACTGCTGCCCGCCGAGGCACGTGTCCATGAGGCCCGTGTCGCCCTCGACGGGGGAGCGGACGGACTCGATGTCCTGCGCAGGGTCGCGGCCGGTGCGTACGCGTGGCTGGCGCCGGGCGGCTCACTGCTCTTCGAGACCAGCGAACGGCAGGCGGAGCAGGCCGTGGAGATCGTGGCCCGGAGCGGTCTGGCACCGGGGGTGGCGGTGTCGGAGGAGTGGTACGCGACGGTCGTCATCGGCACCCGGACACCGCCCGCGGCGACACCGGGTACACCCGCGTGAGTTGAGGGAACCCCGCAGGGCGGCCGGGGTGGCGCCGTACCAGCGAACACCGCGTAGGGCACTCCTTGCCACGGGTATCACGGCGTACTGGGAAGAAAAACCGACCGTAGTGGATGTAAAAACCTGGCGGGCTGCCGGTCCTTGAGGGGTCTTGGCCGGTTCGGGGCCCGAGAGGCAATCGGGCGCTGTTTTAGCAGGTGAGAGCGATTCCACGGCGGGGATTGGGGTCGGCGTCGGTGGCTCGGAAGCGCCTTGCTGCCGTCCGGGCATGCCCTTCTGGGCACCGAAAGAGACCGTCAAGGCCGTTGAACAAACCGGCATGCCGGTTTTATATTCAAGTCGTCCCCACTCGGGTCGGCCTCTCACGGCGGTCCGGGCTCACCTTCGAAAGGCTGACTGATGGAACGTCATCCACGTCGCTGGCTCATCCTGATCGTGCTCTGCCTCAGCACGCTGGTGCTGGTGATCGACAACATGGTGCTCACGGTGGCGATCCCGCCGATCACGGAGGACCTGGGGGCGAGCGCCCAGGACATCCAGTGGATCATCGACTCGTACATGCTGGTCTTCGCCGGACTGCTGCTGACCGCGGGGAGCCTCTCCGACAAGTACGGCCGGCGGAAAGTGATGATCATCGGGCTGGTGCTCTTCGGCGCCGCCTCGGTGCTCGCCACCGTCGCGGCCAATCCCGAGCAGCTGATCCTGGGCCGGGTGCTCATGGGGGTCGGCGGTGCGCTGGTGATGCCGAGCACGCTGTCCATCCTGATCACGGTCTTCGACGAGGACGAGCGGCCCAAGGCGATCGCGGCCTGGAGCGCGGTGGCGATGGTCGGTCTGGTCGGCGGTCCCGTTCTCGGGGGTGCGCTCATCGCCAAGTTCTGGTGGGGCGCGGTCTTCCTGATCAACATCCCGATCGCGATTCTGGCGATCGTCGCCGCGCTGGTGCTGATGCCGGAGTCCAAGGGTCCGTGGCGCAAGGCCGACCCGCTCGGCATGGTGCTGTCGATGGCCGGCATGACCGCGCTCGTCTGGACCATCATCGAACTGCCCAAGGGCGGACTCGACCACACCGGTACCCAGATCTCCCTGGCGGTGACCTTGATCGGTCTGATCGGGTTCGCGGTCTGGGAGACCCGTACGGACTCGCCGATGGTGCCCGTCAGCCTGTTCCGCAACAAGGTCTTCACCGGGGCGAGCTTCTCGCTCGTGCTGCTGACCTTCGCCAACGGCGGTCTGATGCTGGTGCTGACCCAGTATCTGCAGTTCGTGCTGGGCTACTCCCCGACCGAGACCGGTCTCGCCTTCGCACCGCTGGCCGTCGCCACCCTGGTGTTCAACACCATCGGCGCCTCGCTGGTGGCCAGGACGGGCAACCGGGCCATGGCGGTCACCGGCCTCATCGTCATCGCCTCCGGCTTCGCGCTGCTGGCGAGCCTGTCCGCCGACGACGGCTGGGGTGTGCTGATCGGTGCCATGCTGCTCATGGGTGCGGGCAGCGGTCTGGCGATGCCGGCGGCGATCGCGGCCCTGATGGGAGCCGTACCGGAGGAGCACGCGGGTGTCGGCTCGGCCCTCAACGACACCATCCAGCAGGCGGGCGCGGCCCTCGGCGTCGCCGTCATCGGGGCGGTCCTCTCGTCCGGTTACACCGGTGCCATGCCCGCCACCGTTCCCGAGGCGGCCCGCGAATCCATGGGGCACGCGCTCGAACTGGCCCGGAAGACCAAGGACTCCACGCTGCTGGAGGCCGCGCGTGAGGCATTCACCACCGGAATGGCCCACAGCTTCCTGGCGGGAGCGGCGGGTGTGGTGGCCGCGGCGGTACTGGCCTTCTTCCTGATGCGGACGCCCCGCGCCGGCAAGCACGCCAAGGTCGTGGCGGGCTCGGAGACGGCGCCCCGGCCGAAGGACGAGGAACTCGTCCAGGCGCGCTGAGCCCGTGGGCGCCGGCGGCGGACCGCCGGCGCGCCGGGCGGGGCCGTACACCGGCGGAACGGAACGAGCAGAGCGGTAGAACGGCAGGACTGCACAACTGCAGAACAGCTGAAGAACGCAAGAAAACACAGAAGAAGAACAACGGAACAGAACAAACAGGCAGGGCCACGGCAGTGGAGGCGGTGAGCGCGGACTCCGCGGTGATTCCGGACTTCGGGTCCAGGATCCCGGCGGACCGCGTTCGCCGCCCCTGACTGTTAGAATCAGACCCTTCGGTTTTCTTTTACGTCCGAGCGGCGAGGGAGGCGCCTCATGGCGCAGCAGGAGCGGGCCATCCGTACACGGCAGAAGATCCTGGTCGTGGCGGCCGCGATGTTCGACGAGGTCGGGTACGAGGCGACGAAGATCACCGACATTCTGGAGAGGGCGGAGCTCACCAAGGGTGCCCTGTACTTCCACTTCTCGTCCAAGGAGGAGCTGGCGCAGGCGGTTCTCGCCGCCCAGGTCGACGCGCTGCCGGCTGTTCCGCGGCAGGAGCTCAAGCTCCAGGAGTCGCTGGACACCGCGCAGCTTCTCACCCATCTGCTCCAGCGGGGGACCGGGGATCCGATCATCCAGGGGAGTGTGCGCCTGACCGTCGACCAGGGCTCGGCCAAGGACGGCCTCGACCGTCGTGTGCCCATGCGCGGCTGGATCGACTACAGCCGCAGCCTTTTCAACGAGGCCCGTCTGAACGGGGAGTTGCTGCCGCACATCGATGTGGACGGCCTCTCGTGGACCTTCACGGGTGCCTTCACCGGCATCCAGGTGCTGTCGAGCATCATGACGGACCGCGAGGACATGCCCGAGCGGATCTCGGCCCTGTATCGCACCCTGATGCCCTCCATCGCCGTGCCAGGCGTTCTCGCGCGGCTGGACTTCTCCCCGGAGCGGGGGGCGGTCGTGTACGAGCAGGCGATGAAGCTCCGCGAGCAGGGGGACGCGGCCTCGGGGGACTGACCGTCCGGCCCGGACCCGGGCCCGTGCCACCCGTGCGGCCCCGGAGCGAGCCGGGCCCGAGGCCATGTGCCCGGAGCCTGGGGTCGGGGGCCCGGGGGGCCGGGGTCCCGGGTCGGGAATCCGTGTTCATGGGCCCGGGCCGTGTGAGGCCCGCACGGCCGGGGACCCTTCAGGCCGCCTTGTCGTTCCGTACGCCGATGAGATGGGCGAAGGCCACGACATTCCCCTGGTAGCCGGACTTCTCGCTGAAGCCGCCGCCGCAGGTGATCACCCTCAGTTCGGCGCGGTCCGTGGCCCCGTACACCTTCCGGTCCGGGAACTTGTCGTACTCGTACACCTCGATCGCGTCGATGGTGAAGACGGCCGTGCGGCCGTCGGCCCGTGACACCTCGATGCGATGGCCCTTCTCCAGCGCGCCGAGGCTGTAGAAGACGGCGGGTCCCCGGGCGTTGTCGACATGACCGGCGACGACGGAGGTGCCCCTGGCGCCCGGCGCGGTGCCGTGCCGGTACCAGCCCGCGAGATTCCGGTTCCCGGCCGGCGGTACCTCCAGACTGCCGTCCTTGCCGAGACCGAGGCCCATCAGGGGCGCGTCGACCTCGATGTCCGGGATACGGAGCCGCAGGGGTGCGGCGGGCGGGAGGGGGTCGGCGGCGGCATCGGTGTGCGTCCGGGGTCCGGCCGCGAACGCCTGGGCGGCGGAGGGCACGGGCGGTGTCACTTTCTGCGCGCCGTTCTGCACCAGCCACAGACCGGCGCATACGGCGGCGGCCAGACACCACCCCTTGGCCTTGGAGCTCAACGGTCCTCCGTTCGGGGGTGCGGGCCCGGCGGGCCGTAAGGGGCCACACGGCCCCGCGCGCGGCGAGGACCGTGACCGAGGCGGCGTGACCGGGGTGATGGTGTGACCGGGGCGGCGTGCCCGGGCCGTGCGAGCGGGCCCGGGTGCCGATGTGCCCCCGTTCCCGGGGCTGAGCCCGACAGGAACGGGGGACGGGGCGGGTACGGGACCGGCGTGGCCGGTCCCTCAGCTGCCCTGGTCGCCGCTCGCCCGACGACGCAGAAGCAGGGTCCCGCCGACGGCGGCAGCGGCCAGTACGGCCACACCCGCCGCGATCTGGGTGGTGTCCGGGCCCACGCTGCCGCCGAGACCGGTCCGCACATGGCCGCTCGGCTCCCCGTAACCGCTCGACTCATTGCGGCCGTGCTCGCCCTTTTCCTCGCTCTCGCGACTGCGCACGACCACGTCGCCCAGGGCGCGCCTGCCGTCCTTGCAGCGCACCTCGATGGAGTACGTCCCCGACTCGGTGCCCCGGGGAATCCTGAACTCCCCGACCACGACCTCCTTGTGCGTGCCCTGCGCCAGCCGGAACTCGCCCACGCCCAGCGAGCGGGCGTCACCGACGGCATGCCCGCTCCTGCCGCAGGCGGTCGTGTTCACCGTGACGGTCGCACCGTGCTCGGCGGTCGACGGGAAGACTTCGAGGGCGTCGACCTCCCCGGCGTACGCTCCCGAAGCACCGAGTCCGAAGCCTATGGCGGCGGCTGCCAGCGCGGCGCTGGTCAGCAGGCGGGCGGTGGTGCGCATGGTGTTCCTCCGGAAGCGCGGTGGTTCTGCGGCGTCTCTTCCGAGGAAAGGCGCGGCCGGCCGGCCGCGCCTGCTGATTGGGCATCAGATTCGCCCCCATTGCACGGCGTGGCGTACTGGACGCGAAGTGTCGTCGCAGGTCAGTGAGGGTGCGGGTGAAACGTCGGTCCGGGCGCGCCGATCGGGTGACGGCGGGGGCAAGCCGTCATCGGGACCGGTCTCCCGGTCGGCCGCTCTCCCGCTTCGTGCGGCCGTCCGGTCGCCCGGCCTCCGGGTGCCTGTACGCCTCCGGGTCGGCGTTCGGCCCATCGGCACTGTTCCGGCGGGGCGGCCGGTCGGCACCGTTCCGGCAGCGCTGCTCCGCCGGCACCGCCGTACCGGGACCGGACCCGACCGCCGGGCACCAGCCACGAGGCGTACCGATACGGCCAACGGGACCGGCGCCGCTTGACCTCGACCGAACTTGAGGAACGACTCTCTCCCCCATGGACCTCATCACACCCGATACGTCCGCAACCCTCACCGCCCGTCCCGCTCCGCTCGATCTCGTCGTCATCTCCTCCAGCAACCGGGCCGGCCGCTTCGGGCCCGTCGTCGCCGAATGGTTCCTGGAACACGCACGCGGACGGGAGGACTTCGACGTACGGTTCCTCGATCTCGGGGATCACACCCTTTCCACCCGTCTCACCCCGAAGCCCGAGCCCGCCGTGAGCGAGACGCTCGCCACGGTGTCGCCGATGCTGGCCCGGGCGGACGCCTTCGTCGTCGTCACACCCGAGTACAACCACTCGTATCCCGCCTCGATCAAGAGCCTCATCGACTGGCACTTCACGGAGTGGCGAGCCAAACCCGTCGGCTTTGTCTCGTACGGAGGAATCTCGGGCGGCCTGCGGGCGGTCGAACATCTGCGGCAGGTGTTCACCGAGATGCACGCGGTCGCCATCCGTGACACGGTTTCCTTCCCCCACGCCCACTCACAGTTCGACGCCGACGGCCGGCACAAGGGCCCCGAGGCGTGTGACGGCGCTGCCCTGTCGATGCTCGACCAACTCGCCTGGTGGGGACTGGCCGTCAGGGACGCCAAGTCCGTACGTCCCTACACCGACTGACTCCGTACGTCCCCACGCCGACCGGCGACGGGACGGAGGCCCTGCTCCGGCGCGGGTGCCCGCGCCGGAGCTGCGGCTCGTACGCTTCACGACCGGTTCCGGACCGCCGTACGCCACCGCCGACCGGACGGTTCGTCCCGCACGGGACGGTGCGTGCCGCACCCAGCCGGTCCGTACCGCACGGGACGGTTCGTACCGCGTCGGCCCGGTCACCCCGGCCGGTTCATGAGGCGCCGGACCGGCGGCGCGGTGCCGACGGCCGGGCCGTCTGGCGCGCGGGGGAGGGACACCTCCTGTGCCGTACCGGTGATGCGTACCGTGTGGTTATGACACCGACCGCGTTGACCGTACTCACCACCACCGACGGCGCCGCCAAGGCGGAGGAACTGGCGCGCGGTGCGGTCGAGGCCCGGCTCGCCGCCTGCGCGCAGATCTCCGCGCCCGTGACCTCCGTCTACCACTGGCAGGGCGCCATCGAGACCGCCCAGGAGTGGCAGGTCCTCTTCAAGACCACTTCCGCCCGCTATGCCCAGCTCGAAGCCCATCTGCTCGCGGCACACGACTACGACACCCCGGAGATCATCGCGACCCCCGTGACCGACGGCAGCGCCGCCTATCTCGCGTGGATCGACGCGGAGACCGGGGACCGATGACTGCCGAACCCGAACTCCCCTTCTTCGTCTACGGCACCCTCCGCCCCGGGCGTCACAACCACGACCTCCTTCTGCGCGGCCGGACCGCCGCCGAGGAGCCCGGATTCCTGCCGGGAGCCGTCCTGTACCACGGCCCCGGCTATCCGTACGCCGTCGAGACCCCCGGCGACAGCCGCCTCTTCGTCACCGGCGAACTGCTGACGGCCGCACCGGGGCGGTACGAGGCGCTGGTCGCCGCGCTCGACGAACTGGAGGGATACAACGCCCCCGGCCACTCCGGCAATCTCTACGAACGGGTCGCCCGCGACGTCCTGCGCCCGGACGGCACCCCCGTACGCGCCTGGGTGTACCTCGCCGCGGCCGGGACAACCGCCCGGCTCCGTTCCGGAGGCACTCTGGTACCCGGCGGCGACTGGCCGGACCGGACGCCTGCCCGGCGGGCGCGGGCCCGACCCGCCGTACCGCACACCCCGTGACGCCGGCGAGCCGTACGGCAGGCGGCGCTCCCTGCCGTGGAGTCATACGGCGCCGGACAATATGCCCGTCGGCGGCGGACCAGAGGCCGCCGACGCCGACCGGGCTCGCCGGGCCGTCCGGCGCGACGGCGGGCGGTACGGGCCGGGCGGGGCTCAGGCCCGGCGGCCCAGCAGCGCCAGGAGCCTTGTCTGATGGCTGTCGCCCGGCGGCGGCTCGATCGGCGGGGCGAAGAGGCCGGACTTGGACAGCTCCGACGCATAGGGAGTGACCTCCTCCAGAGCGAAGTTCACCAGCGCCGCCGGAAGCCGCTCGGGCGCGCCGATCGCCCGTGACAGATCCCAGGCGTGCACCACGGCGTCGGTCGTCATCTGCGCGCAGTACGCGACGGCCGGGGTCTCACCGTACGAGAGCCACACCGTCCGCTCCAGCGCGCCCGGCTTCCCGAACGCCTTGCGCGCACCGCGCGCCGCCGCGTCCCAGGCGGAGCGCGGCCGGGCACCGAGGACATCGCCCTCGTACGCGTCGCCGATGTCGGCGATCGTGGAACCGTCGGTCACCAGATCGGGCACCCACAGCTGTTCGGCGGTGAGATGGTTGACGAGATCGCGCACGGACCAATCGGTGCACGGCGTCGGTTCGTCCCACTGGTCCGCCCGGACGGCATGGACCCGTTCGGTGAACAGCGCGAGGGCCTCGGAGTGACGGCTGAGCAGGGTCGCGACATCGTGTTCCATGTTTGCCATAGCGCTCACTGTCGCGCGCCGGGGGTGGTGACGCGAGCGTGCACCCGCGTGTCCGGCGTGTGTTGCGCGTCCGTGCGTCCTATCGGTGACACGAGCGGTCGCCGCCGGCGGTGACCTATGACAGGGCGGCGGCCTGTGAAAGCGCGGGCTGTGGGCTACCGGCCCTGCCCGGGTGGCCCCCCGGTCCTGCCCGGGAAACGGTGTCCGCAGCCCGCCGCCGCCATGGCCCGGCGTCCGCCGCCGGGTTCTGCCCGTCCGCCGCCGGGTTCTGCCCGTCTGCCGATACGGCCCGGCGCTCGCCGTCATGGATCCGTGGCCGGTGGGGCGGCTCCCGGGGACCGTGGCCCGGCCCTCAGCCGTCGGCGGAGGCCAGCGCCTCCTGGACACCCTTCTCCTGGTCCCCGAGGAACGTCGGATCCGGTTTGAACGCCGCGTCCAGCGCCGCCTTGCCCGCCGCGACCATCTCCCGCGCGCCGTAGTACCAGGTGTTGGCGTCACGGGGCTCCTCGACCCCGACTCCGTACGACTCGATCCCCGCCGAATCACACAGCGCGAGGGCCCGCCGGATATGGAAGCCCTGCGTCACCAGTACCGCGCGATCGACACCGAAGATCTTCTTCGCCCGCACACAGGAGTCCCAGGTGTCGAACCCCGCGTAGTCGCTGACGATCCGGCCGTCCGGCACCCCGCGCTCGGTGAGATAGGTGCGCATCGCGTCCGGCTCGTCGTACTCCGCCCTGCTGTTGTCCCCGGTGACCAGCACGACCTTGACCTTGCCCGCCCGGTACAGCTCGGCCGCCGTGTCCAGCCGGTGCGCGAGATACCTCGTGGGCCTGCCGTTCCACAGACCGGCGCCGAAGACCATGGCGACGTCCTGCGCCGGGACCTCGGAGGCCGCCCGGACGCGGCCGTCCGCGGTCGTGTGCATCCAGGTCGCGGGGGCGAGAGCGACCACCGTCCCGACCATCACGGCCTGGGCGATCAGCCGCTGCCCGCGCCGGGTCCGGGGCAGCCGCAGCCGGCCGGACCGGCTCGGACGGGGCGGCCGCGGCGGCTCCAGTTGCCCCGCACGCTGCCGCCGTAGCCTCAGTCGTGG
This sequence comes from Streptomyces sp. NPDC051018, assembly GCF_044456085.1. Classification (NCBI taxonomy): domain Bacteria; kingdom Bacillati; phylum Actinomycetota; class Actinomycetes; order Kitasatosporales; family Streptomycetaceae; genus Streptomyces; species Streptomyces sp. NPDC051018. Next base: position 110,261 of record NZ_JBITFN010000001.1, read on the forward strand.
TCGCTTCATACCTGGTCAGACGCCCGCCACGGCCGATCGGTTCACCGCGGTGAGGGGACGTGGGCCGGGGGAGCGGGCGCCGACCAGGCCGCGGGCAGCAGCGAACGCGCCGCTGCCGAGGTGTACACGGCCGCCGCCAGCCAGGCCGTGGCGAAGGCGTCCGGGTCGGCCGGCAGCAGCCTGCCGAGGCCGTCATGACGGCGGTCGGCCGCCGTCTCGGCCAGGGAACGCGCACACCGGGCCCCCGTCGTCAGCCCCACCTCCCGCAACCGGCGCGGCAGTTCACCATCGGCCGAGGCCGCGATGACCGCGCGCCCTCCGGCGACCGCGCGATCGACCGTGCGACGGAGGAGATCCAACTCCATGGGCAGTGCGGGCGGCGGGGCGGGGAGACCCCCGGGTTCCGTGGCTCCCACGGCGGCCGGCAAAGGCTCGGGTATGTGGGAACGGTTCAGCCTGCGCAGTCCCAGATCCATCCGCACCGGCTCACCGCCGTGCCCCTCCCATGCCGCCGCCAGCGCCTGCACACCGCCCGGACGGTCACCCACCACCCGTCCGATCAGCCGCAGCCGGAGCCCCGGCCGTGAGGCGATCAGCCGCAGATTCTCCCCGTACGGCAGCTCCGGACGCTCGTCGGGGGCCAGCAGCCGCACCAGCGGGCCGTGCGTCACCCGGAAGCCCTCCGAGGTGACCGTCCCCGTCAGAAAGAGGAGATCGCCGCCCGCGGTACGGGTCTCGGGGGACCGCGCCAGCCAGTCCAGCGCGCCCGCGAGCTGATCCGCCGGGCGCCGTTGCCAGAGGGCGTCGAGCGGCGGCTCGTGCCAGCGGGCTCCCGCCGCCTTCACGGACCGCACCCGGGAGCCGCCGCCGATACGGCCGTCCGGCGAGAGCGTCGGGTTCGTCAGCATCACCCCGCCGCCGTCACCCCAGGCGCGCAGTGGCAGCGCACAGCCGCCCGGGAGGGGCGCACCGGCCGCCTGGAGCGCACGGGCCGGTTCACCGGGTGCCACATCGGAGACCGTGTAGAGCGTGCCGTCGGACGCACAGCCGTACGCCGTCGCGCCCGCGTAGCCGGAGGCGGTGACGACCGGTTCGGTGAACAGCCCGTACAGCCGCAGGGGTTTCGCGGGCTCGTAGGAGCGCCGGGCGGGCGTCACCGCGTCGGCGGGGCTGCGCAGCAGGTCCAGCAGCTCGGCCAGCTCGCCCGAGAGCGCGGACAACCGGAACGAGGGATCCTCCGAACGCGCCTCTCCCAGCAGCCGTACGATCCGCACCGCGGCCGCGGCGGGCAGATGCAGCCCCGCCAGCCGGCCCGAGTGCGCCGCGTGCAGCAACTCGGCCCGGTGAACCGCCCCGGCCCCGGTGACCCCCGTGACCAGTACGGCCGTCGCGGCGGTACGGAGCGCGGCGACGGCGGTGACCTGGGCCGGTGACAGCGCGACCGCGGCCCCGGGACGGGAACCCGGACCCGTGGCGCGGGCGGGCCCTGCGGCCTGGGCCGAACCGGTGGCCTCGGTCGGACCGGCGGCCTCGGTCGGACCGGCGGCGGGAGCCCGAGCCGGGCTCGGCGCGGGGGCCGTCCCGGGCGCGGGCCCCGGGCCGGCCGGGGACTCGGGCGCTGGCTCATCGGGGCCGGCCGCACCCGGGGCGCCGTGGCGCTCCGCCTCCGGTGCTTCCGGTAGTCCCGTTACGCCGGGGGCCTCTTCGGCCAGAGGAGCGCTCGACAGGACGGCCGCACGGTGCAGACAGGCCGGGGCGAGCAGACAGTCGCACACCGCGTCGTCCGCACGGGCCACGATTCCGCCGGTGACCCTCAGGGTCACGGCGGTCTCGCCGTCCACCCCGATCCGTACGCCGTCCGGCGTCGCCTCGACGGGCCAGCCGGGCACCTTCGCGAGCGCGCCGTCCACCCGCTTGCGCAGTCGCGCGGGCAGCAGATCGAGGGCCCCGGCCGCGACATCGGCGGCCACCGGGGGAAGGGGCGTCGACGGTGTCGTCATCGCTGCGTACCTCCTACGCGCTCGCCGACCCAGCGGGCCAGCTCCAGAGGGCTGAGTGCGGCGACCGGCATTCCCGCGGCGACCAGGCGGCCCGCCACGGCGGTCGAGTATCTGGGCAGGCCCTCGTTGTCGAGGGAGGCGCAGCCGAGGACATGGCAGCCCGCGTCGACCAGGGTCCGCACCTCGGAGAGCAACGGGCCGACCGGCCCGCCCTCCTCGAAGTCGCTGATCAGGACGGTCAGCGTGCGGGACGGCACGGTGACGAGATCGCGCGCGTACCGCAACCCGCGGGCGATGTTGGTGCCCCCGCCGACCCGGACCTCCAGCAGCAGGCCCAGCGGATCGTCGACCTGGTCCGTGAGGTCGAGGACCTCGGTGGAGAAGGCCACGAAATGTGTGCTGAGAGCCGGGACTCCGGCGAGGACGGACGCCGTCAGCGCGGACCAGATCGTCGACGCCTCCATCGAACCGGAGACGTCCACCACCAGCACCAGCCGCCAGTCCGTCGACCTGCGGGCGCGGGTACGGAACACGGGCCGCTCCGGCAGCACGCTCACCGCACCGGTGTCCGGGTCCCTGCGGGCGGTCGTCAGATTCGCCCGCAGGGTACGCGGGAGATCCAGCGGGCCGCCGGGCCGGCGGGTGGGCCTGGGGTGGGTCAGTCCGGTGAGCGCGGGCCGCAGCCGGTTGGCCAGTGCCTCCGTCAGCTCCCGTACCAGCCGCGCCACCAGTGGTCTGAGCCGGGCGAGCTGCTGCTCGGGAAGTCCGCCCGCGTACGAGAGAACCGTCCGCAGCAGTTCGACCGACGGCCGGGCCGCCGAGGGATCCAGCTCGAACGCGGCGTCGACCCGGCCCGCGTCCGCGGCGGATGCCAGTACCTCCTCCCGCACACCGGGTCCGAAGAGCGCGGCCAGCTCCTCCGACCAGGCCCGCACACCCGGATACGAGGGCTGGTCGCCCCCGCCGGAGCCGCTCCCGCCGTACCCCTCGTCACCACGGGAGCCCTCACCGCGCCCCCGGCCGTACAACTCGTCCAGCGCGGTGGCGTACCGGCGGGCCCCTCCGCTCAACTCCCGGCCCCGGCCCAGCAGCAGCCGCCACCGCTCGCCGGGCGTGAGCGCGATGCCCCCGCCTTCCGCACCGGGGACGGCGGTCCCGCCCGAACCAGTCTCGCCGTCCGGACCGAACCCGCCCGAACTCGTGCCGCTGTCCGGGCCGGTGCCGCTGTACGAGCCGGTGGCGCCGTACGAACTGATGCCGCTGTCCGGACCGGTAGCGCTGTCCGGAGGCGACGCCACGGAGCCGACGCTCAGGGAACCGGTCCTCTCGGCACCCGCTCCCACGGAGCCGGTCCCTGCCGCCCCGGCCCTCCCGGACCCGCCCTCCTCGGCCCCGGCTTCCCCGGAACCCGACGACGTGACCACGCTCGCCGAATTCCCGGACTCCGAATTCCCGGACTCCGAATTCCCAGGCCCCGCACCCCTGGACAGCACCACCCGGGGTCCCGGCCCGGAAGCGGATCGCGGCCAGGAGCCGGATCCCGGCCCGGAACCGGGTCCCGCCCCCGGCCCCGATGCCCCGGCATCCGGTGCCGCTGCCCAGGAACCGGGCCCTGACACCACGGGGTCCGGTATCCGCGCTCCCGTGCCGGCGCCCGCCTCCGCCGCCGGGCGGCCGTCCATGCCGGGCGTGTCCCCGGCAGCGGCGGCAGCGGCGGCAGCACCGGCGCGGGAACCGGAACCCGGGGGCGCCGTCACACCCTCCTCGCCCGGGCCCAGCGCCCTCGCCGCCAGAGCCTCCCTGCCCGCCAGGTCGGCCAGCGCCAGCAGACCCAGCGTGCCGGGGTCCGTCACCGGGCCGGAGAGGGTGCCCGCCGCCGTACCCGTACGGTCCTCGACCACGGACAGCAGACGGGAACGGGCCGCCGGAGACAGCGTGTCGAAGCCCGCCCGCAGCGCCGGCAGCCGGTCCAGGAACCTCCGGTCCGTCAGCGCCTCCACCCTCTCCAGCAGGGGATCCAGCGCCCGGCCGGTCTCCAGCAGAGGGCCCGCCGCGAGCAGCGTGCCCCGCAGGAACTCGGCCAGCCTGCCCCGTAGTTCGGAGGTGTGGGCGGCATCCGCGCGCGACGCCAGGCCCGCGCCGAACCCGCCCGGATCCCGCTGCCCCAGCAGCACCCGCGCGGCCCCCGCCGCCCCCTGGATCAAAGGCGTCGCGTCCGTCTCCAGCCGGGCCAGCGCGTCCGCAAGGCGCAGTCCGCCGCCGATCTCCGATGCGCGCCCCGCGAGCGAGACGAGGGCCCGGGCGTCGGACGGATCGGTGGAGCCCGCGAGGCCGTCGAGGGAGCGCACCCCCGCCGTGGTCAGCTCCTCGTACGCGGCGTCAACCGCCGGCCGCTGCCACCCGGCGTCGAGCCCCGGCACATGCCCGGACCTGATGCGGTCCAGCAGGGCCATGCCCGAGAGCAGTTCGGGCAGGGTGCCCGTCGCCGGCAGCAGCTCGGCCAGTTCACCCAGCCGTTGGGCGGCGAGTTCCGGCAGGGCGCAGCGGACCGCCTCCGCGAGGCCGTCGACGGCCTCCGCCGCCGTCGGCCCGCCCTGCCGCTGCTCCTCCGCGCGCCGGCGGCGCAGGACTCCGGACGCCGCCTGCTCCAGGGTCACTCCGTGGAGTCCGGCCACATCGAGCATCGCGGCCGTCGACGGGGACCAGGCCACGGCCCAGCGGGTGGTGAGCGCCGCCGCGTCGCCGACTCCCGCGACCTCGGACTCCTGCCCGTACGGAACGCGGCACACGGCGAGCCGCCGCAGACAGATCTCACGGCGCCGGTCGAGGTCGGTGCGCAGCACGTCCAGTCGCAGCTCCCGGGACCCGGGCTCCCCGGGCCCGGGCAGCTTCAGACCGGCGAGCTCCGCCTCGACCGCGGGCCCGAGCCCCGAACGCGGTGTCCCCGGCGCCAGCCTGCCCTGCCGTCCGCCGACGAGGACCTGCTCCATGGCCGTGGCCACGACCCGGCCGCGCCCCAGCAGCCGCCCCTGTGTGAGCACGGTCTGGGCCGCCTCGGCCAGTTCGCCGCGGCCCGCGGCGGGCAGCCCGCGCAGGGTGGCCAGATCGCGTGCCATCCGTACGACTTCCCGCGCGTCGGCGGGGCCGCTCGGATGCCCGGCCTCCCGGACGGCCGCACAGATCCGTACGGCCGTGGTGGTCAGCAGCTCGTCCAGCAGCCGGGGGTCGCCCGCCGCCCGCAGGACGCCGTGCTGCCACTCGGGATCCCGGATCCCGGCCGGGTATCCGGAACGCTCGTCGAGCAGCGGATACGAGTACGGCACCAGCGAGGTGACGATCTCCGTGTGTTCCGCGGCGCGCTTCCCCGGACCGGACCCCTCCGCCGGCCCCCGGGCGGTGCCTCTCGCCTGCTCCGGCCGGTCGGCCGCCGTGTACCCGGGGCCGCCGCCCCCGGCGGGGACTCCTCTGAGCGCGGGTGCGTGGAACGCGCCGATCACCGCCGCCGCACGCCGCTCCCCGCGCTCCGCCAGCCGCCGCCGCATATTGGCCTCGCGCCGCAGGTCGTACGGGTCCACCGCGCCCGCGTCGGCGCGCAGGGCCCAGCCGACCAGCAGGGCGGCCCGGCGCAGGGCCTCCGGCTCACAGCCGGGGGCGGCCGCCTCGACGAGCCGGTCCCACAGATCGTCACCGGGACGGCCCCCCGCCCGCGCCCGCAGGGCCGCCGTGAGCGCCCCGGCGGGGGTGGCCCCGGAGACCGGAGCGGTGCGGGCCGCGCCCTCAGGGCCCGCATCGGTCCCGCCATCCTCGGGCGCTGCGGACATGCCGTGCTCCGGGCCGCCCGCCGGGGCCCTGTCCGCGCCGGGTCCGGGCACCTCGGGCCCGGCCGCCCCGGGGGAGGAGCCCGGCACCGGCTCCTCGGGCTCCCTGCGTGACCGGGCGGCCAGCGGCAGATCGAAGGGGACGACCTCGACCCCCGCCTCCCGCGCCCACCGGAGCGCGGCCAGCTCCGGCGAGAACTCGGCGAACGGCAGGAACACCAGGGCGTCCCCACTGCCCGCCAGCGCGACCGGCGGCACGGTCGCCGGGTCGGACAGATGCCCGAGCCACGGCGCGAACTCCTCGGGCAGTTCGATGAACAGCACCTCCGGAGCCGCCGCGTCCAGCAGCGCCGGAACCGCCGCGGCCAGCGCGGGGGAGTGATGCCTGACCCCGATCAGATACGGGTCACGGCACCCGGCGAGCGAGGACAGCGCCTCCTCGGGCTGCCCGCCCGCGGGGAACGGAGTCCCCGGCGCGTCAGGCGAGTTCATCGCGGAGCTCCCACAGCGTCCGCCACAGCGGCGCGCCGCTCTCGGCCCGGCGGCGGACCGGGCCGTCCCAGTACCCGAGGAGCCGGGCGTGGTCGGACGGGTCGTCCTTGCGGACCGTGCCCAGCAGATGCCCCGGCAGGGTGCGTACGACATCGCGGCCGTCGCCCAGATAGGCCGCGCCGATCCCCATCGACGTGGCGACATGGACCGCTTCGGCCGTGGACATCACCGTCGAGGGCCGCTCGATCTCCCAGCCCTCGGCGCTGCGGCCCGAACGCAGATCCCGGAACGCCGTCACCAGCGCCTCCAGCACCGCGTCGTCCACCCCGAACGCGGCCCCCGACCGGGCCAGTGCCGCCGTGGCCTGGCCCCGTACCAGCGCCGTCTCGGCGTCGAGATCCCCGATCGGCCCGACCTCCTCGAAGTTGAACCGCCGTTTCAGCGCGGCGGACATCTCCGACACGCCCTTGTCCCGGAGATTGGCCGTGGCGATCAGCGTGAAGCCGGGCACTGCGTGCACGGTCCCCTCCGCACCGTCGTCGCCCGCCAGTTCGGGCACCGAAATCCGGCGCTCGGAGAGCAGCGACACCAGCGCGTCCTGCACCTCGGGCAGACAGCGGGTAACCTCCTCGACCCGGGCGACCGCGCCACGGGTCATCGCGGTCAGGACCGGCGACGGCACCAGGGCTTCCCTGCTCGGGCCCTTGGCGAGGAGCATCGCGTAGTTCCAGCCGTAGCGGAGCTGGTCCTCGGTGGTGCCCGCGGTGCCCTGCACGGTGAGGGTGCTGGAGCCGCACACCGCGGCGGACAGCAGCTCCGACAGCATCGACTTGGCGGTGCCGGGCTCGCCGACGAGCAGCAGCCCGCGCTCGCCCGCCAGGGTCACCACACAGCGCTCGACGAGCGCCCGGTCGCCCACGAACTTCCGTGACACCACCATGTGCCGTCCGTCCGCCGCCTTCTGCGGCTCGTCGCCCGAGCCGCAGACGAACCGCACCACCGAGCGCGGTGTCATCCGCCAGCCCGGCGGCCTCGGCCCCGTGTCATGGGCGGCGAGGAACTCCAGCTCCTCCCGGTACCGGTCCTCCGGCAGCTCCACCTGACGTACCGCACGCGGCACATCCGTCCCCGGCATCTCGTCGCTCATCGCGAACCTCCTCTGGCGTTACGGCCGCCACGCCCCTTGAACTCCTCGAACCCCGGCGCGTCGCCGTCCGTCACCCGCCGCCAGGCCGCCGCGAACAACTCGGGCACCGGCCGGTCCGGCACCACGAAGCCGTACATGCTCCAGGGCAGCAGTGAGGTCTTCCAGCTCTCCACGGGCAGCCTGGGGGCCTTGGCGTCCAGCCAGCCGCCGGGCAGGAACAGCGAACGTCCCGCCCGCGACCGCTTCGCCTCCACCACCAGGTCCGTGGCCGCCAGTTCGGCGCGCGCCTTCTTCAGCCGGGCGGGCTTCCAGCCGGTCCACTCCGCCTGGTTCCTGTCGGTCGGATCGGGCAGCGCCAGCAGCATCAGATACAGGCACGCCGCGTCCTCCCCGAGGCCGAACCGCTCCTGTACCCCGGTGACCAGCCCGGGGACGCTGTGCGCCGGGGACTGCGCCGCTCCGGGCGGGCCGTCGGCGCTCACCAGGGCCTCGAACTCCGCGCTCAGCAGCGTCCGCAACTCCTTCAGATACGGCTTCTCACCCGCCACCGCGACCAGGAGCTTCAGCGCGGGGTGATCGGGTCCCGCACCGTCGCCCGCCACCACGGCCGAGGTACGCACCCACACCGAGTCCCCCTCGGACGAGTAGCGCATCGGCGTCAGCACCAGGCCGTCCGACAGCTCGACGATCCCCTCCGAGGCCTTGCCGCGCCGGGCCAGTCCGGAGGCCTCCCGGAGCCGGACCGAGGTCCCCTTGCCCGTCTCGTCCCAGTCCACACCGAGGTTGACCAGCAGCTCGGGGTCGGCGAGCCGCTCGCGCAGGGCTCGCAGAGTGACGGGCAGGGTCGCTCGCAGGGGGTCCCCGAACGGCAGCCGGTAGGCGAGCCAGCGCAGCGTGCCGGCATACGCGTCGATGTCCGAGCCGGAGAGCAGCTTCTCCCGCTCCGCCGGTACCAGGTCGTCGTCCCCGTCGAGCCGCTGTGTGGTACGACCCGTCAGTTCGGGCTGCGCCTCGGGGTTGAGGGCCTTGTCGAGCCGCACCTCCGGAACCCGGTCGGCGATCGCGCGGGTGACCAGCCATGACGGCGCGACACGCCGCTTCCCACGGGCCGCCACCCAGGCCCCGACCAGGGGTTCCAGGTCGAACCCGTCGGCCCACAGGCCGTCGACCCGCTCCGGGCCGGGCAGCAGCAGGCCGACATAGTGCCGGCGCTCGGCACCGGACAGCTCCCGGAGGAGCCCGCGCCCGGCCTTGGCGTCGGGCGTCCCGAGCCCCAGCGGAGCAAGGTACTCCGCAGGAAGCAGATCATCCCGGCCGAGGCCGTCGACACCGAAGAGCCCGAGCTGGAGCAGCGCGGCGACCGCGCCGCTCACACCGGCCGCCCCGGCGAACTCCCCGGCCTGCTCCGGCCGGTACGGCATCGGCCCGCGCTCCCGGACGGCGTCGGCCAACCGGCGTACGGCATCGGCGCGGACCGGGTCGTCGGGGGAGCCCAGCACTTCGGACTCCACCTCCACCAGGCCCTTCCAGGCGCCGAAGGTCCCCGTCGGGTCGTACTCGACGCAGTCCCAGTGCGCGTGGTTGTCCCCGCCGTACCGGTAGCCCGTGAACAGCAGGCGCCGCGCGCCCGAGTGGAGGACCTCCCCGAGCATGCTGAGGAACTGGCCCATTTTCCGCGACTTCAGATGCACGGTGCGCAGCCGTCCGCGGGGGTCCGCGAGAATCGCCTCGCCGTCCGCCCGCACGGTGAGCGCCAGGTCCAGGAACTCCAGCAGTGCCTTCCGCTCGGCCTCCTCCACGACGGGCGATGCCGCACGGACGGCGGTCGCCGCGATGCCCGCGCCGGGCAGGGCCGTCCAGGCGATCCCGGTGGCCGACAGGTCGGACTTGGAGGCGTCGGCGTCCGGGGCGAGGACGTCACGGAGCGCATAGAGCTGGCCCATGGCGGTGGCGGCGTGCTGCTCCCAGGAGTAGCCGCCGCGGGGGCGCCGCTCGGTGAGCCCGGACAGCGCGTTCCGCAGCAGTCCGTCGTGCGCGTGAAGGACCACCCGGTCCGCGGCGCGCGAGGTCGGAGCCAGCCGTCCCTCCTCCGCCCACTTGGCGAGCCTGGCGACCCGCCCGGCCTGGTGCGCGGCCTCGCCGACGAGCCCGGCGACCCCCGCCAGCAGCCCCGGGTGGGTGATCGCGGGCAGCAGGTTCCGTACGGCGTCCTCCGGCTTCGCGCCCTCGACGACCGCGGTGACCAGGGCCTGGGCGTCCTCGGTGGTCACCTCGCGCAGCGCCGCGGAGCCCTCCTCGTCACGCGGGCGCAGCGCGTGCCAGTACCCCACGGGCGGTACGAGGGGGGTGCCTGCCGCGTACGCCCCGCCGAGCCCGCCCTCGGTGACGGAGGACAGGAGCATCCCGTCGGCGTCATGGAACTCGATCTTCGCCTCGTAGCCGCGCGTCTCGCGGGGGTGCAGAACGGCACCGCCGGGCAGCCGCATCGGCGGCATCGGAATCCCGCCCGACAGATACCGCGGATCGGCATTCACCGAAACGGGGATCGCCGGGCTGCGGCTGCCGTCGACCGAACAGGCGGTGAGGGTGTGCGTCCCCGGATCGAATCGCACCCACCAGCCGAGCAGACCGTCCTTGCTGCCGAACGGCGAGGACTCCAGCCCCGGTTGTACGGGCAGCATGCGGCAGTACCCCTCCAGCAGGGTGCCGCCGCCCTCGGCGAGCGCCGAGTCGAAGAAGGAGGGCACCGAGATCCGGCCCCGGCGGGCGGACCCCGGGTCGTAGTCCCACCAGGCGCCCTCGTGGAGCACCCAGACCGAGATCCCGTCCGAGGCGACCGCCCGCCACTCCTCGGCGAACGACGTGTCACCGGCGCGCACCGGCCGTCCGCCGAAGGTGCGGCCGCCGTCGGGCAGTTGCAGGGAGGGAGTCTGGTGGGAGACCCAGTTCTCCGGAGGCGTGCCGTCGGGCTGGAAGACATCGGCCGCGCGGCCCGACCAGCGGGCCCGCCGGTCGTCACCGACTCCGCTCACGGTCAGCCACTGCCCGCCGACGTACCGGACGTGCGGGGTGTCCCAGGTCTGCTTCTTCTGAGCGGGCAGGGAGATCGTCAGCCGGTCCAGCACCCCGTCGGGGCCGGTGACGACTGCTTGCATCCCCAGCCGGACGATCAGCCCCGGCCAGGCGTCCGACAGGCGGTACCAGCCGGTTTCGCCGTGGCGGTTGATCTGGACAGCGGCCTTGCGGTCGGGTTCGCCCAGTCCCCTGAGGCCCTCCTCCAGCGCGGACCAGCCCAGCTCGTCCAGGACACCCGCGCGCAGGGTGTGCGCGAGCGCCGGGGCGGGGGAGAACGAGGCGATACGGCCCAGGGCTTCCGGCGCGGCCGCCAGCACCGGGGGGAACCCGGCCACCAGCAGCCTCCGCAGCAGCCGGTCGACTCCCGGGAGCGCCATCGGCCCGGTGAGGTCGTCGGCGCGGTCGGAGAGCCAGCCCACCAGCGCGGTGCGCAGCGCGGGATGCTCCGCGATCCAGGTGAGCCGGGACTGCGCGTCACCGCCCTGTGCGAGGCCCTCCACCCCGGCGCGCAGCACCCGCGCGAACCGGGGGTCCGCGGCCAGCGCCGCCAGATCCCTGCGGCCCTCCTGAGGGCTCTGCAGCCAGCCCGTCAGATCCAGCGCCGTGACATCGTCCGCGGGCGTCCCCACCGGGATTCCGAGCGCCAGACAGAGGTCCAGCACATCGAGATCGACGCTGTCTCGCCGGCCCGAGCGCACCAGGGTCACCGGGGTGCCGTCCTCGATCAGGCGGTCCGCCAGCCGCTCCACCAGTGCCAGTTCGGCCGGGAGCCGCTTGGTGGAGCGCCAGCCGCGCTGCCGGTGCAGGCACCACCCCGACAGCCAGCCGGCGGCCGGAACGCTCCCGTCCAGCAGCAGTTCGATGGCCCCGCACTTGTCGAGCAGCGCGAGCCAGGAGCCGTCGAACTCCTCGGGGCTGTCGCCACCCGCCGACGGCAGCAGCGCCAGCAGCCTCTCCCGTACACCACGGTCCTCGGCGGCCACCTGGGTCAGCGCGGTCAGCGCGGACTTCCAGAAGCTCCCCGACGCCCGGCTCATCACCCCCGTCGGGATGATCTCCCCGATCAGCTCCCGCTCCTCGGCGGCGGCGTCCAGCCCCGCGGCCCTGGCGAGGCGCCGCAGGTCCTCCAGCATGCCCGCGTACGGGGTGAGCCCCGCCGAGCACCGCTGCGAGGTGACGACACGGAACTCCGCGTACGCCCGGTCCGGGCCGAGCCGTTGACTCAGCCCCTTGGCGTGCTCCCGCAGGGCCTTGCCGCTGAGCGCGCCCGCCCCCGCGAACTCCAGGAACACCTCCCGCAGCCGCTCCTCGTCCACCGGCAGCGCGTGCCGCTGCTCGGCCGCCCGCGCCTTGCCGAAGAACACGGACGCCTGCTGCTGCGACTCGACGGCGAGGAAGAGCCGCGCCACCTGTTCGTAGTACGTCGGCAGGAACTGCGGTACGGAGCGGTCGAGCCGGTCGCCGATCTCGTCGAAGCCCTCCTTCGCCAGCCCGGGCTTGGTGGACACCAGCCGGGTCAGCCGCTCCATCTCCTTGACGACCGCCAGCGCGTGATGGCCGTGCTCCGGGTCGTTGACCAGTGCCCAGGCCGGGAAGCCGAGCGACTGCCGCTTCACCCGCCCCACCGGCACCGCGCCCCCGGACCCGAAGCCCAGATACTCCAGCGCCAGGTCCTCGGCGGGCCCGATGGCCTCGGGCACCAGCCGCACCACCGTGCGTCCGCCGAGCGCGGGGTGCCCGTACGTCCGCGCCGTCAGCCGGTCACCCGGGCCCGCGTCCCCGGCCCCCGTGCCCCCGGCGGCGCCCCGCTTCCCGGCCCGGCCGCCGCTCGCGCGGCCGCCCGTACCGGCACCGCCCGCGTCTTCGGCGTCCTTCACTTCCTCGCCCGCGCCGAGCGGGAGCACCGCCCCGGCTTCCAGCAGCCTGTCCATGGATCCCCCCACAGTGGTTCGCCCCGTCTCTTCGCCGGGGTTCCGTCCATCCCGTGCCCCGGTCACCGGAGCGCGTCCTCGTCGTCCACGGCCACCCGGCCCGCGTACACCAGAGCGGCCATCCGCTCGCCCTCCGACCAGGCGACCGGCCCCACCTCGTCGAGCGGCAGCCTGCGGCCGTCCCTGCCCCGCCACTCCAGGGAGCCCGTCAGCGCCTCGGCGTCCGGATAGTCGGCCCCCAGCCAGTACGCCGCCTCCAGGGCGCGGCCGTCCTCCACCAGCGGGCACAGCGCCTGCCCGCCGCGCACGCGGTAGCCCAGCGACACCGCACGCGCCGTGGCGTGCCGCAACTGCTGGAACCTCCCGTCGGCGTACGCCTTCCACTCCGTGCCGGAGGTCTCGGCGGGGCGCCGCCACACCTCACGGAACAGCTGCTCCACCTTCTGCTCCACACCCAGCTCGACCGCGAACTCCCGCAGATCGTCCAGGTCTTCGAGGAGCACCGGGTGCGGGATCAGCACGCTCTCGCACTCCAGGCGCACCGAGTCGCCGTCCAGGTCGACGATCCCCGCGCCCTTCTCCCCATCCGCGTCGCGCAGAAAACCGGCCCGCGACATATCGGCCCCGCCGTCCGCACCCACGGGCGCGACCACCAGATCGCGCAGCGCCGACTGCCAGGCCGCGTCCGGCCACACCCGGGCCAGCAGCGCCACCGGGACGGGCAGCGAACGCACCAGCCAGGTGTCCGCCTGCTCCCCGCACTCCCGCTCGTGCCGCTCCAGCCACTCGGCCAACTGCCGCAGCCGCACCACGGCGACGTCGTCCCTGAGCTTGGGCGGCACCTGCTTGAGCTGTCGCCCCGCCGCATTCCTGCACAGCACGTCCGTGCCGTCCAGCGCTACGGTGTATCCACCGGCCTCTGTCTCGATCCAGCCCATGGCAAGACCGCCCCTCCCGACGCTTCGGATCTGATGTCGATCACACTAGGTGAGGGGTCCGACAGCCCGCTCACACGCCGTCGAGCCTGTGGACAACTCTTGTCATGAGTAGGCAACCCTGTGGCAATTCGGCCAGGGCACGATCTGTTCATGACGGAGCCGGAGCACCTTCGTGAGTCCCCGCCCCTCGATACGACCGCCCAGCTGCTCAGCCGGATCACGGCCCAGCTCGGCACCCAGCTCAGCAGCGTCCGACGGGACGGAACGCGCAGGCGTCCGGCCCCCGCGGACCCGCGGCCCGGCCGGCCCGCGCCCCCGCCGCCGGGCGGCGGGAACTAGTGCTGTGACGCCGCGGGCCACCGGCAGACCTTTCCGGCCACAGCGCTGCCCCCGAGTTATCCACAGGCTGCCCGTCCGCCACGGCATCCGGTTACCTTCGGTGCATGGAAGGCACCACCGGCATCACTCCGACCGGGCCCGGCACCAGGGGCCACCACCACCATGCGTACGACGACCTGTACGACGAACCGGCCACCGCCCGCTGGGCCCCCGAGCCCGACAAGCGGCCCGGCCGCACCGCCTTCCAGCGCGACCGCGCCCGGGTGCTGCACTCCTCCGCGCTGCGCCGCCTCGCGGGCAAGACCCAGGTCGTCACCCCCGGCACGCGCAACCAGGCCTGGGACGCCAGCCCGCGCACCCGGCTCACGCACTCGCTGGAGTGCGCCCAGGTCGGGCGCGAGCTCGGCGCTGCCCTCGGCTGCGACCCCGACCTCGTCGAAGCCGCCTGCCTCGCCCACGACCTGGGCCACCCGCCCTTCGGCCACAACGGCGAGGTGGTGCTCAACGACTTCGCCAAGGACTGCGGAGGCTTCGAGGGCAACGCCCAGTCGCTGCGCCTGCTCACCCGGATCGAGCCCAAGCGGTTCATCCGCACCGGCGACGGCTCCCTCACCAGCGTCGGACTCAATCTCACCCGGGCCGCACTCGACGCGGCCACCAAGTACCCCTGGGCGCGCGGCGGTCACCCCGCCGACCCCCGTTCCGTGAAGTTCGGCGTGTACGAGGACGACCTGCCCGTCTTCGACTGGGTCCGTGAGGGCGCACCCGAGTACCGCAGATGCTTCGAGGCCCAGGTCATGGACTGGTCCGACGACGTCGCCTACTCGGTGCACGACTTCGAGGACGGTCTGCATGCCGGTCACATCGACCCCAATCTGCTGCTCGCAGAGCCCGAGCGCGCCGATATGTGGCAGCTCGCGATCGGCCGTTTCGTACCGGCGGACACCGATCCCGAGGAGCTGTCCCAGGCCCTGGACCGCCTCGTCGACCAGGAGTGGTGGCCCCATCACTACGACGGTTCGGCCGTGGCGCAGGCCCGGCTCAAGGACGCCACCAGCCAGCTCATCGGCCGCTTCTGCCTCGCGGCCGAGGGCGCGACCCGCCAGGCGTACGGCACCGGACGGCTCACCCGGTACGCGGCCGAGCTGGTCGTGCCCCGCGCGGCGAGGAACGAGTGCGCGGTGCTCAAGGCCGTCGCCGCCCGGTATGTGATGCAGCGTGCCGAGCAGGAGGCCCTCAGAGCCGACCAGCGCATCGTCCTGGCGGAGCTGGCGGAGGCGCTGACGCTCCGCGCGCCCGACAGCCTCGACCCGCAGTTCCGGGCCCTGTTCGACGCGGCGGAGGACGACCGGGCGCGCGGTCGGGTGATTGTGGATCAGCTCGCCTCGCTCACCGATGCCTCCGCCCGCACCCTGCACGCCCAGCTCACGGCCCGTCGCTGAGCCACCGGGACAGCCGGAGAGCGCGCGGGCGGGGACACGCCCGGACGCACTCCCTCTTCCGCCATCACGCTCCGTGCGGGACGCTCGCTGGAGGCTGCGCAGCGTGGAACCACAGAGTCAACGCACAAGCAAAGAGGAGGCATCAAGTGGTCGACGGACATCGGACATTCGTCATCGTCGGCGGTGGTCTGGCCGGGGCCAAGGCCGCCGAGACCCTCCGTGCCGAGGGATTCACCGGGCGAGTGATCCTCATCGGCGACGAACGCGACCACCCCTACGAACGCCCGCCGCTCTCCAAGGGCTACCTCGCCGGGAAGGAGGCCCGGGACAGCGTCTTCGTCCATGAACCCGCCTGGTACGCACAGGCCGACGTCGAACTCCACCTCGGCCAGACCGTCGTCTCCGTCGACCGCGACGGGAAGTCGGTGCTGCTCGGCGACGGTACGGTTCTGCACTACGACAAGCTGCTGCTGGCCACCGGCGCGGAACCCCGCCGACTGGACATTCCGGGCACCGAACTCGCCGGGGTCCACCATCTCCGCCGCCTCGCCCACGCCGACCGGCTGCGCCGGGTGCTCGGCACCCTCGGCCGGGAGAACGGCCAGCTGGTCATCGCGGGCGCGGGCTGGATCGGTCTGGAGGTCGCCGCCGCCGCCCGCGGCTACGGCGCCGAGGTCACCGTGGTCGAGCCCGAGGCCACCCCGCTCCACCAGGTCATCGGCCCCGAGCTGGGACAGATCTTCACCGAACTCCACCGCGACCACGGAGTCCGCTTCCACTTCGGCGCCAGGCTGACCGAGATCACCGGCCAGGACGGCATGGTGCTCGCGGTCCGCACCGACGACGGCGAGGAGCACCCCGCCCACGACGTCCTCGCCGCGATCGGCGCCGCCCCGCGCACCGCGCTCGCCGAAGCGGCCGGTCTCGCGCTCACCGACCGCGCCCACGGCGGCGGGATTGCCGTCGACGCCGCCCTGCGCACCTCCGACCCCGATATCTACGCCGCCGGCGACGTGGCCGCGGCCCTCCACCCCCTGATCGGTTCCCGGCTCCGGGTCGAGCACTGGGCGAACGCCCTGAACGGCGGCCCGGCCGCCGCGCGGTCCATGCTCGGCCAGGACGTCTCGTACGACCGTGTCCCGTACTTCTTCTCCGACCAGTACGACCTGGGCCTGGAGTACTCGGGCTGGGCGCCCGCCGGCTCGTACGACCAGGTGGTGCTGCGCGGGGATGTGGGCAAGCGGGAGTTCATCGCCTTCTGGCTCAAGGACCGCCGGGTCCTCGCGGGCATGAACGTCAATGTGTGGGACGTGACCGAGCCCATCCAGGCGCTGATCCGCGCGGACGCGGCCGTGGACCCCGACACGCTCTGCGATCCCTCCGTCCCGCTGACGGCCCTCACCGGGTGACCGGCGTCCCCGCGGGCGCCCCCGCGGAAGGTCATCCAGGGGCAGGCCCGGGTGTCACCGTGTGACCGTAGACTTCACGCGTGGCAGGCAGGATCAACGATGACGACATCAAGGCGGTCCGGGACGCGGTCCCGATCGACGCCGTCGTGTCCGAGTACCTCCAGCTGCGCAACGCGGGCGGCGGCAATCTGAAGGGGCTCTGCCCCTTCCACGACGAGAAGTCGCCTTCCTTCCAGGTCAGCCCGAGCAAGGGACTCTTCCACTGCTTCGGCTGCCAGGAAGGCGGTGACACGATCGCCTTCGTCATGAAGATCGACCATCTCACCTTCTCCGAGACGGTCGAGCGCCTCGCCGCCACCGCCGGCATCACCCTGAGATACGAGGAGGGCGGGTACAACCCCAGCCATCAGCGGGGCGAGCGCATCCGCCTGGTGGAGGCGCACAAGATCGCGGCGCAGTACTACATCGAGCAGCTGGCGACGGCGGCCGAGGCGGAGACGGGCCGTGCGTTCCTCGCCGAGCGCGGCTTCGACCAGGCCGCCGCCCAGCACTTCAGCGTCGGCTACAGCCCTCAGGGCTGGGACCACCTCACCCGTTTTCTGCGCGGCAAGGGCTTCAGCGACAAGGAGCTGATCCTCTCCGGCCTCTCCCAGGACGGCCGGCGGGGTCCCATCGACCGCTTCCGCGGCCGGCTGATGTGGCCGATCCGGGACATCTCCGGCGATGTCGTCGGATTCGGCGCCCGCAAGCTCTACGAGAGCGACAACGGACCCAAGTACCTCAACACGCCCGAGACCGGCATCTACAAGAAGTCCCAGGTGCTGTACGGCATCGACCTGGCCAAGAAGGAGATCGCCAAGTCCAGCCGGGCCGTGGTCGTCGAGGGCTACACGGATGTGATGGCCTGCCATCTCGCGGGCGTCACCACCGCGATCGCCACCTGCGGCACGGCCTTCGGCGGCGACCACATCAAGATCCTCCGGCGCCTGCTGATGGACAATGCCACCGCCGAGGTGATCTTCACCTTCGACGGCGACGCCGCCGGACAGAAGGCCGCCCTGCGGGCCTTCGAGGACGACCAGAAGTTCGCCGCCGAGACCTCCATCGCGATCACCCCCGGCGGTATGGACCCCTGTGACCTGCGGCTCGCCGAGGGGGACGACGCCGTCCAGAAGCTGGTCGAGACGCGTACACCGCTGTTCGAGTTCGCCATCCGCCAGCTCGTCGCGCGCCACAATCTGGAGACACCGGCCGGCCGGGCCGCGGCCCTGGACGAGGCCGCCCCCATCGTCGCGGGCATCAAGAACATCGCGATCCAGCACGAGTCGGCCGTGCAGCTCGCGGGCATCGTCGGCATCCTCGACACCCAGTTCGTGGTCAAGCGGGTCGCCCAGCTCGCCCGCTGGGCCCGGGACCGCGGCGGCCGGGGCCCGGCCGCCCCCCCGTCCCGTACGAACGGACAACGGCAGCAGCCGGCGGCGCCCGAGGCGCCGACGGGAGCCGCCGGGCCCGCGCTCAATCTCCGCAGCCCCGCCCACCGTACGGAGCGCGAACTGCTGAAGCTCGCCCTCCAGCACCCCGAACTGGTCTCCCCGGCCTTCGACGCGTACGGCGTGGACGAGTTCACCGCGCCCCCGTACGCGGCGGTCCGCCAGACCGTCGCCGACGCGGGCGGAGCGGAGCAGGGCATGGTGGACACCTCCGGCTATCTCGCCCGGGTACGGGACGCGGCGCCGAACGACACCGTGCGCGCCCTGGTCACCGAGCTGGCCGTCGAGGCCGTCCATGCGAAGACCGTCGACGACGGCTATGCGGGCGTGCAGCTCGTCCAGGTCAGACTGCGTGCCGTCGACCGGCGGATCGCCGAGGTCCAGGGCGCCCTCTCCCGCCTCGGCCCGCATGCCGGCCCCGAGCAGCACACGGCCGTACAGAACGAGCTGTGGGTGCTCCAGCAGTACGCCCAGTCCCTGCGGAACCACGGCGCGAACGCCCTCTGACCTGCGCTCTCATCCTCAGGGCGGACACACGCCCGCACCGCGGGCCCACCGGGCCGAGCGGCCGGACCGGTCGGCAGGGCGGAGTGGCCGGTCGACAGGGTGGAGTCGCGGGGCACCAAGGCGACCGCTCCGACCGGGCCGAGTATCCGGCCACCACACCCGGGCCACCCGCGCCCGCCCGCGTCCACCAAGCCGCGCCCCCGCCACCACGCCCGGGCCCCGGCCACCCCGCCCGCGCGTACCAGCCCGTGCGCCCTGCCACCACGAGCCCCGGGCCCCGGCCACCGCCCGACCCGCACAGACGACCTCGGCCGCCCCCACCGAGGACGGCATCCCGGACACGTACGCCTGTCCTCGCTCAAGTGCCCCCGTTCCCGGGCGTATCGCCGTCCCGGGCCCGCTGCTCGGGGCGGGCCCCGGCGCCAGGAGTTCCGTCCGGGACCACTCCGGCAGGAGGAATCCCGGCCGACGCGTACATCTGCGCGAGGGTAACCAGCCGGTTACGGACCGGACTCAGAAAATCCCCGCACGCCCCTCGTGGTGAGGATGTGTCGTACCCCACACTGGGGGCGGTGCCTGAGTCCTCGGAGCGCGGCCGGTCCACCCACAGTGGTCCTCTTATCCCCGCGGATCCGTTCATCGTGTACGGGACGGACAGCGGCCCGGCCGCCTCCGTCCCGCTGCCGCATGCCCCCGAACCGGCAGCGATCACCCTGGAGGTCGCCCCCGTGCAGACCCAGACCCTGTCCGAGACCCTGACGGAACCCCCGGTCACCGCCGGTGCGGCGCACGAGCCGGAGGCGCCGGCGGGCGTCGCGGCCCCGGAGACCGCGGCGGGCGTCCCCGCGCAGAGCATGCCGTCCCACCACCCCGAAGCCGTCCCCGAGCGTCCGCCCCGGGCCGCCCCGGACCCCCCGCCCGTGACGGCGCCGGAGAATCTCGTCGAGGACGCGGTGGATCCACCGGAACCCCCGCCCGCCGCCCGCGGCGAGGGCGGCGGGCCGTCGTCCGATCTCTTCCGCCAGTATCTGCGCGAGATCGGCAGAATCCCTCTGCTCACGGCCGTCGAGGAAGTGGAACTGGCGCGCCGGGTCGAAGCGGGGCTCTTCGCCGAGGAGAAACTCGGCAGCACCCCCGACATCAACAACTCGCAGCTCGCCGTCGACCTCGACCGGCTCGTCGTTCTGGGGCGGATGGCCAAGCGCCGGCTGATCGAGGCCAATCTCCGGCTCGTCGTCTCCGTCGCCAAGCGCTATGTCGGCCGCGGACTGACGATGCTGGACCTCGTACAGGAGGGCAATCTCGGCCTGATCAGGGCGGTCGAGAAGTTCGACTACGCGCGCGGCTACAAGTTCTCGACGTACGCGACCTGGTGGATCCGCCAGGCCATGTCCCGCGCCCTCGCGGACCAGGCACGCACGATCCGTGTCCCCGTCCATGTCGTCGAGCTGATCAACCGGGTCGTACGGGTGCAGCGCAGGATGCTCCAGGAGCGCGGGTACGAACCGACCGCCGACGACGTCGCCGCGCAGCTCGATCTGCCCCCGGAGCGGGTCAGCGAGGTCCTGCGGCTCGCGCAGGAGCCGGTGTCGCTGCACGCCCCGGTCGGGGAGGAGGACGATGTCGCGCTCGGGGACCTCATAGAGGACGGCGACGCGGCCTCCCCCGTCGAGTCCGCGGCCTTCCTGCTGCTGAGGGAGCATCTGGAGGCGGTCCTCTCCACCCTCGGCGAGCGCGAACGCAAGGTGGTCCAGCTGCGGTACGGGCTGGTCGACGGCAGGCCGCGCACCCTGGAGGAGATCGGCCGGATCTTCGGTGTGACCCGCGAACGCATCCGCCAGATCGAGTCCAAGACCCTCAACAAGCTGCGCGACCACGCGTTCGCGGACCAGTTGCGCGGCTATCTCGACTGATCCCGGCCCGGAGGCCCCGCGCCGGGATGCGCGGGAGGCCGACGCCGGGATCCCGCTGCCCGAAAAGTTCCAAAGGTCTGGATGGTTGGGAAAGGAACCCGGAACCCAGGCCCCGGAAAGCCCCCGCGGGCCCGGCCCCCGAAGCACCGAGCCGACCCGACACCACCCGGGACAGCCCTGCCCGTCCCGGGCCTGCGCTACCCGACACGCCCGGGCCGGAGCGGAACGGAGCCCGCCGCTCCAGCCCGGGCCTCAGTCCACCTCGGCCACCGCCTGCGCGAACTGCGCGGAGTACAAGCGCGCGTACGCGCCCTCCGCCGCCAGCAGTTCGTCGTGCGTGCCCTGTTCCACGATCGCGCCGTTCTCCATCACCAGGATCACATCCGCGTCCCGGATGGTGGAGAGCCGGTGCGCGATGACAAAGCTCGTCCGGCCGTGGGCGAGCCGCGCCATCGCCTTCTGGATCAGCACCTCGGTCCGGGTGTCGACCGAGCTGGTCGCCTCGTCCAGGACCAGGATCACCGGATCGGACAGAAACGCCCGCGCGATGGTGATCAGCTGCTTTTCGCCCGCGCTGACGCCCGAACCCTCGTCGTCGATGACGGTGTCGTAGCCGTCGGGCAGCGTCCGGATGAACCGGTGCGCGTGCGCGGCCCTCGCCGCCTGCTCGATCTCCTCGCGCGTGACCTCCCGGGAGGCCCCGTACGCGATGTTCTCGGCGATCGTGCCGCCGAACAACCAGGTGTCCTGGAGCACCATGCCGATGCCGGAGCGCAGTTCCTCCCTCGGCATCTTCGCGATGTCGACCCCGTCGAGACTGATCCGGCCGCCCGTGACCTCGTAGAACCGCATCAGCAGATTGACCAGTGTCGTCTTGCCCGCACCCGTCGGACCGACGATGGCGACCGTGTGGCCGGGCTCCACCGTCAGGGACAGATCCTCGATGAGCGGCTTGTCCGGGGCGTAGCGGAACGCGACCTTCTCCAGCGAGACCTGTCCGACGGGCCGTCCCACCGGGCCGGTCGACGGAGTGTCCGCCTCCTGCTCGTCCGCGTCCAGCAGTTCGAAGACCCGCTCCGCGGACGCGACGCCCGACTGCACGAGATTGGCCATCGAGGCGACCTGCGTCAGCGGCATGGAGAACTGCCGGGAGTACTGGATGAACGCCTGCACATCGCCGATCGACAGCGTCCCCGACGCGACCCGCAGCCCGCCGACGACGGCCACCAGCACATAGTTCAGGTTCGAGACGAACAGCATCAGCGGCTGCATGACCCCGCTGTTGAACTGCGCCTTGAAGCCCGCCTCGTACAGCACCTCGTTCTGCTCGGCGAAGTCCCGCGCGGACTCCTCCTGCCGTCCGAAGACCTTCACCAGGGCGTGGCCGGTGTACATCTCCTCGACATGGGCGTTGAGCTTGCCGGTCGACTTCCACTGCTGGACGAAGTGGGGCTGTGAGCGCTTGCCGACCTTCGTCGCCACGAAGACCGACAGCGGGACGGTCACCAGCGCGACCAGCGCCAGCAGCGGGGAGATCCAGAACATCATCGCGAGCACACCCACGATGGTCAGCAGCGAGTTGATCAGCTGGCCCATCGTCTGCTGGAGGGTCTGCGCGATGTTGTCGATGTCATTGGTGACCCGGCTGAGGACCTCGCCGCGCTTGGCCCGGTCGAAGTACGACAGCGGCAGCCGCGACAGCTTGGCCTGCACATCCTCGCGCATCCGGTACACGGCCCGGTTGATCACCTTGATCGACAGCCGGGTGGCGACCAGGGCCAGCAGCCCGGAGACGACGAACAGCGCGAGCGCCAGCAGCAGCACCTCGCCGACGGCCGTGAAGTCGATGCCCCGGCCGGGGGTGAAGCCGACGCCCGAGAGCATGTCGGCGAGCCCGTCGTCCCCCTTCGCCCGCAGATCCTCGATCGTCCGGGCCTTGCTCGTACCCTCGGGCATGTTCCGGCCGACGACCCCGGCGAAGACCAGGTCGGTCGCCCGCCCCAGCACCATCGGCCCGACCACCGAGAACGCCACGCTGAGCACACCCGCCGCGAGCATCAGCCACAGCAGCTTCCGGTCCGGGGCCAGCCGCCTCAGCAGCCGCTTCCCCGAGCCCTTGAAGTCCATGGACCGCTCGACAGGGCCCGTCATCATGCGTCCGCCCGGCCCGCTCATGCGGCCTCCGCCTCCGTCAGCTGCGAGAGCACGATCTCGCGGTAGGTCTCATTGCTCTCCATCAGCTCGCGGTGGGTCCCCGCACCCACGACCCGTCCCTCGTCCAGGACGATGATCCGGTCCGCGTCGCGGATGGTGGACACCCGCTGGGCGACGATCACGACCGTCGCCTCGGCCGTCTCGTCGGACAGCGCTGCGCGCAGCGCCGCGTCCGTGGCGTAGTCGAGCGCCGAGAACGAGTCGTCGAACAGATAGATCTCCGGCCGCTGCACCAGCGTCCGCGCGATCGCGAGCCGCTGCCGCTGACCACCGGAGACATTCGTTCCGCCCTGGGCGACGGGAGCGTTCAGCCCGCCCTCCAGTTCCCGGACGAAGCCGGCCGCCTGGGCCACCTCCAGCGCCCGCCACAGTTCCTCGTCGCTCGCGCCCGGTTTGCCGTACCGCAGATTCGTGGCCACCGTGCCGGAGAAGAGATACGGCTTCTGGGGCACCAGCCCGACCGTCCGCGCCATCAGCGCCGGATCGAGGTCGCGCACATCCACGCCGTCGACGAGCACTTCGCCGTCCGTGGCGTCGAACAGCCGCGGTACGAGGCCGAGCAGTGTGGACTTGCCGCTTCCGGTGGAGCCGATGATCGCGGTGGTCTCACCGGGGCGCGCCGTCAGAGTGACCTCGCGGAGCACGGACTCCTCGGCACCCGGGTAACGGAACTCCGCGTTCCGTATCTCCAGGTGTCCATGGCGCTTCAGCTCCCGTACCGGTGCGAGCGGCGGCACCACGCTCGAATCCGTCGCCAGGACCTCCTCGATCCGCTCGGCGCAGACCTCCGCGCGCGGCACCATCATGAACATGAAGGTGGCCATCATCACGGCCATCACGATCTGCATCAGATACGCGAGAAAGGCGGTCAGCGCGCCGATCTGGATGGCGCCGCTGTCGATCCGCTGCGCCCCGAACCAGACGACGGCGACCGACGAGACATTGACGACCGTCAGCACGGTCGGGAACATCAGGGCCATCAGCCGCCCGGTGGCCATCGACACATCGGTCAGGCCGGTGTTGGCCTCACGGAAGCGGCCCCGCTCGTACTCGTCGCGGACGAAGGCGCGGATGACGCGATTGCCGGTGATCTGTTCCCGCAGCACACGGTTCACGGTGTCCAGCCGCTCCTGCATGGTCCGGAACAGCGGACGCATCCTGACGACGATCACCGACACCGCGATCCCGAGCACCGGCACCACGGCCAGCAGCACCGCGGAGAGCTGCACATCCTGGCCGAGCGCCATGATGATGCCGCCGACACACATGATCGGCGCGGAGACCATCAGGGTGAACGCCATGAGGACCAGCATCTGCACCTGCTGGGCGTCATTGGTGGTCCGGGTGATCAGGGAGGGCGCGCCGAAGTGTCCGACCTCGCGGGCCGAGAAGCTCTGCACCCGGTCGAAGACGGCCGCGCGGATATCCCGGCCGAGTGCAGAGGCGGTGCGGGCGCCGTAGTAGACGGCACCGATATTGCAGATGACCTGCACCACACTGACGGCGATCATGACCGCGCCGAGCCGGAGGACGAAGCCCGTGTCCCCTTTGACGACGCCGTCGTCGATGATGTCGGCGTTGAGGGTGGGCAGATAAAGGGTGGCGCTGGTCTGGAGCAGTTGCAGCGCCACCAGCAGGGCGATGGGTCTCTTGTACGGACGCAGGTACGTCCGCAGCAGTCGTATCAGCACGCGCTGTCTCTCGGGTCGGCAGGTTCGGGGCGTTCGGGGCCGGGGGACTCGCGAGCAGCGTGCGGCCACGACCTCGCTGGAGGCCGTGGCCGCTCAGGCCGAGCCCGGTCCGGCAGGGGGGTACCCGGTCCATCTTGCGTCACCGGGGCGCCCGGCCTCAGGAGAATTTTCCCCAAGGCCGGAGCGGGCGCGCACTTCCGGCCACGGCGCACCGGGGCCCGCACCAGGCCCGTCCCGCCGGCCGGTTCCACCGGTCCCTCCGTGCAGGTTTACGCCATCCGGGCCGGGCTGCCCCGGCCGTGCCGGTGACCCGCTCCGTGCCCACTGCCGCACCGGCCCCTCGACGCACCGGGCCGCCGCGCCGCTACCCCAGCCGTGCCGACCGCCTCGACGCACCGGGCCGCCCCGGCCGTACGAGCTGTCCCGGCGGTGCCGCTACCCCAGCCGTGCTGGACAACCCAGCGGTGCCGCTACCCCAGCGGGCCGGACGCTCCGGCTCCCGCGGCCCCCTCCGGACCGCCCGTCGCCGCCGTGAACGCCCCGGGGTGAAGCTGGTCACGCGTCGCGCTGTACTGCTGGCGCACGGCCTGCCCCACCGCCGCGTCCTCGCCCGGCTCCAGCACCTGCACCGTCGCGGCCTGCCAGACGGGAGGAGCCGCGGGCGACAGCGTGCCCTGCGACACGCCGAGGGCCCACGCGGCCTGCCGGGCCGCGCCCAGAGCCGCGTAATCGGCGGGCTGCGGTACGACGATCTGGGCCCCGAAGACACCCGGCGCGGCGGACTGCACGGCGGGCAGCCCGGCGCTCGCCCCCAGCAGGAACACCCGGCGAACCTCCACGCCCCGGCTCCGCAGCACGTCCATCGCGTCGGCGAGCGAGCACAGCATGCCCTCGAAGGCGGCCCGCGCCAGATGCTCGGGCCGCATCGACTCCCGGCGCAGCCCGCTCAGGGTTCCCGCGGTGTGGGGGAGCCGGGGAGTGCGCTCGCCCTCCAGATACGGCAGCAGCACCAGCCCCGACGAACCCGGCGTGGACTTCATCGCCAGGTCGGAGAGCGCGTCCAGATCGTCCAGCCCGAGCATCTCGGCCGCGCCGCGCAGGGCCCGTACGGCGTTGAGCGTGTGGACCACCGGCAGATGCATACCGGTCGCGTCGGCGTACGAGGTGATCATCCCGCTCGGATCGGCGAGCGCCTCATGGTGCACGGCCATCACGGAACCGGAGGCGCCCAGCGACACCACCGCGTCCCCCGGCCCGACACCGAGCCCGAACGCCGCGGCCATGGTCTCGCCGGTCCCCGCCGAGATCAGCAGCCCTTCGGGCGTCGTCCCGGCGGCGTCGGCGGGGCCGAGCACCTCGGGCAGCGCGCACTGGTGCCCGAGCGCCAGCTCCACGAGATCGGCGCGATAGGAACCCGTACCCGCGGACCAGTACCCGGTCCCGGACGCGCCACCGCGGTCGGTCGTCCTGCGAGCGGGCCGCCCGAGCAGCTGCCACACCAGCCAGTCGTGCGGCTGGAGCACCGCCGCGACACGCTGGGCGGCATTCGGCTCCGAGCGGGCCATCCACCGCAGCTTCGCCACCGGCAGCGCGGCCTGCGGCACCGACCCGACGGCCTCGGCCCACGCCTGCCGCCCGCCGAGGGCGTCGATCAGATCCGCCGCGGCGACCTGCGCGCGCTTGTCGTTGCCGAGCAGGGCCGGGCGGACGAGCCCGCCCTGCTGGTCCAGCGGTACGAGCCCGTGCTGCTGCGCGGAGACCCCGATGGCCTGCACGCCTTCCAGCAGCCCGCCCGCCGCCGCCTCGCCCAGCGAGAGCAGCCACGCCTGCGGGTCGATCTCCGTGGCCTTCGGGTCCACGGGATGCGGCGCGTATCCCTGACGCAGTACGGCACCCGAGTCCGTGTCACAGACAACGATCCGTGTGAACGCAGACGAACTGTCCAAGCCGGCGACTATCCCCATGGAGAGGGATTGTGCCGCACACACGCGCCGGAGGCGTCATGTGTTGCTGGTTCCCCAGTCGTCTCCGCCGTTCGACGTGCGCTCCCGCAGGGACCGCACCCGCTCCGCCACGGACTCCGGCATCCGGTCGCCGACCTTGCCGCTCACGGCGTGGAACGCCTTGCCCGCCGCCTGCCGACCGTTGTGCGCCGCGCTCTCGGCGGCGTTCCGCACGGCCGGATTCTGCGAGATCTGCCGGACGGACTTCTTCATCTGCTCGTAGCGCTCACGACCGGCACGCGTGCCGATCACATAACCGAGGGCCAGTCCGACGACGAACGTGAGCTTGTACCGCATGGCTCTGCCACCCTTCCCTGACGTACGTCGGTGCCTGCCCGCCTACCCGGCGCAACCCGTGATCACCCGGGACCATACCGATTGGCGGAGCACCCCCCTGCTTGCGCTAATGTATGTGTCGCAGCGAACACACGCCTTCCGGGACGCCCGGTCGGGTTGGTTCGGCGCACACGCAGCAATCCCCTGTAGCTCAATTGGCAGAGCAGCCGGCTGTTAACCGGCAGGTTACTGGTTCGAGTCCAGTCGGGGGAGCGCGATCCCCTGTAGCTCAATTGGCAGAGCATTCGGCTGTTAACCGGAGGGTTGCTGGTTCGAGTCCAGCCGGGGGAGCGGATCCGGAACAGGGCCCCTGGGGGGTCCTTTTTCGTATGTTCGGGTGACTCCGGGAACCGGGCAGGGGCGGGCGCAGTCCTCATGGTTGAGCGTTGCCGACCATCCGAGGCAGGAGATCGTATGAGCGGCTATGCTGCGGCAGACGGCGCGCACATTTGTGCGCGACGCGCCGTTAGGGGCGGTAGCTCAGCCGGTTAGAGCAGCGGACTCATAATCCGTCGGCCGTGGGTTCGAGTCCCACCCGCCCCACCCAGCGCTACGCGTGCAGAATCGTTCCCAGCAGTAAGAACGAGATCGCAGCGGGTGTGGCGGCAACCCGCAGGATCGTTTACCGGCCCGCTGCCGGCCGGAGAGACGGACGATCACGACACGCGGATCGGCCCTGGTGCCGCGTCGGCGCCCGGCGGACCCGAGGACAGAGTCGCGGCGGGCAGGGGATCGGCGCGCCCCGGCATACAGGGACGGACACGGGCGGTCCTGGACTCCATCAGTGGCCGTGCTCGTGTTGTGTGTATCGGGCCGCCGGAAGGACAGGGTTCCCGGCGGCGGAGACAGGTCCGTCCGCGTGCGTTCGGTGGCTTACGGAGTCGGCGGTGTACGGACAGACAGGCGCGCGGGCCGATCGTGAAGGCGATCGACGCGCCGAACTGACGAAACCGCCCCTCGCTGGGCGGTCGGCTGACCGATCGGCAGCATGCCGCGGCCCCCGTCGCCGTGGCCCGGAGCCCACTGTTCGTCCCAGGAGGCCCGCGCACGGCTCTTGAGATCCGTGCGCCAGCACAAAACCACCCCGCCCGTCCTACGCAGGGGCCGGACAGAGGGCGAGGTACCGGCTGGTGATGAGGTGTGGACCGGTCACCCCGAATCCCGCTCCGGCAGGGGCGAGTGGCGGGTGGGTCCGGGCGTGCGGCCCTCCGGGGGGTAATCGCAGTCGAGGCTGGAGACCTGGTAGTCGTCGCCCTCGTTCTGGTCCTGATCGACGACCACCGCCGCGGTGCAGACCCGGCCGTGCTCGTCGGTGAACGTCACTATCTCGCTGTAGTCCGTCGGGGCACTGCACCCCGCGAGCAGCAGCCCCGTCGCCCCGGCGGCCACCGCGACTCCGATCCCCCGCAGCAGTTTCATTCCTCGCCCTCCGCACTCGGTCGTCGCTACAACGTAGGGGGCACCGAGGGGCCTGTCACCGGTGCCCACCTGCCGGAGCGCGACCAGAAGCGCACCGAGCCCGGTCTCCGGCGCGCGTGTCGTCGACCGGTACGTGGCCCTCCGGTACTCGTGGTCTCCCGATATCCGCGTCGCCGGTCGCCGAGGTCGGCGGGCGGGCCAGGGCCCGCCGCGGTGGCCGCGCTCAGACTGTGGCTCCGGGTGGATCTTCCGTTTCCGTCCCGGGCCCGGGGGGCAGGGGCGCGGGAACCCGGCGGAGCCCGGTCGGGGCGGGTGGCTCCGGGGGAGGGGGCGGTGGCATGGGGTGCCATTCGTTCTCTTCGTACACGAACGCGAATCCGAACGGCGGTGGCATATGCGGAATCGGGCGGCTTCGGTAGTCGCGTAACGGGCACGGCGATACCGGTCGAGTGCCTGGTCCGGGCTTTGCGTCACCACATATCGAATGGGGGGACTGCGCATTCGGGGCGCTGTCCTGACGGCCCGTCCGTGCGATGGAGTCGATGCTCCTCGATACGGACGCCCCGCCCTCGCGGGTATCCCGGTTACGGGCGTCGGTGTGGGTGCCATGCGTCCGGGTTTCGAATATGACAACACCACATCCGATGGGTCGGCTCGATCGGTCCGGTGGGGCCGGGCCCCTCGGTCGAGGGGGTGGAGGCGTCCGGGGAGTCCGTCCGGATGCGACGATTCGGGTCGAATCAACCAGTAGGCGATGGCCGTGACTTAACACACAGTGCAGAGTTCCTCCACAGTCTCTGCACACCCGCGGGAGCCCCGCCCGGGAGCCGTCGGCCGACCGCGCGCCACCCGTCCTAGCTCGGGGTATGGGATCGGACGGGGGTATTCCCCGGGGTGGGCAACAGCGGTCGCTTCTCCCCGTGATAGTGCGGCCCGCGAGGTGAATCCTCGGAAAAGCCATCACCCGCGTCCGAAAAACGGTTAGTTTGACGCCCCCACCCCACACACCCAGAGGCCGCTATGAAGAGAACTCTCCTCATCACACTCGGCATCACTCTCATCTCACTCGCTGTAGGCGGAATGCTCATGGCCGTCAACGCCAGCCTGGGCCCCGGATTCATCGCGGAAATCGTCGTCGCAGCAGCCCTCGCCGCAGGCGCCTGGGCCAGCCTGAGCGCCTCGACCAGGTAGCAGGCCGAAAGACTTCCCCGCCGCCCGAGGGGGGCGGCGGGGAACCCGCCCGCCGGCCCCACCCGGCGGGTTCCCGCCCGGCTCCCGCAGCCTGGCAGACGCCCCGTGACCAGGGCTTCACTGCCCCGGCCGGGGCAGAAGCCCGGCCGGGAGCAGCAGAGACGGGGCAGTTCGTCGTCGGCCGGAGGCGGGAGGGCAGCCCGCCCCGGCCGACAGCCCGGTCGCCGTACGCGGCGACGAGGCAGATGGTCCGCAACTCATCAATGAGCCGCAATGAGTTGAAGGTCAGCGAGGCTTCCCGGCCGTTCGCCCCGGTCCGTCCGGTCCCGGGGTGACAGCGGCCAGAGTTGCCGGGCCCCTGTCCTCGATGGCCGTGAGCCGGGCCGTGTCACACCGACCCGAGCGGGCCGGGACACCCGGCACGCATGGCGCGGTGCCGTGGGCCGTCCGAGTACGTTCTCCTGCGAGGGCGACCCTTGGCCGTACGACGGTACGCACCGGACACCGCGGGTCCCGCCCCTTCGGGCGGACGGAATCACGGTGGCGCCGCAGTCCGGCGGCCGGGCCCCGCGCACATCAATGAGCCCAGGTCGCGGCGGGTGTCCTGAAGCTTCCCGGTCGGTGCCGCTCCGGTTCCGCTCCTCCAGCCGGAGTGGCTGTACGTACTTTTCCGCCCCGCCTCTCTGTCTGTCGGAGGCGTCGGGGCTTCTCGGCAGCGGCACAGCGCCCGGGACGGCCCGAGTCCTGTTGCCGGAGCCGGCTGAGCGGGACCGGCGGTCCGGTCACCTTCGGGGCCGGGGCCACAACCGTGGTTCGTAGCGCCCGCCCGATCTCGAAGCCGGCCGCGCGAGCCGCGAGCCCGCCCGGCGCGCCCCCGGTCGAGCCCGGTGAACGGCCCCGCCGCGCCGGGCCCGTATCGACCAGGACCAGGCGGGCGCGGGAGCCGGCGGCTGAGGAGGAGTCAGGCCGCCCAGTACAGCCCGGAGGCCACTCGGTGCAGGAGCGTGACCGGGCTGGCGTCCTTGGTCGTGGCGCGGATCTCGAAGCGGAGATGGCGGCCGGCGGGGACGTGGCCGGAGAGGCGGAACTGGTGTCCGCCGGGGCCGCGGTGGGTGATGGGGAGGAAGGCGGAGGGGTCGTTGCCCTTGGTGTCGGTGAGGTAGAAGCGGCCCTCGATCAGGGTGTCTTTGGGGGTGGTCTCGTCGAAGAGGAGGTGGATGAGGGTGTCGTGGGTGCGGGATCCGGCGTGGAGTACGGCGTCGGTGAAGGCGAGTGCCGTCCAGCGTCCGCTGCGGAGGGCGACGTCGAAGGCATTGGGCTCGTTGAGGACCTGCGGCATGTCGGTCTCCTTGGCGGGCGGTACGGGTGTGGTGGTTTTGCCGGTGGCGCGGGCGACGATGCCGGGGAAGACGACTTCGCGGAACTGCTTCACGCGGGCGTTGCCGGGGCAGGAGGTGCCGTCCGTCGACCAGGCGGCGTGCAGACGGTGGTAGCCGTAGCCGGGGTCGGAGGCGCTGCGGCAGATCCGCAGCGGGATCTTGTGGCGCTGGTGCAGCCAGGCGCCGAGTTCGATCAGCTTCTCCACCTGCGCGGCCGTCCACGGGTCGGTGCCCTTGGTGTTGGACGCGGTCTCGATGGACACCGCACCCGTCCCGTCGGGGCGGCGGTTCGCCCCCGCGTTCGCGTCGGCGCGGGTCTCGGTCCCGATGAACTGCCCCAGGTCGCCCTTGTATCCAAGTCCGAAATGTGACTCAAGGCTGGTTGAGTCCCGCCAGTACTCATACGTCCGTTTCGCCGTCCAGGGGGCGATGATGCTGTGCACGATGAACTGCGTCGGCCTGATGGCGGGTTGGCGGTCTGACTCGGGTTGCAGCTCGTACTTGACGGCACCGGGATACCAGGCCATGCGCGCCTCCAGGGCAGCAAGACGCCTCGGCCGGTGTCGGCCGGGGCGGCGGGTGTGAGTGGTCGGAGCGGTCTTCGTGGCGGGTGCTCGGGGTCTGAGCGTCGAAACGCGCGCAACCGCGCCTCGGTGTCCCGGCCTTCCCGAGTGGCGGTGGCCGGGGGCGGCATGCACGAAGAGGTCTGTTCGGCGTGGGTGACGTGCCCGAACACCCCCTGTGGGCAGCTCGACGAGATGACCGGCCCGTTCGGTGGTGTCCGATTTTGTACGGTACACGACCGCTGGGCGAGAGGTGCGGGGAGGTCGGAATCAGGCGCTACGCGCGGATGCGTACGGCAGCAAATGCCGCCCCCGCGCGCGCCTTTCACTACGGCGGTCCGTCGGTGGACGGGCGGGGGCGGCCGGACGGTCGGCCAGGGCTTCCGACTACTCCCCACCGCCGCAGGGAAGTTGAGTGAGATCCCCTCCCGGGGTCACTGGCGGGGCGGTGGTCGGCGGGGGCCAACAGGCCCTCCGCGGACGACGGGTGCGCAGGGGACGGCGGACGGCCCCGGTGGGGTGTGAGTGTGGCTCAGAGGCCGCGATTTCCCCACACATAGACCAGATCGTCGAGACGCAGAGCCTTCCACAGGCGCTTGGCGTCCTCGTACCGCAGATTGACACAGCCGTGCGAGCCGGGCTCCTCCCAGATGTTGCGGTAGCTGGCATGGAGTGCCTGGCCGCCGTCGAAGAACTGGCTGAACGGCATCGGGCCCTCGTACAGATCGGACCACTGGTCGATCACACGGTCCACTATTCGGTGGTGGCCGGGGCGGGTGGCGTGTCCGGTCTTCCCGGTCCGTATCGGGACCGGGCCGAACGCCACCTGGTTTCCGTCCCAGACCCACAGCAGTTGTCGGGTGAGATCGACACAGACGACGAGTTCCTCGTCGTACGGGCAGCCGGTGAGGCTCCCGGGGCGGGAGCGGGCCTGCTCGTACTGGATGATCCGCCAGGTCTCCACCCCGGCGTAGCCGTTCGCCGGTTCGAGGCCGTGTTTGGCCTGGAGGGTCTGGATCGCGGCGCAGTCGATGGGGGACTGCGCCCCGTCCCGGTGCAGTCCGAGGTGGCGCTCGGCAGCCGACTGATAGGGACCGGTGCCGGTGCTGCACGCCGTGGCGCGGGTGGCCGTGGCCGGGGGGCGCGTGGACGCGGCGGCCGGCTCGGCCACGGCGGTCACCAGGAACGGGCACAGGAGGGCCGGGACACCCAGCAGCGCCGCGACGGTGGCCGGGCGGGGGAGACGGCGGGCGGCTGTCGAGCGTGTCTGGGACATCGGGTGGGTCCTTTCCTGCGGTCCTGCTGACGGTGGGAGGTGCGCTGTAGAGGGTGTGCGGTGGCCGGTCGGGCCGGGTGCGGTGCTCCGTGCCTTTCGTGCGGTGCGGTGTGGTGCGGTCGGGGCGGATCGGGCCGTGAGGGTTGCCGCCGGTTGTGCTGTCGGGGGCGTGCGGTCGGTGCTGAATGTGTTGTCCGTGCCGAACGTGTTGTGCGGTGTGCTGCGCCGTACGCCGCAGAGGTTCGTACGGCGGAGCCGGCACCGGTGGCGTACGGCCCGGCCATCAGCGCGCGGCAGGTGGCGGCACCCACCGCACCGGATCGCGGAGCGGTCGGTTCCACGATGCGCGGCCGGGGGCGGGCCCGCCCGGGAGGGATCCGCAGGGTCGCCCGGCCGCCGGAGCACGCCGGGACCCGGAGCGCACCCGGGCGGGTCCACCGGAGCGGCCCGGGTTCACTCCGACGGCCGCGGTCCGTGCCGACCGGGTGGCTCCCGGCGGCCGGACCCGTTCCGTACGGGGGAGGGGCGGCCGGTCTCCACCGGTGCGCGGACGTTACTCCGGGCGGGCGAAGCGGGAGGCCGGGGGACCGCTAAGGGGCCGACCGGCCCCCGGTTGCGCCAACCGGATGCGGCTCAGGGGTCTCCCGGAGTGACACGCGGCCACGCTGCGGGCGGACTCCGCCCGGCGTGCCCGTGGAACTTGGTACTCCTGTGGCCCCGGGGGGGCCCGATCCCGATGAACGGAGCACATGTCGACATGCGCGGTTCTCCCGGCAGACGACGCCGCCTCGGCGCCCTTGCCTCCACCGCTCTCGTCCTCGCGGCCCAGGCGATCGCCCTGGGCACCGCCGTCCCGGCCGCCCACGCCACCACACCCGGAACCCCGGGCCTTCCGCAGGCGCCGACCGTCGTCTACACGGAGGACTTCGAGAACGGCACCGGCCAGACCCCGATCCTGCTGCCCGCCTACACGGGCGCGCCGCCCGTCAACGCCACGTACACCGCGGATCCCCCCTGGCTGAGCGCGACGAACTGCAACGGGATCATCCTCAACCGGTCCGGGGCCAATCAGCCCGCCTGCCAGGCCCGGAGCGCGGTCGCCATGTCCGAGCTGAAGTTCATGGCGGCCGCGCTGGGCCAGGTCGCCGGTTCCGCGGCCCCGAACAACAACCACGCGGTCTCGGCGTACACCGAGGGCGCCAACCCCGGGGCGAATCTGGTCGAGATCCGGACGGTGAACCCGATCCCGCTGGCGTCCACGAACCGCTTCATCACCTTCTCGGTGGACGCGGCGGCGGTCAACTGCAATGTCTCCGCGCCGCTCCTCAACTTCTTCGCGACGGGCGGCGGGCCGGACATCCCGCTCACCACCGCGCCGATCAACCCCTGCACGGACCCCCGGAGCCAGACGTACATGATCGGCCCGCGGGCGATCCAGGCGGGTTCGTTCCCCTCGGACAACTCGGTCCTGTTCACCGGCTCGTCCGTCGGCATCAAGATGACGAACGCCAACGGCAGCGGCATCGGCAACGACCACGCGTTCGACAATCTCAGGATCCTGGATGTGACGCCGCAGCTGGACAAGGAGTTCAGCCCTACGTCGATCCCGCAGGGTGGCACCTCCACCCTCACCTTCACCGTCACCAACACCACCGATCTGGCGGCGAAGAACGGCTTCGGCTTCACCGACGCCCTCCCGGCCGGTGTGGTCGTGGCGCCCACCCCGAACGCCTCGACCACCTGTGGCGGCACGGTCAGCGCGGTCGCGGGTTCCGGTTCGGTCGGTCTGACCGGCGGCGCCCTCGCCGTGAACGGGGTCTCCTGCACGGTCACGATCGATGTGACCTCAAGCACCCTCGGCGACCACGTCAACCTGCCCGCCAATGTGGTGCCGACCGGTGTCAACCCGCCCGGCGAGGCCACACTGACCGTGGTGCCCGCCGGCTCGCCGACGGTGGTCAAGTCCGCGGACGCGTCGACGTTCGCGATCGGCCAGACGATCAACTACACGTATGTGGTGACCAACACCGCGACGACACCGCTGACCAACCTCGTGGTCACGGACAGCGGTCCCGGCGCCCCGACCGTGACCTGCCCGATGACGACGCTGGCACCCGGCGACTTCACGACCTGCACCGCCTCCTACACGGCGACCGCGGCCGACGCGGTCACCGGGACCATCACCAACTCGGCGGTGGCCACCGGAACGGTCAACGGCCAGACGGTCACCGGGACCAGCAACGAGATCGTCATCCCGCTGCGGTCCCTCACCGTCACCAAGAGCGCCGAACAGCCGGACTTCAGCGCCGCCGGGCAGGAGATCGACTACACGTTCACCGTGACCAACAACGGCCGGGTCCCGCTGACCAATATCTCCGTGGCGGACGTCGGACCTGGCACGCCGACGGTGAACTGCCCGGTGGGTCCGGTGGCCCCCGGTGACTCGGTCGACTGCACCGCGACCTACACCACGACGGCGACGGACGTCACCAACGGCAACATCACCGACAGCGCCTCGGCGACGGGTATCGCACCCGACGGTGAGGCCGCCAACGACACCAGCAACACCGTCATCATCCCCTTCGTGCCTCCGGTGAACGTGGACCTGGCGGCGGACAAGACCGGACCGGCCACGGTCGGCCCCGGCGACACCGTCACCTACACGATCACCATCACCAACAACGGCCCCGGAGACTCCACCGGTTACACGGTCACCGACGCCATCCCCGCCGGTCTGACGGGCGCCTCCACCAGCACCCCCGGCTGCGGCATCGGCTCCGGCACCCTCACCTGCACCGCCACCTCGCTGGCGGCGGGCGCGAGTACCACGATCACCCTCACCGGTACGGCCGCTCCCGGCGCGACGAGCATCGTCAACACGGTGACGGTCACGGGCAACGACCCGGACCCGAACCCGGGCAACAACACCAGCACGTTCACCACGACGGTCACCCCGATCGAGGCCGATCTCGCGATGTCGAAGACCGGTCCGGCGAGTGTGGCCCCCGGTGGGACGGTGTCGTATCAGCTCACCGTCACCAACAACGGACCCGATGACTCCACCGGGTTCACCGTCACCGACACCATCCCGGCCGGTCTGACGGGCGCCTCCACCAGCACCCCCGGCTGCGCCATCGCCGCCGGAGTCCTGACCTGCACGGGCGGGGCGCTCCCCGTGGGCGACAGTGCGATCTTCACCCTGACCGGCACCGCCGCCGCGGGTGCCACCAGCATCAGCAACACGGCCAGGGTCACCGGGGACAACGACGACCCGAACCCGGGTAACAACACCAGCACGATCAGGACGACGGTGACGCAGATCGAGGCCGATCTCGCGATGTCGAAGACCGGTCCGGCGAGTGTGGCCCCCGGTGGGACGGTGTCGTATCAGCTCACCGTCACCAACAACGGACCCGATGACTCCACCGGGTTCACCGTCACCGACACCATCCCGGCCGGTCTGACCGGTGCCACCACCAGCACGCCCGGCTGCGCCATCGCCGCCGGAGTCCTGACGTGCACCGGTGGAGCGCTGGCGGTGGGCGACAGCGTCGTGATCACGCTGTCCGGCACCGTGGCCGCGGGTACCACCAGCATCACCAACACGGCCAGGGTCACCGGGGACAACGACGACCCGAACCCCGGCAACAACACCAGCACCATTACGACCAGTGTGGCCTCGGTGACCATCACCAAGAAGCAGAACGGTCCCTCGACCGTCCAGCCCGGTGACGTGGTTCCGTACACCATCACCGTTACCAACAACGGTGGCGCGCCGGTGAACGCGTCCTTCACGGACGATCTGTCCGGACTGCTGGACGACGCGGTCTTCAACAACGATGCCACCGCCACCACCGGCACCGTCACCTTCGCCTCGCCCGATCTCAGCTGGTCCGGCACCCTCGCACCCGGCGAGACCGCGACCATCACCTTCTCGGTGACGGTGAACCGGCGGCCGTTCGGCGATCTGCGCCTGCTGAACACCGTGGTCTCCACGACCCCGGGCAACAACTGTCCGGCGGGCAGCACCGACAGCCGCTGCACCACCACCGGCACGGTGAAGGTCAAGGACAAGGACAAGAAGGCGGCCGACCGAACGGCCGGGGCCGAGAAGTTCCGGAGCGACAAGGCTCAGGGCGAGAACTCGCGGAGCGACAAGGCCCAGGGCCAGAAGTCGGGGAGCGACAAGGCCCGGGGCGAGCAGTCGAACCGGGACATGACGCAGGACCGGCAGAAGGAGGCCGGTATCCCCGGGCAGCGCACGGACCGGATCTGATCCGGGCACTGCCGTCGTGTCGCCGTCCCGGATAGACGGCCGCGCGGAACGGAACAGGACGGCCCCTCCCTCGGGAGGGGCCGTCCTGTCGTCTGTCCGGGCCCGGGTTCGTCCGGCTCCCGCCTGCGAGGTCCCGCCATCCGTTCATGCATATGCTAGGCAAAGAGAATCAGCACCTTGTAGATGCGGGACCATTCCGCCTAACGTGACGCATATGCAGTCCTACACCATCGGTCAGGCCGCGCGTCTGCTGGGCGTGAGCCCCGATACCGCGCGCCGCTGGGCCGACGCCGGGAAGGTCGCGACCCACCGCGACGAGAGCGGGCGCCGGCTCATCGACGGCCGCGATCTGGCCGCCTTCTCGGTCGAGATCGCCCAGAACGGCACCGGGGAGGACGAACCCTCCGTGACCTCGGTCCGCAACGCGTTTCCCGGCATCGTCACCGCCGTGACGCTCGGCGATGTCGCCGCGCAGGTGGAGATCCAGGCCGGGCCGCACCGGCTGGTCTCCCTGCTGACCCGGGAGGCCGTGGAGGAACTGGGACTGGAGGTCGGTATGCAGGCCACCGCCCGGGTGAAGGCGACCAGTGTCCATGTCGACCGCTTCTGAACCGGACCTTCCCGCCCGACCGGCCCTCTGCTGACCAGGGGCCTTTCCATCCGACCGCCTCCGGACCGGACGGCCCGCCCGCCCGGTTTCGAGCCCGCCGTCCGCCGCCCGCGCACAGGCTTCCCAAGGAGCGCCCACGTATGTCCGCCGTGTCCCTCACCGCCTCCGTCCGCCGGACCGTCACAGCCGTGGTGACGGCAGCCCTTCTCGTACCGCTCGCCGCCTGCGGTGGTGACGACTTGAAGGGGGACGCCGGAAGCGGCGCCACCGCCTCCGGAAGCACGCCTCCCCGGGCCGAGCTGACCGTGCTGGCCGCCGCGTCGCTCACCGATGTGTTCAAGACGGCGGGTGCCGCGTACGAGAAGGCGCACCCCGGTACCGAGGTGACGTTCTCCTTCGCCGGGTCCCAGGAACTGGCCGCCCAGGTCAGACAGGGTGCCCCGGCCGACGCCCTGGTCACCGCCGACACCAGGACCATGGACGGGCTCGGCGCCGACACCGGAACACCCGTGGTCATCGCCAGGAATCGCCTGGTGATCGCGACCGAGGAGGGCAATCCCCGGAAGATCGACGAGCTGAGGGATCTGGCCGATCCGAAGCTCAAGGTCGTGCTCGCCGCGCCGGAGGTTCCCGCGGGCCGCTACAGCCGGCGGGTCCTGGACGCCCAGAAGATCGTGGTGGAGCCGGTCTCGCAGGAGCCCAGCGTGCGGGCCGTACTGAGCAAGGTCGAGCTGGGGGAGGCCGACGCCGGTCTCGTCTACAAGACCGACGCGGCCGGCTCGCCCGGCAAGGTCGATCCGGTCGAGATCCCGGACGCACAGAACGCCATCGCCGAGTACCCGGCCGCCACCCTCAAGACGTCCCGGAACGCGGAGGCCGCCGCCGCGTTCGTGGCCTGGCTCAGCGGCCCGGCCGCGCAGAAGATCCTCCAGGACGCGGGGTTCCAGAAGCCGTGACCCCGAGCCGAGGCATCCGTACGGGGGGCAGTCGGCTTCACCGCGTGCGCCGGCCCCTGCCGCCTCCACCGGCCCACCCGGTGAGGCCCCGGAGCCCGGTGAGGCATGTGGCCCTGGTGAACCGGGTGACCCGACGCACCTCTGACGCATCTTTGACGCACCTCTGATGGAACACCGATGAACCGCCCCCGCCCCCGTTTCCGTACGAGCGCCCCTGTACCAGTGGCGCTCGTACTGCCCGCGCTGCTCGCCGTCGCGTTTCTGCTGCTGCCCCTGATCGGCGTCCTCGCCCGTACCCCGTGGGGCGAACTCGGTACGCACCTCGGCAGTCCGGGCGTCACCGAGGCACTCCGGCTGTCGCTGGTCGTCTCCTTCTGGGCACTCGGCATCTCCCTGGTGCTGGGAGTACCGCTCGCATGGCTGCTGGCGCGGGTCCGCTTCCCCGGGAAGGCGCTCGTACGGTCGCTGGTGATGCTCCCCATGGTGCTGCCGCCCACGGTCGGCGGTGTGGCGCTGCTTCTCGGATTCGGCCGGCGGGGGCTCCTCGGCCCCTGGCTGGAGGACACCTTCGGGATCACGCTGCCGTTCCACACCTCGGGCGCGGTGGTCGCGGCGACGTTCGTCGCGATGCCGTTCCTGGTCATCAGCCTCGAAGGCGCGCTGAACGGACTGCGCCCCGGTTACGAGGAGACGGCCGCCTCGCTCGGCGCCTCACCTGTACGGGTGTTCCTCACGGTCACTCTGCCGATGGTGGCGCCCGGTCTGATCGCGGGAGCGGCGCTGACCTGGGCCCGGGCGCTCGGGGAGTTCGGGGCGACGATCACCTTCGCGGGGAATCTGCCCGGGGAGACCCAGACCCTGCCGCTCCAGGTGTATCTGCTCCTCCAGGACGAGCCGGAGGCGGCCACCTCGGTGTCCCTGCTGCTGCTCGTCATCGCGATGGCGGTTCTGATCGCCCTGCGCGGCCGGTGGACGGGCGGTGCGACGGCCGATCGGAAGGAAGCGGTCCGCAGCGTCCGAGCCGACAAGGACGAAGCGGACGGGGTCGAGGCCCCCGGCGACGAGGCCGGTGGCGACGGAGCCGGCGGCGACCGGGCGCGTACGGATCAGGCTCGTACCCATCGGGCCCGTACCGATCAGTCCCGCAGCCACCCCCTGCCCCCCTCCGCGCACCTCACCGAGCGGTGGTCCCTCCAGGCCGAGGTCACCGGCTTCACCCGCCTCGCCCTGGACGCGGCCCCCGGCACCACCATCGCCGTCGTCGGCCCCAACGGCGCGGGCAAGACGACCCTCCTGCGCGCCCTCCTCGGACTGACCCCCCGCGCGCACGCCGTCCTCCGTCTCGGCGACGACGAGGTGACGGCGCTGCCGCCGCACCGCAGGGGTGTCGCCTGGGTCCCGCAGGACGGTGCGCTCTTCCCGCATCTGAGCGCCCTCGGCAATACGGCGTACGGCCTCCGAGCCCAGGGCGTACCGCGTGCGGAGGCGCGCCGCACGGCCCAGGAGTGGCTCGACCGGCTCGGGGTGGGCGGCCTCGCCCACCGCAGGCCCGCCCAGCTCTCCGGCGGTCAGGCCCAGCGGGTCGCCCTGGCCCGTGCCCTGGCCGCCCGCCCCCGGCTGCTGCTGCTCGACGAACCCCTCGCCGCGCTCGACCAGACCACCCGCGCCCGGGTGCGGCACACTCTGCGCGGCCATCTCGAAGGCTTCGGCGGGGTGTGTCTCATCGTCACCCACGACCCGGTGGAGGCGGTGTCGCTGGCCGACCGGGTGCTCGTGCTGGACGAGGGCCGCGCCCTTCAGGACGCATCGCCCATGGAGGTCACCCGGCATCCGCGTTCCCCGTGGGTGGCCCGGATGCTGGGCCGCAACGCCTGGCCCGGCACCGCGACGGAGAACGGACTGGCACTCGCGGGCGGGGGACGCCTGGTGGTGGCCGAGCCACTGCCCGAGGGAACCGAGGCCCTCGCGGTCATCGCTCCCGAGGCCGTCTCCGTACACACCGGCAGGCCGGGTGGCAGCCCGCGCAATGTCTGGCCGGGGACGATCCGTGAGATCACCGCGACCGGAAGCAGGCTGCGGCTGCTGATCACATCACGGCAGGCGCCCGATCTGGTGGCGGAGATCACCCCGCAGGCGGCGGCCGAGCTGGGGCTCGTGGAAGGGTCCGAGGTGTGGACCAGCGTGAAGGCGACGGAAGCCGTGATCGTCACGCTGTGAGAAACGCCGACGCCTGGAGACCACGCTGCGGGGCCACGCTCCGAGATACGCCGAGGGCACGGGGAGCGCGGCCTCGGCGGCCGGTGGGCGGTGAGCGCGGTGAAGTCCGTCGGCGCCATCCGTCCCTGCGGTCCGTCCGGAGCGAGGGGCGGTAACGCGCCGGGATGGCCGCCGAACGCCCGTTGATTTCAAGGCAGTTGGCCGGAAGGGGGTCGGCGGTGCGCTGTCCGACCGGTGTTCGCCGACTCGATGCCCGAACGCGGGCGGTCGTGCTCGGTTGCGGCCCGCGACCAGTCAATTCCGTACAGGATCGGCGCGGCGGTATTCCGGGCCGGTGAGTCACCTATTGCCCGGGGCTCCGGGGAACTCTTGTTCCGTGTGGGCGGGTTGTGCGAGGGTGAGCTTCCTCACGTCCGAACACGGGCGGTTTTGTTCAACCGTTCGAATTGAGGGCGGTACCGACCATGTGCGCGCTCCATTCGACGACGACCACTCTGTGACCAGAATGCCCTGCCCGTTACCCGGGCCGGGGACGGCACTGCTCAACCCCCCACCGCATTGCCCTGGATGGAAAGACGTCTCATGCAGAAGCCACACACTCAGGGTCCACTTCCCTCTGTCCGTACGGGTGCCCACGCGCGCCCCCGATTCTCCGACGAGGCCGTGGCGACCGCGCTGCGGACCGGCGACCCGGCGGAAGAAGACCGTCCGACCGCGGTCCTGCTGGCCAGACACTGGCAGTCGGTCTTCGACTACGCCTCCATCGGGACGCCCTCGGCGAAGGCCGCGTCCATGCTGACCACGGCGGCGTTCGGCAAGGTCCTGGAAAATCTCCGGGGAGCCCCCGTGGCCACCGCGCTCCGTCCGCTCCTTCTCATGACCGCCCGCGGGATCGCCATGGCGTGGGCCGCCGACGAGCGCGTCACGGCACTGCCCGATCTCCAGAATCCCGACACGGGTCGCACCGTCCCTGTCGACATGTTCACTCTGGCCGAGAATCGCGCCCTGGTCTCCCGTGCATTCCTGGCAATGCCCGGATCCGCCCAATGTCTGCTCTGGCATGCCGAGGTGGAAGGTGAAGGCATATCCGTACCGGCCGGTTTGCTGGCCATGGATCCGCGTTCCGCTTCCGCCCAGCTCGAACAGGCGCGGGAGATTTTCCGGGCGGGCATCCTCCGCTTCCATCTCGAACTCGCACCCGACGGCGAATGCGGTCACTACAACCGGCTGCTGGATGTATCCATGCGCCGTGGCGGCACCTTGATACCCGATGTCCAGACGCATCTGGCGGGCTGTCGCCACTGCCGTTTCGCCGTCGAACAACTTGACCACGGCGGCGGCCGCCTGGCTCTGCTGCTCGCCGAGGGGCTGCTCGGCCGGGCAGCCCTTCCGTATGTCGACTCCCGGCCGGCCCGCAATCGTGAGCGGTTTCAGGCCGGCGGCCCCGATGCCCGGGGTGTGCCGCGCCGGGCCGGAAAGCGGCAGGGTCGCGGCGGGAGGACCGGGGCCGTGCCCACGGCCGTGCGCGGCCGAAGACTCTCGCATCGCGGGCGGGCGGCCGTCGTCACCGGACTCGGTGTGGTCACGGGTCTGCTGGTCGTCGCGACCGTCGTCACCGAGCTGTGGGCGGACGACGGTGCCGGCAGCGCGAGCCCGAGCCCCAGTGCCTCCTCGTCCTCCGAACCGGGTGCGGGCGGATCCGGCGAGCCGAC
This sequence comes from Streptomyces sp. NPDC051018, assembly GCF_044456085.1. NCBI lineage: Bacteria > Bacillati > Actinomycetota > Actinomycetes > Kitasatosporales > Streptomycetaceae > Streptomyces > Streptomyces sp. NPDC051018. Next base: position 152,605 of record NZ_JBITFN010000001.1, read on the forward strand.
CCCCAGGCCCACCGCGACCTCCGCCGACCATCCGGGCGGAGCCTTCAGCACTCATCTGCGCAACTCGGAGGCCGGTCTCTGCCTCGACGTCCGCGACCGCCGGGCGGAGGAGGGCGCGGAGGCGGTGATGGCCGCCTGCACGGACACGCTCACCGAGGAGTGGACGTACGACGACGACGGACTGCTGCACAGCGCCGCCGCTCCCGAACTCTGCCTGAACTCCCACCAGTTGGACGGTATCCTGCATCTGCGCCCCTGTACGGAGGCAACCGCCGACGCGACCGACGTACGGTACGACCTGACCGTGCAGGGCACTCTGATCCCCCGCTGGAACGATCGGCTCGCGGTGGTCCCCAGTTCCGCCGGCTCCGGCGCACCGGCCGTGGTCAAGGTCCGGGACGGCTCCCGTGAACAGCGGTGGGAGACGGACAACGTTGCCGTCGGCCCCAAGCTCAGGCCGAGTGCCAACGCGACCACCAAGGAGGTGACCGACTCCCCCCGGGGCACGGGGGCGGGCCGGGCCGCGGCGGCCGAGCCACCCCCGGTCGGAGCCTCCCGGACGCCCGGCCCGGACCCGTCCGTACCGGCGCCACGGCAGTCCGGCGTCCAGGACATCAGCGACCGGCGCGGGGACACACGCGCCTCGGACACTGTCCGGCCCGGGCGCCCGGACGGCGCGGACACCGGCTGACCCGGTCCATGAGGGCTCATGGCGTCCGGTTCATGGCCTCCGCCTCATGTGGTCCGCGGGATCCCTGGGATTCCTGGGGGAGGAGGCGGCCGGTTCCCGGGACGTACGGCGAGGTGTACGGGGCAGGGCCGTCACTCCCCGTCCCGTACACCCGTCCCTGAATGCCGTCGCCCGGACGGACGGCCCCCGCGGTGACCGGCACGCGCCGGTCGGACGGCCCGTGTCGGCCGGACGCCCCGCGTCGGTCAGCTGGGTCGGTCAGATGAAGGGAGGCACATCGCCTTCCCGTGTCTCCAGGTCGATGACGGAGAACACCGCGCCCTGCTGGTCCAGGACCGTCGCGAACCGCCCGAAGGGGCTGTCCGTCGGCCCGAACACGGTCCGCCCGCCCAGCTTTCCGACGGTGGTGAGCGCGTCGTCCACATCCGCCACGGCGAAGTAGACGTTGATGAACGGCGGCACGTCGTCGGGGAAGTCCCCCTCCGTCATCTTCATCCGACCCGCCACCGGTTCGTCGCCGACGCTCCACAGACGGAAGTCGATGTCGTCGACGTCCATGCGCCGCACCTGGAAGGGGAAGACGGCGGGGAAGAAGGCGTCGGTCTTCTCCACTTCACGGCTCATCAGATCGACCCAGGCGTACGCGCCCGGCTCGCCGGTCTTCTCGAAGCCCTCGTGGTTGTCCGCCTGCCAGGCGCTGAAGTACATGCCTTCGGGGTCCTGCGCGGTGACGTTCGTGCCGAAGTCCCCGATGATCATCGGGTCCGCCATCAGCGTCCCGCCGTTCTCCCGGATCCTCGCGGCCGTCGCCTCGGCGTCCGGGGTTGCGAAGTAGAGGTTCCAGGACGCGGGCACGTTCTCCATGCCGGGCATCTGCGGGGAGATCGCCGCGACCGCCTTCCCGTCCACATACGCCTGGGTGTAGTCGCCGTACTCCACCTCGCTCTCGCCGAACGTCCAGCCGAACAGCTCACCGTAGAAGGCCTTGGCCGCCTCCAGATCGGGAAACATCGCGTCCGCCCAGCACGGTGTGCCTTCCGGTTGTACAGCCATGGGAGTTCCGCCTCCGTCAGCTCGGTGCGTGTCTTCGGTCTCTCCGGTGTTCCGGGCCTCTCTCGACGTCCCGGTGTGGGTGCCCCGGTGTCCTCCGGCCTCGCCCGGCTCTGGGCCGTGTCGGCCTGCCCCACCCTTCACGCTAGGCGTGCGGGGGCGTCGGCGCGCGCCGAACAAGGTAATCGAACAAGAATCGTACAGAGGGTGCCGGGTGAGGGCAACGGCGCTGAGCGGATACACGAAGTGCGCCGGGCGGACGCGAGTGTGCGGGCGGCGGGGCTCCCGGACCGGGCGGTGGCCGAGGCGCGCGTTCCGGTGTCCTCGGCCCGGTCCGGTCCGGTGCAGGAGGGTGACCGGGGAGGCGGGCACCGGCCCCGGGGTGGCCGGGCGCTCGGTTGCCGCCCCGGCGGGCTCCGGACGTCGGCTCATCCGGCCGGACCGGTCGCGCCAGGGGTTTCGGCAGGTCCGGCGGACTCCGGACGTCGGACTGATCCAGGGATCACAGGCGCCGGCCGCCCCGAGGCGCCCCGGGCGCCGGCCGCCCCCTGGGGACCTCAGGCTTCGGCGGACCCCAGAGCGCGCTTCATGATCTTGCCCATGTCATTGCGGGGAAGGGCGTCCAGGAAGCGGACCGTCCGGGGCCGCTTGTGCGGCGCCAGCTGCGCGGCGACATACGAGGCCAGTTCCCCCGCGGACGGCGGGGACCCGGGGTCGGCCGGGACGACCCAGGCCACCACCCGTTCGCCGAGATCGGCGTCCGGCTCACCGGTCACCGCCGCCTCCCGGACCCCCTCGTGCTCCAGCAGCGCGTTCTCGATCTCGCCCGCGCCGATCTTGTAGCCGCCGCTCTTGATGAGGTCCGTCGCCTTGCGGCCGACGATCCGGATGGAGCCGTCGACGGCCCGTACCGCCATGTCGCCGGTACGGAACCAGTCACCGTCGAAGGCCGCGGCGGTCGCGTCCGGACGGTTCAGGTACTCCGTGAAGAGATGGTCGCCGCGGACCTGGATCTCGCCGATCGTCTCCCCGTCGTACGCCGTCACCGGGGAGCCGTCCTCCTCGACGAGCCGCAGCTCCACACCCCGCAGAGGCACCCCCACCGACCCGGGCAGCGGTTCGGCGTCGGCGCGGACGCTCGTGTTCATCAGCGTCTCCGTCATGCCGTACCGCTCCACGACCGGGCGGCCGGTCGCCGCCGTGATGCGCTCGTGGTCGTGGACGGGCAGCGCGGCCGAGCCCGACACCAGCAGCCGGGCCCCCGCCAGCGCCTTCGTCAGCTCACGGTCGCCGGGGAGCGCCTCGGCCAGCCGGTGGTACATCGTCGGCACCCCGAACAGCATCGTCCCGCCGTCCGCCAGTTCACGGGTCACGCCCTCCACGGAGAACCGCCCGAGATGCCGCACCTGCCCGCCGCGCCGCAGTGGTCCGAGGACGCCGAGGATCAGCCCGTGCACATGGAACAGGGGCAGTCCGTGCACCAGGACGTCGTCCCGGGTCCACTGCCAGGCGTCCTCCAGCGCGTCCAGGGTCGTCGCGATTGCGCGCCGGGGCAGTACGGCGCCCTTCGGCGGACCGGTCGTACCGGAGGTGTAGACGATCAGCGCGGGGGAGAGCGGGTCACTGTCCCGGGCCAGCGGTCCGCAGGCGCCGGCCACCGGCACGTGCACCGGCACGTCCACGCGCTCCAGCCCGCCGAGCGCGTTCGGCAGCTCGTCCGCCGCACCGGCGAGCACCGCCGCCGGTGCGCTGTCCGCGACGATGTGCGCCAGCTCCCGTTCGCCCGTCTTCGGGTTCAGCGGCACCACCGGGACCCCGGCGAGCAGCGCGCCGACCGCGCCCACGGCGGTCTCCAGGGTCGGGGTCGCCCACAGCGCGACCCGTGACGCCCCGCCGATCCGTACGGCCAGGGAACCCGCGGCTCCGGCCAGTTCCCCGTAGGTCAGAGAGCGGTCGCCGAAGCGCAGGGCGGGGCGGTCCGAATCGGCGCGCAGCGCGGGGAAGAGGTCACTCACGCTCGTTGTCCTCCATCTGGTGTGGACCCGGTGGTCCGCGTGGGCTCCGACGGCCGCTGCCGGTCCGGGCGGGTCCCGGCGGTTCCGGCGGACCCGGTTGCTCCGGTGGGGCTCGGCGGTCCGGGCGGGTCCCGCCCCGGGACCGGCGGGCCGGGCACGGATCGGGCGGTGGTCACGGCCCGGCGGTCCGGGCGGTGCGGTTGATCTGCCCATTCTCGCGCGAGCCATGGGCAGAAGGGTCCCCGGCACCGGGACAGGGCTCCCCGGACCTCGCGATGCGTATCCGCCGTACGCCTGTCCCGGCCCCGCGCACCGGGATTCCGGGGGTGCTGTCCCCGGCCCCCCCCGACCCCCGGGGCGCGCACCCTTCCTCCCCTGTCCGACCTGTCCATCCCCTCCTGCCCGTCAGCAGGGAGCCTGCCAGATCACGGTCGTCCCACGCGCCCGGCCGGACTCGCTGCCTTCCGCCCCGGCTCCGGCCTCCGTCTGTGCTCCCGCTCCGGCCGCCGTCCTCGCTTCCGCCCTGGCCCTCGTCTGTGCTCCCGCTCCGGCCGCCGTCCGTACTCCCGCGCCCTCGCCGCCTTCGTCCCTCCCTCTGAGGCCGTCGTCCGTGACCGTCAGCCGGACCCCCGTCCGGCCGTCCTCCAAACGGGCCGCCGCTTCCACGACCACCGTGATCGCCGTGACGCCGGACCGCCGGTGGGCCGCCGCGAGCGCCCCGCGCAGCGCCCCCAGCAACTGCTGATCCGCCGGTTCGCGTACGAGGGTGTCGACCGCGCCCCGGAACTGCACCGACGGCTGGAAGCCGAGCAGCGCCGCCGCGCCCGCCGCCTCCTTCAGCACCCGGCCGCGGAAGCCGGTCCCCGCCTCGGCGGGCGGCTGCTGGAGGGCGAAGATCGTCGTCCGTACCTCCTGGATCGTGGAGTCCAGCTCGTCGACGGCACGGCTCAGCAGTTCGTCCGCCTCGCCCTCCGCCGCCCGTCTGCGGGTGGACTCCAGCATCATCTCCGTGGCGAACAGCCGCTGGACGACCAGATCGTGCAGATCGCGGGCGATCCGGTCGCGGTCCTCGTAGACCGCGAGCTGCTCGCGGTTGTGCTGGGCGTCCGCCAGCACCAGCGCGAGCGCGGCCTGGGAGGCGAACTGCGAGGCCAGCAGCCGGTCGACCGCGGTGTACGGGCGGCCGTGGAGACTCCTCGGCAGCGCGAGCGTGCCGATCAGCCGGCCGCCGCTCTGCAGCGGCAGCATCATCGAGGGCCCGAACCGGGTGCGTACATGCGTGGTCATCCGGGGATCGGTCGCCGAGTCCTCGATGAACACCGGCTCACCGCCGAGCAACTGGACCAGCACGGGGGAGCCGGGCGCGATCGTGGTGCCGACGATGTCCCCCGGGTCGTCGACCGTGGACGCGGCGACGATCTCCATACCGCCCTCCTCGGTGGGTTGGAGCACCACCCCGGCGGACGCGTCCGCGAGCACCCGGGCCCCCTCGGCGACCGTCATCAGCGCGTCCTCGGGGCTCTCGCCGGTCAGCAGCGCGGTCGTGACCGCCGCCGCGCCCTCGATCCAGCGTTCGCGCAGACGGGCGGCCTCGTACAGCCGGGCGTTGCCGATCGCGATACCCGCCTGCGAGGCGAGCATCTTCAGCAGCGCGAGGTCCTCATCGGTGAAGGGGCCGCCCCGCTTCTCGGTGAGATACAGATTGCCGAAGACCTCGGTGTGGACCCGGACCGGTACGCCGAGGAAGGTCGTCATCTCCGGATGGCCCCCGGGCACCCCGGACGAGCGGGGGTCCGCACCCAGATCGTCGATCAGCAGCGGCTGAGGGTCCCGGATGAGCAGTCCGACGATCCCCGTACCCCCGTCGGGCAGCCGGCCGATCCGCTCCCGCTCCTCCTCGGACATCCCGCAGGTGTAGAGATCGCTGAGCCGTCCGCGCTCGGGGTCGATGACCCCGAGCGCGCCGTACCGGGCGTCGGTCAGTCCGGCCGCCGTGTCGACGATGTGCTGGAGCGTGGTGTCCAGATCGAGGTCCGTCCCCACACTGAGGACCGCTTCGAGGAGCATCGGCAGCCGGGGCCGGGCGTTGTCCGGCTCCGTGTCATTCACACGTGCTCACTTCGACGCTCTCCTACTCCACCTCGGCCAGCGGGTTGAGGACCATCGGCTGGATCTTGCCCTCAAGGATCGCACCGAGGCCCAGGATGGCGCAGATGTCGGGCCGCTCGGCGATCTGCACCGGCATTCCGGTCGCCTCGCGCAGCATCTGGTCGAAGCCCGGCAGCAGCGCGCTGCCGCCCACCATCATGATGCCCCGGTCCGCGAGATCGGCGACCAGGTCGGGCGGGCAGTCCCGCAGTACCTTCCCGATGCCGTCGAGTACGGAGGTCAGGGGGGTGTGGATCGCGTTGCGCACGGCCGCGGTGTCCACCTGTACGGAACGGGCGAGGCCCGTCGCCACATCACGCCCGTGGATCTCGGTGGACTCCGGGCCGTGGGCCGTCAGCCCGTTGCCGTGCAGGGCGACCTGGAGCGGGCGCACCGACTGGCTGGGCAGCATCAGCTCGTGCTGGGTACGCAGATGCTGGATGACCGCGTGGTCGATGGCGTTGCCGCCGACGGGGATGCGCTCGGCGGTCACGATCGAACCGAGCGACAACACCGCGACCTGGGTCGTCGCGGCGCCGCACACCATGATCATCGTCGCCGTGGGCTGCTCCACGGGGAGCCCGCACCCCACGGCGGCGGCGATCAGTGTGTCGACCAGCTCCACCCGGCGGGCGCCGAGTCCCACCATGGTCTCCACGGCGGCGCGCCGCGCGAGCGGGTCGGCGTCGTGCGGGGTGCAGGCGGCGGCCCGCAGCCGCGGCTTGCGGCGCAACTGCCGGCGCAGCTTCTCCCCGAGGAGATGACGGAGCATCCGCTGGGCCATCTCGATGTCCACGACCGTCCCGCCGGACACGGGACGCATGACCCGGATGTAGTGCGGTGTCCGGCCCGTCATCTGCTCGGCCAGCGCACCGACCGCGATGAGCGCGCCGGTCCTGGTGTTCACCGCGGCCACGCTCGGCTCATCGACCACCAGGCCCGCACCCTTGACGAAAACCCTCGTACGCGCCGCTCCGAGATCGACGGCAACATGGCAACGGCGCAACTGCTCAAGACTCACGGTCACGGCGGATCCTCCCGAATGCGGTACGTCTTCGCATCCTCGGCCCCCGTGCGGATGGCCGCCCCCCGGGTGGTCCACTTGGGGGTATCCACCTGACGCCACACCAGTTTCCTTACGCCGATGGGCTGACGGCCACCGGAATGAAGCGGATCGATTCGTGCCGGCCCCGTCCGGTGCGGGTCGCCCGGACGGGTTCGCCCTCGGCCGCCTGGACGCCCGGGAGCCCCTGGGATGCCCGCCGGCTGCGCCCAGCCCGCCCGATACGCCGCTCCCCTCGGCCCCCGTTGAACAAGCGAGCCGCAGGGCCCGTGCGAGGTCCCGCACAATCGGAGGCCCCGCACCCCTTGGGCGAGTGAGCCGAAGGGCCGCGCGGGTGTCGAAAGGGAGAGCGCGCGGAGGTCCCGAGGAACGAGGGATCGAGCACGGTCGACCGTCGACGCACGCTAAAGCGGTCCGGTGGGGGTCCCCCCGGACGGAGTCTGGGGGAGAACCGAGCCACGAAAAATAGACCGCGCGTCGGTCACTGTCCGGAGGCCCTCCGCCCGGCCCGCCGATCGAGCACGGTCGACCGTCGACGCACGCTAAAGCGGTCCGGTGGGGGTCCCCCCGGACGGAGTCTGGGGGAGAACCGAGCCACGAAAAATAGACCGCGCGTCGGTCACCGACCGGAGACCCTCGCCCGGCCCACCGACCGAGCACGGTCGACCGTCGACGCACGCTCAAGCGGCCCGGTGGGGGTGCCCCCGGACGGAGTCCGGGGGAGAGAACCGAGCCACAAAAGGAAGGGAGCTCACAGCAACCGCTGGAAAAGCCCCCAGCAGAACTCCGCCGTGCGTCCCTCCCCGTCCGGCAGGGTCAGGGAGAGCAGCAGACGGGTGGGGGCCGAGCCCTCCTTCGGGACCGCCGGGGGGAATGCCCGGGCCACCTCGTCGACCGTGCAGGACCAGGGCACCAGGTCCCGCTCGGTGCGCAGGACCGGGCCGGCGGCCCCCGGCGCCCGTACGAGCCTCTCGTTCCAGACCGCCCCGCCCGCCCGTACCGCGAGCACCTCGAAGCGGAGGTCCGGCCAGAGCGGCACGGGCCACAGATACGCGTCGCAGTCGAGATCGCCGAGGCGCCGCGGGACCGTCCGCTCCGGCGTGCCGAGCACCGACCGGTAGCGGGACAGTGCGCCACGGGAGCCCCGCCCGCGGACCATCGCCTGCCAGCGCCGGTTCGCCTCGCGCATCTCGGCGACCGAGACCCCCAGCTCCCGCCGGGCGTCCTCGACCAGCACCGGTTGATGGTCGGCCATCCGGCGCAACAGCACCAGTTGGAAGGAGAGGGGCCCGAAAGGAGCGGCAGCGGTCATGCCCGACATCCTGCCCGGCACCGGGGGCCGACGGACCGTCGCTCCGTCAACTCGTAAGACATCGTGTCACCCGGACGTGGCGGTTCCACACAAGACTCTCACAGCGTCCTTCACCTCTGGCCCCTCCTGCCCCATAGCCTGCGGGCGCGATGGATTACTGCCTTCAGTGCCGACGACATCTCAACGGCGCCCTGGCCTGCGCGGGCTGCGGCACGCCGGCCGAGGAACTGCGCCACCGGAGCCCGGGCCCGCGACAGGACGAGCCCGTACACGGGGCCGACGAGATCACCGAGCCGCTCCCGGTCGTTCCGGGGGACGCGGGAGGCCAAGCCGAGGGGCGGGTTGCCCGCCGTGCGGGCCGTAAGGTCTCCGGAGCCCGGCCCGCCGGCCGCCGCGCCCCCGGAAGAACCGGGGTAACCGCAGGAGCCGGAGAACCCGCGGGAGCCGGAGGGAAGCGGCGCAAGGCCCTGATCGGCGGCCTGGGCCTGGTGATCGTGGCCGGCGCGTTCGGTTTCGCACAGCTGCCCCTGAACGGGGACGACGGCCCCGCGACCTCCGTCAGGGAGACGGCGGACGACGAACCCGCACCGGCCCCTGAGCCCACGGGCGCCGATACGCCCCAGGATGGCCCGGCCACCGTGAGCCAGCGGCCGACGGGGACCTCCGGCTCACGCGGTACCGTCCGCCCCACCGGCAACCGCCCGGGGAAGGGCAAGGGGCGGGGCAGGGCGACCGCCGCACCGTCCCCGGCGCGTCCGGCCGCCACGCCCGCCCCGTCCGCGGGCAGGACCTCGGCCGCTCCCGTACCCCCGCCCCCGTCCACCCGTCCGGTCGAACCGGAGGAGCCGGGTGAGCCGGAGGAACCCGGTGACGTCCCTGCGCCCGTGCTGCCGACCCCCGTGCCCACCGAGACCTGCGAACCGTTCCTCTGGTGGTGCCTCTGAGGGGCCGCCCCGACCCGCCGAGGCACCCGCCCCGACCCGCCGAGGCCCGGACCCGACCCGAGGCGGCTCCCGGCCCCGACCCGCCGAGGCCCCGATCTGATCCGAGGCGGCGCCCGGACCCGAGCCGAGGCGACCGGCCCGTCCCCGGCCGGACCCGGTGCCGGGTCCGCGGGCCTCCCGGGGCGCCGGGCTCTCCCGGGACCCCGGCCCCTTCCCGGGCCCCGGAGCGCGGGGCCCTACGCGTCCGCGCCCAGCATTCTCCTCAGCAGATCCCGCAGCACCGTCCGCTCCGCCACCGACAGTTCCGCCAGTGGCTCCCGTGCGAACTCCAGCGCGTCCCGCAGTCTCCGTACGGTGCTCGCTCCCTCCTCCGTGGGCGCGGCGAGCTTCACCCGGCGGTCGTGCGGGTCCGGCCGCCGCTCCACCAGGCCGCGGACCTCCAGCCGGTCCACGATCCCCGTGATGTTCGACGGCTCGCAGTTCAGCTTCTTCGCCACCTGCCGCATCGGCATCGGCTCCAGTGCCAGCAGCCCGAGCACTCTGGCCTGTGCGCCGGTCAGCGAGTGCTGGGCGGCTGCCTCCTCGTACTCCGCGTAGTAGCGCGCCACGACGGTCCCGATCAGCTCGACGACTTCGAGGGTCAGGGGGTCGGCACTTCGTTGACTGGGCATGGCGGCCAGCGTACTCCGATACTTGACAACATGAAATATCAAGGTGCATGGTTGTTTCAGATCGTGAAGTAAGTTGTGGAGCGCCAGGGGGGTCGTGTGCGACGCGGCTCCGGACGGCTCCCGCGCCACCCGTCTCCAGGAGGCAGCACCGCATGTCAGGACTTCCCAGCGTCAGCCGTGAATGGCACCTTGTCGCGCGTCCGGCCGGCTGGCCCGAGAAGGAGCAGTTCGCCCTGCGGGAGGCCCCGGTGTCGCCGCCGGGGGAAGGCCGTGTCCTCGTCCGGAATCTGCATTTCTCGGTCGACCCGTATATGCGCGGCCGGATGAACGAGCTGAATCCGTATATGCCGCCTTTCGAGCTGAACCGGCCGATGGACGGCGGCGCGGTCGGCGAGGTCATCGCCTCCGCCGCGGAGGGCTTCTCCGTCGGTGACCATGTGCTCCACGGCCTCGGATGGCGGGAGTTCGCGGAGGTCGGTGCGGAGGACGCGGTCAAGGTCGACGACTCCCTGGCCCCGCTCTCCGCGTACCTCGGCGTCCTCGGTATGCCCGGTCTCACCGCGTATGTGGGCCTGTTCGACACCGCCTCCTTCAAGGAGGGGGACGCCGTGTTCGTCTCCGGAGCGGCCGGAGCCGTCGGCAGCCAGGTCGGCCAGATGGCCAGGATCAAGGGCGCTTCCCGGGTGATCGGCTCGGCGGGCTCCGACGAGAAGGTCAGGCTTCTCGTCGAGGAATACGGGTTCAGCGCGGCCTTCAACTACAAGAACGGCTCCATCGCCGAGCAGTTGAAGCAGGCCGCCCCCGACGGCATCGACGTCTACTTCGACAATGTCGGCGGTGACCACCTGGAAGCCGCGATCTCCTCCCTCAGGCTCCACGGCCGCGTCACCCTCTGCGGCGCGATCGGCGGCTACAACGACACCGAGCCCTCCCCGGGCCCGCGCAATCTGCCGCTCGCCGCCGGTAAGCGGATCCGCCTCCAGGGGATGCTCGTCACCGACCATCCGGACCGTCAGCCGCAGTTCGTCGAGGATGTCGCCGGGTGGATCGCTTCCGGTGAGCTGAAGTATCACGAGACCGTCGTCAAGGGGATCGAGCGTGCCCCCGACGCCTTTCTCGGACTCCTGCGCGGTGAGAACATCGGCAAGATGATCGTCTCGCTGCCGTCCTGAGCCCGCGTCCGAACCGCCCCGCCCCCGCGTCGGAGCGCCTCCGGACCGCCTCCGACTCCGCATCTGAGCCCCGTACGGATCGCTGACCGGATCCGCGCCCGTACGGATCGCCTGAGCACGCCGCCGGAAAGGGGCGCCGGAACGGTCCGATGAGCGCGCTCCTCAAGAGCGGTGGCCCTCCGTACGAGTGAACGGACGCCTCCGTACAGACGACCCACCGACCCCGCCCCGAGCCCGCACCGAACGTGCCTCGCCCACCCCCTTGGGAGGTGCAACGGGAAGCGCCCCGGCCGTGCCCGGGAGCGGGAGCAGCGCGAGGGCCGCACCCCGCCGGGTGCGGCCCTCGGTGTTCATCTGTTCATCAGTTCAACTGTTCACGGGTTCATCTGGTCACCCGGTCACCCGGCCGCCGTGGGGCCGCCGGTTCCGTCGCCGTCGGGCTACCACCCGAGCAGCGCCCGTGCGACCTGGGCGAACGATCCCTTCGGATGGCTCCGGAACATCGGCTCCGTACCGAAGAGCACCACATTCCGGCCCAGCTCGGAGTTGCCGCGGACGATCGACGGCTTGCCCGCCGCGTCCGCCGGTCCGCCCGTTCCGTCCGCCTCGGTCCGCCAGTGGCCCGACACCAGGGGGTTCCCGGTGGCGTACGACTGGTCGATGTGCACACCCTCGCCCAGGCCGGTGAACCACAGTGGTGAGTAGACGAACGAGTGGTCCGCGGCGCCGCCCGTGATCGGACCGCCCGCGTTGGTCACCCGCACCACGCCGTTGGCGTCGCCGTTGCCCGCCACCGCCGTGACGGGGAGCAGCCCGGCGGCGCTGTTGAACGCCGCCCCGCCCGAGCCGCGGCCGACCACGGGCACGTTGCGCGCCTCGAAAGCCTCACGCGCGGCCGGGGTCAGGGCCGGGTAGCTCAGCCCGGTCGACACGTACAGCACATCGACCGTGGACCAGTCGAAGCCCGCGTTGAGGATCGCGGTCGAGACCGGCACCACCTCGAAGCCCATCTCCCGCAGGGCGAACTGCTCACCCGCGGTCACCGCGGCCGCCACCTTGACCTTCTTCACGAAGGCGACCCCGGTCTCACGGGTCTCCGTGAACGTCACACCGAGACGCTCCGCGAGCCGGACCGCCGCCGGGAGGGCCTCCTCGGGGGCGAGCGCCGCGCCGTCCGCGGTACGCCGTACCCGGAAGCCCATGCCCAGCAGCTCGTTCAGCGCGGCCAGCTCCTTCGGGTCGTCCAGCCGCAGCTTCAGGTTGGCGCGCCGGGCCACCGAGGGCGGCGCGTAGCCGGTCGGCGCCGCCGCGTTGACCGGCCGGCTCAGCAGCCGCAGGTCACCGCTCTCGGCCCGCTCCACGGTCGCGCCCCACAGCCGGCCCAGGCTCCAGCCCGAGATGTCGTACATCGCCGACACATCGGCGCTGATGTCCCGGCCGTCCGCCAGGATCACATTGGCGATGCCGCGCTTGGGCTGGCGCATGTCGACGACATACGAACCGGCCGGATAGGTCTTCCCGGCGAGCCGGAACGACCACAGGGCCCGCTCGACCCGTACGTCGTTGGCGACGAGATGGTCCACCAGCCGGGCCGCGGCGACCTTGCTGCGCTGACCGGACCCCGCCGGAATGACATACGCCCGGGGGAAGGTGGTCGTGTACACATCCTCCGGACCGATCCCGGGCACGCCCGGCACCGTCTCCTCCGAGATCGGACGCTGTGCCTCACCGGCGGCTCCCCGCCGGAACGTCTCGATCTGGTCGGCGAGCACCCGGGTGCGGTTGGTGTTCGTGTAGTCGAGGGTCGCGCGCATCGCCGCGCCCGCGATCGCCGTGTTGATCGAGGAGCGCCTGCGCAGCTCCTCCACCGGAAGGGTGTCGTACGACCGGTTGTTGACGGTCATCGGGAACTCGATGGTGTGCGAGGCCACCGCGCCCTGGAACGGCATGTACTGCGGGGTGAAGATGGGCGGCCAGTCGTCCCAGCCCTCGGCCTGGTCGCGGAAGGGGATCTCGGCGGGCCGTACCCCGTCCTTCTCCAGGGTGTAGCCGAGCCCGTTGACCGCCTTCTCCATGCCGAGCGCGTTGGCGTAGGCGTTCTTCAGGAACAGGTCGTACTCGTAGTTCTCCCCGTGCGGCGGGGTCGTCGGCTCGATCAGGGTGCCGTTGACATAGCCGTGCAGATCGAGCATGACCGCGGGCTGCTTGTCGATGGCGATCTGCCGCATCACCCGGACCTCGGGCTGCGAGGCGGTGATGAAGTCCCGGTTCAGATCGAAGCCGTTGGAGTTGGCGCGCGTCCCGGCGATCCGGCCGTCGGGGTTGGCCGTCACATTGAGATAGATGCGGTTCTTCGCCAGCAGGCCGACGGTCTTGGCGTCCTTGGCCTTCGCCAGCTCCTCGATGAGCTTGAGGGCCGCGTCCGTGCCCTCCCACTCATTGCCGTGGATGTTGTTGTTGATGAAGACCGGGGTCTTGTAGGAGGACTTGATGTGCTTGTCCCGGGCGGCCGACGCGGGGGAGTTCTCTATTCGCTCCCGCATCCGCTCCTGCTCGCGCGCCTCACGGGAGCTCTCCGGCGCGGTCACGGTGACGAGATACAGATCGTGGCCGCCCGCCGACTTTCCGGCGACCTCCACGCTGACCCGGTCGCCGAGCCGCTGGAGCTCGTTCAGCCGCGGGGCTATGGAGTGGTACGGGGCGAGCCCGAGCTTGATCGACTTGTCGGCCGGGTTCACGGCGGGCGCGTCGAGGACGGTACGGCGGGGATAGCCGCCGGTCCGGTGGAACGAGGGGGCGTGCCGCTCCAGCGCGTTGAGCGCCGAGGACAGCGGGGCCCTGGAGAGGGCGGAGTCGGTGACGCCCTCCTCCCGTACGGGGTCCGGGGTGTCACGGCCGGGTGCTGCGGCCGGACCGGCCGGTCCTCCTGGCGAACCGGGCAGCGCCGTCGCGGGGACGGGCACGAGGAGTACGGCGGCGGCGAGCGCGGCGGTGCTGACCAGAACGGGTCTGGGAATACCCATGCGTAGAAGCCTCCGGGGTTCGAGGTCGACGGACGTGACGAGTCACGACAATCGGTACGCAGGGTCTACCTGTTCATCTCATCAACATTCAAGAGGTGTAACAGGACGGATCTGTTCCGGATGCCGTCCCGGAACGCCCCGCGGGTCCGTCCGGCGCCCCGGATAGGCTGGTGGCATGCGTGATCTCGCCTTGGGCTTCGGTTACCTGATGAAGGGCCAGCGCTGGGTCCTCGGACACGGCCGCTGGTTCGGCTTCGGGCTGCTCCCCGGACTGCTGACGCTGGTGCTGTACGTGGGCGCGCTCATCGGTCTCGGCTACGGCGCGGACGATCTGGTGGAGTGGGCGACGTCCTCCTTCGCCGACGGCTGGCCCTCACCGTGGCTCGGGATCTTCCACGGCATCCTGACGGCGCTGACCTTCACCTTCGGGCTGTTCATCGCGGTCGTCACCTTCACCGCCGCCACCCTGCTGATCGGCCAGCCCTTCTACGAGTCGCTGTCCGAGCAGGTCGACCGGAGCGAGGGCGGCCGGGTGCCGCGGTCGGGGCTCCCGCTCTGGCGCGAACTGTGGATCTCCGCCCGCGACTCCCTGCGGGTCGTCGCCCGGGTGGTGCTGTACGGCGTCCTGCTCTTCCTGCTCGGCTTCGTGCCCGTCATCGGCCAGACGGTGATCCCGGCCATCGGCTTCTGCGTCTCCGGATTCTTCCTCGCGGAGGAGCTGACCGCCGTCGCCCTCCAGCGCCGGGGTGTCGAACTGAAGGAGCGGCTGGTCCTGCTGAAGGGCCGCCGGACGATGGTCCTCGGCTTCGGCGTCCCGCTCACACTCGCGTTCATCGTGCCGTTCGTGGCGGTGCTGCTGATGCCCGGCGCGGTGGCGGGGGCCACTCTGATGGTGCGGGACATCGCTCCCGAGCCGGAGGAGGCCCTGCCCGACGAGGACCCGCCGGGTCCCGAGGTCCACACGCCCTCGGCCCCCGGGCCGTACCCGTACGGCACCCGCAAGAGCTGACCACCAAGCGGCCGCGGGGCGTGGCCGTCGCGGTGGAGCCACCCCGGTCAGCGGGGGCGTGGCCGTTGCGGTGGAAGCACCCGGTCGGGGCGGGATCGCCTGATCGACGTGGCGAAGGCACCCCGGTCAGCGCGGGGGAGGCGCCGGGTCAACGCGGCGGCGACGGCCGGCCGGAGTGGCGGGAGGCGCTGTCCGCGGTGGCGGAGGGGTCCGGACCGAGCCGCAGCTCGGCCACCGCGAGGCCCGGTGACGTCCGCCCCGCCGTGGCGAGCACCGATCCGTCCCGCCCCCACACGGTGCTGTTCCCGGGGCACTCCCCGACATCGCTGTCCCCCGTCGCGTTGGCGAGCACCACATACAGACCGTGGTCCCGCGCCCGTACCGGGTACACCGTGTCCCACGAGTCATTGCCGTTCTCCAGCGCCGAACTGGCCAGATACACGGCGCAGTCGTCCGCCCGGGCGCGCTCGGCGACGGCCGGGACACGATTGTCGTAACAGACCGTCAGGGCGAAGCGGACACCGTCGAGGGTGAACCGGCCGTCCCGGGTGCCCGCCGTGAAGAGATCCAGCTCCGGTCCGTACGGATACCGCTTGTCGTAGCGGGTGAGCAGCTCCCCGTCCGGCCCGATGACCAGCGAGGTGATCGCCTGCCCGCCGTCCCCGGTGCGTACCGCGGCGTTGACGACCGCCGCCGTGGCGCTCTCCCGGCACGCCTCGCGCACCGGACCGAGCCGGGGGTCGTCCTCCGTGACCACCAGCGAGGGATCCCCGGCGATCACTCCGAGGCCGTACCCCGTGAGCCCCAGCTCCGGGAAGACGGTCAGCCGGGCGCCCCGCCCGGCCGCCGCGCCGATCAGCTCCCGCATGGCACCGGCATTGGCGCCGATATGACCGAGCACGGGTGTGAACTGCGCCGCGGCGATCCTCATACGTCCATCATCGCCGCCCGTGCCCCGTGCGCCGCGACCGGGTGTCTTCCGCAGGCTCCCGCCGTGCGTGGGTCACACCACGGCGGGCGGCCGTGACAGGACCCGCGCCCACGTCACACGTGACCTGCCACGCGCAAGGCGCCGCAGGCACCCGCACATGCTCACGCCACACGCACACGCTCACGCCACACGCACACGCTCACGCCACACGTACGCGCTCACCACCAGAACCCGCTCACGCTCACCCCACCTGCCGGGGCTCCGCCCCGGACCCCGCGCCTCAAACGCCGGCGAGGCTGAAAACACCCACCCCCGGCCTGAAGATGCCCGGCCCCCGGCAGGGCCGGAGATGCCCGGGCGGCAGCAAGGCTGAAAGGGCCCGGGCCCCGGCCAACCCAGCCCGTCCGGCGATTGAGGACCCCGGTCCGGGGCAGGACCCCGGAAAGAACCGGCCCCGGCGCACCGGGACCCGGTCACGCGGGCGGCCGTTCCGCCGTGATGTTCCGGTACGCGATCTCCGCGAGCCTGCTCTGCCCGTCCTTGTTGGGGTGGAACCAGTCCCAGCGGCTCAGCGCGTCGTCCCCGAACCGGTAGTCGAACACCGCCCCGCCGTCGTAGCGGCAGCGCGGATCCTTCCCGCAGACGTCCTTGAGCACGGTGTTGTACGCCATCACCCGGCCCTGCACCTGATCCCGCCGCGCGTGCGCCTTGGCGCTCAGATCCTCCGCGTCGTCCAGCATCGTGGCGCAGATGCCGAGCTTCCAGATCTGCCGGCTCAGCGGGTTGTCCCGCCCGGTCGTCCAGAGCCGTTTGAGGTCCGGCACGCTCGACACGTACACCTGGGCCTTGGGCGCCGTCCGGCGCAGTTCCCGCAGCGCGCCCGTGAACGACTGCCGGAAGTCCTCGACCGGTGTCATCAGCTCGGTGGAATCCGCACAGGCGTCGTTCGCCCCGACCATCACCGTCACCAGCTCCGGCTTTCTGGCGGCGGCCTTGGTCATCTGCGCGGACAGATCGGCGACATCGGCCCCGGTGCGCGCGTAGTTCCAGGTCTTCCCGGCCATCACCGCCGGCTCGCCGATGAGCCGCTGCGCCAGGCTCCGTACCTCGGTGTCGGTGCCGGTCGACCATGACACCTCCGGGCAGTCCGAGAGCACCACACAGGCGTCGAAGCCCCGGGTGATGGAGTCGCCGACGGCCGCGATCGAGTCCGGGCTGCGGTCCCAGACGACCGGCGGCGGCAGTTTACGCGCGGGCGCACCCTTGGTCTGGGTGTCCGACGACGCCTCACACGCGGTGAGCGCGCCGGTCAGGAGCACCGCGGCGGCCGTGGTCAGGGCCGCCGCGGCGGTGCGGGTACGTGGTGGGCGGGTGGTCGTGTGCCTCTCGTGCCTCGCATGCCTCGTGCGCCGCTCGCGCATCCCGGATTCCCCTCCGTCTCGACTGCCCCCGAGGTCCTGCCGAGTGAAAGCTTGGTGTGTACAGCCCTCAGGACCGACATTACGACACCCCATGGCCACCCGCGCACGGTAGCTTTTCCCCGTCGGCCCTGAGGCACCGCCGCCATCGGCTCCGGTAAATTACATCACGTCACATACTGTCCCTTTTGTGGAGATTCACTCCTGATGCTGTTTACTGAGACCGCTGGGAAGGCGATCCTCGTCCCACACTGGAGGTCCCGGTGACGACACGCGGCGTTCTGTATGTCCACTCCGCTCCACGCGCGCTGTGCCCGCACGTCGAATGGGCGGTGGCGGGTGTGCTCGGAGTACGGGTCCAGCTCGACTGGATCCGCCAGCCCGCGTCACCCGGCACCTGGAGAGCCGAGTTCTCCTGGCGGGGCGAGGTGGGCGCCGCTTCCAAGCTCGCGTCCGCCCTGCGCGGCTGGCAGATGCTCCGCTTCGAGGTGACGGCCGAGCCCAGCGCCACGGCCGAGGGCGAGCGCTACAGCGCCACGCCCGACCTCGGCATCTTCCACGCGGTGACCGGCATCCACGGCGACATCCTCATTCCGGAGGACCGGCTGCGGGCGGCGCTCGCCCGCTCCGTCCAGGGCGAGACCGACCTGGAGGCGGAGATCGCCAAGCTGCTGGGCAAGCCGTGGGACGACGAACTGGAGCCGTTCCGGTACGCGGGTGAGGGCGCGCCGGTGCGCTGGCTCCACCAGGTCGTGTGAGAAGCCACGACACCACCGGGTGGTCCGAGGGGCCCGCCGGGGGGCCGGTCGCGTGCGCCCGTCCGGCCTGACCCATCGGCACCCCTTCCGTCCGGACTGACCGGTTCGGCCCCCGTGATTCGGCCGGTCGCCGCGCCCGTGCTGGGCCCCGCGCTCTCCGGGCAGCCCCCGGCCGTGTGCTTACTCCGGGCAGCCGCGTCCTCCGCACGGGCCTTGATCGGCACCGGCCTGCTGCGCACCGGCGGCCCTTCCGGCCCGTACGGTTCCCGCCTTCCGGCCCACTCCCGGACCCGGGCCCCTGCCCCACGGCCACAGGCCCAGGACCGGTCGCGTCCTCCCGGAGCGGCCTTCCCCCGGCCCGTACGGCCCGGCGGCCCGTGCCCCTGCCGCCCGTACCGCTCAGCCCGTGCCGTCCGACCGGGGACCAAGACCACCGGGAGTACCGGGAGTACCGGGAGTACCGGGGGTACCGGGAGCACCGGGAAAATCACTTTCCCGCGCCCCCTCAGCCGGTGAGACCAGCCCCGTCTCATACGCGAGGACCACGGCCTGGGCGCGGTCGCGCAGGGTGAGCTTGGCGAAGATCCGCGCGACATGCGTCTTCACCGTGGCCTCGCTGAGCGTCAGCTCCACGGCCAGTTCGGCGTTGGACAGCCCGTGGCCCATCAGCGTCAGCACCTCGCGCTCACGGGGCGTCAGCGCCGTGAGATCCCGGTGCACGGCCCCCGGACGCGGCTGCGCGAACCGCTGGACGAGCCGCCGGGTGATCGACGGCGCGAGCAGCGCGTCCCCCGTGTCGACGAGCCGCACCGCCCGGGCCAGATGCTCCGGGGTGACGTCCTTGAGCAGAAAGCCGCTGGCCCCGATGGACAGCGCCGCGTACACATAGCGGTCGAGGTCGAACGTGGTCAGCATGAGCACCCGGCACCCCGGCAGCTCGCCCAGGATGCGCCGGGTGGCCTCCAGCCCGTCCATCACCGGCATCCGGATGTCCATCAGCACCACGTCGGGCCGCAGCGCCCTCGCCGCCGTCACCGCCTGGGCCCCGTCCGCCGCCTCACCCGCCACCTCGATGCCCCGCGCCGTGAGGATGAGCCGGAAGCCGGTACGGACCAGGGCCTGATCGTCCGCGATCAGCACCCGGGGCGAGGGCTCGCCCCCGGGCCCGCCCCCGCCACCGGCCACAGCACCGGCTCCCGCTGCGCCGCTCACGGCGGGTCCAGGGGGATCCGGGCCCGGACACGGTAGCCGCCGCCCAGCCGGCGCCGGGCGTCCAGATCGCCGCCGTAGACCGCGACCCGTTCCCGCAGCCCCAGCAGCCCGCGCCCCGTGCCGTCACCCGGCTCCGGGGCCACGGGCTCCGGTGACGCCTCCCGGCCGTTCCCCCGGAGCACGCTCGGCCCGCTGTTGAGCACCTCCACCCGCAGCGAGTGGTCGGCGTAGCGCACGGTCACCTCCGCCTTCTCCGCATCCGAGTGCCGGAGCGCGTTGGTCAGCGCCTCCTGCACGATCCGGTACGCGGTCACATCGATGCCCGCCGGAAGCGGGCGCGGCTCCCCGGCGATCCGCACCTCCACCCGGAGCCCGGCGAACACGACCCGGTCGATCAGGGAACTCAGCCGGCTCAGACTCGGCTGCGGTGACAGACCTGCCCCGTACGCCTCGTCGTCACCGTTCTGCGAGGGCGCGAGCAGACCGAGCAGATGCCGCAGTTCGGTCATCGCGCCCCGGCCCGCGCTCTCCACGGCCCCGAGCGCGGTGACGGCCTCGTCGGGCATCGTCCCCAGCACCTCACGGGCGGCCCCCGCCTGAACCACCATCAGGCTCACATTGTGGCTCACGATGTCGTGCAGCTCCCGCGCGATACGCGCCCGCTCGTCGTCCACCGCCGTACGGGCCGCGCTCTCCCGCTCCCGCTCCAGCAGCCAGCCCCGCTCCTCCAGGGCCCTGCGGTGCAGCCCGCGCGCCCGCCGCAGCGCCACCGCCAGCCAACCGGTCACCGCGCACACGGCCACCAGGGCGACGAGCAGCCAGAACGCCACGGAACTCCACACGGGAACACTCTCGCAAATCAGGAGGCCGTCCGCATCGTTCCGCCGGTGCACCGCCGTACATCCCCGGGATGACCCGCCCGCCGTCCTGCATCCCCGGACCGATGCACGGCGGCCCTCCTCCGCTCTAGCGTCACTGCCATGACCAGTGAAGACCGGAACCGGACGACGGAACAGACGGTCGTGCGCCTCGACGGCGTACGGAAGGAGTACGGCGACCAACTCGCGCTCGACGGCGTCACCCTGGAGATCCGGGCGGGTGAGGCGGTCGCCGTGATGGGCCCCTCGGGCTGCGGCAAGTCCACCCTGCTGAACATGATCGCCGGGCTCGACCGGCCCAGCTCGGGCACCGTGACCGTGCACGGTGAGGACCTCGGCGCCCTCAACGAGACCGGGCTCGCCCTCTTCCGGCGCCGCCGGATCGGCATGATCTTCCAGTTCTTCAACCTCATCGACGACCTCACGGCCCTCGACAATGTCGCCCTCGCCGCACAGCTGACCGGTGCCTCGGCCGCCCAGGCCCGGCGCCGCGCCCTCGAACTCCTCGGCGAACTCGGCATCGCCGACCGCCGCAACGCCTACCCCGCCGTCCTCAGCGGCGGCGAACGCCAGCGCGTCGCCGCCGCCCGCGCCCTGATGAACCGCCCCGCCGTACTGCTCGCCGACGAGCCGACCGGCGCTCTCGACAGCCACGCCGGCGAACAGGTCATGGATCTGCTCCTCGACCTCAACCAGATCGGCCAGACACTGCTCCTCGTCACCCACGACGAGCGTATGGCCACCCGGTGCGCCGGCCGGGTCATCAGCCTCGCCGACGGCCGGGTCGCCGGGGAGCGCAGTCTGGAGGGCGCCGCGTGAGCGCCGTCTGGCGGGCCGCACGGGCCACCGTACGACGGCGCAGGGTGCAGACCCTCGTCATCGGCCTCGTCGTGTTCTCCTCCACGATCGCGGTCGTCGTCGCCGTCGGGCTGCTGGAGGCGGTGTCGGCGCCCTTCGACCGCGCCTTCGCCGCCCAGCGCGGTGCGCACTCCGTCGCCGTGTTCGACCCGGCGAGGGCCACCCCCGCGCAACTGGCCCGTACGGCGGACCGCTCCGGTGTCGAGGCCGCCGCCGGGCCCTTCGCCCAGGCGTCGATCACCGTCCCGGAACCCGCGGCCGGGGATACCCGGGTGCCCGGACTGATGCCCGGACCGCTCACCGTGACCGGCCGCGCCGACCCCGGCGGGAAGGTGGACCGGGTCCGTCTGAAGTACGGCCGCTGGGCGACCGCGCCCGGCGAGATCGTGCTGAACCCCCAGGGATTCTTCAGCCGTGAGAGCCTGGGCGAGAAGGTCACCGTTCCGGGCGGCCCCACGTTCACCGTGGTCGGCTTCGCCACCACCCTCAGCCGGTCGGCCGAAGCCTGGGTCACCCCCGCGCAGGCCGAGGCCCTGAAACCGACCGCGCGCGTGATGCTGTACCGCTTCACCGACTCCGCCACCGCGCGGGACGTCCGTGAGGGCCTGGCCACCGCCACGGCGGACCTCCCGGCCCGCTCGCTGACCGGCTCCCAGTCGTATCTCACCGTCAAGAAGGACATCGGCCGCATGGCCACCACCTATCTCCCCTTCCTGACCGGGTTCGGCGTTCTCGGACTGGCCGTGGCGGTCCTCATCGTCGCCAATGTCGTCAGCGGCGCGGTCATCGCGGGCTTCCGCAGGATCGGGGTCCTCAAGGCCCTCGGATTCACCCCCAACCAGGTCGTCGCCGTCCATCTGGTGATGGTCCTCGTGCCGGCGGTCGTCGGCTGCGCGCTCGGTACCGCCGTCGGCGGCATCGCGTCGGTGCCCCTGCTGGATCAGCTCTTCCAGGGGATGGGGAGCGTGGACCTCGCCGTCGCCGTGAGCCCCTGGGTGTACGGCGTCACCCTGCTGGGCATCCCCGGTGTCGTCGCCGTCGCCGCACTCGTTCCGGCCCTGCGCGCCCACGGCCTGTCGGCGGCCCAGGCGATCAGCGCGGGCAGCGCACCGCGTTCCGCGCGGGGCCGCCGGGTCCAGCGCCGGCTCAGCGGAACCCGGCTGCCGCGCTCGGTCAGTCTCGGGCTCGGGATGCCGTTCACCCGTCCCGGGCGCAGCGCCCTGACCCTGTTCGCGGTCGTCCTCGGGGTCACCACGGTGACCCTGGCGACCGGGCTGACCCGCACCGTCTCCGCGTACAACGAGGCGATCCGGGGCGCCGGGAACGCGGACACCGTCGTCCATACCGGCAAGACCGGCTTCGGCGAGAAGGCGCCCCGGCAGGACGACGCCGCGACCGAGGAGCTGCTGCGGTCCCTGCCGGGCGTGGAGGAGGTGATCGCCGACTCCTGGATCGAGCTGCACATCGCCGGGTCCCCGCAGCGCGTCCAGGGGCAGTTCTACCGCGGGGGCACCGAGCTCCTCAGCAGGACGCTGGTGCGGGGCCGCTGGGCGACGGGGCCCGGCGAGATCGTCGCCACCCCGCTCTTCCTGGACAGACGCGGTCTGTCCGTCGGCGACCGCCTCACCCTCACCCTCAAGGGGAAGCGGGCCCCCGTCACCATCGTCGGCAAGACGATCGACGGCGATTCGGACCGCTTCCAGTCGGGGTGGCCCACGCTCGGCCTGCTCGATCCCGGCAACCAGGCCAACCAGTACGAGGTGTGGCTGAAGCCCGGTACGACCACGGGCGCGTTCGGAGCGTCCGTCGCCGCCGCGGATCCCGGGCTCTACCCGCTGGCGACCTCGGAGACGGACTCCAGCACCGTCCTCATCGTCGGGGTCGCCTCCGTCCTGACTCTGCTGCTCGGCAGCGTCGCCGCGCTGGGTGTGTTCAACACGGTCGTCCTCAATACGAGGGAACGCCGCCGGGACCTCGGCATGCTGAAGTCGATCGGTATGACACCACGTCAGGTGGTGGTCATGGTGGTGACGTCCATGGTCGCCCTGGGGGCGGTCGGCGGGGTCCTCGGTGTGCCGCTCGGTATCGCCGTGCACCGGATCGTGGTTCCCGCGATGACGGACGCGGCCGGAGTCGCCCTCCCGGCCTCCATGACCGACGACTGGCCCGTCGCCCTGCTGGGTGTGCTCGTCCTGGCGGGGGTCACCCTCGCGTTCCTCGGCGCGGCGATCCCGGCGAGGTCGGCCGGGCGGCTGACGATCGCGAAGGTCCTCCACAACGAGTAGCCCGGAGGGCCTCCGCCCTGGAGCCACCCCTCCGGCGTCCGGGGCGGGCCCGTGCCGCACGTGACCGCCCGCCGGTGCCTCAGGCCACCTCGTGTTCCCTCAGCACCCGTTTCCCGGCGAACCGTGGTCGTCACCTTCACGGGTCCGGCGGTGTCTTCACGTGTGCCGGGGCGGACGGCCCGGCGGCCGGGGAGGGCTGCCCCGGCCCCCGGTCCCGTACCCGAAGACACCTCCGCGCCCCGGGGATCACCACCGGGGCGCGGGAGGAGGGTTCCGGGCGGTC
The DNA here is from genome assembly GCF_044456085.1 of Streptomyces sp. NPDC051018. Taxonomy (NCBI): domain Bacteria; kingdom Bacillati; phylum Actinomycetota; class Actinomycetes; order Kitasatosporales; family Streptomycetaceae; genus Streptomyces; species Streptomyces sp. NPDC051018. The sequence goes on from NZ_JBITFN010000001.1 coordinate 176,326, forward strand.
CTCGGGCCGAAGCCGCGCCGGAGAACGAGAGGTCCGGCCCCTCCCCGGCCCAAGGCGCGCCGGAGGGGCGGGTGCGGCCCCGGGCCGGGACGGGCCCGGGGTCAGGAAACCGTCAGCCGGTCACCGTGCGGAACGCGAGCACCACATTGTGACCGCCGAACCCGAACGAGTTGTTGATCGCCGCGATCGTGCCCTCGGGCAGCGCCCGCGGCTCGTCGCGCACGATGTCCGCGTCGATGTCCGCGTCCAGGTCGTCGACATTGATCGTGGGCGGGGCCACCCGGTGGTACAGCGCCAGCACCGTCGCGACGGTCTCGATCCCGCCCGCGCCACCCAGCAGATGCCCCGTCATCGACTTGGTCGCCGACACCGCGACATGGTCGAGGTCGTCGCCCAGGACCTGACGGAGCGCCTTGACCTCGGCGATGTCCCCCAGAGGGGTGGACGTCGCATGCGCGTTGAGATGGACGACCTCCTCGGGCTTGAGGTCCGTCGTCTCCAGCAGATTGCGCATCGCCGCGGCGATACCGCGTCCCGTCGGCTCGGGCTGCGCGATGTGGTGGCTGTCCGCGGACAGGCCCTGGCCCAGGACCTCGCAGTAGACCTTCGCGCCCCGCCGCTCCGCGTGCTCCGCCGACTCCAGCACCACCACGCCCGCGCCCTCACCGAGGACGAAGCCGTCACGGGCCGTGTCATACGGCCGGGACGCCTTCTCGGGCTCGTCGTTGTTCTTCGACATCGCCATCATGTTGGCGAACGCGGCCACCGGCAGCGGGTGGATCGCCGCCTCGGTCCCGCCCGCGAGAACCACATCGGCACGGCCGGTGCGGATCATCTCGACGGCGTAACCGATCGCCTCGGCGCCCGACGCGCACGCGGAGACCGGAGTGTGCACGCCCGCCTGGGCGTTCACCTCCAGACCCACATTGGCCGACGGGCCGTTCGGCATGAGCATGGGCACCGTGTGCGGGGAGACCCGGCGCGGGCCCTTCTCCTTCAGTACGTCGAACTGGTCGAGGAGAGTCGTTACGCCACCGATGCCGGACGCGATGACCGTGCCCAGCCGCTCCGGCGCGACCGCCGGGTCCTGACCGGCGGGACCGGTGTAACCGGCGTCCGCCCAGGCTTCCTTCGCGGCGATCAGCGCGAACTGGGCCGAACGGTCCAGCTTGCGGGCGACCGGGCGCGGCAGGACCTCGCCCGGGTCGACCGCGGCGGGCGCGGCGATACGGACCGAGAGTTCGGCGAAACGCTCACCTTCGAGGGCCTTGGCTCCCGAACGTCCGGCGAGCAGACCCTCCCAGGTCGATGCGCTGTCGCCACCCAACGGTGTGGTTGCGCCGATACCGGTGACGACCACGGTGCGATTGGTCGAGTTCACAGGAATTCTTTCTCCACGTGTAGGGGGTGCTGAATTGTTCACGGCGCCACCGCCGGGTGGCGACAAGCGCGCCCGGAACCGGGCGTGTTACTTGGCGACCTGGTGCTTCGCGATGTAGTCCGCGGCGTCACCGACGGTCTTGAGGTTCTTGACGTCCTCGTCCGGGATCTTGACGTCGAAGCGCTCTTCGGCGGCGACGACGACCTCGACCATGGACAGGGAGTCGACGTCCAGGTCGTCGGTGAAGGACTTGTCCAGCTGGACGTCCTCGACCGGGATGCCGGCGATCTCGTTCACGATCTCCGCGAGACCTTCGACGATCTCTTCCTGCGTGGCGGCCATGTGGCGCTCCTTCGATTCTGTATCAGAGGGTGTGGCGTCCGGATTGTCCGGCTGCCGGTCCGGAGGATCCGGTTGCCTAGGGGAGGGTAACGACAGTGGCTGCGTAGACGAGACCCGCCCCGAAGCCGATGACGAGCGCCGTGTCGCCGCTCTTGGCCTGCCCGGTCGCCAGAAGCCGCTCCATCGCGAGCGGGATCGAGGCGGCCGAGGTGTTGCCGGTGGTCTCCACGTCCCGGGCGACCGTGACGTGCTCCGGCAGTTTGAGTGTCTTCACCATCGAGTCGATGATCCGCATATTGGCCTGGTGCGGGATGAAGACGTCCAGCTCGTCCGCGGTGATCCCGGCCGCGTCCAGCGCCTGCTGGGCGACCTTCGCCATCTCGAACACGGCCCAGCGGAAGACCGCCTGGCCCTCCTGGGTGATCGCGGGGAACTTCTCCACCGTGCCGTCGCGGTAGTCCGTCCACGGCACGGTCTGCTTGATGGTGTCCGACTTGTCGCCCTCGGAGCCCCAGACGGTCGGGCCGATGTGCGGCTCGCTCGCGGGACCCACGACCACGGCGCCGGCGCCGTCGCCGAACAGGAAGGCCGTCGCCCGGTCCTCCAGATCGGTCAGCTCACTGAGCCGCTCCACGCCGATCACCAGTACGTACTCCGCCGAGCCGTCGACGATCATGCCCTTGGCGAGGGTGAGCGCGTAGCCGAAGCCCGCGCAGCCCGCGGAGATGTCGAACGCCGCCGGCTTGACCGCGCCGATCCTGTCCGCGATCTCGGTGGCCACCGCCGGGGTCTGCTTGAAGTGCGACACGGTGGAGACGATCACACCGCCGATCTGCTGCGGGGTGATCCCCGCGTCGGCGATCGCCTTGCCCGATGCCTCGACGGACATCGCGGCCACGGTCTCCTCGGGGGAGGCCCAGTGACGGGTGGCGATGCCCGAGCGGGAGCGGATCCACTCGTCGGAGGAGTCGATCGTCTCCAGGATGACCTCGTTCGGCACGACCCGGGTGGGCCGGTAGCCGCCGACGCCCTTGATACGAGCGTGCGGAGCGCCCTTGCTGGGCTTGAGTTTCGCCATCTGTACGGCTCTCCTTGTCCGGGCTGCGTCAGGCTGCTGAATGCTCGGCGTACTCGGCGGCGAGGGCGCGGGCCGCGTCGAGATCGTCCGGAGTCTTGAGCGCGAGCGTCCTCACCCCGGGCAGGGCGCGCCGGGCGAGCCCGGTGAGCGTGCCGCCGGGGCAGACCTCGATCAGGGCGGTGACGCCCCGCTCCTGGAACGTCTCCATGCACCGGTCCCAGCGGACCGGGTTCGCCACCTGGCCGACGAGCCGGGCCATGATCTCGTCACCTCCGGTGACAACCGCGCCGTCCTTGTTCGAGATGTACGGCAGTTCGGGGTCGAAGAGCGAGAGCTCCGAGGCCACCTCCGCCAGGGCCCCGATCGCGGGCGCCATGTGGTGGGTGTGGAACGCGCCCGCCACCTTCAGCGCGATGACCCGCGCCTTCTCCGGCCGGTTCGCGTCCAGCGCGGCGAGCTGCTCGGCGGTGCCGGCGGCGACGATCTGGCCGGCGCCGTTCATATTCGCCGCGGTCAGTCCGAGTCCTTCGAGATGCCCCATGACCTGGTCCGGGTCGCCGCCCATCACGGCCGCCATCCCGGTCTCGGTCACGGCCGCCGCCTCGGCCATCGCCAGACCGCGCGTACGGACGAACCTGAGCGCGGCCGTGTCGTCCAGCACACCGGCGAACGCGGCGGCGGTGATCTCACCGACGCTGTGACCGGCGACGGCGCCGGGCTTGAGGTCGCCGAGCGCGGACGCGGACAGCAGACCGGCGGCCACCAGCAGCGGCTGGGCCACGGCCGTGTCCCGGATCTCGTCCGCGTCGGCCTTGGTGCCGTAGTGGGCGAGGTCCAGTCCCACGGCGTCCGACCAGGCCGCGACGCGGTCGGCCGCGCCGGGGAGTTCGAGCCAGGGAGTCAGGAAGCCGGGCGTCTGAGCGCCTTGGCCGGGAGCGACGAGTACGAGCACCCTCACACTCTCTCTTGTATACGGCCCCTGACGCCCGTGGGGACAGGGACGAAGAACCATTGGGGGAATTGTTGGTGTCCGACAAAAGTCTAGGACTGCGGATCTCCGTCGGCCAGGCGCCCGAGGATGAGCGCGATTCGCAGCGTAAAGGCTGAGCGCACATCTGAGGGTGACCAACCGGTGACGTCTGTCACACGTCGCAGCCGGTAGCGCACGGTGTTGGGGTGGACGAAGAGCATGCGCGCCGCGCCTTCGAGACTGCTGGCCTGTTCCAGATAGACACTGAGAGTTTCGAGAAGCGCGGAACCCGCCTCTTCCAGTGGTCTGTAGATCTCCTCCACCAACTGCTCGCGGGCGGCGGGGTCCGCGGCGATGGCGCGCTCCGGGAGGAGATCGTCCGCCAGTACCGGGCGTGGCGCGTCCTGCCAGGCGGAACACGCCTTCAGGCCCGCGGCCGCGGCCCCCGCGGATCTGGTGGCGGCCAGCAGATCGGGCACCACGGGCCCCGCGACGACCGGGCCCGCCGCATACGGGCCGATCAGCGCCTTCGCGACCTGGAGGGGGTTGTCGCTGCCGCCCGCGATGACCACGAGCCGGTCACCGAGGACGCCCGTGAGCACCTGGAGCTTGGCGTGCCGGGCCGCGCGGCGGATCGCCTCCACCGTCAGCTCGCTGTCACCGTCGGGGGCGGTGCCGAGGATGACGCACACATGCTCGGGCGAGTTCCAGCCGAGCGCGGCGGCGCGGGAGACGGCGCCCTCGTCGGCCTCGCCCGACAGCACGGCGTTCACCACCAGTGACTCCAGGCGCGCGTCCCAGGCGCCGCGGGCCTCGGCGGCCTGGGCGTACACCTGGGCGGTCGCGAACGCGATCTCCCGTGCGTACACCAGCAGGGCCTCGCGCAGCACCGCCTCGTCGCCGGGGGCGGCGACCTCCTCGATCGCAGACTCCATGACCTCAATGGTCGTCCGCACCATCTCCACGGTCTGGCGCAGGGTGATCGCACGGGTCAGCTCGCGGGGGGCCGTGCCGAAGACGTCGGTCGAGATGGCCTGCGGGGTTTCCGGATGCCGGAACCACTCCGTGAACGCCGCGATGCCGGCCTGGGCGACCAGACCGATCCACGACCGGTTCTCCGGGGGCATCGCGCGGTACCACGGCAGTGACTCGTCCATGCGCGCGATGGCGTTCGCGGCGAGCCGGCCGGCTGACTGCTCCAGGCGTCGCAGGGTCGCGGGATGCGGGTGGGCGTCGTTCGCTGCAGGTTCGGGCACGGGGACAAGACTGCCTTATCGGGAGGCCGGAACCCATTGGCGGGGTTCCCCCCCACGATCTTCCGTGGGGCGGGGGTGGGGGGTGGGCCCTCGCCCGGGCCGGGGGTTGGGGGGGGGCGGCGGGGCGGGGGGGGGGGGGGGGGGGGGGGGGGGGGGGGGGGCCCGGGGGGGGGGGGCCCCCCCCCCCCCCCCCCCCCCCCCCCGGGCCCCGGGCGCCCCCCCCCCCCCCCGCCCGGGCCGGGGGTTGTCCTCAAGCGCCGGACGGGCTGGGGGGGGCGGTTCGGGGTCCGGTGCCGTGCCCGGTGGCCGTTGCCCCGGCCCGGGGTCCGTCCTCAAACGCCGGACGGGCTGGATTGTGCGGGTCCGTCCTTGGTGTCGGGTGGGGAGGGGTGGGTGGTTTGGGGTGGGGTGTCGTGCCGGGTGGCCGTTGCCCCGGCCCGGGGTTCGTCCTCAAGCGTCGGGTGGGCTGGGTGTGCGGGTTCGTCCTCAAGCGGCGGGCGGGCTGGGTGTGCGGGTTCGTCCTCAAGCGGCGGGCGGGCTGGGGGGTGGGGGTTGGTGGTCGAAGGGCGGGTGGGGGAGAGGGGGAGGGGTAGGTTGGAGGGGTGATCGGGGTGTGGCGGGCAGGGGAGCGGTATCGGGGTGGGGAAGCGCGGGCGGGGGTGGAGACCTGGCACGCCTTCTCCTTCGGGGGGCACTACGACCCGGACAACATTCGCTTCGGCGCCCTGCTCGCCTGCAATGAGGAGCGGCTCGCTCCCGGTGCGGGGTTCGACGAGCATCCGCACAGCCATACGGAGATCGTGACCTGGGTCGTGGAGGGGGAGCTGACGCACCGGGACTCCACCGGGCACGCGACTGTCGTACGGCCGGGGGACGTCCAGCGGCTCAGCTCCGCCGGCGGAGTGCGCCACGCCGAGCGCAACGACGCGCCCGGGCCCCTGGTGTTCGTCCAGATGTGGCTCGCGCCGCTGGAGCCCGGCGGTGAGCCCTCGTACGAGGTCGTCCGGGGGATCGCCGACTCGACCCCGTACGCGCTCCCCGCGGCCGGCGCCGTGCTCCACGTCCGCCGGCTCGCGCCCGGGGAGCGCACCGAGGTTCCGGACGCCGAAGCGGCGTACATCCATGTCGTACGGGGTGAAGTGGCCCTCGCGGGCGAGGAGTTGGGCCCCGGGGACGCCGCGCGGATCACGGACGGCGAGGGGCTGGAGCTGACGGCGGGCCGGGACCGGGCCGAGGTGCTGGTCTGGGAGATGTCAGGCTGAGCCGCGCAGTTCGGCGAGCACCGCGTCCGTGAAGGCGGGCCACGCCTCGATCGCCCACGGCCCGAACGCCCGGTCCGTGAGCGCGACGCACGCAGCCCCCGCGTCCGGGTCGATCCACAGGAACGTGCCCGACTGCCCGAAGTGTCCGAAGGTACGCGGTGAGGACGACGAGCCCGTCCAGTGCGGCGACTTGGCGTCGCGGATCTCGAAGCCGAGGCCCCAGTCGTTCGGGGTCTGGCGGCCGTACCCGGGCAGCAGCCCCGCCAGCCCGGGGTGGACGACCGTCATCGCGTCGAGGACGGTACGCGCGTCCAGCAGCCGGGGCGCCTGCACCTCCGCCGCGAACCGCGCCAGATCGTCCGCGGTCGACACCGCGTCCTTCGCCGGAGAGCCCTCCAGCGAGGTCGCCGTCATCCCCAGCGGCTCCAGCACCGCCTGGTGCAGATACTGCTCGAAGGGGATCTCCGTCGCCTTGGCGACATGGTCGGCGAGCACCTCGAAACCGGCGTTCGAGTAGACCCGGCGGGTACCCGGCGGCGCGCTGACCCGGTGCTCGTCGAAGGCGAGCCCCGAGGTGTGCGCCAGGAGGTGGCGGACCGTGGACCCCTCGGGCCCGGCGGGCTCGTCGAGTTCGACCGCGCCCTCCTCGTACGCCACGAGCACCGCGTACGCCGTCAGAGGCTTGGTCACCGAGGCGAGGGGGAACGGCCGGGAGACCGGTCCCCGGGTGCCGGTGACGGTGCCGTCCGCCCGTACGACGGCCGCCGCGGCGGCCGGCACGGGCCAGTTCTCGATCAGGGCCAGGCTCTGCATGCATCCGAGCCTATGCGACGGACCCGGGCTCTCAGAGGGCGAGGCGCATCGCGGGCTCACGGGTGCGGACGAAGCCGAGCGCCTCGTACAGCGGCTCCCCCTCCGGTGAGGCCCTCAGATCGACCTTGGGCACCTCGCGCTCCCGGAACCAGCCGACCAGCGCCTGCATACAGGCCCGGGAGTACCCCTGACGGCGCATGTCCGGGTCGGTGGCGACGCTGAAGACATGGCCCACCACCCCCCGGGGGTTGCCGGGTCCCGGCAGCGGCCGCTCGATGGAGCCGATGGCACAGGCGGCCAGCCCCCCGGGCCGCTCCACCACGAACGCGGTCAGATTCCCGCCCGGGTCACCGAGCCTCTCCCGCAGCGCCGCGACGGCGAGCGGCTGCCAGCTGACATCGGGGTTCGGGCCGGAGCAGGCGTCCAGCATGATCTTCCGCAGTCGGACCAGTTCTTCGGCGTCCTTCGGGGCGGCTCGGCGTACGAGAGTCATAGCCCGGGAGGTAGTCATAGCCCGGGAGGTTAGGAGCGCCCGGCGGGAGATTCCAGTCCTTTCGCTTGCCTGGAGTGCACTCAAGGGTTTTAGCGTGGAAGACATGACGCTGATCCAGAGCAGCTCCGCGGGGACGGATCTCTGCAAGCCGGTTCCTCCCGCACATCCACGGCCCGAAGGACGGGACCGCTACACGATCAGCGAGGTCGCCGCCTGGACCGGGCTCTCGGCGCACACCCTGCGCTGGTACGAGCGGATCGGGCTGATGCCGCACGTCGACCGGTCGCACACCGGGCAGCGCCGCTTCACCAATCGCGATCTGGACTGGCTCGCGCTCGTCGGCAAGCTCCGGCTGACCGGGATGCCGGTGGCCGACATGGTCCGCTACGCCGAGCTCGTACGGGCCGGCCGGCACACCGCCGGGGAGCGGCGGGAGCTGCTGGAGCGGACCCGGGACGACGTCCTCACCCGTATCGCGGAGCTCCAGGACACCCTGGCCGTACTGGACCACAAGATCGAGCACTACGCGGGCCGCACGCACTGAACGGCCGCACGTCGCACGGCGGCGGCCGGAGAGGGAGCTGACCCTGATGGGACACGGAATGACCACACGTATCGCGGAGGTGCGCCTCGGGGCCGAGGGGCCGCTGGTCGGTGCCCAGGGCCTGGGGTGCATGGGCATGAGCGAGTTCTACGGCGAGACCGACGACCCCGCCGCCCGCGAGACCCTGGAGGCGGCGCTGGAGGCCGGGGTCACCCTGTTCGACACGGCCGACGTGTACGGGCGGGGCGCCAATGAGCGCTTCCTCGCCCCGTTCATCGCACGGCACCGCGACGAGATCACCGTCGCGACGAAGTTCGGCATCGAGCGGACCGACGACGACCACTACCGGGGCGTGCGCAATGACCCGGCGTACATCCGCCGGTCGGTCGACGCGAGCCTCGGGCGGCTCGGCATCGACACCATCGACCTCTACTACATGCACCGCCGCGACCCGGATGTGCCGCTCGCCGAGTCCGTCGGGGCGATGGCCGAACTGGTCACGGCGGGCAAGGTGCGCCATCTCGGGCTGAGCGAGGTCACCGGCCCCGAACTGCGCGAGGCGTACGCGGTGCACCCCATCGCCGCCCTCCAGTCGGAGTGGTCGCTGTTCAGCAGGGACGTGGAGCGCAGCGCGGTGGGCGCGGCGGCCGGGCTGGGCGTCGCCCTCGTCGCGTACTCACCGCTCGGCCGCGGCTTTCTGACCGGGGCGTTCGCCGATGCCGCCAAGGATCTGACGCGGGGCGACTTCCGGGTGTACCAGCCGCGTTTCACCGGCGACAACGCACGGACGAACGCGGCCCTGCTCGACCCGGTGCGCCGGGTCGCGGAGGCGCACGGGGCGACCGTGGGCCAGATCGCCCTGGCGTGGGTGCAGCAGCGGGCCCTGGTCCACTCGCTGACCGTGGTGCCGATCCCGGGTACGCGCAAGGTGAGCCGGCTGAGGGAGAACACCGCAGCCACCCGGCTGACGCTCACCGATGACGAGCTGGCTCTGCTGGAGCCGATCGCCGGGCAGGTGGCGGGGGACCGGTATCCGGACATGTCCTCGACGGCTACGGCGAGGGAGTAGGAGCCCGGGGGCCCGGGACCGGCGGTCGGCCGCCCGGGGACCCTCTCTCGCTGAATGGAACGTTCACTACAATTCATGCCAGCCCCAGAGCGAAGAACGCGAAGGCCGCCGCCAGCACCCCCGCGAGCGCGCGGCGCGCCCTCGCGGCGCCCGTACCCGTCGCCCACGGTGACTCGAAGGCCCGCGTCCGGTGCCCGATCAGCACCAGCAGCCCGGCGAACAGCGGCAGCCACGCGACCCGGGCCGCCACCCAGCCGAGGGTGTCCGGCGCGGTCGTCAGCCCGGGGACCGCGCCCGCGAAGGACGCCGGTACGGCCGCCGCCAGCATCGCGGTCTGGTGCCAGCACAGGATCGTCATCGCGGACAGGTTGATCACCACCACCGGAGCCCACAGCACCGGCCTCGCGAGGAGCTTCGCGAGACGGTCGCGCAGCAGGATCGCCGCGCCGCTCTGCGCGGCGGCGAGGGCCAGCACGAGCAGGGACGGAGGGTGGGAGTTCGTCCGCGCCTCTCCCGGTACGCCCACCATCGACGCCGGGTAGTCGAAGACCGCGAGCAGCAGCGCGAACAGGGCCGTACCGCCGATGAGCAGCGCGAAGCCGTACCGCCTCCAGAGCCTCGCCCGCGCCGGGACGGCCTCCGGGCCGCCGTGCGCGAGGCGGCTCTCGCCCCAGGAGACGCCGAGCTGATACGCGAACAGCCAGCCCGGCAGGATGTTCAGCACACTCAGCCAGGACGGCATGGCGTCAGCGGCGGGCCCGTAGCGGAGCAGGTCGACCAACGCCACCGAACCGAGCAGGGGAGCGGCGGCCCAGACGCCCAGCCGGCGGGCGGCGCGGACGCACCAGGGGGTCAGCGCGGTGACGACCGTGTACACGCCGACGAACCACAGGGGCTGGATGACCAGCGTCGATCCCGTACGCAGAGTGGTGCCCGGTACGCCGAGCGCGTACAGCACGGGGATCAGCACCGCCCACACGGCGGTGACGCCGAGTACGGGCCGGCCGAGGCGGGCGACGCGCTGCCGCAGCCACTGGGCGGTGGATCCCCTGCGGCGGTGGTAGGAGTGGACGGAGGCGTAGCCGCCGACCAGGAAGAAGATCCCCAGCATCTGGAGCACCCAGCTCAGGGGCGCGAAGAAACCGAAGGCGGAGAGCGGGCTGGCGTTGCGCAGCGCGCCGTCCGAGCCCAGTTCGAAGCCGCCGAGCAGCCAGTGCCCGAGGGGCACGGCGAGCAGTGCGAGGGCCCGGAGCCCGTCGATGGCGCGGTCGCGGTGGGCGGGCGTACCCGCTTCGATCCTGTCGGCGAGTTTCACCGGAGGTCCCCCTGGGTGATGGCGGCGAAGGCGTGGAGCGAGTCGGTGCCGGGGGCGAAATAGCCGGTGTGGCCCTCGGCCCGCTCGGCGGGGACCCGCTGGGCGCCGAAGCCCGGCGCGGCGGGGTCGTTGCCGTGACCGAGCCCGAGGAGCCGGACGTTCGGCACCTTGGAGATCCAGTCCGACGGGTCCTTGGCGGCCCAGACCCGGGCGCCCGTCCGCAGGTCGGCGACGGAGCCCGCGCGCATACCGGGGGAGCCGAGGACGACGATGTCGGACGCCTTGACGGCGTCGGCGGCGAGACCGCAGACGACGGAGCCGTAGCTGTGGCAGAACAGGCTCGGCCGGGGTGTTCCCCGTGCCGCGAGGCCCTCGGTGAAGCGGGTGAGCCGCTCGGCGCCCGCCTCCGCGAGCTCCCCCCTGGCCGCGTCCGGGCCGATGCCGACCGGGGTGGTGTACCCGGTCCAGGCGATGACGGCGGTGGCGGACCCGGCGGCGGCCCGCAGGGACTTCGCCATACCGGCCGGGGTGCCGTAGGGGTCGCCGGCGCGGTCGAAGGTCCGGGCGTCGATGTCGGACCCCGGGACGACCACGGCCACATGCCGTGCCCGCTCCAGATCTCCGTACACCTCGACGACCTGGCCCCGGCCGCGGGGGTCGAAGGCCAGGATCTGGCGGCCGGGCCGGGCCAGCCGCTCGTGGGGGGTGCCCCGGAGCGCCAGGGAGTTGGCCTGGTATCGCAGCTTCACGGGGACGCCGTCGAGGTTTCCGACGACCTGGGGGTGCCGGCGGACGAGGTCCTGCCGGGCTCCGGCGCCGAGGCCCGCGAAGAAGGCGGCCACCCGGCCGGGCGCCGCGGTCGCGGGGTCGGGCAGCGCCCGGCCGAGGGAGCGGTCGCCGACCCAGGCGGCCGTGCCGGGCGGCGGACCGGTCACCGGACGCTGGGAGTTGCCCGACGCCCATCCCGTGACCCCGGTGACCACGGTCGTCGTGAACGCGAGCCCGACGACGGTCCTCTTGTACCGGCGCATTCCCGTTCCCCTCCCTCTCGCCCTCGGCGTGACGAGGGGAAGGTAGGGAGCGGGACTGCCCGTGCACGTCACACCGGGGAGCCGTGCCGTATGTGCTACCGGGGTAGGGGGTGGGTGACGGGCGGCGCCTCCGCCGTCCGCGCGCGGGGGGTGCGCGGGGGCCGTGTCCGGGTGGTCATACCGGGTTGGTTACGTCATCGGTGGCGGGCGGACCCGCGGTGAGGGCCCCTCGGCTCCGGCCCGGAGGAACCCCCGGCCGAACCGGGGAGATGCCTTACGCCGTGCCGGGGCGCACCAGCCCCGACTCGTACGCGAAGATCACCGCCTGTGCCCGGTCACGCAGGTCCAGCTTCGCCAGCACCCGCCCGATATGCGTCTTGACGGTCTGCTCGGCGACGATCAGCCGGCCCGCGATCTCCTGGTTCGACAGCCCGCGCGCTATCAGCTCCAGCACCTCCGTCTCCCGTGGGGTGAGCCCCTTCAGCCGGAGGGACGGGTCCTTGCGGGGCGCCGGGCGCTGGGCCGCGAAGTCCGCGATCAGACGGCGTGTCACGGAGGGCGCCAGCAGCGCCTCGCCCGCCGCGACCACCCGGACCGCCGCGATCAGATCCGCCGGGGGCGCGTCCTTCAGCAGAAAGCCCGAGGCGCCCGCGCGCAGCGCCTCGTACACATAGTCGTCCACGTCGAAGGTCGTCAGCATCAGGACCTTCGGGATGTGTACGACTCCCGGCGGCGGGTGCAGGATCGCCCGCGCCGCCGCGAGTCCGTCCATCTCCGGCATCCGGACGTCCATCAGGACCACGTCCGGGTGGGTGGACCGCGCCACCTCCACCCCCGCCCGCCCGTCCGGCGCCTCGCCGACCACATCGATGTCCGTCTGGGCCGAGAGCAGGGCGGCGAATCCGGCCCGGACCATGGCCTGGTCGTCGACGATGATCACGCGGATCGTCACTCGTCATCCTCCGTCGAGGTCGGATTCTGGAACCCGGGGCCGGTTCGGGTCCTCGGGCGTGGTCAGCGGCAGACGCGCGGCCACCCGGAAACCGCCGTCCGGCAGCGGGCCCGTGTCCAGCGTGCCGCCGGTCAACCGTACGCGTTCACGCATCCCGACGAGCCCGTGGCCGGTGCCCGCCGACTCCAGCGGAGGGCCCGGCGGACTCGCCGTGTCCGCCGGGCCGTTGACCACGACCACCGTCAGATGGGTGCCGTCGGAGGTGAGGGAGACCCGTGTCGTCGCGCCCGGGGCGTGCCGCACCACGTTCGCCAGCGCCTCCTGCACGATCCGGTACGCGGACAGGTCCACGGTCTGCGGCACCGGCGCCCCGTCCACGCTCAGCGACAACTCCGCGGGCACCCCCGCCCGTACGGTCGCCTCCACCAACTGCTGCACCCGCGCGATCCCGGGCTGCGGGGCCAGTTCCCCGTCCGTCTCCTCGCTCCTGAGCACCGACAGCAGCCGCCGCATCTCCGTCAGCGACTCGCGCGCGCTCGCCGCGATCGCCCCGAACTCCTCGCGCGCCCCGGCCGGCAGCCCCTGGATCCGGTACGGCGCCGAGTCCGCCTGCACGGTGATCACGGACATGTGGTGGGCGACGACGTCGTGCAGCTCGCGCGCGATCCGCGTCCGCTCCTCCAGCAAGGTGCGCCGGGCCCGCTCCGCCTCGCTGATGGTCTCCTGAGCGTCCAGCCTCCGCTGGACGTCGCCCCGCTCCCGCAAGGCGCCCGTGACGGCCAGGATCGCTCCGGACAGGGTGAACAGCAGAACCCAGACCCCGTCGCTGAGATCCGAACGGATCATCTCGAACAGTACGCTCGCCGCGCCCGTCGCCAGCCAGACGGCCACCAGCGTGCGGCGTGACTCCCGCAGCCCGAGCAGGGCCATCAGCAGCAGGTAGCCGACGACGACCATCGGCGTCCACGGCCAGGACCGCCCGGCGGCCCCCTCCGCACCGTTGATCATCGCGGCCGCGCCGATCACATCCGCGGCGAACACGATCCACCAGGCCTGGAGGGGCCGCGTCAGCGCCAGCAACAACGGTGCGGTCTGGGCGACGGCCAGCCCCCCGGCCGCGGGCCCGGATATCCCGTAATCCTGGGACAGCACGGTCACGGTGACGGGCAGCAGCACGGCGATGGCCGCGAACACCACAACATAGGGCAGCCGCCGGAGCCAGGGGTTCCGTGCAGAGGCCAGAACGGCGGTGGGGGGATGGGACGGCGTACGGAGGGCGTGGGCGAGGAGGCGCAACTGCTCGCGGCCGGACTGCCAGAGGGGAGGCTGGGGTGACTGCGACATAGGACAGCCAGGGTAGGCATCCCCGCGGGGCGGTGGCGTCATCCTCCCGGCAGGGGTGGGGGTGTCATACCTGGGTATGACACCCCGCGCGCCGGCCCGCCCGGACCGGCTCCCGGGCAACGGTCCCGTTCGACGGCTTCCGGACAGCGGCTCCCGGCCAGGCGCCCCGCACGACGGCTTCCGCCCGGGGTGAACCGCGGGCGCGCGCACGACCCTCGTACGGCCCCCGCCGCCGGGCGCCCCGCCGCCGGGCGCCCCGCCGCCGGGCGCCCCGGCGGCGGGGGAGGCGGCGGCGCTACAGCTCCGACAGCAGCTCCGCCTTCTTCGAGCTGAACTCCTCGTCCGTCACCAGTCCCGCCTGATGCAGCTCCCCGAGGTGCCGGATCCGCTCGGCGATGTCCGCGGGGTCCCGCCGCCCGGAGCGCAGGGCCATCACCGGAGCCGCTCCGGACTTCTGTACGGACTCCAGTACGGCCGCCGCGAACGGCAGGGACTCGTGGACGGGACCGTTGCGCAGCCCGAACAGCACCGCGGCCGGGTCCTGATCGGCCTTGGCGGGGCGGGTGTCGTCCCCCGAGCGGCGCAGCAGCCGCAGATATCCGTCGAGCGCCTCAGGGGTACGCCACTCGACACCGCTCAGCTCGGCCACCGCGAAACTCTGGTCGCCCGCCTTCCACTTGGCGGAGGAGGCGCCGGTCCACGACCAGCGGAAGTCCACCCGCCTGCCGTCGAACGACGCCTTGCCGTCGTACGCCTTGAAGTTCAGCGGCGGGCTGGGCGCGGCCACGGTGTACCGCGCGGCCGGCTGGTCCGCGTCCGGGGGGAGCGCTGCCCGCAACTCGTCCCGGTAGTACTCGGCCAGGGTGTCCCGTTCGGCGGGCAGCACCAGCCGGTACGGGTCGCTCTCTTCCCTCAGCTGTCCGGCGGCCGCCTCCATCAGCGGATCCGCGCCGGGTCTGGGTGCCGCGTGCAGCACCACGGTGCCCCGCTTGCCCGGGGTGAGTGTCACCGACGCCAACGCCTCGTGGGGGATGCGGCGTTCGCGGAGCGCCTGGAAGAGCTTCGGCGTGCGGTGCCCCCGTTCAAAGCGGATGAGCACGGAGTCGGACTCGAACTCCCATGTGGCTTGAATTCCCGCCAGTACATCACCCATACGCATCATCGTAGGCGGCGGGCGCCCGCGCGTCGCCCCTTGGCGCTGAGCCCGCCCGGCGAAGTTCTACGCGCGTCAGGCCGCCGCTTCTCCGGAAATATCGCTGCGGCACGTGTCGTCCTCGCCCGCGCAGCTCACGCCGTCGTAGGCCCCGACGCCTATTTCCGCGAGGTTGATGAGGCTCTCCGTTCCTGGCTCGAAGTAGCCGGTGTGGCCGATTGCGCCCGCCGCCGACATCCGGCGCGCGCCGAAGGCGCGGGACATCGGGTCCTCGCCGTGTCCGAGCCCGCCGACCTCCAGATGCGGCACGTCCTCGATCCAGTCGTCGCTGTCGCGCATCGCCCAGACGCGGGCGCGGGCGTCCAGCCCGGCGACGTTCCCGGCGCGCATGCCCGGGCTGCCCGCCACGGCGATATCGGTCACCCGCCCGGTGAGCCGGCGTGCGGCGACTCCGCAGAGAACGGAGCCGTAACTGTGGCATATCAGGGCGATTTCGGATGTTCCCGGCAGTGCGGCGGTGAGCGCGGCCAGCCGCACCGAACCGTTCTCCGCGAGCCGCCCGGTCGCCGAGTCCATACCGAGTCCCACGGGCGCGGTGTAGTCGGCCCAGGCGATGACTGCGGTACGGGTACGGGGGGAGGCGGCCCGCTCGGCGGCGTACAGCGACTGGGCCATGCCGACGGGCGCGGTGTGCTCGCGCGTCGAACGCTCGAAGGTGAGGAGATGGGTGTCCACCCCGGGCACGATCACGGAGACCCGTTCGGCGGTGTCGAGGTCGCCGAGCACCTCGGCGACCTTGCCGGAGCCGGACGGGTCGAACGCGAGGATCTGCCGTCCGGGGCTCATCAGCGCCCGGTACCGGTGTATGCGGCGCACCGCGTCACGCAGGCCGTCCGGGCTGAGCAGGGCGGCGGCAACACGCCCCCGCTCGTGCTTGAGCGCCCGGACGAGGGCGGTGCGGTTGGCGCGGTAACGCAGGGCGACCGGGGCGCCGTTGAGGTTGCCGACCACATGGGGGAAGCGGTCGGCGAGCCGGGTGCGGTGGTACTGGCCGATGGACGCGAAGAACGCGGCCGTGCGGTGCGCGGGTGCGTCGGGGCGGGGGAGCGGCCGGGTGCCGATGTGCGCTTTCCGCCAGCCCGCCAGCTCGGCGTCGAAGACCCCGCGCGGGCCGCCGCCGTGACGTACGGCCGTCCAGCCGGTCGTCGCCAGCATGATGAACACGACCGCCAGGGCGAGCAGAGCGCGCCAGACGGTGATGGTGGGGGAGGGTTCGAAGGAAGTCACTGCGGAACACCCTAGGAGACCTCCCCCCTCCCCCGTGCCCGCCGTGAGCCAACTCACCCCACCCGCCCCCCGGGGGCCGGGCAGCGGCACATTCCAGCCTGTCCGGCGTTTGAGGACGGACTTCGGCCTGGGGTGGGGGTTGCTTGGCGTGGCCGTTGGGTGGGAGCGCGATTCCCGGTCTGTCCGGCGCCCGGGGGCCGGGCAGCGGCACATTCCAGCCTGTCCGGCGTTTGAGGACGGACTTCGGCCCGGGGTGGGGGTTGCTTGGCGTGGCCGGTGGGCGGGAGCGCGAAACCCCAGCCCGTCCGGCGTTTGAGGACGGACCTCGCGGCGGCCACCGGCGCACCCAGAGGGCACCCGCACCCACCGCCCCGCCCCACCTCAACCGTTCCGCCAGTCCCCCGCCAACGCCGCCCCCAGGTGCTCCAGATAGTCCGCCGTGAGATCCCGGATCGCGTCCGCGCTGACGTCCTCGCCCTGACCCCAGACCCGGCCCGCCACCCGCATCACCCCGCTGAACGCGGCCACGGCCACCCGCGGCCGGGGGTCCGTGTCGATGTCGAGGCCCTCGCGGTCGGCGATGAGCCGGGCGATCTTCTCCTCCAGTTCCGTGCTGCGTCGCAGATGCACGGCCAGCAGCGCCGGGGTGGATTCGATCACCAGATAGGCGCGCATATGCAGTTCGAGGGGGATGATCTCCTCGATCGCCTCACCGATCGTGTCCCACGCCGCCAGCACCGCTCGCCGCATCGCCTCGAACGGCGGCTCGTGGGCCGGACGTTCGCGTACCGCCTCCACGAAGTGGGACTCGATCAGCGTCTGGATGGTGAAGGCGACCTCCTCCTTGCTGGCGAAGTACCGGAAGAAGGTCCGCTGCGAGACGTCCGCCGCCTCGGCGATCTCATCGACCGTGGTCTGCTCGTAGCCCTTGCCGATGAACAGCTCCAGCGCCGCGCGCGCCAGATCGTTGCGGGTCCGCTGCTTCTTCCGCTCCCGCAGCCCGGCGGCCGGCTCGACCGTCACTACATGGCCTCACTTCATGAACTACTGGCGCTGTGCGCAGGGCGTGAACCGCCGATGGTGGTGGCACGAAATGTGCGGTGTTCCGGTCACATCGACATGGCCCAGCGTACCTGTGACCCACATGACAGTTACCGACTAGTGAAATGGTTTGTCAACTGTCAGTAGCTGACATTAGCCTCTTGCGCATGACTAGTCAGACCACCATCGAAAAGACGCCGAAGGATCCGCAGGACTCCTTTCAGGCCCCGGCCAAGGGGCTCCGCGGCCACCCATGGCTGACGCTCTTCGCCGTGGCCATCGGCGTGATGATGGTCGCCCTGGACGGCACGATCGTGGCGATCGCGAACCCGGCGATCGCCAGCGACCTCGATGCCACGCTGGCCGATGTCCAGTGGATCAGTCACGGCTACTTCCTCGCGCTCGCCGTCACCCTGATCACCGCGGGGAAGCTGGGTGACCGTTTCGGCCACCGCCAGACCTTCCTCATCGGTGTCGTCGGCTTCGCCGCCACATCCGCCGCCATCGGCCTCTCCGGCAGTATCGCCATGGTCGTCACCTTCCGGGTGGGCCAGGGCCTGTTCGGCGCGCTGCTGATGCCCGCCGCGCTCGGACTGCTGCGCGCGAGCTTCCCGGCCGAGAAGCTGAACATGGCGATCGGCATCTGGGGCATGGTGATCGGTGCCTCGACCGCGGGCGGCCCGATCGTCGGCGGTCTGCTGGTCGAGCACGTCAGCTGGCAGTCCGTGTTCTTCATCAACGTCCCCGTGGGCATCATCGCCCTCACCCTCGGTCTGGTGATCCTCAAGGACCACCGCGCCAAGAACGCGCCCAAGTCCTTCGACATCCCGGGCATCCTGCTTCTTTCGGGCGCCATGTTCTGCCTCGTCTGGGCGCTGATCAAGGCCGCCGAGTGGGGCTGGGGCGACGGGAAGACCCTGGGCTTCATCGGTGCGTCGGTGGTCGCCTTCGCCCTGTTCGCCATCTGGGAGACCAAGGTCGCCGAGCCGCTCATCCCGCTGAAGCTGTTCCGCTCGGTTCCGCTGTCCGCCGGTGTGGTGCTGATGGTGCTCATGGCGATCGGCTTCATGGGCGGTCTGTTCTTCGTCACCTTCTATCTCCAGAACGTGCACGGGCTGAGCCCGGTCGACGCCGGACTCCATCTGCTGCCCCTCACCGGAATGATGATCGTCGGCTCCCCGCTGGCCGGTGCCGTGATCACCAAGATGGGGCCGAGGATTCCCCTGGCGGCCGGCATGACCTTCACCACGGTCGCGCTGTTCGGCATGTCCACCCTGGAGCCCGGCACGGGCAGCCTGACGATGTCGATCTGGTTCGCCCTGCTCGGGCTGGGTCTCGCGCCGGTCATGGTGGGCGCGACCGAGGTCATCGTGGGCAACGCCCCCATGGAACTGTCCGGGGTCGCGGGTGGTCTCCAGCAGGCCGCCATGCAGATCGGCGGCAGCCTGGGAACGGCGGTCCTCGGTGCGGTGATGGCCGCCAAGGTCGACAGCGACCTCGCGGACAACTGGACCCGTGCGGGGCTTCCGCCGCTGCCCCCCGAGCAGTTGGAGGGTGCGACCAAGGCCGTCGAGGTCGGGGTGCCCCCGGTGGCGGAGGGGACTCCGGCCGAGGTCGTCGCCAAGATCACCGATGTCGCGCACGAGACCTTCGTGTCGGGGATGGGCCTGGCCTGTCTCGTCGCCGCGGGCATCTCGGCCGTCGCCATCCTGATCGCCCTGCTGACCAAGCGCGGTGAGAACGCCGAGGCGGGCGCGGGCGCGGCCCATATCTGAGCCCGCACGGAGCCGAGCGGGCCCGTTCAGGGTCCGCGGCTGTGCCGAGGGCCCCACCGGGATCACCCGGTGGGGCCCTCGGCCTGTCGACTGCCGGGATCCGAGCCCTCCACCCCGGCCCCGGCGGCCACCGGAACCGCATCGTCCCCACCGGCCCCGGGAACACGCGCCCCACCGACCTCGGGCACACCCGCCCCGGCGGCCCCCGGGTCACCCGCCCCGGCCGCCACACTCCCCAGCGCCTCCGCCGGAACAGCACCCGCCGGGGCTCCCGCCTCCGCCGGAACAGCACCCGCCGGGGCCAGCGCCGCCATCTGCTCCCGCAGCGCCTTCACCTCCGCCGTGAGGGCCTCCAGGAGGGCCGTCTGCCGCCGCTCCTCCGCGTCGTCGCGCTCGAAGCGGGCGATGAACCAGGCCGCGATGTTCGCGGTCACCACACCCAGCAGCGCAATGCCCGAGATCATCAGCCCGACCGCCAGTATCCGGCCGAGCCCGGTCGTCGGCGCGTGGTCGCCGTAACCGACCGTCGTCATCGTGGTGAAGGACCACCACACCGCGTCGCCGAGCGTCTTGATGTTGCCCCCGGGCGCGTCCCGCTCGACATGGAGCACGGCCAGTGAGCCGAACATCATCAGCCCCACCACCGCGCCCCCGACATACGTCGTGAGCGTGATCTGCGGGGCCATCCGGGCCCGCCGGCCCACCAGCAGCAGCGTGGCGACGATCCTCAGCAGCCGCAGCGGCTGTATCAGCGGCAGGAGCACCGCGAGCAGGTCCAGGGGGTGCTTGCGCACGAACAGCCACCGGGAGGGGGCCAGTGTCAGCCGTACGAGATAGTCCGCCGCGAAGGAGCCCCACACCACCCATTCGGTGAGCGTGCACAGCCGGTGCACCCACGCTTCCGCGTCCGGCGCCACGATGGGGACGGCGTAGGCGGCGCCGAACGCCACGGCGAGCACCAGCAGTGGCGTCTGCATCCGCTCTTCCCACCGGACCTGTGCTGTTCGCTGCTTCATGCCGTGCATCGTAGAGACGCCCGTGCACCGCGAAGACGCCGAAGGGCGGCGGAACCCCGTCGGTCCCACCGCCCCCGTCAACCGTGCGCGGTTACGCGTCGCCGCCCGCGGGCCCCGGGTCGGCCGCCGCCACATCGAGCAGCTGGTACCGGTCCACGGCCTGCTTCAGCGCCGAACGGTCGACCTTGCCCTCCCGCGCCAGCTCGGTCAGCACCGCCAGCACGATCGACTGCGCGTCGATGTGGAACCAGCGGCGGGCCGCACCGCGTGTGTCGGCGAAGCCGAAGCCGTCCGCGCCCAGGGAGCCGTACGTCCCGGGCACCCAGCGCGAGATCTGGTCCGGTACCGAGCGCATCCAGTCGGACACGGCCACGAACGGTCCCTCGGCGCCGCTCAGCTTGCGGGTGACATACGGAACGCGCTGCTCCTCCTCCGGGTGGAGCAGATTGAACTCCTCCACCTCGACGGCCTCACGGCGCAGCTCGTTCCAGGAGGTCGCCGACCAGACGTCGGCCCGTACGTTCCACTCCTCGGCGAGGATCCGCTGGGCCTCCACGGCCCAGGGCACGGCCACGCCGGAGGCCATGATCTGTGCCGGGATCGCGCCCGCCTCGGCCGCCCTGAAGCGGTAAATGCCCTTGAGGATGCCCTCGACGTCCACGTTCTCCGGCTCGGCCGGGTGCTGGATCGGCTCGTTGTAGACGGTCAGGTAGTAGAAGACGTCCGCGCTCTCGCCGGGGCGTGCCTCTCCGTACATCCGGCGCAGACCGTCCTTGACGATATGCGCGATCTCGAAGCCGAAGGCGGGGTCGTACGCGACACAGCCCGGGTTCGTGGAGGCGAGCAGCTGGGAGTGGCCGTCCGCGTGCTGGAGTCCCTCGCCGGTCAGCGTGGTCCGCCCGGCGGTGGCGCCCAGCACGAAGCCGCGCGCGAGCTGGTCCGCCATCTGCCAGAACTGGTCGCCGGTGCGCTGGAAGCCGAACATCGAGTAGAAGACGTACACCGGGATCAGCGGCTCGCCGTGGGTGGCGTACGCCGAGCCCGCGGCGATCAGGGAGGCCGTGCAACCCGCCTCGGAGATGCCGTCGTGGAGCATCTGCCCGGTCGGCGACTCCTTGTAGGCGAGGAGCAGATCGCGGTCCACGGCCTCGTACTGCTGGCCCAGCGGGTTGTAGATCTTCGCGCTCGGGAAGAACGAGTCCATACCGAAGGTGCGGTACTCGTCGGGCGCGATCAGGACGAAGCGCCTGCCGATCTCCTTGTCCCGCATGAGGTCCTTGAGCAGCCGGACGAACGCCATGGTGGTGGCGATCGACTGCTGGCCGGAGCCCTTGCGCACCGCCGCGTACGTCTTGTCCTCCGGCAGCGGCAGCGGCTTGGCGCGCACGACACGGGTGGGCACATAGCCGCCCAGCGCCTTGCGGCGGTCGTGCATGTACTGGATCTCCTCCGAGTCACGGCCCGGGTGGTAGTACGGCGGCAGGCCGCCCTCCAGCTGCGCGTCCGGGATCGGGATGTGGAGGCGGTCGCGGAAGCCCTTGAGGTCGTCGACCGTCAGCTTCTTCATCTGGTGGGTCGCGTTGCGGCCCTCGAAGTTCGGGCCGAGGGTCCAGCCCTTGACGGTCTGGGCGAGCACCACCGTCGGCTGGCCCTTGTGCTGCTTGGCCGCCTGGAAGGCCGCGTACACCTTGCGGTGGTCGTGGCCGCCGCGCCCGAGGTGCAGGATCTGCTCGTCGGTCATCTTCTCGACCATGGCCCGCAGCCGCTGGTCGCCGCCGAAGAAGTGCTCGCGGATGTAGGCGCCGGTCTCGGTGGCGTACGTCTGGAACTGGCCGTCGGGCGTGGTGTTCAGCTTGTTCACCAGCAGGCCGTCGCGGTCCTGGGCGAGCAGCGGGTCCCAGGAGCGGTCCCAGACGAGCTTGATGACATTCCAGCCGGCCCCCCGGAACTGGGACTCCAGCTCCTGGATGATCTTGCCGTTGCCGCGCACCGGGCCGTCGAGGCGCTGGAGGTTGCAGTTGACCACGAAGGTGAGGTTGTCCAGACCCTCACGGGCGGCGATGGAGAGCTGGCCGAGGGACTCGGGCTCGTCCATCTCGCCGTCGCCGAGGAAGGCCCACACATGGGAGGCGGAGGTGTCGGCGATACCGCGCGCCTCCAGATAGCGGTTCATCCGGGCCTGGTAGATCGCGCCGAGGGGGCCGAGGCCCATGGAGACGGTCGGGAACTCCCAGAAGTCCGGCATCAGCCGGGGGTGCGGGTAGCTGGAGAGCCCGTGGGGCGCCTTGGACTTCTCCTGGCGGAAGGCGTCGAGCCGGCTCTCGCTCAGCCGGTCGAGCAGAAAGGCGCGGGCGTAGATTCCGGGCGAGGCATGGCCCTGGAAGAAGATCTGGTCGCCGCCGTCGCCGTGGTCCTTGCCGCGGAAGAAGTGGTTGAAGCCCACGTCGTAGAGGGAGGCGGAGGAGGCGAAGGTGGCGATGTGGCCGCCGACGCCGATACCGGGACGCTGGGCGCGGGAGACCATCACCGCGGCGTTCCAGCGGGTCGCGTTGAGGACCTTGCGCTCGACCTCCTCATTGCCGGGGAAGAAGGGCTCGTCCTTGGTGGCGATGGTGTTCACGTAGTCCGTGCTGCGCATCTCGGGCACGGCCACGCGGCGCTCGCGGGCCCGCTCGATGAGCCTGAGCATCAGATAGCGGGCCCGCTCCCGGCCCCGTGTGTCGACGGCGCCGTCGAGGGAGTCCAGCCACTCCTTGGTCTCTTCGGGATCGAAATCCGGGACCTGGCTGGGAAGGCCGCCAATGATGATCGGGTTGCGATCTGATCCGGAAGCCACGCTGTTCCTTCGCTGTTCGGAGCGTTCGAAATCCGGAGAATCCGATGCGCTCTTGGGGAGTTGCCGGGCGGTGACGCACCGCCTCCATCGTGTACCTCGGGGAGGGAAACGTCATCTCTACCGGGGGGTAACCCGTGATGTCGCAGGCATCCCGGCACCGCCTCGGTGACAGGACGGTCCAAATCGCAACCTTACGCCCATCGCGGCAGGGCGTTCCGTCTGGGTGTTCGGTTCAGAAGGGGGAGGCGAGTGGACGTAAAGTGGCAAACACGGCTTAAAGGTGTGCCACACGGCATGAGCCAGGGCCGAGCGTGTCAGGGGTTGCGTCGAGACGGGCGCAAACGTCACCGTTTCGGCGGTCTGGACGGCCGGGTACTTGCGCGATCCGTCCCGCCCGTGTGGACTACGGCCCAAAGCCGCGCGTACGCGCGCGGCCGCAGCATCTACCGAACATGATCAGGAGGCAAGCCGTGAGCGCGACCGCGGACCACGCGGAGGAGCGGACCAACCCGGCAGCGAGGCTGGGGTTCGAGCCCGGACAGGTGGTCCAGGAGATCGGCTATGACGATGACGCCGACCAGGATCTCCGTGAGGGCATCGAGTCCGTAATCGGCCAGGATCTGGTGGACGAGGACTACGACGATGTCGCAGACGTCGTCGTCCTCTGGTTCCGGGACGAGGACGGCGACCTGACGGACGCACTGGTGGACGCCATCGGCCTCCTCGACGAGGGCGGTGTGATCTGGCTGCTCACCCCGAAGACCGGCCGGGACGGCTACGTCGAGCCGAGCGACATCAGTGAGGCCGCTCAGACCGCCGGGCTCTCCCAGACCAAGAGCATCAACGCGGCCAAGGAGTGGTCGGGCAGCAGACTGGTGGCCCCCAAGCGCTGAGCAGTCGAGGGCGCAGGCCAGGACCCCCTCCGACCGAGGTCGCGGGGGGTCCCTGCGTAGGGTGGACCCATCACCCGGACGGGAACGGCGATCACCGCGCCGCCCTGAGGGAACCGGACGGCACCGCTCGGCACGGCGGCGCACTCTTCGAAGGGAACCACCCGCATGGCGATCGAGGCCGGCACCGAGGCCCCCGCGTTCGAGCTGAAGGACAACCACGGTCGGACCGTGGATCTCGCCGGATTCCGCGGTGAGAAGAACGTGGTGCTCCTCTTCTACCCCTTCGCCTTCACCGGCGTGTGCACGGGCGAGCTGTGCGCCCTGCGCGACGAGCTGCCGAAGTTCGTCAACGACGACACCCAGCTCCTCGCCGTCTCCAACGACTCCATCCACACCCTGCGCGTCTTCGCCGAGCAGGAGGGACTGGAGTACCCGCTGCTCTCCGACTTCTGGCCGCACGGCGAGGTCTCGCGCGCCTACGGCGTCTTCGACGAGGACAAGGGCTGCGCGGTGCGCGGCACCTTCGTCATCGACAAGAAGGGCATTGTGCGCTGGAGCGTCGTCAACGCCCTCCCGGACGCCCGCGACCTCAACGACTACGTCAAGGCCCTGGAAACTCTCTGACGTACGGGCCGGATACGGGCAAACTGTCCGCCGTGGATCCGGTGAACGGTCCGCCGCGGTACGGGCGAACTGTCCGTCGTGTCCGGACCGCCCCCGGAATGCGGCGGGCGGCCCCGCGCGACCCGTCGCGCCGGGGGGCGCCCGAGGGTGTATCGATCGGGAACCGGTCACTAGGATCCACTCGTTGATCCGATTACGAACGCACGACGGGGGCACTGCCCCTGAAAACCAATGGAGGGACTCGTGGGAGTCAGCCTCAGCAAGGGCGGCAACGTCTCGCTGACCAAGGCCGCGCCCGGTTTGACCGCGGTGCTCGTGGGCCTGGGCTGGGATGTCCGTACCACCACCGGTTCGGATTTCGACCTGGACGCCAGCGCTCTGCTGACCAACGCCGAGGGCAAGGTCACCAACGACGGCAACTTCGTCTTCTTCAACAACCTCAAGAGCCCCGACGGATCCGTCGAGCACACCGGTGACAACCTCACCGGTGAGGGCGAGGGCGACGACGAGGCGATCAAGGTCAATCTGGCCGCGGTCCCGGCCGACGTCGACAAGATCGTGTTCCCGGTCTCGATCTACGAGGCCGAGAGCCGCCAGCAGTCCTTCGGACAGGTGCGGAACGCGTTCATCCGCGTCGTCAACCAGGCCGACAACAACGAACTCGCCCGTTACGACCTGAGCGAGGACGCCTCGACCGAGACCGCCATGGTCTTCGGCGAGCTGTACCGCAACGGCGCGGAGTGGAAGTTCCGCGCCATCGGCCAGGGCTACGCCTCGGGCCTGCGCGGCATCGCGCAGGACTTCGGCGTGAACGTCTGAGAAGGCACCATCCCGTCCGGCGCCGCACTCCCGAGTGCGGCGCCGGACGTGCCTGCGTGGTTCACGGGGCATGCCGGGCAGGGCATGCGGCCGCGCGGGCGATTCTGTCCGGAGGCATGGGTCGTGCCGGGCAGGGCAGTCTGTGCAAGCGCACCGGGCGCGCCGAGCCGGGCACCCGCTTGCGATCACACCGTCTTTTGGGGAGGACCACATCATGGGCGTCACGCTCGCCAAGGGGGGCAATGTCTCCCTCTCGAAGGCCGCACCGAATCTCACTCAGGTGCTCGTAGGACTCGGCTGGGACGCGCGCTCCACCACCGGAGCCGACTTCGACCTCGACGCGAGCGCGCTGCTCTGCAACAGCGGCCGCGTGCTCGGGGACCCGTACTTCGTCTTCTACAACAACCTCAAGAGCCCCGAGGGCTCCGTCGAGCACACCGGTGACAACCTCACGGGCGAGGGCGACGGCGACGACGAGTCGCTGATCGTGGACCTGCCCCTGGTTCCGGCGAACGTCGACAAGATCGTGTTCCCGGTCTCCATCCATGACGCCGACAACCGGGGACAGACGTTCGGCCAGGTCAGCAACGCGTTCATCCGCGTGGTCAATCAGGCCGACGGCCAGGAGCTGGCCCGTTACGACCTGAGTGAGGATGCCTCGACCGAGACCGCGATGATCTTCGGCGAGCTGTACCGGTACGGCGGCGAGTGGAAGTTCCGTGCAGTAGGCCAGGGGTACGCGTCGGGCCTGCGGGGCATCGCTCTAGACTTTGGGGTCAATGTTTCGTAAAGCCGCGCACTGAGCGGGGAAAACCCGTCATCGATGCGCGGGGTGAACCTCCCCACGGTCTGCCCGGGGGGATTCGGGGGACCCCCACTTACACGATTGGGTACCAGTGGTTCTGAAAACCTTCGGCTGGTCGTTCGCGGTCACCGCGCTCGGCTTGGTCGCGGCGGTGTTCTACGGGGGATGGGCGGCTTTCGGGCTCGTGGCGATCCTGTCCGTCCTGGAGATCTCGCTGTCCTTCGACAACGCGGTGGTCAACGCCGGAATCCTGAAGAAGATGAATGCCTTCTGGCAGAAGATCTTCCTCACGATCGGCATCCTCATCGCCGTCTTCGGTATGCGGCTGGTCTTCCCGGTGGTCATCGTCGCCGTGAGCGCCAGTCTCGGCCCCATCGAGGCCGTCGAGCTGGCACTCAACGACAAGGACAGGTACGAGGCGCTCGTCACCGACGCCCATGCCTCGATCGCCGCGTTCGGTGGCATGTTCCTGCTCATGATCTTCCTCGACTTCATCTTCGAGGACAGGGAGATCAAGTGGCTCGCCTGGCTGGAGCGCCCGCTCGCCAAGCTGGGCAAGGTCGACATGCTGTCCGTGTGCGTCGCTCTGATCGTGCTGCTGATCAGTGCGGTCTACCTCGCCCCCGAGGCGCACACCCACAGCGGTGCGCAGGACAAGGCCGAGACGGTTCTGCTCTCCGGTATCGCCGGTCTGATCACCTACCTCATCGTCGGTGGTCTGTCCGGCTACTTCGAGAACAAGCTGGAGGAAGACGAGGAGCGGGAACACGAGGAGGAGGAAGCAGCCAGGAAGAGCGGCAAGCAGGTCTCCGCCGTCGCCCTCGCCGGCAAGGCCGCCTTCTTCATGTTCCTCTACCTGGAGGTTCTGGACGCGTCCTTCTCCTTCGACGGCGTCATCGGCGCCTTCGCCATCACCAACGACATCGTGCTCATGGCCCTCGGCCTCGGTATCGGCGCGATGTACGTCCGGTCGCTCACCGTCTACCTGGTCCGTGAGGGCACCCTGGACGACTACGTCTATCTGGAGCACGGCGCCCACTACGCGATCGGCGCGCTGGCCGCGATCCTGCTGGTCACGATCCGCTTCGAGATCAACGAGTTCATCACGGGCTCCGTCGGTGTGCTGCTGATCGGCTGGTCCTTCTGGTCCTCGGTCAGGCGGAACAGGGCTCTTGAGGCGCAGGGGAACTCCCCGGGCGAGAAGTCCGAGTCACACTCCTCGGCCGGGGTGTGACGCGGCGCGTATTGCGGAACGCTCTCTGCGGGGCGGTGCCGGGGCCGGTGCCTCGGCGCCGCCCCGCGCGCGGTGCGGGGAGAGCGGGGTGATGGATCCGACGACACCACTGGGGGTGGCACGGCATGGCCTTCTGGGACGGTCTGCTGCGGAGCAGGTCCGCGCAGTTCGACACGGGCAGCGCCGCGACGAACTCGATAGCCCTGACGAAACGGCGCCCGACGGTCTCCCTCACCAAGCAGGGCGCGGCCACCGGTCATCTGCGGGTCAACCTCTCCTGGCGGATGCGCACCTCCGACATCGAGGGGCGGTCCCGGCAGAGCGGTCTGCTGCGCCACCCCTTCAAGCTCTTCCAGCCCGATGTGGTCCAGGCGCACACCCAGGGCATGGTCAACGTCGACCTCGACCTCGGCTGCCTCTATGAGCTGGCGGACGGCGCCAAGGGGGTCGTACAGCCCCTCGGCGGCTTCCTCGGTTCGACGAACGAGCCGCCGTACGTCAGGCTCAGCGGCGACGACCGCTTCGGCTCCGGCTCCGGTGAGACGATCTACGTCAATCTCGATCACCACGCCGAGATCAAGCGGATGCTGTTCTTCGTCTACATCTACGACCAGACACCCGCGTTCGACCGTACGCACGCGCTGGTGACCCTGTTCCCGAGCAGCGGCCCCCGGGTGGAGATCGAACTGGACGAGCGCGCCCCTCAGGCGCGCTCCTGCGCGGTCTTCACCATGGAGAACGTCAAGGGGGAGCTGACCGTCCGCCGTGAGGTGAAGTTCGTGTACGGCTTCCAGGCGGAGCTGGACCGGCTGTACGGATGGGGCCTCCAGTGGGGCCGCGGTTACAAGAGCAAGCTCTAGGGGCGAGCGGGAGGCGGTCGGGCGCGGTCACGTGCACGGTCATGGGCGCGGGCGCCCACGGGGGCCCGCTTCCCCGTGCGGGCCCCCGTGCGGGTCCCCGGAGCGCGCCGCCGGCCCGGGCTGCCGTAGCCCGGGGCCAGGGCGGTCCCGGAGCCCGGAGAGGTGCCGGGGTCCCGGGAGGGGCCGGGGCGGGGGGTGGTGCCGGGCTCCCGGGAGGGCCCGGGGCGGGTACCCGGAGGCGGGTCGGTGCCGGAGCCCGGGTGGGCCGGGGTGCCCGTGCGGGTACCCGGGGCGCGGGCCCGGTCTGCGGACACCCTCGGCCGGAGCGCCCGCGGTCGTCCGGTCGGCCCGGCCGGAGCCGGGCACGCGTCGGGACCCGGGCCTCACCCTGGCCGGGATGAGGCGCTCAGGGGCGTACGAACTGGGGACCCATCGGCGGCAGCCGGAAGTCCGGGTCGGGGACGAAGGCGGCCGCGGGCTGCGGATACCCGTACCCGGACCGGGCCGGGGGAGAGGCCGGCTGGGGGTATCCGTAGGCGGGAGCGTCCGGGGACTGCGGATAGCCGTACGCGGGGGGTTCCGAAGGGGGCGCGGGGGCCGCTTCGGGCTCGGTCTCGTCGACCGAGATCCCGAACGCCGTGGCCAGCCCGACCAGCCCGGTCGGATAGCCCTGTGCCACCGCGCGGAACTTCCAGCCCTCCCCGCGCCGGTACAGCTCGCCGCAGATGATCGCCGTCTCCTCGCCCGTCTCGGGCCTCACATCGAAGAGCGCCAGCGGCTCGCCGTCGGCCAGGGTCGCGTCGTAGAGCAGTATCCGCAGATCACGTACATGCTGGAAGGTGTCGCCGTCGGACGAGGCGGCGAGCACGACCTGGTCGACGGAGGCGTCGAGCGCGGCGAGATCCGCCTCGACGGTGTCCGTCAGATGCTCCGCGACGCGCTTCTTCGGCAGCCGCCGTACCAGTCCGGAGGGATGGCGCGGCTGGTTGTAGAAGACGAAGTCCTCGTCGGAGCGCACCCGGGCGTCGGTACCCAGCAGCAGGGCCGACGCGTCCACATCGGGGACGCCCGCGCCCGGCGTCCAGCGCAGCACGGCCCGTACGGCCGTGGCATCCAGCGGGACGTTCGAGCCCTTCACCATCGCGTGCGTCATGCCCGTCATCCTGCCCTTTCGGAGGTCGCCCGGACAACGGGGGGCACTTGTTCTCGGGGCGAGACACATGCATGGTGCAAGCGGGTCACCTCGAATTCATCACCTTGGGGAACCCTTGGCACACTTGCGTACGTACTAATACCGGCCATGCCATTCAGGCCGGACCGTCCCACAGCACGGGGGATTTTATGCGTCATTTCGGGCATCTCTCGCCCGCTGTCCGTGAACGTGTGTTCCATCAGGAGCCGTGTGAGTTCAGCGCGGCCTCCTCCGCACGGGTACTCGCGGCAGCTCTCGGGGCCACGCTCTACAGCCCCGCCACCCGCCCGAAACTCGCCGACGACATCCTCAAGCAGGTCGGCCGCGGAGTCGTCTCGATGGTGCTCTGCCTGGAGGATTCCATCGACGACGCGGATGTGCCCGCGGCCGAGGAGAATCTGGTCCGCCAGTTCACCGATCTCCACTCCCGGGGCCGGGAGGTGCCCCTGCTGTTCATCCGTGTGCGTGAACCGGGCCAGATCCCGGATCTCGCGGAGCGCCTCGGCGACTCCGTTCGGATGCTGACCGGATTTGTACTCCCCAAATTCACGGAGGAGCGTGGCGTCCCCTTCCTCGAAGCGCTTGTGGCGGCGGAGGCCGCGACCGGACAGCGGCTCTTCGCGATGCCCGTTCTGGAGTCCCCCGAACTGCTTCATCTGGAGACCCGCGGCCAGACGCTCAGCGGAATCTGCCATACGGTCGAGAAGTACCGCGACCGGGTTCTCGCGCTGAGGCTCGGCGTCACCGACTTCTGCTCGGCGTACGGGCTGCGCCGGAGCCCCGACATGACGGCGTACGACGTCCAGCTCATCGCCGCCGTCATCGCCGATGTGGTCAATGTCCTCGGCCGCGCGGACGGTACCGGCTTCACCGTGACGGGCCCCGTCTGGGAGTACTTCCGCCTCCAGGAGCGCATGTTCAAGCCCCAGCTGCGGCGGAGCCCGTTCATGGAGGTCCGCGCCGAGGAACTGCGCACCAACCTCATCGAGCACGACCTCGACGGTCTCCTCCGCGAGATCGAGCTGGACCGGGCCAACGGGCTGACGGGCAAGACCTGTATCCACCCCTCGCACGTACTGCCCGTGCACGCG
Organism: Streptomyces sp. NPDC051018; assembly: GCF_044456085.1. Classification (NCBI taxonomy): domain Bacteria; kingdom Bacillati; phylum Actinomycetota; class Actinomycetes; order Kitasatosporales; family Streptomycetaceae; genus Streptomyces; species Streptomyces sp. NPDC051018. Next base: position 206,802 of record NZ_JBITFN010000001.1, read on the forward strand.
CTGTCCGTCGTCAGCCACGAGGAGTTCAGCGACGCACAGGACATCCTGAGCCCCGGGCGGAACGGCGGCGGAGTGATGCGCTCCGCCTATACGAACAAGATGAACGAGGTGAAGCCGCACCGGGCCTGGGCCGAGCGCACCCTGCTCCGCGCGGAGGTCTTCGGTGTGGCCCGGGAGGAGATCGGCTTCGTGGAGCTGCTCACGGCGGGGCTCTCCGGCGAGTGAGCCCCCGGATACCCGGCGCCGGGATACCTGGCGCCGGGACACACGCCCCCGGACACACGGCGCCGGGATGCGCGGCCCCCGGAACCGGAACCCGCGTCCCGCGGTCCCACCGGAAGGGGCACGGCCCCACGGAGACGGCACCGCGAACGCACGGAGAAGGCAGAGAAGGCAGAGAAGGCAGAGAAGGTACGGAGAAGGGATGACACACCTGTGACGGTCTGGTCGGGAACATGGGTCACCGAGCGGCTGGGCGTCGGCCTCGAAGGGGACGAGCGGCTGCGCTCGCTCCTCGGCCTCGCCCTGCGCCGCAACCCCCGGCGGGCCCATCTGCTCGTCTCGAACGTGCTGGGCAAGCACGTCCCCCAGTCGCCCGCGGTGGTGTACGGGGCCGGGCACGGCCTCGGCGCCCGGGTCCGCGCGCTCCTCGGCGACGAGGAAGCGGCCCGCGCCGTCGTCGTCGGGTACGCGGAGACCGCGACCGGCCTCGGTCACTCGGTCGCCGACGGGGTGTCCCTCGCGCCCTACCTCCACTCCACCCGCCGTCCCGTCGAGGGCGTACCCCGCGCGGGCGGCTTCGAGGAGTCCCACTCCCATGCCACCTCGCACCTTCTGCTCCCGGAGAACCCGGACCTGCTGGCCGGACCGGGCCCGCTGATCCTCGTGGACGACGAGTTCTCCACGGGGAACACCGTGCTGAACACCATCCGTGACCTGCATGAGCGCTACCCCAGGGACCGCTATGTGATCGTCGCCCTGGTCGATATGCGCTCTCCCGGGGACCGCGGGCGTCTCGACTCCTTCGCCGCGGAGATCGGCGCGCGGGTGGATCTGATCGCCCTGGCCTCGGGGACGCTCCGGCTGCCCGACGGCGTCCTCGCGAAGGGCCGGGCGCTCGTCGCCGCCCATGAGCCGTCCGCGCAGCCGTCCGCATCCGGGCGGGGCGCCGCCGTGGTGGGCCCGGGAGCCCCTGCGGCGGACCCGGGCCCGGGGGGCGCGGCTCCGGCAGGGGCTCCGTCCGGCGGGGAGACGGCTTCCGGTTCCCGGCCGGCCGTCGCCACCGCCTCGGACGAGGGAGGCCGGGGACCCCTCACGGATGCCGGGTCCGGACCTGGGCCTCTCCCGGATCCGGGTTCCTCCCCGGGTGGGGAGCGCCTTCCCGCTTCCGGGTCCGGCCCTCTTCCCGATGCCGGGTCCCTCCCGGACCCGGACCCCCGTCCGGTCGCCCCGGACACCCGCGCCGCGGCCGCGACCGGCCCCGGCCCCGTAACGGCGGACGTCCGGGCCGGTGCGCCCGCCGTGCCGCCCCGCGCGGCGAAGGTGCGCCCGGCGGAGGTGCGCCGGGTCGAGCTGGAATGGCCGGACGGAGTGCCCGACGGCGGGCGCCACGGCTTCCTGCCGGGGCACCGGCAGCGGCTGGAGGACGCGCTGCCCGCCATGGCCCGGCGGCTCGCCGACGCCGTCGGCCGGGGGGCCGGGCGGGTGCTCGTCCTCGGGTTCGAGGAACTGATGTACGCCCCCCTGCGCCTCGGCACCGCCCTGGAGCAGGTTCTCGACGCCGATGTGCGGTACTCCACGACCACCCGTTCGCCCGTTCTCGCCGTCGACGACCCCGGCTACGCCATCCGTACCAGGATCGCCTTCCCCGCCCACGACGACCCCGCGGACGGCCCGGGCGAGCGCTACGCCTACAACGTCGCCGACGCCGGGTTCGACGTCGTCGTGGCCGTCGTCGACTCCGTCGCCGACACCCCCGGCCTGCACGCCCCCGGCGGCCTGCTCGACCGGCTCGCCGCCCACACCCCCCATCTGGTGCTGGCGGTCGTGCCCAGCCACGTCCCCGGCCCCGCGCGGACACGCCCGGCGCCGGCACCGCGCACCGCGCCCGCACCGGGCCGCGCGCGGACGACGTCCCCCGCGCCCGCACACACGACGTCCCCCGCGCCCGCACCGCGCCCCGTACCGGAAAAGGTCCCCATGCTGCCCGAGCCCCTGCGCGGCCCCGCGTTCTCCTCGTACGCCCCCGAGCAGGTCGGCTGGCTGCTCCAGGATCTCTCGGACGTCGAGCTGGAGGCCCCCACGGAGGAGCGCGAGGAGGCGATCCAGAGCGGCGGCGCGCACTACGCGGAGTCGCTGCCGGTGGAGTACCAGCCGAGCGACGAGTACCAGGCGCTGTTCCGGCGGGCGCTGGACGAGTCCGCCGGCCGGATCGCCCGTGCCGTCGGCGTGGTCACCGAGACCGTTCTCGCCGAGCGGTCCCCGCGCCCGGTCCTGGTGTCGCTGGCCCGCGCCGGCACCCCCGTCGGCGTGCTGATGCGCCGCTGGGCCCGCGACCGGCACGGTCTGGACCTGCCCCACTACGCCGTGTCCATCGTCCGCGGCCGGGGCATCGACGCCAACGCCCTGCGCTGGCTCCAGCGGCACCACGACCCGGCCGACGTGGTGTTCGTCGACGGCTGGACCGGCAAGGGCGCGATCACCCGCGAGCTGGCCGCCGCCCTCGACGCCTGCGAGGACCTTCAGGGGTTCGACCCCTCGATCGCCGTGCTCGCCGACCCCGGCGGCTGCGTCAGCACCTACGGCACCCGCGAGGACTTCCTCATCCCGTCCGCGTGCCTCAACTCCACGGTCTCCGGCCTGATATCGCGTACGGTCCTGCGCGCCGACCTCGTCGGCCCGCACGACTTCCACGGCGCCAAGTTCTACCGCGAACTCGCCGGGTCCGATGTGTCGAACGACTTCCTCGACACCGTCGCCGCCCGCTTCGACGAGGTCGCCGCCGCCGTGGACACGGAGGTCAAGGAACTGCTCGCCGCGGATCGCGCACCCACCTGGGAGGGCTGGGCCGCCGTCGAACGGATCAGTGAGGAGTACGGCATCCACGATGTGAACCTGGTCAAACCGGGTGTCGGGGAGACCACCCGCGTACTGCTGCGCCGCGTCCCCTGGAAGATCCTCGCCCGCACCGGCGCCGGAGCGGATCTGGACCATGTGCGACTGCTGGCCGCACAGCGCGGTGTCCCCGTGGAGGAGGTCGGCGAACTCCCGTACAGCTGCGTCGGGCTGATCCACCCCCGCTACACCCGGGGCGCGACCGGCGCCGACGGCACGGCGGTGACCGCGCCGTGAACCCGTCCACGACGCTGGTCGCCAGCGATCTCGACCGTACGCTCATCTACTCCGCCGGGGCCCTCGGGCTGACCGTCCCCGACGCTCAGGCCCCCCGGCTGCTCTGTGTCGAGGTCTACCAGGGCAAGCCCCTGTCGTATGTCACCGAGACCGCGGCCGGGCTGCTGCCCCGGCTGGCCGCGGAGACCGTGTTCGTGCCGGCGACCACCCGCACCCGTGAGCAGTACGGACGCATCCACCTGCCCGGCCCGACTCCCCGGTACGCCATCTGCGCCAACGGCGGTCACATCCTCGTCGACGGCGTCTCCGACCCCGACTGGCAGCGCCGGGTGGCCGCGCGGATGGCCGGTGAGTGCGCCTCCCTCGACGAGGTCCGCGCCCATCTGCTCGCCGTCGCCGATCCCGCGTGGCTGCTCAAGGAGCGGGTCGCCGAGGACCTCTTCGCCTATCTCGTCGTCGAGCGGGCGCTGCTGCCCGAGGGCTGGGTCAAGGAACTCGCCGCCTGGGCAGACGGCCGTGGCTGGGGCGTCTCCCTCCAGGGCCGCAAGGTGTACGCCGTACCGAAGCCGCTCACCAAGAGCGCGGCGGTCCAGGAGATCGCCCGGCGCGTCGGCCCGGCCCGGATCCTCGCGGCGGGGGACTCCCTGCTCGACGCCGATCTGCTGCTGGCGGCGGACCGCGCCTGGCGCCCCTCCCACGGCGAACTCGCGGACACGGGCTGGAGCGCACCGCGGGTGGATGTGGTGCCGGAGCGCGGTGTGGCGGCGGGGGAGGAGATCCTGCGGCGTTTCCTGGAGGGGTAGCACGCCGCGATCCGGAGCGGTGGCGCACCGCGATCCGGGGCGGTGGCGTGAGGCTTCCCGTGGCGGTGCGGGGCTGGTCGGAGCCCCGGTCCCGTCGGCGCGGGTGCGGCCCTGGACCTGCCCGGATTCGGCTCCGGGCGGGGCCCGCCGGGATCCGCTCGGGCGGGGAACCGTCGACGGGTGGCGGGTCACCGCCGACGGGTGGCGGGTCACCGGCGCCGTGCCCTGGGGCATCGCGCCTCAGCGCCCTTGTGCCTTCAGCCCCGAGCCTCCGCGACATGGCCCTTCCTGTGCCTCACCGCCGCCGCGCCCCCGTGCCCGCCTTCCGCAGCCGTACGGCGACGAACCCCAGCACCGCGAGCAGCGCCGCCACCAGGACCGCCTTCGAGTAGGTGGAGACATACCCGGACACGGACTCCCAGTTCTCGCCGAGTGCGTACCCGGCGAGCACGAACACCGTGTTCCAGATCGCGCTGCCCAGCGTCGTCAGCGCCAGGAACAGCGGCAGCGGCATCCGCTCCACGCCCGCCGGTACGGAGATCAGCGAGCGGAAGATCGGGATCATCCGCCCGAAGAACACCGCCTTCGGGCCGTGCTTGGCGAACCACGCCTCCGTGCGCTCGATGTCCGAGACCTTCAGCAGCGGAATCCTCGCGGCGATGGCGACCGTACGGTCCCGGCCGAGCAGCGCCCCCACCCCGTACAGCGCGAGCGCGCCGACCACCGAGCCGATGGTCGTCCACACCAGCGCCGCGAGGAGATCCATCCGGCCCGTGCTCGACGCGAAGCCCGCCAGCGGCAGGATCACCTCGCTGGGCAGCGGCGGGAAGAGGTTCTCCAGGGCGATGGCGATACCCGCTCCCGGAGCGCCGAGGGTGTCCATCAGGCTGTTGATCCAGCCCGGAGCACTGCTCTCGATCTGCGCCGCGCTGCTCACGATCATGGGTTCCATGCGTTCTACGCTAGGAAATCGCGCCTGAAGGGAAACTGAAGTCCGCCCCACGGAATCGTGCGGTCTACCGCAGTGTGCACCCCGTACCGACCGGGTTAGCGTGCGGGCATGCGGGCGGAATCAGCGGAATCAGGGGAGACGACCGGGACCGCCGGGACCGCCGGGACCGCCAGGACGGCGGAGACCGCCCGGAGAGCCGACACGGCCGGGACCGCAGGGACCGCCTGGGCACCCGGGACAGCCAGCGCCCCCCAGGCACCTGGGACAGCCGGCACGCCCGAGGCGCCCGGGACAGCCGGTGCACCCGGGGCACCCGCGACAGCGGACATACGCGGCTCACTGAAGGCGGCAGCCGTACGCGGGGCGTGGTACGCGGCGGGCCTGGCCGTCGGGGCCCTCACCGCGGCCGTCGAACTGCTCCTCGCCCTCCTCGGTGGCCTGGCGCTGCTCTGTGTCCTCGCCTGGCCGCGCGGCCGGCGCGCGGTGCTGCGCCCGCTGGCCGCGCTCACGGTCCGGGTCACGGACGGTGAGCTGCGCCGTCTGGACCGCTTCTTCCTGATGCGGCCGCCTCCCGTCCCGTACGCACCCGGGCGGGCCGCCCGCTATGCCGCGGCCCGGGTGCCGCTGGGCCTGCTCGGCGGGATGATCCTGGGCTGTCTGCTCACCGGTCTGGCGTGGGTGCTGTTCGCCCTGTTCGGCTGGTTCCTGGTGCGGATCGACTATCCCGTTGAGGTCGCCGCGACCGGATTCCTCGGTGTCTTCGTGATGATCCTCGCAGCTCAGGGGGTGTACGGGACGACGCTGCTGGAGGGCCGGGTGGCCCGTCACTTCCTCGGCCCCAGCCACCAGGACGTACTGGAGCGGCGTATCGCCGAGCTGTCCACCACGCGTTCCGAAGTACTGGACGCGGTCGACGACGAGCGCCGCCGGATCGAACGCGATCTCCACGACGGAGTCCAGCAGCGGCTGGTCGCCCTCGGCATGCTGCTGGGCCGCGCCCGCCGCAGCCGCGACCCCGGGCACGCCGATCAGCTGCTCCTCCAGGCCCATGAGGAGAGCCGCCGCGCCCTGAACGAGTTGCGCGAGGTCGCCTGGCGGGTCTATCCGACCGTGCTGGACGAGGCGGGCCTGCGGGTCGCCCTGGAGACGGTCGCCGAACGCACGACACTCCCCGTCCGCCTGGAGTACGCCGTCGAGCCCGCGGCCGGGCGGCAGGTGGAGACCGTGGCGTACTTCGTCGTCACCGAGGCGGTCACCAATGTGGTGAAGCACTCGGGAGCCACCCGGATCGAGGTGACCCTGCGCCGGGACGGCCCGACCCTGTATGTGAGTGTGGCGGACGACGGCTCGGGCGGCGCCGACCCCGCCGGCGGCGGACTCACCGGGCTGGCGAGCAGGGTAGCCGCCCTCGACGGCCGCTTCGGGGTGCACAGCCCGTCCGGCGGACCCACGACGATCACCGCGGAGCTGCCGTGCGCGTAGTCCTGGCCGAGGACTCGACCCTGCTGCGGGAGGGACTCGTACGCCTTCTCGTGGAGGAGGGCCATGAGGTCCTGGCGGCCGTCGGCGACGGCGAGAGCCTGCTGACGGCTGTCGGGGAGCGGCGGCCGGATGTGGTGGTCGCCGATGTCCGGATGCCCCCGACCCACACCGACGAGGGGCTGCGGGCCGCCCTGGAGATCCGCCGCCGCTGGCCGGGCGTCGGGGTGCTGGTCCTGTCCCAGTACGTGGAGAAGCGGTACGCCACCGAGCTGCTGACCGGCGAGTCGGAGGGCATGGGCTATCTCCTCAAGGACCGGGTGGTCCAGGTCGACGAGTTCCTCGACGCGCTGGAGCGGGTGGGGCAGGGGCGGGCCGCCTTCGATCCGGAGGTCGTACGCCAGCTCCTCGCCCGCAGCACGCGTACGCATCCGCTCGCCGGTCTGACCCCGCGCGAGCGGGACGTCCTCGCGGAGATGGCCCAGGGGCATGGGAACGGGGCGATCGCCGCACGGCTGTACATCTCGCAGAGCGCGGTCGAGAAGCACATCAACGCGATCTTCGACAAGCTCGGGCTGACGAGGACGCCGGGTTACTCGCGGCGGGTGGTCGCGGTGCTCAGATATCTGGGTTCCTGACACCGGGGAGCCCGGCCCCGGTGACGCGGGGCCGCTGTCGCCGGGCGGCGAGGGCCCGGTCGGTCGGCGCTCCGGTGGTTGCTCGGCGGTCCGGTGGTTGTTCGGCGGTCCGGTGGTTGTTCGGCGGTCCGGCAGTGGGGCGGGCTCGGGGCTGGTCGGGCCCGGAGTACGGTCGCCTGCGGTGGCCGCGCGACTCGGGCCGGTCCGCCCCGAGGGGTGCCTGGCTCGCCGGAGGCTCGGCTCTCCGGGTGCGGGCCCCGGCACGGAGCTGCCCGGCGCACCGGCCCTGGCACGGACGTGGCACCGGGCGCCGTCGCACGGGGCAGCCGGCACCGACGGGTGTTCCCACGGAGCTTTTCCCGCGTGTGCGGGTCAGCCGGGGTCAGCCGCAGCAGCCGCCACCGCAGCAGCCCCCACCGCCTCCACCCCCGCCGCCGGGTGCGGGCTGGGCGCTCCTCCCGGCGCTCGAACCACCCACGGCGACGGCGGAGAGCAGCTTGACGGTGTCGTCATGACCGGCCGGGCAGTCCGCCGGGTCGGACGACCGGGCCATCGGCCGGTCCACCTCGAAGGTGTCGTCGCAGGTGCGGCAGCGGTACTCGTAACGGGGCATGGACCAAGGCTACGGGCTCCCCTGCGGTTCACGCTGCTGCCCCTGCCCCTCGGCCCGCTCCCGCGCCGTCCGCTGCTCCCGCTCCTGGAGCTCGCGGCGCCGCCGGTCCTCCAGCTCCGCCTCCTCCGGATGCCGGGCCCGCCAGTACGGGTTGTCGTGCGGGAGCGTCGAACTGACTCTCCCGTACATTCCGAAGAACATCAGCAGCAGGCCCACGACAAAGCTGAACAGGACGTTCTCGATATGGAAGGCCAGCGGGTTGAAGCTGGTGCCCAGCAGGGCGAGGTTGATGAAGCCGCTGCCGATGAAGGCGATGCCGAGCACCATGTTCAGCGTCGACGCGAAGTTGCCGCCGATGACCATCCCGGCGAGCAGCAGCGCACCGACACAGATGGACAGCACGCTCAGCGTGCCGTTGGTGTTGAGGCCGATGACCGTGTCGCCCGCCGTGCTGAAGAAGCCGATCTTGTTGATCAGCCCCAGGATGCCGAAGACGACCAGGAAGAGGCCCATGAGCCCGGCGCCCACGCGGTAGAAACGGCTGAGGCGGTGATCGACGGGGAGATGCTCGTTCAGCCTCGTCGGCTGCTTGCGGGGGCTCTTGCGGGAGCCCTTGTGAGGCAGTACGTGTGCGGCCATGTCCGGCCTCCTCGGGTACGTACGCGTACCTGTACTCGTCGTACTCCCAGCATCCGCCCGGCACGCTTCCCGTACAAATCAGGTCGTACCGGGCCCGTCGGGGTCGCCGGAGAGGTGTGTGCCGGCCGGTTCCCCCGGGGCTGTGGCGCCCCTCCTCCTCCGCGACCCCGTTCCTAGGTGCTGTGGCCGGAAGGGTTTGCCGGTGGCCCGCGGTGTCCGGTGCGGTGCAGCGCAAGGCGGAGGTCCGCAGCTCGTACTCGCCGTACTCGCGCGGTCCGACAACGCGGCTGGGGGTACCTCCGGGCCGCCGGGCCCAGGGGGAGCCGTGCAGGGCGTCGCGGGCCGGTGAACGTTTCCGGTCACAGCACTAGGGAACCCCGCCGCCGCGTTCCTCCCTGATCTGCTCGACGACACGGGCGGCGGTGCGGCGGACGGCCTCGGTCTCGGTCAGGAAGTGCCAGTAGTCGGGGTGCCGGCCTTCGAGGGCGGTGACCGCGCGCGCCAGCCGGGCCACCGCGTCGTCCAGTGGCCGGGCGTGACGGGGATCGGGGGTGTTGCGCCCGGCCATGGCGAGCCGCTGGGCATCCCGGACGGCGAACCGGGTGCGCTCGATCTCCTGCTGCGGGTCCTTGGCGACCGCGTTCAGCCGCTGGAGGCGGTCACCGGCGGCGGACACGGCCTCGTCGGTGTTGTTCAGCAGGGCGCGTACGGTGCCGAGGAGCGCGGTCGCGTCCGCCCAGCGCTGTTCGTCGCGGGCCGCCCCCGCCTCCTTCAGCTTCTCCTCGGCCTGCCGGACGCTGAGAGCGGCCTGCTCCGGCACGGGCTGGAGATCCTGCCAGCAGGCGGCGGAGAAACGGCGCCGCAGCTCGCTCAGCACGGGCTCGACCGATCCGGCACGGGTGGTGAGGGCCTGTGCCCGGGTACGGAGGGAGACCAGGCGCTTGTCGATCTCGGCGGCACGCTCGGGGAGCCGCTCGGCCTCCGCGCGCACCGCCTCGGCGTCACGCAGAACATGGTCGGCGCGGTGCAGGGTCTCCGTGACCCCGTGCTGACCGGCACCCTGGTTGAGTTTGGTCAGCTCGGGCCCGAGGGCGGCGAGGCGGGCGGCGAGATCGTCCGCTCTCATTCCGGAGGCGCGTACGGAATCGAGGGCATTGCTCGCGGCGAGGAGGGCTGCTCTCGCGCGCTCGACGGCGGGTGCGAGCCGGGCCAGCTGCGTCTCGGCCTTGTCGAGCAGAGGCCCGAGCCCCTCCCCGAACCGGTCCAGCTCCGCCTTCACCCGTACCAGCTCGTCCTTGGCCCGGTTCAGCTCACCGCGCGCCTGGGAGGCGGCCGACGCCTCCAGATCGACCCGGTCGAGATCATGGGTGTCGACGGCCGTGATGTAGCGCTGACTGGCCTCGTCGATCCGGCGCCCGAGAGCCGCGAACCCCTCCACGGCCCGGCGCGCCTCGGGCGAACTGTCCACGGCCGTGATCGTCTCGATCGAGATCCGCAGATCCCGCTGCGCGGTGTCCAGCTCGTAGAACGCGGCCGCCGCGGCGTCCTTCGCGGCCTGCGCCTCGGCCCGCTGCCCCTCCCCGCGCCCCCCGAACCAGCGCCGGGTCCCCCCTCCGGTGAAAGTCCCCGGCAGCACGGCGGCCAGCAGCGGCACGGGCAGCAGCACCAGTGCGAGAACATTCCGGACGGCACTCGCTTTCGCGCTTGCGTGCGGCCGCGTGTGTGTCGCCGTCACATCCCTCTCCCGTGCTGCGTCGCCGTACCCGGTTATTCTCCCACCAGGTATCGACGAACACACGGGCCGGATGGTTCGCGCTTCACCGATTTCCTGCCGAAGCCGGCACAAAGAGGGCACGGCCCGCGGGGCGGCGCTCGGGTCCGGCGCGAGGCGGTGGACCTCGTCCCCGGCCCGTTCCGCCGGCTACCCCGCGTTGCGGATGTCCACATCGCCGTTGTCGCTGCGGGCGGTCACCACATGCTTGCTGGTCCTGTCGTTGGCCACGTCCACCTGGGCCGACCCGTTGTCCGTCGCCGCGGTGACGGCGTACGTCTTCCCGCGCGCCAGCTCGATGGTGATGCCTCCGTTGCCGTTGACGGTCTCGATCCGGTCGGCAGCGGTCCCCGCCTTCAGCGCGACCCTGATGTCCCCGTTGTCCGTCTGCGCCTTCACGGTCCTGGCGGTTACGCCATCGGTGACGAGATCGCCGTGGTCGGTCGCCAGATCGAGGGGCCCGTCCGTTCCCCGTACCGTCACATTCCCGTTGTCCGCCCGGATCTTCATCGGCGTCGCGAACCCGGAGGCCGTGACATCCCCGTGCCCGCTCTTCACCGTGACCGCGACTCCCCGGGGCACCTTCACGACGTGCCGCGCCTCGCACTCACTGGCGACGCCGTCACAGGAGAGCCGCAGCTTGAGCGTGCCCCCTTCGAGCCGCCACGACTTCTCGGGCCCGCTCCCGAGCATCACCCACCCGTCCACCTGCCGGGTCACCTCCACGGCCTTCACATCCGCGGGAACGATCTCCAGCGCGGAGTTGTCCGAGTCGATGTGCAGGCTCTTCGCGTCCAGCGCGAACGACTTCCGCTCCTCGGGGGCCTCCTGCGCGTCCGCGCTCCCGCACCCGGTCAGCGCGAACACCAGCGCACCCCCTCCGCCGACCGCGACGGCGACGCGCCCCGCCCGGCCACGAACGGTTCGCCCGCGTACGGGGTGGCGCCCCTCGGGACGCGCGTCTGTGGAAAGGATGCCGGTCATGGTGTTCGTTCCCCCCTGGTCGGGACTCGGTGTGCTCTCACGGTACGAGCCCGCCCGCCCCGCCCACGATCCTGTCGCCCACCGTCTCCGAGGTGGGGCTATCCCCCCTGAGCCTGCCGCAATCACCCTCTTCCCGCCCGCCTACTCGTTTGCGGGCCGGGGCCATCCGCCATGTAGGCTGTGCTCTCATCCACGGGTGCGTAGCTCAGGGGTAGAGCGCTGCTCTTACAAAGCAGATGTCGGCGGTTCGAAACCGTCCGCGCCCACCACGAGGAAGCATGATCAAGGCCCAGGTCACCGGCGGAATGCCGGGAGCCTGGGTCTTGGTCGTTTCGGCGGGCGGCGGGGCCGCCGACAGGCCTGCCGGGCCGGTCAGGGGGCCGGCGTGCGCGGTGCGCGCAGGGGCTTGCCTTTGAGCCTGGCGTTGGCATCGGGCGCCCGCTGGGCTGTCGGTGTCGGGAGCCTGTAGCGTCGGCGGGGCCGCGGTCCCGAGGGGTGTCGGGGCCGGGGGTGGCCGGGGGAGTGGAGGATCGGTGGCTGAACGGGTGCGGTGCGATCGCTGCCACAACGTGACCGGGCTGTCCGGGCCCGAGGGCGGCTATGTGTGCGGACTGTGCGCGCATGTCGTGGAGCCGAGCGGGTACGCCCAGGTGCGCGCGGACGGGCTGAAGGCGGTGGCCAAGGCCCGGCGGGCCAAAGCGCGCGCCCGGAAAGCGGCGCAGCAGTCGGCGGGGGTGCGTCGGCGACGCCGGACATGACGAATGCCTCCTCGCCGGGCTGGCGAGGAGGCATTCCGGGGCCGGTCAGGAGGTGTGGTTCCGGGTCAGTGAACCGGTCCGCAGCCGCTCACCACACCGTTGTGGATGTTGCAGACGCGGAATTGGACGTCGCGTACGTCGTTGATGGCCACGTCGTACTCCCAGTTGCTCGGGTTGTTGAGCGCCGGGGGACGAACCCAGCCGAAGTGGTGTCAGGCCCCTGAGCGCCACCGGTAGCCGGACCACTGGAGCACACCCGAGTCGATCCAGGAGGAGCAGTTGGTGTGCACGGACTCCCTGCCGTGGCCAGAGGCGTCGAAGTTGGCGTGGCCGCCGTGGAAACCGTCACTGGTGAGGGAGATATCGGCCTCGCCCCGATAGCAGTTGCCTTAGCTCAGCCCGCTGCGATACCCGAGGGCACCGGCTTCGCCCGCGCTCGCGGGCGCCTGGGCGACCCCGACGGCGAGGGCCGTCGCGGCGAGTGTGACGGCGAGGCGGGTGCATGTCCCAAGGCGCCCGAGCATGGCGTCCTCCTGAATCCGGTGGGCGGTGCGTGAGTGACAGAGTGCGGGGGTGGCCCGTGGATTGCCATGGGAATCCCTGCGGGGCACTGGGACATATGTGCACAGCAGGCTCAGGAAGGTCGGGGCGCGACGGATGGGGCAGGTGTTGGCGCGCGGTGCATCCTGCGCCAGGGGGAGTGGATTGGAGTGAGCGTTCCATTCAGCGCGCACGGTCCTCGGCGCGCGGTTCCGGTAGGGGCGTGTTCCTCAGGGCGAGGCCGTGGCGGAGGCCGGGTGTGCCGAGCGGCGCAGGTGTGGCCAGACGGTCCCCGACCCGGAACGGCCGTGCTCCCGCTCGTACTTCACCGATGTGGCCACCGGCCGTTCCATGAAACAGGTCAACGCGGTGGGTCGGTATGCGGGCCGGGGCGCACCTGCTGGGGGAACCGTCGGCGTGGGCAGGTGACCGGGGCGGCGGGGCGTCGTTGGTAGCGCGCGGGGGCAATCGCCTCCCCCAACCCCTCACGTCTGGATCGCGTATGGCTGCCGAGTACATTCACCGGACCTCGTACCAGGGCTTCGGCTTCGCCTGTCGTGTCGTGGAGAATCCGCGTCCGCGCACCGAGCCGATCGTGGTGCTGGGCGGCGCGTACCAGAACATGCACTCCAACCGCCGTTCGGAGAGGCCGTGGGCCGCCGCCGGAACGCTGGTGAACGTCGAACTCCCGGGACAGGGCACGGCCGATGCCCTGCCGTGCGAGTACGGCTTCGACTTCATGGGCGACGCGCTCGGCCGACTGCTGGACGAACTCGGCATCCCCCGTGTCAACATCATCGCCGTGTCGTACGGCACGGCCATCGCCTACCGCTACACCCACCGCAATCCCGGCAGGGTGGCCCGGCTCGCGCTGCTGGGGTCGACTCCGTTCCTGACGGACGAGGTGCGCGGGGCCATGGAGAGCATCAGCGGCCTCCTGTACGCCGGGCGGACCGCGGAATTCGCCCGGCTGGCCTCGCAGTTCCTGGCCTGCTCGGAGCCGGCCTGTCTGCGCGAGAACCCCAACAACGCGGCCGAGGTGCTGCGCAGGGTGCTGTCAGCGGCCGGAACGCAGGACACCGGGCGCTTCGCGGCGGCCAATGAACGGCTGCTGCGGCATCCTTTCGACCACCCCGACGGCATCCGGGGCGTGCCGACGCTGTGTGTCAGCGGTGAGCACGACCTGTTGTGCCCGCCCGATCAGGCCCGGCTGCTGGCGGCGACCGTCCCCGGCGCGGTGTTCGCCGAGATGAAGTCCGTGGGGCATGTGATGCACCTGGAACGGCCCCGGGACTTCAGTGACATCCTCGCCCGATTCATGACCGACCTCACCCTGGACGGCCACCGCAGCCTCGGCCCTCTGGAGCGTACGCCGATCAGCGTCGACGCCCCCGGACTGATGGCGGCCGCGGTCCGCTGACCGGGGCGCGCCGGGCGGTCACGCCGTGCGGGACGCCGGATGGACCGCCGAGTTTTGACGATTTCCTGTCAAGGGCGGGCGTCGGCGGGCATCCTGTAGAGCCTCCGGGAACTACCGGAATCCGACTTTGTCGCTCCGTGGGGGGATGCTTCATGTCCGGAACGCAACGCGGTGCTCTGGGACGGTTGGTGAGAGCGCTCAGCCTGGGGACGCTGGCGGTCGTCTACGCCGGAAGCCTGCTCATCACCTATCGACAACTCCATGCCAAACCGGTCCTGGAAGGCATCATCGGCGCACCCGACTGGACCCGTGCGGTCCTGGTCATGGGGCTGGTCATCGGCGGCGGCCTCGGTACGGCGGCGGCGATCGTGGACGGGCGGGCGGAGCTGTCGTCCTGGATCCTGACCGTCGTAGGGGTACTGGCGGCTCTCGCGTGGAGTCTGTGGGCGTCGAGCAGTGCGGGCGAGGACGCGGTGAACATGCTGTTCGCGGCGGCGGCGCCGTTGATCATTCTGCTGGTGTGGGCCGAACTGATGCGGCAGTTCCGCAACCGGCTTCCTTAGGGTCCCTCCCGGTCTCCGACTGCCCCGGTGACCGGGACCGAAGACCGGGACCGGTGACCGGGTGACCGATGACCGGGACCGGTAGCGGTCGGCACCGGCACCATGGGGCACCGCTACCGGCCGGCACCGGTTCTAGCCCTGGGCCGCCAGCGAATCGCGGAGCTTCACCGCCGCCTCCAACGCCGGCAGATACCGGCCCGGATCGGCCCCCGCCAGTTCCCGGTACAGCGTCACCGCCTGGTCGGCTGGCTCTTTCGCCTCGGCGCGGCGCCCGGCGGCGACCAGCAGTGTGGACTGACGGTAGGCGCTGTTCGCGAGCAGCGGCCGATAGGCCGGGTCCGAGGCGGCCAGGGCCTGGTAGACGGCCCGTGCCTCGCCCCAGACGTCGGCGCCCTCGCCCGGCCTGCCCGCGGCCTGGAGACAGGGAGCGAGGTTGCCCAGCGCCCAGGCCAGGCCGGGCCGGTCGGCGAGCTCGCGGTAGCCGGCCACCGCCTCGCGCGCGGCCGACTCCGCGTCGGAGGCCCGCCCCGCGCGGAGGAGGTAGTTGCTCAGGAACACCCGGGCCTTCGCCAACGCGCCCCGGAAGGCGGGCCTTTCGGCGGTCAGGGTCCGATAGGCGGTGACCGCCTCCTGCTGCGTCGCCGCCGCGTCCGCGTACCGTCGGGCCTGGTCGTAGACCCATGCGAGATTGCCCAGCGCCCAGGCCACCTGTTCCGCGTCCCGTGCCGTGCGGTACTCGGCCACGCCCTGCCGGCCTGCCGTGATCGCCTCGTCGGTCCGCTTGGCCTTCGCCAGATACAGCCCGAGGACCACCAGGGTCTGAGCGAGGCTCCGCCGGTAGCGCTCGGACACCCCGGTGAGCTGCTCGTACGCGGCACGGGCCTGCTGCTGCGCCTCGACGGCCTCGGTGTGCCGGCCGGCGGCGGTCAAGTCGGCGGCGCGGGTCCGGAAGGCGTTCGCCAGCAGGTCCATCCCCCGGATCTCGGCCGGCGCCGGCTCATAGCCCGCCGTACGCCACAGGTAGCCGGCGGGCGGGCCCGCGACCGGACGGGCGTACAACTTGCCGTTGGAGGGGCGGAACACGGCCGGTTCGGCCTTGCCGTCGCCGTCGTAGTCGGCGGGCACCGGGATGTCCCCCGGCAGGCCCCAGGCCACGGTGACGGCCTCGCCCCCCGAGGCCGGTTCGATGCGCCAGGTTCCATCGGCGGGTTGCCAGACGGCTGTATCGGGCTTGCCGTCGCCGCTGAAGTCGGCCCGCAGTGCCATGGGCTCGACCACCGGCTGGGCGGGGGACGATTCCGGGGGCCGGTAGAACCAGCACGGGACGGTCAGGAACAGTTCCTTCAGCCCGCTCAGGTCGAGCGCGCCCTGCTCCGCGGACAGCTTCTCCACGGTGACCCGCCAGGTTCCCACCGGGCTCCGGCCCCAGAACGCGGGCTGGGTGCGGGGCGGGTCCTGCGGCTCGCGGCCGAAGGTGGCCGGGACCGTGCTCGACCGGGCCGGCGCGAACAGCTTGACCGCTTTCGTGCCGTCCTCGTGCCGCTTGTTCTCCGCCCGGCCGGAGTGTTCGAGGATCAGGGAAACGGTCGGTGTCCGGGCGGTCGCGCCGAGCAGGCCGATACGTACGTAGTCCGCCTTCAGTTCGGTCCACTTCGCCGGGAAGGCGGACCAGCCGAGGGTGAAGGCGGCCGTTCGGCCCGCGCGCAGCGCGTCCAGCACCGCCGGCTCCTTGACGCTGATGTAGCGGACGTCGTAGTCGAGATGGAGGCGGGTGTACTCCTCGTGCTTCTTGGCGAGGAGGGCCAGTTCGGGAATCCGGGCCCAGGACAGCTCGTAGCCCCGCAGCAGCGCGGCCACCGGGGCGTCGCGGTCCTGGTCGCCGCGGGTGACCGGCTGGTAGGTGTCCGCGATGACGTCCGGGTGCAGATGGCCGATGTCGAAGCCGAAGGCGGCGTCCGGCTCCCGGAACATCCACAGGTTCAGCGCCCGGTGGGCGTAGAAGGAGTACGTGATCAGTACGTCGACGTAGCTCTGCGTCTGCTTGATCAGGGTGCGTGCGGTCCGGCCGAGGGTGCCGATGTCGTTCGCCCAGTCCCCGGCGAGGTTCTCCAGGTGCTCGATGTCCGCCTTGTTGGAGGCGATACGCGTGTCGGCGGCCGCCTTGAGCAGGGTGGCGCGCTGGACTTCCAGTTTCTGGATCGCCGCCTCCCTGGTCAGTTCGACCTGTTTGATGATCAGGGCCTTCGCCTTGTTCTCCAGCTCACCGTCGACCTTGGCCGCGAAGAGCTCGAAGACCGTGCGGGTGGCGTCGATGACGGTCCCGGTCTGCGCGGCCAGCCCCTTCAGCGAGACGACCCGCTCCCGCATCTTCGGGTCGATCTTCGGGTTGTCCGGATCGCTCTTGTCCTGCCACCAGGTGTCCGGGAAGGTGCCGTCCGCGGTGTACCGCCCGGTCGTCGCCGAGAACTGCGACATCGACGACGTGGAGGCCGCCAGCATTCCGGCCACGGCCAGGGACGCGATGATGGTCGCGCCCCCGGTGGCGACCGCCGCGGCGACCTGTGCGGCCGCGATGGCGACGTTGACCACCAGGCCGAGATCGTTGCCGGGCGGGAACTCCATGCGCTTGGTGGCGATCTGCTCCTGGATGGCGGCGAACTCCGCCTGGGTCTCCCCGATCTGTGTGAGGAGCACCTTCGCCCGGCTGTCGGCGGCCTCCAGCGCCGTCTCGGCCGCCTCGGATTCGAGCTGGAGCGCGGCGCCCATCCGGACGAGCCCCGCCACGTCCGCCTCCAGCCTCTCCTTCGCCTGCTCCGCGATCAGCGTGGTCGTCAGCAGGTTCGCCGCGTTGCCGAGCAGTTGCAGTACGGCGGTCTGGTAGTTGGCCACCAGCCCTTCGAACCGGGGGAAGTCGGGGAGGATGTCGAGATCGTACGCGTGCCCGACGGGGGCCAGTCCGGCGGCCAGGTAGCGCGACAGCCGGGCCGCCTCCTCGTGATCCGGAGCCAGGACGAGCGCCCGGCCGAACTCGTGGTCCGCCGTGTCCCGGTGGCCCTTGCGCTGCGGGTCACCGGGGTAGTGGAGACGGAAGAAGTACTCCCCGACGGAGGCGCGGTAGTCCGCCCACTCCCGTGCGCGGGCGCCGAGGCGGGTGCGGACCAGGGCCCACCAGTCGTCGGCGGTGTGTGTGATGAGCGTGAAGCCGACGGAGGCGCCCGGTGCGGGGCCGGGGGAGCCGGGTGGGCCTTCGGGGCCGATCGGCTCGCCGGCTCCGCCGTGCTTGCCGCCCCCGCCGCCGCGGCCGGCTTCTCCGGCCGCGCCGCCGGAGCTGTCGAAGGTGAGTCCGGAGTGGGTGACCGTCTCCACTCTGAGGGCCGCCGCCGGGCCGCCTGCGGCGCCGTTGCCGCCCGGGCCGCCCGCACCGCCCGGGCCGGGGTCCCCGAAAGGAACGTCCGGCTTGTTGGGCTTGGGCCGCGGTTTGTGGCCGGGCCCGCCGGGGCCGCCCCGGCCTCCGGCGCCGCCGGGACCTCCGTCGGCGACCAGGCGCAGGTCGGAGAGGGTATGGGCGAGCACGGTGATCTCAGAGGCGGGCCCGCCCGGCTGCCCGGGGCCCCCGGGGCCGCCCGGACCGCCCGCCCGTCCCGACTGCCCCTGTCCCGACTTCCCGGCCGTACCCGACGGCCCCGTCGATCCGGACCGGCCACGGGAGTCCACGGCGCCGCCGTTGCCACGGTAGGTCTCGGCGACCAGGAGGAGGGGGTGGTCGGTCAGGCCGGTGAGCGCATAGCCGGTGTCATGGGTGATCTCGCGGGCGACGAGCGCCAGACGGGCGGTCGGTGAGATGTCGTAGTGATCCAGTTCTCGCTGGATTTCCGCCCGCAGCGCGTCGTTGACCTGAATGGTGTCGCGGATACAGATCCAGTCGACCGGGATCTCCGCCCCGATGGGTGTCGTCATGGTGCGCTCACCCTCATCCTCATCGCTGAGTTCGTCATCGCCGAGTTCGTCGGCCCATCATCGAGGTGGAGAACTTCGCGTCGAATGCGCCAATGCGCAATCACCACATATCAACCGCGAAATCCACCACTTGGCTCATATGTCCGGTATTCACTCGGCTGTGTGGAAAGAGGCGGCTGCCTGGGGTGACAGGTCACGGCGGCGGGCGTCGGCCCCTTTCGGTGGCGCTGCTCCGGGTCGGGGCACGGTGACCCGGTCCGGGGGAATCCACCCGGCCGGGGCCGTGCGGCGCCGGGCGCGCCCGGTCGTACGCTGCCACGGCCGGGCGCGAGCGCGCGTCAACGGGCGTGAACGGGGCGGCGGTGGTTGAACCGACGGAGACACTCGACGCGCGGGCCGGTCACCGGGGATGGCGCCGTACACCGGCGGACCGCCCAACCGGCCGCCGCCTCGACCGAGCGGGCGCCGATCCGGGCGGGGATGCCATGACTGCCCGGCCATCCGGAAGGCTGCCCGGACAGCCGGACAGCCGGACAGCCGGACAGCCGGAAGCTCGGATGCCCGGGCCCGGTGGGCCCGTCAGCTGTTCGGCCGGGCTCGGGCGGTCGCCTGGCGCACGCGGTCGGCCAGGCTGCTCCCGGGGCTCGCCCGCGGCGGCCGGTGCGGTGGGCCGCTCACCCTTGGAGCAGCTTCTCCACCGCCTCCTCCAGGATGGCGGCCCGCTGGGCCGCGGGGCTCTTCCGGATCAGCGCCGCCAGGTGCTGGGCCTGCTGGTTCGTCGGCAGCGCGCCCGCCAGGATCGCGGGCAGCATCATGCGGCGGACGAGGAGTTCGTTGGGCGAGGTGACATGGGGGCGGCGGACCACGGACACATTGACCCGTACCGCGTGCTCGTTGCCCGGCGGGACGCCCGGCCGGTCGGTCTCGATCGCCGTATAGCGGAAGCCGTGGGCGAGATCGCAGGGCGCGCAGCCGACCGGGCCCCGGCCGAGGCGTTCTCCGCAGTCGCCGCAGACCAGCCGGTCCAGGGCCGCGTCCACGACGCGCCAGTCGTGGCGGTCGGGTTCCTCGGTGACCATCGCGGCGATTTCGGCGGCCTGGCGGTGGTCGTCCGGGCCCACGCCCCAGCGGCGCAGGAACACCCCCCACTCCTCCTCCACGACACCGTCGACCAGTTCCCGGCAGGTGACGCAGTCCGGCGCACCGCTCGTGGCGTACCCGCCGCACTCGGCACACCGGTGCGGGGTGCTCCCCACCGCGGGCCTCGTCATGACCGCGCCGGTTCGGGAGACAGGCCCGGGCGGTCCAGGGCCGGCGGAGGGCCCGGGAACGGCGGGCGGCCGGGGTCCCGGGAGCTGCGCGGGAAGCAGGGGAAGCGCGCTACGGGAGCTGTGTCACCGGGTATCACCGGGCCGGGGTCCTTTCGGAAGGGTGCTCGGGGTGCTGACGGCCGGGAGGGCGACCGGGCACCGAAGCGCCGAGGGGGGCCGTGCCATGCCGTGCCGTCGCCGAGGGGTCCGGCGCCATCGTCGCACCTCCGGCCGCCGCACCGCCCGCGGATTTTCTCCCCTTACCGTCCGCTCCTCCCTCGCCTACTGTTCGATGATCGGATACGTCACAGGGGGAGCGGATGAGTACGGTGGATCCGGCCGCCGGGCGGCGTCACACGGAACGGACGGCGGGCGGGCCCGGACGGGCGGGGCTCGGGGCGATCGTGGGGCCGGGGCTGTACGCGGCGGCCTGGTGGCTGTTCGGGTTCGGGCTCGCCGACGCGGTGGCCTACCCCGTCGGTACGGTGTATCTCACCGCCGATACGGAGCCCGCGAACGACACCCCGGGGTTCCTCTGGGCCCTCTTCACCGGCGCCATCGCGGGGTCGGTGCTGGGGGTCGGGCTGCGGGCGGGGACGGTCCGCCGGCTCGGACTCGGAGTGCAGTCGGCGATCTCGTCGGCCGTCGCCACGTCGAGTGCCGCGTTGGGGCTGTTCCTCGGCGCCCGTTCCCTGTGGGTGACCGCCCCCGAGCCGGGGACCTTCGTGGACGCCGCCGGGCAGCGAGGCGCGACCTGGGGCGCGGGGGCCTGGGCTGCGTGGACGTCGCAGTACTGGGTGCCCGGGCTGCTGGCGCTGTACATCGTGTTCCGTATCGCCTCCGCGATCCGTGCCGACCGCGCGGCAGGGCGTCGCGCGGCTCGCCTACGGGCGGTGGTCGAGAGGGGGGTTCGGGCCGCGGGCGTGGTGACCGAGGCGGCCGGGACCGGTGCGGAGATCATGAACCTGCCGCGTATCCGGTTCGTGGTGCGGTTCACGGACCACGAGGGCACGGACCGCTGGGTCACCAGGACCGGGCTCTTCGACCGGGGGAGTGTCCCGCGCGAGGGGGACGGTGCGGTCGTCTGGTTCGACCCGGCCGACCCCGGGGACGAGGACGCGATCCCCATCGTCTTCGGCACGCTCGCGGAGCTGGACGCCGGGGACGCAACGGGCGGAGCCGGGGACCGTACGATCCACTGAGGGCAGGACCGGGCGCAGACGGCTTCGTGTGCTCGGCCCCGGGGCCGGGCCCGGCAGATGTCCGGCGACACCGGTACCGTCCGGGCCCATGGCCGTCGGCACCCGCACCGGGCGCCCGATTCCCGGGGATTCCGCCGATGTCCGATGCCGCCCGTGCCGCCCGGTCTACCGTCTCGACCATGGGCGGAACGACATGGGATCCGGACGCTGCGGGCGTACTGCGGCTGCCTTCTGGGCGGCTCATCCGGGGACGCGGGCTCAGACGGCCGCTGCCGGAGGGACCGGTGCCCGCGCTCGGCGTCTATCTGCTGGGCAAGGAGCCTCCGGAGGTTCCCTGGGACAGCCACTGGGTGCGGTGGCCCGACTTCCGGCTCCCGGCGGACCCGGCGCGTGCCGCCGGGATTCTGCGCGGTGCGTGGGACCGGGCCGCTCATGAGCGGGTGGAGATCGCCTGCGGGGGCGGCCGGGGGCGTACCGGAACGGCTCTGGCCTGCGTCGCCGTGCTCGACGGAGTACCGGCCGACCGGGCGGTGGAGTACGTACGGCGGGGCTATCACCGCGGGGCGGTCGAGACTCCCTGGCAGCGGCGGTTCGTCCGCCGGTTCACCGGACCGCCGGGCACCGCGCGCACCGGCCCCGGCCGGCCCCCGGCTGACACCGGCTGACCCCGGCCGGCCCACGGCTGACACCGGCTGACATCGGCAACGGGCGGCCTGAACGCGCCCCGCTCCCGGCCCTCCGCAGGGACACCGGGCCCGGCACCGCCCCGGCCACGCACCACACGGTCACACGGTCCGGCCGATTCCTGAGCCCCTGGCGCGACCGCGAGGCACACTGGAACACATGTGCCGCAGCATCAAGACCCTCCGCCCGCCCGTACTCCCCGAAGAGGCCACCGAGGAGGACATCCGGGCCGCCGCTCTCCAGTACGTGCGCAAGGTGTCCGGGTTCCGGGCGCCCGCCGCGCACAATCAGGAGGTGTTCGACCGGGCCGTGGACGAAATCGCCGAGGCCACCCACAAGCTGCTCGACGGCCTGGAGATCAGGGGAGCCGCACGGACGGCGGTCAGATCCGCTCGGCCGTAGAAGCCGTAGAAACTGTGGAAGCCGCAGAAGCCGAAGAGACCGCGGACGCTGAAGGGGCCCCGGACGCCGAGCGGGCCGAAGGCGCCGTGGCCGAGGCGGTGGCGCCCGTCGAAGCGGCGGCGACGGCCGAGGCCGGGGAGAGCGGAGCATGGCGGCGGCGCATCACATACGCCGCCAGCGCGCCCGCGCCGAACAGCGCCAGAACGGAGACGGCCGCGCCGATCCAGGTCGCGCCCAGCCACTGGCCGCCGAAGTAGCCGAGGCCGACGCTGTAGCCCGCCCAGACCAGGCCCGCCACCGCGGACCACGGCAGGAACTCCTTCACCTTGCGCTGGGACGCACCCGCGCCCAGGGAGACCACCGAACGGCCGGCCGGGGCGAAACGGGCGATCACGACGAGCGCGCCGCCGCCACGGCTCAGCGCCGTGCCGAGACGGTCCTGCGCCCTGGTGAGCCGGCGGGAGCGGGCGATTGCGCGGTCGAAACGGTCGCCGCCGCGCCGGGCCAGCCGGTAGGCGACCAGATCGCCGAGCACGGACGCGGTGGCCGCGCAGAGAATGAGGACCAGCAGTGAGGGCACCTCGCGGGGCACCTGGCCCGCGACGGTGGTGGCGGTGGTCGTACCGGCCGCCGCGGCGGTCGCCGCCGTGATCACCAGGACCCCGCTCGGCAGCACGGGCAGAAAGACGTCGAGGAGGACGGAGAGCGCCACCACCGCGTAGATCCAAGGGCTGCCGGTCAGCGACCCCAGACTCTCCAGCACCTTGAACTCTCCCCGTTGCCCCGTTGAACGAACCATGCCGTGACGGTGAAGTCGGTCGGTAAGCGGTGAACACGGCACTGTCAGCTGTACAGCGTACGCGTGAGGTTTGCCGTGAGATCACCGGGGGGTCGCCGATGGTGTGATCATCACCTGTGTCCCCAATGGCGGCACTCCGTCCGGCCGTCACCCGCCCGGGCGCTCCCATCGCCCGGTCGGGCCGACGTTACTCGGGCCGGGCGGCCGGGTGAAGCGAATAGAGGGCATGGGGGAGTTACGGCGACGACCTTGGTAAGTGCCCGGACCTCGTGGGAAGAAGTGCCCGGACCTCGTGGGGAGATCCGGGCACTGCGCCTGGCACCCGGCATTTCCGGGCGCTGCCCGATGCCGGGGATTCCGGGATTCCGGGATTCCGGACACGGTGGAACGCGTTCCGGGCACGGTGGGACGCCCGGCGTCCCGGGCACGGTGGGCGCCCGGGACGGGGAGCGGGCGGTGTTCCCGGGCGCCTGGGGGACGGGGGTTACGCGGTGAGCGCCGAAGCCGGGCGCTCCTGCTCCTCCACGGTGCTCTCGTCCCGCGCGAACACCCGGTCCAGCGCGAGCGCGCCCGGCCCGGTGAAGACCAGCAGCAGGAAGGCCCAGCAGAAGAACGCGGACGGCTCACCACCGTTCTGAAGGGGGAACAGGCCCTCGGTCTGGTGGACCTTGAAGTACGCGTACGCCATCGAGCCGGAGGCCACGAAGGCCGCGGTGCGGGTGCCGATGCCCAGCAGCACCAGACCGCCGCCGATGAGCTGGATCATCGCGGCGTACCAGTCGGGCCAGGTGCCGGTCTCGACGGTGCCGCCGCCGTGCGCGCCGCCGAGGACGCCGAACAGGGAGGCCGCTCCGTGACAGGCGAAGAGCAGTCCGACGACGATGCGGAACAGGCTGAGTACGTATGGCTGAGAGCGGTTCAGCCGGGAGGTCAACGAGGTGTTGGCCATGGGGGGACTCCTACGTGTGGGGACGTGGATGTGCGTGGGGATGTGGAGGCGCGGGGACGTGATGGCCCCCAAGTTAGGTACCCCTCATTTTGCTTGCAAGTTCAACATCCAACGATGGTCGGATTCTCATCCGACTCTCATTCCGGATCCGCATTCCGGTTACTGGGCTCCGTTGACCAGGTTCCGGAACTCGCACCCGTACCCATCGGCCCGTTTTTGGTTGCACCCGATCGGCCCCGGTCGGGGACCTCACTCCGGTTCGGACCGTGCGGGTGTCCGTGGAGCGGTCAGTTCCCGTTCGTCCGCGGTCACCAGACGCACCCCCTCCGCCTCCGCCCGCGCCTGGTCCAGCCGCAGGGACGCCGAGCGCCCGCGCAGGGACAGGGTCATCAGATGGTTGCCGAACCAGGGGCCGCCCGTCCGGTCCCAGTGCACGGGCGGTCTGCCCGCGCGGCCGTGGCGCGCCAGCAGATGGCCCAGCCGGCGCCCTGCGGGGCTCCAGCCGAAGCGGAAGCCCCACTGGATCGAGCGCGGAATCGAGTTGTGCACGGGGGAGCAGGTCAGTTGCAGCACGCGGGAGTCCGGCTCCCCGGCGCCGCGCCAGTCCGGCTCGGCGACGTAGGCGTGATGGACGTCCCCCGACAGGACGCAGATCGTCGCCGGAGCGCCGTCGCCGGTGCCGGCCTCCGCGATCAGCCGGGTCAGAGCCTCGAAGGAGTCGGGGAAGGCCGCCCAGTGCTCCAGATCGGCGCGTCTGCGCACGTTCTCCCCGAAACGGGCCCAGCGCGGGCCGCGCTCGCCCCGGCTCAGCGCCGCGTTCCAGCTCTCCGCGTCATGGATCAGGGGCGGCAGCAGCCAGGGCAGCGAGGTGCCGATGAGGAGGTGGTCGTACGTCCCCGGGGCGTCCAGGGTCTGTTCGCGCACCCAGCGCGCCTCCGTGGCGTCCAGCATCGAGCGGTGCTGCTCGTCGAGCACCCGGGCGGCGCGGGTGTCGACCATCAGCAGGCGGGTCCGGCCGAAGTCACGGCGGTAGCTCCAGCGGGTGAAGCCGGGGTCGGCGTCCGCGCGTGCGGCGAAGTCGCGGAGCGCGCCGGTGCCGTCGGGGGAGGTCAGCACGGCGGTGAAGACGGGGTCCGCCGCCAGTTCGGCGGGGGAGAGGTTTCCCAGATGCTGATGGACCCAGTACGACATCAGCCCGCTGAGGACCCGCTCCTCCCACCAGGGCAGGGCGCGCATCTCGGCCAGCCAGGACTCGCTGGTGTTCCAGTCGTCGATCAGATCGTGGTCGTCGAAGATCATGCAGCTGGGGACGGTGGAAAGCAGCCAGCGCACCTCGGGGTCGAGCCAGGACTCGTAGTAGAGCCGGGTGTACTCCTCGTAGTCCGCCACGTGCGGGCCGGGCGGCTCGTTCAGATCGCGGCGCGCCGCGATCCACGCCCGGGTCGCCTTGGACGTCTCGTCCGCGTACACCTGGTCGCCGAGGAGGAGAAGGACGTCGGGGCGGGCGGCGGCCGGGTCGGCGGCGAGCCGCGCGGCGAGGGTGTCGAGGGCGTCAGGACCGATCGGGTCGTGCTCGTCGAGGGGCGGGGCGGCCCAGCGGCAGGAGCCGAAGGAGACGGTGACCGCGTCCGAGGGGACCTCGGGCGCGGAGATCGTGGACGCGGGGAAGCGGGAGCCCTCGATCGGCCACACCCGGTCGGCGCCGAGCAGCACCTCGTACGCGGTGGTCGTGCCGGGGGTCAGTCCGGTCACCGTCACCAGGGCGTAGTGGTGTCCGGCGACGGTGAAGGTGGGCGCGGAACCCCCGGCTCCGTCCGCGCACCGGACCTCGGCCGTACAGGGCCGGTCGGCCTCGACCCAGACGGTCGCGGTGCCGCCCGTCTCCCAGTCCACGTACCGCAGCAGCGGTCCCAGGCGAAGCCGTGCCGTGGCGGCCATAGTCCGTCCTCCTCAAGGGGGCCCTCGCCGGGGTGTCGGGCGCCGGTCGCCCCGTACGGTACGGAACGACCGGGGGGTACGGACAGGTTCCGGCGCGCGTCCGCCGGAACCCGTCCTGCCGGTACGGGCCGCCCTCCCGGACGATCCGGCCGGGAGAGCGGCCCAACAGCCGCCGCGCACGGTCCGGAGGGCTCAGCAGCCGGCGAGTACTGCTCGGAGGGGCTCGGCAGCCGTCGAGCACGCTCCGGACGGGCTCAGCAGCCGGCGAGTACGGAGGTGAGCGCGTTCTTCTCCGCGGTGTCGACGGTCAGGCCGTAGTGGTGCTTCACCTGGACCCACATCCGGGCGTAGACGCAGCGGTACGCCTGGCGCGGCGGCAGCCACTCGGCCGGGTCGAGATCGCTCTTGGCCTGATTCACCCGGTCGGTGACGGCGATCAGCTGCGGTCGGGTGAGGTCGTTGGCGAACGCCTGGCGCCGGGCCGTGGTCCAGCCGCTCGCGCCGGAGCGCCATGCCTCGGCGAGTGCGACGACATGGTCGATGTCCACATCGGACGCCGAGGACCAGGTCGCGCCGTCGTACTCCGAGTACCAGGTACCGGAGGTCGCGGCGCAGGAGGTGTTCTGCACGACGTTCCTGCCGTCGCGCCGGAGGACGACCTCCCGGGTGTTGCACGCCCCGTACTGGGTGGCCCAGTGCGGGAAGAGATCGCGGCTGTAACCGCTGGAGGAGCCCTCGGCGCGCACGGTGAGCTGTCCGAGGTGGATCCGGGCGGTGGCGGCGTTGACCGGGGTGGGAGGGGCGGCCTGTGCGGCGGGCGCGGTGGCGAGGAATCCGGTCTGGGCGACGGCGGCGGCCAGGGCGAGGACGGTGAGACGCCGGAAGCGAGTGATCCGGCGGCCAGGGCCGAAGCCGGGGATACGGCTGAAGCCGCGGGGGCGGCGTTTGCGGCGGGTGCGGGGTATTCGGTGGCTGCGACGCGCATAGAACGTGGGCATGACAATTCCTTCGTTCCAGGGGTCCGGCTATCAGGGCATGTTCATGCTGGGCGCGTGAGGTGATGCGGGGGTGAGCGCCGGGTAACAGCGTGACGACATGGACACGTCATATCAAGGGCTGGGGATGGCCGGTTCTGACGGATCGGCACCGGCCGCCGGGCGTCGTAGGGTTGGCGGGTGCTGCTGACCGTCAATGTCACGTTCGGGGCGGTCCTGGCCGTGCTGCTGGCCGTCGCGGCGGGCGTGGCCGCCGTCGCCCGGCTGGGGCGCGCCCGCGAGATCGTCGTCGCGGGCGTACGGGCCGCCGTCCAGCTCGCCGCCGTCTCCCTGGTCATCGGCTGGGTGGTCCACGCACTGCCGCTGCTGCTCGGCTTCGTGCTGCTCATGTACGCGGTGGCAGTACGTACCGCGGGGCGCCGTATCACCCGCAACCGGACCTGGTGGTGGGCCTCCGTACCCATCGCCGCAGGAGTGTTCCCCGTCCTCGCCGCGCTGCTGCTCACCGGGCTCGTACCGCTCAAGGGCATCGCGCTCGTCCCCGTCGCCGGGATCCTCATCGGCGGCGCGCTCACCGCGACCGTGCTCGCCGGGCGGCGGGCCCTGGACGAACTGAAGCTGCGGCACGGGGAGGTGGAGGCGGGTATGGCTCTCGGGCTCCTCGACCGCGACGCCCGGCTGGAGGTCGCTCGGGACTCGGCGGCCGATGCGCTGCTCCCGGGGCTCGACCAGACCCGGACGGTGGGCCTGGTCACGCTGCCGGGCGCCTTCGTCGGCATGCTCCTCGGCGGGGCGTCACCGCTGCTGGCCGGGGCGGTGCAGCTGTTCGTCCTGGTCGCGCTGATGGCCGTACAGGCGGTGGCGGTCGCGGTGGTGCTGGAGCTGGTGGCGCGGGGGCGGCTGTACCGGGAGCCCTGAGGGGTGCGGGGCGAGCGCGGGGGCCCCGGGCGCCCGGGGCGGGGGCGGTGGGCGGCCCGGGCTCTCCGGGCTTAGGGATGCGATGGGTGCCGGGTGGGTGGCGGTCGCGGGTTGCCCGGGGTGCGGGCGCCGTCTGCGGGCGGGCAGCTGGCGGCGCGGGCTCTCCGGGCGAGGGACGAGGGGCACGGCGCCTCGGTGCTCCGGGCGGGGCCCGCGCTCACGTGTGGCTCGGGTGCGCCCGGGTGGGCCCGCGTCCGCCCCGGTGCGCCCCGGGTGGCCCCGCCTCCGGCCCGGGTGGGCCCCGGGTAGGGCCCCGCGTCCACCCCGGGTAGGGCACCCGCCTCCGGCCCCGGGTGTGGCGTACGCCGCAGAGCGCCGGGCCGGGTGTCGCGTACCCTGGACGGAGCAGAAGGGGAGTAGCTCTTCGCCGGACCGTCGACATACTGCTGGGCCTCGTGCCCGGCCGGCGCCCGGAGGCGGAGTTCCGGCCCATGAGCCGTCGAGGCCCATGAGCCGGGTGTCCGCCAGCGAGACCTTCGGCCGCAGTGTCCTGTTGTCATGACTGACGCTGCCGTGCCGAAGCGACCCCTTTCTCAGTCTCCACGGTCTCTCGGTACGGACAGCCCGACCGATTGAGGAATCCCACCCGTGATCAGCTTCACCATCATGGCGATCACCTTCGGCGTCGTCTTTCTCGCCGAACTCCCCGACAAGACAGCGCTCGCCGGTCTGATGCTCGGCACGCGCTACCGCGCCTCCTATGTCTTCGTGGGCGTCGCGGCGGCCTTCGCGGTGCATGTGGCGCTCGCGATCGCGGCCGGCAGCGTTCTGACCCTGCTGCCGCACCGGCTGGTGCAGGCGGTGGTGGGCGTGCTGTTCCTAGCGGGCGCGCTGGTGCTGCTCCTGCGGAAGAGCGACGACGACGAGGAGAACATCAAGGCGCCCGCCGACCAGTCCTTCTGGAAGGTCTCCGGGGCCGGTTTCATGCTCATCCTGGTCGCGGAGTTCGGCGATCTCACCCAGATCATGACGGCGAACCTCGCGGCCCGGTACGACAATCCCGTCTCGGTCGGCATCGGCGCGGTGCTGGCGCTCTGGGCGGTCGCGGGCATCGGCATCATCGGCGGCCGGACGCTGATGAAGTACGTACCGCTGAAGCTGATCACCAAGGTGGCGGCGGCGCTGATGCTGGTCCTGGCGGGATTCAGCCTGTACGAGGCGCTGGGGTAAGGGCGGGCAGCCGCCCGTCTGCGGGGAGACCCGGGGGCGGGAGACCCGGGCCCCGGGAAACCCCGATCCGGGAAGCGTGCGAGGCCCCGGCGCGAGGAGGCCCCCGGCCCCGGAGCCCCGATCCGGGAAGCCCTGGGTGCGAGGCCCCGCCCGGGAGACCCCGGAGACCCCGCCCAGGGAGAGGCCTCCCCGCGAGACCTCCGCCCGGAGACCCCGATCGGGAACCTCACCCCGGGAACCCCGGGACCCCGGCAGCCCGCGCCCCGGCCCGGGGTTCAGCGAGTCCGGCTCACGGGGTACGGACCCGGAGCCGCACCCCCGCCCCGGAGACCGTCAGCTCCAGCGAGGTGAGGTCCTCGACATGGAGGTCCGGTCCGAGGCGCCCGGCGCGGGGGCCGACGCCGACCACCCGCATCCCCGCGGCCCGCGCCGCCGCGATCCCCGCCTCGGAGTCCTCGAAGGCCACACAGTCCGCCGGGTCGACCCCCAGCTCCGCCGCCCCCTTCAGAAAACCCTCCGGGTCGGGCTTGCTCGCGCCCACGGACTCCGCCGTGACGCGGACGGCCGGCATCGGCAGTCCCGCGGCCTCCATCCGGGCCCGGGCGAGCGCCGCGTCCGCCGAGGTCACCAGCGCGTGCGGCAGCTCCGCCAGCGCGGCCATGAAGGCGGGCGCCCCGGCCACCGGGACCACGCCCTCCATATCGGCCGTCTCCCGCGCGAGCATCACCGCGTTCTCCGTGTGGTTCTGCTCCATCGGCCGGTCCGGCAGCAAGTGCGCCATCGTCATGTGCCCCTGCCGGCCGTGGACGACCTTGAGCGTCTCCACGGGGTCGAGGCCGTGCTCCAGCGCCCACTCCCGCCAGCAGCGCTCGACCACCGCGTCCGAGTTGACGATCGTGCCGTCCATGTCGAGCAGGAGGGCCCGGGCGGTCAGGGTGCTTCCGGGCGTCGTCAGGGTGCTTTCCGGCATCGGCGTACTCCAGGGCTCTGGCGCGGGAAGAAGCACAAGAGCGGCTCCGCCCGCCGGTCAGGGAGACGGGCGGAGCCACTTTGTTCAAGAATGATACAAAGCACCTCCCGGGAAGGCCACCCCTCGCGCCCCCAGCAGGACGTAACCGGACAAACACACCAGGATGGAGGGGTTGGAGAGGGTTCCGGAGGCGAGGAGTTCCGTATGGCCCAAGAAGTGCGCACCCAGCCCGTGAGTCCGGCCCCGGGTGAAGGGCAGAGCCGGCGGACCGTGCTCGTCGCCATCGGCGCACTGCTGCTCGGCATGCTGCTCGCCGCACTCGACCAGACGATCGTCTCCACCGCGCTGCCCACCATCGTCAGCGACCTCGGCGGACTGGAACATCTGTCCTGGGTCGTCACGGCCTATCTGCTGGCGTCGACGGCGGCGACCCCGCTGTGGGGCAAGCTCGGTGACCAGTACGGCCGGAAGAAACTCTTCCAGACCGCCATCGTGATCTTCCTCATCGGCTCCGCACTCTGCGGTCTGTCCCAGAACATGCCCCAGCTCATCGCCTTCCGCGCCCTCCAGGGCCTCGGCGGCGGCGGGCTGATGGTCCTGTCGATGGCGATCGTCGGCGATATCGTCCCGCCCCGTGAACGCGGCCGCTACCAGGGCTTCTTCGGCGTGGTCTTCGGCGCCAGCAGCGTCCTCGGCCCCCTGCTCGGCGGATTCTTCACCGAACACCTCTCCTGGCGCTGGGTCTTCTACATCAATCTGCCCATCGGCGCGGTCGCGCTCGCCGTCATCGCCGCCGTGCTGCACATCCCCTCGCGCCCCACCCGGCACACCATCGACTACCTCGGCACCTTCCTCATCGCCTCCGTCGCCACCTGTCTGGTCCTGGTGGCCTCACTCGGCGGCACCACCTGGGGCTGGGCATCGCCCCAGATCATCGGGCTCGCCGTGCTCGGCGCGGTGCTGCTCGTCGTCTTCATCGGCGTCGAGCGCCGGGCCGCCGAACCGGTGCTCCCGCTTCCCCTCTTCCGTATCCGCACCTTCACCCTCGTCGCCGTCATCAGCTTCATCATCGGCTTCGCGATGTTCGGCGCGATGACCTTCCTGCCGACATTCCTCCAGGTCGTCCAGGGCATCAGCCCCACCGTGTCCGGTATCCATATGCTGCCGATGGTGATCGGCCTGCTCGTCACCTCCACCGTGTCCGGGCACATCGTCAGCTACACCGGCCGCTGGAAGATCTTCCCGATCACCGGCACCGCCATCACCGCCCTCGGGCTTCTGCTGCTCCACCGGCTCACGGAGTCCAGCCCCACCTGGGAGATGAGCCTCTACTTCTTCGTCTTCGGCGCCGGACTCGGCCTGGTCATGCAGGTACTGGTGCTGGTGGTGCAGAACTCGGTCCGTTACGAGGACCTCGGCGTCGCCACCTCGGGCGCCACCTTCTTCCGCTCCATCGGGGCCTCCTTCGGCGTCGCCATCTTCGGCACGATCTTCAGCAACGGACTTCAGGACCGGATCTCCGCCGCGCTGGCGGGCCGGCCGGTCCCGCCGGGCACCGGAGCGGGGGAGCTGGCGGCGGACCCCCACTCCATCTCACGGCTGCCGCCGGCCCTGCGGGAGCCCGTGATCCACGCCTACGCCTCGGCCATCACCAATGTCTTCCTGTATGCCGTGCCCGTCGTGCTCCTGGCGTTCGCCGTCTCCTGGTTCCTCAGGGAGGACCCGCTCCGTGCCTCCGTCACCGCGCCCGACCCCAGCCAGACGCTCGCCTCCAACCCGGTCGAACGCTCGTCCCACGAGGAGGTCGCGCGGGCACTGTCCCTTCTCGGCTCGCGCGAGGGCAGACGCCATGTCTACGAGAAGATCATCGCCCGGGCGGGTTACGACCTGCTGCCCGCGGCCGGCTGGCTCCTGCTGCGCATCCGCCGGCACGGGACGGTGGAACCGGGGCTGCTCGCCGACACCACGCCCGTGCCGCTGCGGGTGATCACGGACGCCGCCGTGCAGCTGGAGACCCGCGGACTCGCCCACCGCGAGGGGGTGCAGCTGGTCCTCACCGAGCCGGGGCTCGACATCGCCGTACATCTCGCCAAGGCCCGGGAGGACTCGCTCGCCGAGCTGCTCGGCGACTGGTGGGGCCCCGACCGGCCGACCGATCTGGTGCAGCTGGTGGAGGAGCTGAACGCGGAGCTGTGCGGATCGGACGAGGAACGCCCGACCGGGCCCGGGCCCCGGCGCGACCACGCGCCCCCGGAACACGGCCGCTGATGACGCGGTGAAGCCGGGTCGCGTCGGGCGAGCCGCAGGACTCGGGCGCGAGGGTTCAGACGGTCATGAACGACGGTCATGACCTCGGGAACTCGGGTTCCGGTCTCACTCCCCTGTCTCACTCCCCGGACTTGGGGCCCGCCGACTGGACGACCTCGAACGACCAGAGCGTGGACCCGGTCGCCGCGGGCTTGGCTGCCTGCTCGCCGCCCTGGGCACCGCCCTGCGGGGCGTGCGCGCCGCGCATGGAACCGGCCATCCACGCCTCGAAGTCGGCCTCGCTGCGCCAGCGGGTGTAGACGAGGTACTGGTCCGTGCCCTCCAGCGGGCGCAGCAGTTCGAACCACTCGAACCCGTCGGAGCTCTCCACGCTTCCCGCGCGTGCGGCGAACCGCTTCTCCAGTACCTCGCGCTGCTCCGCGGGGACCGTCAGAACGTTGATCTTCACCACGCTGGCCACAAGGACATCCTTCGCCTAGGAGGGATCTCGACCGTACCCCCCGACGGAGTCCGCGCTCGGCCCGGGTCACCCGTCCGCCGGACCCGGACCTGGTTCCGGACCCGGCGAATGGACCCGGACTTGGTCCCGGACCCGGACCTGGTCCCGGCGGACGGAACCGGACCCGGACTTGGTCCCGGACCGGCGGACCGGCGCCGGGACCCGGGGAGCGGGGGCGCCCCGGCACACCGGCGGCGGCGTACGCGCAGGGCCGAGGCCACCCCCGCCCCAGCGGCCGGCACGCCGTGTCAGCCGCTGACGTCCAGCGCCGTCCCGTACAGCCGTCCCACCTTCAGCCGGATCACGACACGCCGCTCGGCCACCATCTGCTCCAGGAAGGCTCCCTCGTCGTCGGGCCGGGCGACCTCGGGCACCATCGCCAGCAGCTCGCGCCCGACCGCGTCCCCGGCGACCGACGAGGCGTCGGAGACCTCCGCCTCCCCCTCGGCCACCGCGAAGGACCACACGTCGTCCCCCCTCACATGCAGGGCCGCGCGCGGGTCCCGCCTCAGCTGTCTGACCTTGACCCGCTCGTCGGTGGTGGAGAACCGTACGATCCGGTCCTCGGGGTCCCACCGGTAGATCATCGTCGTCAGATGCGGATGACCGCTGCGCTTGTTGGTGGCGAGCGTCCCGAACATCTGGGAGCCCAGCAGCTCGGACAGGGCGTCGTCGGTCATGGCACGGGGTGCGGGTCCATTGCTCATGCCAGGCCAACTCCCGGAGTGAAGCACAGGTTCCGGAAATTCCGGATCACGTGTCACCGGATGTCCCGGACCCTGGTACCTCAGGAGACCACGCGTGCCAGCAGGAAGCCGTCGTACCCCTTCGAGCCCACGGTCTGCACCGCCGTCGCGTCCAGCCTGGGCTCCCGCGCCACCAGCTCGTACATCTCGCGCGTGCCCCGCACGGAGGGATCGCCGGTGTCCGCGTCCAGAATCGATCCGCCGCGTACGACGTTGTCGACGACGATCAGGCTGCCGGGGCGCGAGAGCTTGAGTGCCCACTGAACGTAGTGCGGGTTGTTCACCTTGTCCGCGTCGATGAAGAACAGGTCGAACGGTCCGGCGCCCGGCTCCGCCGCCAGCATCGGCAGGGTCTGGAGCGCGGGGCCCGTCCGGATCTCCGCGATCGAGTCCAGACCGGCACGCTCCAGATTGATACGGGCGACCTCCGCGTGATCGGGGCTGTACTCCAGTGAGATCAGCCTGCCGGACTCCGGAAGCGCCCTGGCCAGCCAGATGGTGCTGTAACCACCCAGGGTTCCGATCTCCAGCACCGTCCGCGCGCCCATCGTCCGCGCCAGCAGATGCAGGAACTTTCCCTGGTTGGCCGCGACCGCGATCGAGGGCAGCCCGGCCGCGTCACTGTCCGCGAGCGCCTGGGTGAGCGCCTCGTCCGCGGGGGCCAGCAGCCCGGTCACATAGCGGTCGACCGCTTCCCATCGTCTGTGCCACTGGTCCGTTGTCAGCTCCTGAGTCATGGTTCCAACCTATGCCGAGAGATGGCCGGACGCGCCTTTCGCGGGGAGAACCCGCAGGTGCGGGGCGCTCCGTTCTTGTATCTTCCCCGGGATGCCCTCCGCGCGGCCGGGCCGGCGACCACACCGGTCCGTCCCGGGGCGGGCCTGCCGGACATCCGAACAAAACCGGGTGACTGTCAGGCAAAGAGGGGGTTGCCCGAGTCTTTTTGATCGGGCAATGGGAGGCTTCTCCGGGGCAGCGACCGGTCCCGGGGGCCGGAACAACTCGGACATACGGACGTAGGGGAGGCGCGGCGCGACGTGGCGAACGCGGAGCACAGCGTGCGCGGAAGTGTGACGACGGACACGAGGATGGGCGCGGCGAGGGCCGCGCTGTGGCTCGTGGCCGCCGTCCTCGCCGTACGGCAGACGGCGGCGGTTCTGCGCCAGCCACCCGGTGAACGGCTGATGGACCTGGAGACCTGGATCGGCCCCAACGGCGTGCTGCATGTGAACGGCTCGCTGTACGACGCCGACAGGTTCACCGGTACCCCCTTCGCCGGGCTGGTACTCAAACCGCTCACGCGTTCCGCCGAGCAGAGCCTCGGCGTCGCCTGGACCTTCGGCACCCTTCTGCTGGTCGCCGGTATCGGCCTGCTGGTCGCACGCGCCCTGCCGGGGCCCGTATCGCGCCGCAGCCGGCTCCTCGCCGCGCCCATCGCGATCAGCCTGCTGATGCTCTCCCTGCCGGTGCGCAACAGCTTCTACCTCGGCCAGACCAGCATCATCCCGGTACTGCTCGTCCTCCTCGGCTGCTTCGCCGCCCGCGGTGAGCGGGCCTCCGGACTGCTGATCGGCATCGGGGCGGCCCTCCAGCCGACCGTCCTGCTGTTCGCTCCGCTGCTGTGGTTCACCGGGCGCAGACACGCGGCCGTCACCACGGCCGCCACCTTCACCGGCGCCACGGCGCTCGCCTGGGCCGCCATGCCGAGCGACTCCTGGACGTACTGGGTCCACCATGTGGCCGGAGCCGGGCTCGGCAGCCGCCCCGACGGGCTCGCCAACCAGTCGCTCCACGGCGCACTTCTGCGCCTGGGCCTCGAAGGCCCGCTGGAGATCGTGCTCTATCTCTCCCTCGCCGCCGTCGTCGCCTGGTTCGGGCTGCGCCGCGCCATCCGGTACGCGAAGGACGGCCAGCTCCTGCTCGCCGTCGCCGTCACCGGCTGTGTCGCCGTCGCCGTCTCGCCCACCACCTGGCAGCACCAGCTGCTGTGGGTGCTCCTCGCCGTCGTCGGCCGGGTCGGCAAGCGGGCCGCCGACCGCATGCTCTGGCCGGTGCTGGTCGTCCTCACGATGACCCTGCCCAACAAGATGCTGCTGCCGAACATGGAGGTGCTCCACCCCGTACGCGACAACGCCGTGCTCATCGCGGCGCTCGCCGCCGCCTGTGTGGTGCCGTTCCTCTCGCGCACCGCACCGCAGTTCCGGCGCCCCGTGCCGACCGAGTACGCCACACCCGTCGCGTCCCGCTGGAGCCGTATCCCGCTGCTGCCGTTCTGGCGGCGTGCCCTGAGCCGGCCCAATCTGCTGCTCGAACTCCTGGCGATCCGCGTCGGGTACTCCATCTACTCGAAGATCCGCCTGGCCGCGACGTCGAGTACCGCCACGGCCGAGGAGCACGGACGGCAGATCGCCTCCATCGAGCAGGCCCTGGGTATCGACATCGAGCACTGGGTCAACCAGGCCACGGTGAAGGTCCAGTGGCTGGAGGACTTCCTCGGCTTCTACTACACGTCGTTCCACTTCCCGGTGCCGCTGGTGATTCTGGCGATCCTCTACATCCGGCGCCCCACCGAGTACCGCTGGGCCCGCTCCGCCCTCGCCTTCGCCACGCTCCTCGCGCTGGTGGGCTTCTGGCTCTACCCGCTCGCCCCGCCGCGTCTGATGCCGGGCATGGGCTTCGTCGACACCGTCCACGGCACCAAGGACCTCGCCAACCCGGAGTTCGGCGCGATGACCGCCGTCACCAACCAGTACGCGGCGATGCCGTCGCTGCACTTCGGCTGGTCGCTGTGGTGCGGTGTGGTCGTCGTTGTCCTCGCGCCGAAGCTGTGGATGAAGGCGCTGGGCCTGATCCACCCGCTCATCACGCTCTATGTCATCGTCGCCTCCGCCAATCACTGGGTGCTGGACGCGGTGGGCGGCGCGGCCGTCGTCGGTGCGGGCTTCGGCCTGACCTACGTCCTGTCGGGGCGGCGGAAGCTGCTGCCACGGGCGGGTACGGACGGCGGCGACAGCGGTACGGGCAGGGAGTCCGCAACCGGCGGCGATTCGGATACGGCGGATACGGCCACCGTCGGCGGCGCGGGTGCCGTGCCGGCGGCGCGGACATCCGGGGAGCCGGGCCGGGGAGCGCGCACCGGGACGGGTTCCGGGACGAAGACCGTGCCGGGCAGCCGGGAGGAGTCCGCGGTCCCGGCCGCGCCCAAGTAGCCGCCGTAGCGCCCCGGGCGTACAACGGCCCCTGGGGGGTACGGACAGGGACTGCCCGTACCCCCCAGGGGTGGATCGCCGCGTTCAGCCAGGATCCGCCAACTCGCGCGGCTCCGCCACTCGGGAGCGCCGCCGTGCCGAACGATCCGGGATATCACGGGCTTCCGCGCGCGTGATAGCCCCGGGGCCGGGCGCCGGCTCTAGGGTCGCGCCATGACTTCGATACCCGGGTGGTGGGGGCGGCTCACCACGTCGTCCGCGAGTCGGGATCTGGGCATCTCCTGGCGAGAGCCCGGAGAGTGGGAGCCCTCGCGGCGGGACAACGCCGACTCGACCATGCGGACACTGGCCGACTCCGAGCTGGACGAGAGTGTCTCGGGGGGAAAACTGCTTGTGGGAAGCGGCCCCGGAGTCACCACACGACTCTTCGGCGCGGACGTTCCCGTCGAGTGGTACCTCGACCCCTCCGAACAGCCGTCCCGGCTCTGGTGCGCGCTCGGTGACTTCTACGGACCACGGCTGTGGATTCCCGTGGCGCCCGAACCCGCAGCGCTCGCCGAGGTGATCGGGCGGAGCCACCCCAAGCCCGCGCTGCGGCGTACCGACATGCCGCGCTTCACCCGGGGCTTTCTCGGCTTGCGCGGTGACGTGAAGGTGCCGCATATCTACTCTGGTGACCTCGTCGAGATCAACGGCCACGACCTGGACCGCTACTTCACCCTCGTCCAGTACGTGGAGCACGAAGCCTGGGGGAGTTCCCTGCTGGACGACCCTCTGGCCGACGACATCGAGTTCGTGAACCCCCTCGTCATGGCCGCGAGCCTGGCGTCGGACACCTCGCAGGCGCAGTTGCGGGGCCGTATCCCGTCCAAGACCTGGCGCACCCTCCACTCACGCTCCTATCTCTCGTTCGAGATCCAGTCCCAGCACTCCGTCTACGTGTCCGTGCGCTACCGGCCCTCGCCGCCGTCCCATCACCAGGTGGTCGAGAGGATCAACGCCGAGACCTCGAACGACTTCCCGCCCGACCTGCCTCTGGACGTCATCGGGGCGGTGAGCGGGTTCACGTATCACAGCGAGAGGGAGCTGGAGGAGATGCTGAAGGCTCCGGAATCGCCCGGCCAACTGGCTGACGCACTGCGGATCTTCGCGGGGTTCTGGGCCGGTGACCTGCGGCGCAGCAGGCTGCTGGGGGAGTTCGCCGACCACCCGGCGCCCGAGGTGCGGACACGACTCGCCCGGATCGCGTACTGGTACGGATACCGTTGGCTGGCGGACGAACTCGCTCTGACGGAGACCGAACCCTCCGTACGGCTCCAGATGGAGAACATCGCCCTCGGCCAGGTCGACGACCACACCTACAACGCCTTCGACGACTATTACAGCGGCCGTCCGGTCATGATCGACGACACTGGCGCGCCGGTCGAGACCTGGAACGATCTGAACGACGACGCCGACGACGAAGACGACGAAGACGACGAAGACGACGACGCGGGCGTGGACGGGGAGGGGGCATGACCGGCACCGATGACGCAGTGTTCGAGCGGACCCTGCTGCTCGCGGAGGACGCCGACTCGTCCGCGATCAGCGCTCTCGCCGCGGAACGGGGCTGGCCGCTGACGGTCGACAGCGGCTTTCGGTGCGGCGCTCCGACCCACCGGAGCCACGATGCGGGCGACGGCACGCTCGTCCACGAGGTGCAGCAGTCCGACTACGGCGTATCCTCCGTCACCGTCGTCAGCAGGCGGAGCCCGGAGGCGGCGGACGAGATCGCGGCACTGCTGGCGGACGCTTTGGAGACCGTGCCGCTGGAGGCGGTGGTGGACCGGCTGCTCGACGAGAGCACATCCGCGTCCGGTCTGCTGCGGGCCCTCCGTCAGCTCGCGGCCGCGTACACGTTCTCCCTGTCCTACGGCACCGTGGGTCCCGACCCGGATCCCCGGACCGGCGCCGCGGCGGAGCGGCTGTTGAGGCATCCCCACCGTTCGGTGCGGCTGATCACGATAAGCGTCTTCGACGAACTGCGTTCCGCTCTGCCGGTACTGGAGAAGGCGGTGCTGGCGCGGCGGGGCGTCGAGGAGGAACTGGCGGAGGCCGTGGAGATTTTCGCGGCGTCCGCCGGGTGACACCGGGGGTACCACGGGAGTGAACCCGGGGCACCGCGGGAGGGGAGGCGATGGCGCACCCCCTCCCCGGCACGGAGGCGCCGGCCCGAGTCCCGCTCGGAGTGGCCGTCCGGCTGCCGGAACGCTCAGGCGCCCGCGGTGACCTGGAGTTCCTTGATGCCGTTCAGCCAGGCCGAGCGCAGCCGCCGGGGGTCGCCCGCGAGACGCAGATCCGGGAGGGCGTCGGCTATCGCGTTGAACATCAGATCGATCTCCATCACCGCGAGTGACTTGCCCAGGCAGAAGTGCGGGCCCCCGCCCCCGAAGCCGAGGTGCGGATTCGGGTCCCGGGTGATGTCGAAGACCTCGGGGGAGTCGAAGACTTCGGGATCGTTGTTGGCGGAGGAGTAGAACAGCCCGACCCGGTCCCCCTTCTTGATCTCCTGCCCGCCGAGTACCAGATCCTCGGTCGCGGTCCGCTGGAAGGAGACGATGGGCGAGGCCCAGCGCACGATCTCCTCGGCGGCCGTCTCCGGGCGCTCGCGTTTGTACAGCTCCCACTGCTCGGGGTGGGTGAGGAAGGCGTGCATCCCGTGCGTGATGGCGTTACGGGTCGTCTCGTTGCCCGCGACCGCCAGCAGGATGACGAAGAACCCGAACTCGTCCGACGACAGATTGCCCGAACCCTCCGCCGCCACCAGCTTGGTGACGATGTCCTGGGCCGGGCACTGCTTGCGGGCGGCGGCGAGGTTCATCGAGTACGCCATGAACTCCATGGTCGCCTCGACGCCCGCCTCCTCGGTAATCGCGAACTCGGGATCGTCGTACGAGGCCATGGTGTTGGACCACTCGAAGATCCTGGCCCGGTCCTCCTGGGGGACCCCGATCAGCTCGGCGATGGCCTGGAGCGGGAGTTCGACGGCGATGTTCGACACGAAGTCGAAGGAACCTCCGGCGCGTGAGCGCTCGACGGCCGCGGCCACGATCTTGTGCGCGCGGTCCCGGAGCGCGGTCTGGAGGGAGTTGACCGAGCGAGGGGTGAAACCCCGCTGCACGATCTGCCGTACGCGGGTGTGCTCCGGCGGGTCCATGTTCAGCATGATCAGCCGCTGGACGTCGATCTGGTCCCGCTTGATGGACTCGTTGAAACGGATCACGGCGGTGTTCGTCCAGGAGGAGAACAGCTCGGGGTGCGTGGAGACGTACTTGACGTCGGCGTGCCGGGTCACGGCCCAGTAGCCCTCGTCGTCGAAGCCGGAGACACCGCGCCGCTGGGCGCACCACGCCACCGGTGCGGTCCTTCTCATCAGGGCGAACTCGGGGTGCGGCACCCGGGTTCGCAGCAGATCGGGATCGGTGAAGTCGAATCCTTCGGGCAGGTGGGGGCAGGACATCGGCAACTCCAGGTCCGGCGGCGGTGTCAAGGTCTCTGGGTGCGGCTGGGTGACACGAGTATCTCTGACGACCCATCAGAAGTTGACCGAAAGCTAATAACGAGTTCTACAAGTAGCAAGGGGTGTGGCGGCATC
Source organism: Streptomyces sp. NPDC051018 (assembly GCF_044456085.1). Classification (NCBI taxonomy): domain Bacteria; kingdom Bacillati; phylum Actinomycetota; class Actinomycetes; order Kitasatosporales; family Streptomycetaceae; genus Streptomyces; species Streptomyces sp. NPDC051018. Next base: position 247,023 of record NZ_JBITFN010000001.1, read on the forward strand.
TGTTGCGCACCGTGCACGCAGTAAGGACGTGCAAGACCCTTGCGTACCGAAGGTAACTCTCATAAGACTGGCAGTGGAACTAGAACGCGTACTAGTTCTCGCGCTGGGTGCCGGGACACCCGCGCAGTTGAGGAGAGGACGAGCCATGGCCGCCGAACCCGTCATCGTCGAAGCCGTACGCACTCCGATCGGCAAGCGCCAGGGCGCGCTCGCCAATCTTCATCCCGCCTACCTTCTGGGCGAGACCTACCGTGAACTGCTGGGCCGTACGGGCATCCAGCCCGACTGCGTCGAACAGATCGTCGGCGGTACGGTCACCCATGCCGGCGAGCAGTCCATGAACCCCGCGCGCAACGCCTGGCTCGCGGTGGGGCTTCCGTACGAGACGGCCGCGACCACGGTGGACTGCCAGTGCGGGTCCTCGCAGCAAGCCTCGCACATGGTCGCGAACATGATCTCCGCCGGTGTCATCGACATCGGCATCAGCTGCGGTGTGGAGGCGATGTCCCGGGTGCCGCTGGGCAGCGGCTCCAAGCACGGGCCCGGAAAGCCGTTCCCCGACGAGTGGAACGTCGATCTGCCCAACCAGTTCGAGGCGGCGGAGCGCATCGCCCGCCATCGCGGGCTGTCCCGGGAACGGGTCGACTCGCTCGGGCTCCTGTCCCAGGAGCGGGCCGCGATCGCCTGGGCCGAGGAGCGCTTCAAACGCGAGACCTTCGCCGTACAGGTCCCGACGACGGAGGACGAGCAGGCGGCGGGCCAGGGCATGTGGCGGCTCGTCGACCGGGACGAGGGGCTCCGGGACACCAGTATGGAGGCGCTGGGCAGGCTGAAGCCCGTACTGCCGACCGCCCTGCACACCGCGGGCACCTCCTCGCAGATCTCCGACGGCGCGGCCGCGATCATGTGGGCGTCGAAGCGGATGGCCCGGGCGCTGAAGCTCAAGCCCCGTGCGCGGATCGTCGCCCAGGCCCTGGTCGGCGCGGACCCGCGCTTCCATCTGGACGGCCCGATCGACGCGACCCGGACGGTGCTGGGGAAAGCGGGGATGTCCCTCAAGGACATCGACCTCGTCGAGATCAACGAGGCGTTCGCCTCCGTGGTGCTGAGCTGGGCGCAGGTCTTCGAGCAGGACCTGGAGAAGGTGAATGTGAACGGCGGCGCGATCGCCCTGGGCCACCCCGTCGGAGCCACCGGGGCGCGGCTGATCACCACGGCCCTGCATGAACTGGAGCGCCTCGACAAGGAGTTCGCCCTGGTGACGATGTGCGCGGGCGGGGCGCTGGCGACGGCGACGATTCTCCAGCGCCTGTAACGGGGTGCAGGGGGGCGCCGGACGGGCGCGGCGGGCATCCGTGGGCGGTTGTCTCGTCCGCATCCCCGTCGGAGGAAGGACGGGGGTCCGGGCGGCGGGGTGGGCTGAGCGTTTGTAGTGAACGTTCTATTCAAACGGTTTCTCTCGTCGGTCGGCTCCACCGGAGGTGCGGACGCCCGGCCGGTGGAAGCCGCCCGACCTCCCCGGAGCATCGCCGCTCCGGGGAGGTCGGGCGCCTCGATCGCCGTGCGGGGCCGGAGTGCCCGGGCGATCGGGAGTCCGGTCAGCTCGTGGACCCTTCCGGCCGTTCGTCGCGCCGCCAGAAGGTCGGCCGCCACCAGTAGAGCACCGTCAGGTCGTCGGGCCATGGTGTATTGCTGCCCGGGCCCTCGAAGGAGTCCCGGGTGAGGTCGACGGGCCGCCAGCCCGGATCCAGCGGTTCGTCGCTCTTCGGCGGCCTCACCTTGCTCCGGAAGCGTTCTTCCATGGCGCCGAACCGCTCGTAGTTCCGCTGCGCCTCCACCAGCGAGACGCCATTGGGCCCGAAGGGCATCTCCGGCTTGCGCAGCTGGCTCAGATCGTCCTCCCAGAAGCAGACGGAGCAGATCTCGTACTGCCCCATCTCGCCGAACATCTGGTGCCCGCAGCAGGGGCAGGGGAACCAGCCCTCCGGGGGCGGGGCCACGTAGTTCACCGGTTCCGGGAGGGGTTCTCCCCGTGCGTCCGCCGCTTCCAGAGCTGCCAGCTCGGCGAGTTCGGCACGTATCGTTTCGTCTGCGTTGTCCACCGGAGGATCGTATTCCACCCGATTGGCGCTGGGCAGGCCATTTATGAGCGGTGGGCGGCACGGCCCTCGCCGCGGTCCTGCCGCCCGGAGCCGTGAAGCGGAGGCGCGGCAGGCGAGGGCTCGGGGCCTACCCGGTATGCCGTGCCGGCTCCCAGGGGTCGTGGGCGCTGAAGACGCTGATCTCGTCCCCGTGCAGCCGGACGAGTGCGCGCAGGCGGGCGTGGTTGCCCAGGCGCAGGGGCCGGTCCACTTCGGTGATCTGCCGAAGGACGTCCATCACAGGGACCGGTGCCAGCCCTTCAGGGCGAGACGGTCCAGGGCGGTGAGCAGTCTCGTGTGTTGCGGGGTGCCCGGCTGCGCCCAGGGGCGCCACGATGCCTTGATGTGCGCGAACAGTGCCTCGTCGTCCAGCATCACGGTCAGGGAGAGGGGCGGCGGTCCGCCGAGGCCGGGTGCCGGGCCCGAGACCCAGAAGTCTCCCTCGTGGCTGACGGCCGTGACCTCGGTGCGGTCCGGGTCGAGTCCGTCGGTGAGGATTCCCCGGGGCGGCGGGCGCCCGGGATCGGCGGGACCGAGCCATGCCGAGCCGTACCAGCACGCCAACTGGTCGAGGACGATCACGGCATTGTCGTCCGGCGGGGTCTGGCACAGCGTCCCGGCCAGCCAGGCGCGCAGGGGCTCTCCCGTGGTATCCCGGGCGCTGGTGCACGGAGCGGCGCCGGAGGCGAACCCGCTCCGGTCGGCGGAAGCGATCGCGCCCGGGTCGTAGGCGGGGCCGCCGGTTCTCCGGAAGTGGAACAGGTCTACCGGGGGACCGTCGCCCCGCAGGAACTCCGGTGTCTCCCGGTCGCGGCAGCCCAGGGAGAGCAGCGGCACACTGGGCCGGAAGACCGCCCGCATACCGTCGAGCACCTCCAGCGCGGCCAGGCTGTTGACGGCGGCCGTACCCTCCGGGCCGTCCCAGGAGATGTCCCGCACCAACGTGACCCTGAAAGGCTCCCGGAGGTACTCGAAGGAGTAGTCCATCGGGCCGTCCTCCCTCTCTTCCCCGGTGACTTCCCTCGCTTCCCCGGCACCCGGTGAAGTGCGGGCCAACGTCACCGGCGTTGAGCCCGGCCGCCAGTATGCAGGACAGGGGTTTGCCAAGGGCTGTCCCTTAGCGGACCGCCTGGTCCCGGTGCGCCTCTTTCCTCAGTTCGGTGGCTCCCGGTGCCTCGAACGCGACCGGTGCCTCGAACGCGGCCCGCCGGGTCGCCCGTCGCAGCGCCTTGAGTACGGTCGGGCCGAGGGTGACGGTCAGGACGATGGTGATCACCGCCCGGCCGAGGTCCCAACCGAGCGAAGTCGCCACGACGTACGCCAGGAAACGGGTCAGATTCTCGTGCAGCGGGTCGCCGGGATGGAAGGAGATCCCGGACGCGCCGCCGAGCAGGTACGTCCACCCCTGGAGGTTCATGACCGTGCCGTACGCGAAGGCCGCGACCGCGCCGTACAGCGTCAGCATCAGCACCTCCGCCCGGCCCCGCATCCGCTCCGGGCCCGGCAGCAGACCCGCGCCCATGGTGAACCAGCCCATCGACAGCATCTGGAACGGCATCCACGGACCGACCCCGCCCGTGAGCAGCGCGGAGGCGAACATCGTGATCGAGCCGAGGACGAAGCCGAAGCCGGGCCCCAGCACCCGGCCGCTCAGCACCATCAGGAAGAACATGGGCTCCAGCCCGGCGGTGCCCGCGCCGAGCGGGCGCAGCGCCGCCCCCACGGCGGCGAGGACCCCGAGCATCGCGACCGGTTTGGCGCCCAGCCCGGTATCGGCGATCGTCGCCACGACGACGGCCACCAGCAGGGGGAGCAGCAGGGCGAAGAGCCAGGGGGCGTCCCCGGAATGGGCGAGGCCGGAGTTCTCCGCGGCCAGCAGGGGCCAGCCGAAGGCGACCACCCCGACCGCCGTGACCAGCACGAGCGCCGCCGTGGAACGCGGTCCCAGCCGGATCGGCCGCGCGGCCCCGCCCGACGGAAGGCCGTCGCCTCCGACGACCTGCTCGGACCCGGTGGCCGGGAGCCGTCCGGGGTCTTCCGCCGGCACGGGCTCGGTGGCCGGGGCCCGTCCGGAGTCTTCCGCTCGCTCGGGCCCGATGGCCGGGACCTTCCCGGACTCCTCGGCCGACCCGGACCCGGGCCCGTTCACAGCGCGTCCCCGACCTGTGCGACGGTCAGCCAGCGCCCGGGCGCGAGGATCTTGGCGACCTGGGGCGCGAACGCGGGAGAGGACATGACGACCTCGGGCGTCGGACCGTCCGCGACGACCTCGCCGTCCGCGAGGATCACCACCCGGTGCGCGAGTTCGGCCGCCAGCTCCACATCGTGCGTGGCCAGCACGATGGCGTGCCCGTCGGCCGCGAGCCCCCTCAGCACCCCCACCAGCCGGGCCTTCGCCGCGTAGTCCAGACCCCGCGTCGGCTCGTCGAGCAGCAGCAGCGGGGGCCGGGCGGTGAGCACGATCGCCAGGGCCAGCGCCAGCCGCTGCCCCTCGGACAGATCGCGGGGATGCGTCTCGTCCCGTACGCCCGGAAGCAACTCGCCGACCAGGGCCCGGCAGGAACCGGGTTCGGCCCCCGCGTCAGCGTCGGCCGCGGCGCACTCGGCGGCCACGGTGTCCGCGAACAGCAGATCCCGTGGCTCCTGCGGTACGAGACCGACCTGGCGGATCAGTTCCCGGGGATGCGCACGGTGGGGTGTCAGCCCGCCGGCGGAGACCGTGCCGGAGGTCGGCCGGACCATGCCGACCACCGCGGACAGCAGGGTGGACTTGCCCGCTCCGTTACGGCCCATCAGCGCCACGGTCTCCCCGGCGGCCACCGTCAGTCCGATCCCGCGGAGCGCGTCGACCCGCCCCCGCCGGACCGCGAGCCGGTCGACGCTCAGCAGCGGATCCCCGGCCGGCCGGGCGGGCGGGACGGGCGGGACGGGCGGCTCGGGCAGCCGTTCGCGCAGGCCGGAGGCCCGCCGCCGGGCGTCCCGTACCGACAGCGGCAGCGGATCCCAGCCGGCCAGCCGTCCCAGCGCCACCACCGGCGGGTGTACGGGGGAGAGGGCCATGATCCCGGCGGGATCGCCCATCACGGGGGCCTCACCGGGGGCGGGCAGCAGGATCACCTGGTCCGCGTACTGGACGACCCGCTCCAGCCGGTGCTCGGCCAGCAGGACCGTCGTACCGAGATCGTGCACCAGCCGTTGCAGGACGGCCAGTACCTCCTCGGCCGCGCCCGGGTCCAGGGCGGACGTGGGCTCGTCGAGGACGAGCACCTTGGGGTGCGTGGTGAGCACCGAGCCGATCGCGACCCGCTGCTGCTGACCGCCGGACAGGGTCGCGATGGGCCGGTCGCGCAGCTCCGCCATCCCCAGCAGATCGAGCGTCTCCTCCACGCGTCGGCGCATCACCGCCGGTGCGAGGCCCAGCGACTCCATGCCGTAGGCGAGTTCGTCCTCGACCGTGTCGGTGACGAAGTGGGCGAGGGGGTCCTGGCCCACCGTGCCGACCACATCGGCGAGTTCACGGGGCTTGTGGGTCCTGGTGTCCCGGCCGTCGACCGTCACCCGCCCCCGCAGGGTGCCGCCGGTGAAGTGCGGCACGAGTCCGGAGACGGTACCGAGCAGAGTCGACTTGCCGACTCCCGACGGGCCCACCAGCAGCACCAGTTCTCCCTCGGGGACGGTGAGGTCGACTCCCCGGACCGTCGGGCGGGCGCCCGCACCGGTCCGCGCACCGCCGGACCGGTCATAGGTGACCGACACGTTCTCGAAGCGGATCACGGGGCCTCCTTGGAAGGGCCGGCGGCACGGGGTGGCGGCAGGGGCGCGACGAACGCCGGGAGCAGCCCGACGAGGACCGAGAGCGCGGGCCACAGGGGCAGCTCGGGAGCGGTCAGCGGTACGACCCCGGGGGCGAGGGCGGTGGGGTCATGAGCGCCCGCCCGGATCATCAGCGCGGCGACCGCCGCACCGGACCCGGCGACCAGCCAGGAACGCGGGCCGAAGCGGTCCGGGCGGTACCGGGTGCGCACGGTGCGGCGCCCGCCCAGCCGCAGCCCCGCGAGAGCCGCGGCGAGTCCGGCGGCGAGGACCGGCACCCCGTACCCGGCGCCCTCGGAGGCCAGCAGGGCGTACGAACCGGCGCACACCCCGAGCAGCCCGCCGAGGGTGAGCGCGGTCGTGGTGTGCCGTACGGCGGGCGGGACCTCGGCGCTGCGGCCGTAGCCGCGGGCGTCCATCGACGCGGCGACGGCGACCGAGCGCTCCAGCGCGCCCTCCAGCACCGGCAGTCCGATCTGCGCGATCGCCCTGATCCCGCCCGTGGACCGGCCGCGCAGCCGGCGGGCGGTCCGCAGCCGGGCCACATCGGCGACCATGTTCGGCGCGAAGGTCATCGCGACGACGACGGCGACCCCGGCCTCGTACAGCGCCCCGGGCAGGGACTTCAGGAGCCGGGCCGGGTTGGCGAGGGCGTTGGCCGCGCCGACGCAGATGAGCAGCGCGGCGAGCTTCGCGCCCTCGTACAGGGCGAAGACCACCTGCTCCGCGTAGACCCTCCCGCCGATCCTGATGCCCTTGGCCCAGTCGGGGAGGGGGACCTCGGGAAGGTCGAAGAGCAGATGCGTACCGGGGATCGGCGAGCCGAGCACCATCGCGAACAGCGCGCGCACGGCGAGGACGATCAGCCCGAGCTTCACGAAAGCGGTGTACGAACGGGCCCAGGGCGCGTCGGTCCGGCGGGCCGCCACCACATATCCGGCGACGCCGACGATCAGGCCGAGAAGGAGGGGATTGGTCGTCCGGGACGCGGCGACGGCCAGCCCGAGGGCCCACAGCCACCAGGCGCCCGCGTGGAGGGCGTTGGAGCGGTCAGCCTCGGGCGCCCGGAACCGCGAGCGGGCGCGCGGGGGCCGCCCTGTGGCGCGGCGGGGCGCGGGCTCTCCGGGCGCGGGGGCGTCGGCCGGGACCGGCGGACGGCCCGGCTGTCCGGGCTCTCCGGGCGGGGGAGCGGGGCGCTGCCGCCCGGCTGTCCCGGGAGGCGGGAGCGCAGGGTCCGGGCCCGGAGCGGAACGGGATGTCATCGGTCGCGGCGGCGGCGGGACTGCCAGACGGTGGCCGCGCCCAGGGAGAGGAGCACCGCGGCACCCGCGACGACACCCACCGACGGGCCGCCGTCGTCCGCGCCGTCCGAACTTGCGCCGGAGCCGTCGGAGCCGGAGCTCCTCGCGGTGGTGGTGAGCGGGCCGGGCGCGTCGGTGGCGGTGGGGCGCGGGCCCGAGACCTGTTCGCCGCAGCCCGACACGGGATAGCCGGTGATCGCGCACAGCAGCGCCTCGTTGTTGTAGCGCAGCGGCTTGGCCACCAGCGCCAGGGCCTCGGCGGTCGTCGCGTCCTCGGGGACCCGGGCGCAGGCGCCCCGCGCCGCGGGCGGAGTCTCCCCGGCGGGGGCGTCGGCGGCGGTGCCGGGGTCGATGACCAGGGCGACGCGCTTCTGACCGGCCTTCGGGGGCGTACCGTCGCAGATCGCGCCGAAGTCCGGGGCGGTACGGGGCCGGGCCGAGTCGGAGCTGTCCTCGCTGACGGCGAACCGGAAGCCGTTCACCGAACCGTCCGCCGGGCGGGCCACGGCCGGGCCCTCGGTGGCGTAACGCCAGGTCGTGCCGTCGGCCTGCCAGAACGACCAGTAGCGGTAGCCCGCGGCCTGCGCCGGGCCCGCGCCCAGCACGGTCAGCCCGACCCCGAGGACGAGCAGCAGGGGGAGCAGACGTGAGTACCGGGGGCTGCGGGGGAGCGGTCGCGGGTGCCGCCGGGTGCGGGCCGGGGCGTGGGGGAGCAGCGGCGCGCGACGCGGGGAGCGGGCCGGGCCCAGAGGGAGCGGGCGTGAGTGCCGGGGGGTGCGGGGGAGCGGTCGCGGGTGCCGCCGGGTGCGGGGCAGGGCCTGGGCGAGCAGCCGCGTACGCCGCCGGGCGCGGGTCACGGCCCGGGGAAGCAGCCGTGCGTACCGCCGGGCGCGGGTCACGGCTGGGACTTGCGGCGGCCGCTGAGCAGGATGCCCGCGCCGACGCTCGCCGCGAAGAACGCGCCGACGATCCACCAGACACCGACCCCGGAGTCGTCCTTCTTCCCGTCCTGCTCCCGCTGCTCCTTCTCCCGTGCCGTGTCCGTCACGACCGTCCGCGGGGCCGGGCCCGTCGCGCCCAGGGCCGCCACCAGATCGGTGCCGCCGAAGTCCTTCGGGTCCGTGCCCGTCGCATGGGCCGCGAAGATCAGCTGCGCGTACGCCGCCGGGCCGGACTCCTTCGCCCAGGCCGCCGCGTTCTGCTTCAGCCAGCCGAGGGGCTTGCCGGCCTGCTCGGTCAGGCCCTGCGCGGCCAGGGCGACGACAGCGTCGGCGGTGTTCCCGACGTCGGGCTTGGCGGTGGTGTCGGCGGCGCCCGGCATCGGCGGCGCGTTGAGATGGCCGGTCGCGGCGAGGGCGCTCGTGAGATAGGCGCCGCCGTTGTGGGCGGCGCCCTCGACCGTGGTCGCGGGCTTGCAGGCGGCGCCACCCGCGTCCTTCGCGCCCGCCGTCACCACCAGGCCCTTCCCGTGCGCGCCGATCACCGCGGCGGCGGTGGAGTCGGCGACGACACCGGGCTGCTTCGGCTGGAAGACGAACGCGCCGCCGTCCTTGCCGCCACAGGGCCGCGCGAAGGTCAGCAGGGCGTCGTACGGCGACTTCCCGCCCTTCGACACGACGGCGTCCGGCTTCTCGCCCGCCGCGGCGAGCGCGCCGATCACGACGGAGGTGGAGTTCGCGTCGCTGGCCCCGCCCGGGTTGTAGCCCCAGCCGCCGTCCGTGTTCTGTACGGACTTCAGCCAGGCCACCGACTTCTTCACCGCCGGGTCCTGCCCGCCGAGCGCGGCGAGGGCCTGCACCGCGGCGGCCGTGGCATTGGAGTCAAGCGGCAGCTTGGCGTCGCAGGGACCGGTCACGTCCGCGCGGTACGAGGGGAACGCGCCGCTGTCGCACTGCTGGCCGACCAGCCAGTCCACCGCCTTCACGGCGGGCAGCACACCGACCGTGTCCTGCGCGAGCAGGGCCAGGGACTGGCGCCAGACGCCGTCGTACGCCGGGTCGCTCGTCCCGTACAGACCCGACGGCGTGGCGGCCGGCGGCGGGGGGCTCGTCGCCGCGAAGGCGGCCGGTACGGACGCGGGGAGGACGGCCGCGGTCAGCACGGCGGATGCGGCGAGCACGGCGGCGCGGCGGCGGGCGGTGGTCATGACGGGCGGTGCCTTCCCTGCGGTGGCCGGGCACGGGCACGGTCAGGCGCCAGGGCTCCGGACCGTATTCCTCGACGGTGCCGGTCACCGGCGGCTGCCGGTGGCACGAGCCGGTCACGTCCCCGTCCAGGGCATTCCGACTCGCCGCCGGGTGGGCGGCTCACGGCTGCGGGTCAGCGCCGGATTCGCACCGGCTTCCCCCTGTACAGGTGTGAAACGACCCGCTCACTCTACCGGCCGGTGTTTCCGTGGGTGAGGGCGCGTTCCGCCAGGCTCTCCCACCCACACCAGCGGCCGGTTCCGGGCTCCTCCGGCCTCGGACGCCCGGGACCTGTGCGCTGGGCCGCTCCCTTCGCGCAAGTTCCGGGGGCTCACACCGGGCACACCGACCCGGCCCCAACCCCGGGACCGTCCTCAACCACCGGGCCCGGCACCATGCAGCCGGGCTGGACGGGCTGGAAGCACCCACCCCGGGACCCCTCGTCGAAGGCCGGGCTGGCACAATCCAGTCGGGCCAGAGGGGTGGGAAGCACCCGCCCCGGGACCCCTCGTCGAACACCCGGCTGGCACAAGCCAGCCTCGCTGGACGGGCTGGAAGCACCCACCCCGAGATCCCTCGTCGACCACCGGGGCCGGCACAATCCAGCCCCGCTGGACGGGTGCGAAGCACGCGGCCCGAGGCCTCTTGTCGAACACCCGGCTGGCACCATGCAGCCGCGCTCAAAGCACCTGCCCTGGGGCCTCTTCGCCGAAGGCCGGGCTGGCACAATCCAGCCGGGCTGGACGGTTGGGAAGCACGCGGCCCGAGGCTCTTCGTCAAAAGCCGGGCCCGGCACAATGCAGCCGCGATGGAAAGGCTGGAAACACCCACCCCGGGACCCCTCGTCAAAAGCCGGGCCCGGCACAATCCAGCCCCGCCGGACTAGCTGGAAACACGCGGCCCGAGGCCTCTTCGCCGAAGGCCGGGCTGGCACAATCCAGCCGGGCTGGACGGTTGGGAAGCACGCGGCCCGAGGCCCTTCGCCGAACACCGGGCCCGGCACAATCCGGCTGCTGGGCGGGTTGGAAGCACCTGCCCCGAGGTCCCTTCGTCGACCACCGGCCCGGCACAATCCAGCCCCGCCGGACGGGCTGGAAGCACCCGCCCCGGGACCCCTCGTCAAACGCCGGGCCAGCACAAACCAGCCCCGCCGGCGATTGAGGCGCGGGGTCCGGGGCAGAGCCCCGCAAGCAACCCCGGACCCCGGACGGCACGGGTTCCGCCGGGCGCCGCCCGCGCCACCCGGCGGCCCTGGGCGGCCGGCCCGCCCGCCCCCAGGGCAGGACCCGGAAGCGCCGGACCGGGCTCACGAATCAGCACGCTCACTCGCGCGCCGGACCGGGCTCACGAATCAGCACGCTCACTCGCGCGCCGGACCGGGCTCACGGATCAGCACGCTCACTCGCGCGCCGGACCGGGCTCACGGATCAGCACGCTCACTCGCGCGCCGGACCGGCACGCTCACCCGCCCCCGGGCCCACCCGGGCCCACCCGCGCCCGCGGGCCAAGGCCCCGTCCGCCCCGCCAGGTGGCCGGCTTCGTTCACACGGCCACAAACCTCGTCGGGCGCCCCTGAAGCGCCTCGGCCAAACCCAGTTTCACCAGCCTGCGGATATGGGCCTCGGCCTCGGAGACGGCGATATTGCGGGAGTCGTAGGGGATCAGTTCCCAGGGGCGGTTCCACTCCATGCGCTCGGCGAGCTGCCAGGGCGTGAGGGGCTCCGCCAGGAGGGCGAGCAGGCCGTCGAGGCGTTCCTGATGGTGCCGCAGCAACTCGCGGACCCGTTCCCCGGCCGTGGTGAACGCGTACTGGTGCGCGGGCAGCACCTCCGCCGCACCGAGGCGGCCGATGCGTTCGAGGGAGTCGAGATAGTCGCCGAGGGGGTCGGCGGCGCTCTCGTCGGCGGGGTCCTCGTAGAGGCCGATGTGCGGACTGATCCCCGGCAGCAGATGGTCGCCGGAGAAGAGCCTGCCGCGGCCGGGCAGCTTCGCGGGGTGGTCCTCCTCCAGATGCAGGCACACATGGCCGGGCGTGTGCCCCGGCGTCCAGATCGCGCGGAGCCGGCGCCCCGCCAGGCCGAGCAGTTCCCCGGGGACGATCTCCCGGTCGGGCAGGGCCGCGCGCAGCCCGGGCAGCGTCCGCATCCGCCCCGAGGCACGCGCCTCCAGCAAGGGAGCCGTGTGCTCCTCGGGTGCGCCCGCGCGGCTGAGTTTCTCGGCCAGAAAGTCCAGCCAGACGGCGGGTTCGGACGCCCGGGTGCGGCGTACGACGTCCGTATCGGCGGCGTGCATCGCGATCCACGCGCCGGACGCCTCACGGACCTGGCCGGAGAGCCCGTGGTGATCGGGGTGGTGGTGGGTGATGACCACTCCGTGGATGTCGGCGACGGACACCCCGAGGGTGCCGAGCCCGTCGGTGAGGGTGGACCAGGACGTGGGGTCGTCCCAGCCGGTGTCGACGAGGACCGGCCCCCGGTCGGTGTCGAGGAGATGGACGAGGGTGTGGCCGAGGGGGTTGTCCGGGATCGGCACCTTGATGGACCAGACGCCTCCGCCGTGGTCGGTCACCTGCGTCATGACGCCCTCCTCTCTTCTCGTTCGGCCGGTCGCCCCGCTGACTCGTGACAACACGGCAGTGCTCACTATAACGAGAACTGATGAACTGTCAGATGCGGAGACGGGATACCCGAGGGGGGCGCTCCGGCCGGCTCGGAAGCGGTCGCCGCAGGCCGTCGTCGAACGTCTTCGGCGGCCCGGACGGCCACCTCCGGGAGCACCGGCCTACAGATACGAGCCACCCGAGTCGATCGGGCCTATCGACGTACGGCGCCGGCGAAGCCGCTCCGACGTAAGCTCCCAGGACAGGACGTCTCCCACGCCGTATGCCTCCGCCGCAAGGGCGTTGATACGAATTTCCAGTCCGCGCACATGCCGGCCCAGCTCCGCCATGTCGCGAGCCCCCTTCCGGCTCCATGCCAGCGCGAAGAGCACCACGCCGAAGGCCGCGTACAGGTGCGGTTTGCCGAAGGAGAATCCGCCCGCGGCGGTGAGGATCACGGCGCCCACGCCGGCGGCTGCGACGATCTGCACGCGTTCGGTCACGCGCTGCGTGATCTCGGCGCGCAATGCCCGGTACTCCTCCAGGAGGAGCTGGATGACTTCCGCCTCTTTGCCTGTTGTGCCGGGGGTCTGACCCTCTGTTGTCATCTTTTCACCATGTCAGAGGCGGGTGTGGGTCGCCAGGGCCGGTGCCGGGGGCCGGAGAAGTGGACCCGGCGGAACGGAGGGCGCGTACGGGCGGGGCATCCGGGGGCTGTTCGGTGCCGGGGCCTGGCTTAGTTCAACTAGAACTGGTATCAGTTCTGAGGCAGTGTCAGGTACGGCCCGGCGCAGGAGGCACCAGCCATGACCGAGGTTGTGGAACACGGAAAGCTGTTCATCGGCGGGGAGTGGGGCGACCCTCTCGGCACCGAGACCATCGAGGTCGTGTCGCCCCACACCGAGCAGGTCATAGGACGGGTCCCGGGCGCCTCCCGGGCCGATGTGGACCGCGCGGTGGCCGCCGCGCGCACGGCCTTCGACGAGGGGCCCTGGCCTCGGATGACGCTCGACGAGCGCATCGAGGTGGTCGGCAGGATCAAGGACGCGATCGCGGTACGGCACGAGGAGCTGGCCCGCTCGATCAGCGCGCAGAACGGCTCCCCGTACTCGTGGAGCGTGCTGGCGCAGGCGCTCGGCGCGATGATGGTGTGGGACTCGGCCATCACGGTCGCCCGGGGCTTCGCGCACGAGGAGCGGCGGGCGGGGGTGCTCGGGCCGATCCTCGTGCGGCGGGAGCCGGTCGGTGTGGTCGCGGCCGTGGTGCCGTGGAACGTGCCCCAGTTCACGGCCGCCGCCAAGCTCGGACCCGCGCTGCTCGCAGGCTGCACGGTGGTCCTCAAACCGTCGCCGGAGACACCTCTCGACGCCTGTCTTCTCGCCGATATGGCGCGGGAGGCGGGGCTGCCGGAGGGGGTGCTGTCGATCCTGCCCGCCGGACGCGAGGTCAGCGAGTATCTGGTCGGGCACCCGGATGTGGACAAGGTGTCGTTCACGGGCTCGGTCGCGGCGGGCAGGCGGGTCATGGAGGTCGCCTCCCGCCATCTCACCCGGGTCACCCTGGAGCTGGGCGGCAAGTCGGCCGCGGTGATCCTGCCGGACGCGGACCTGGAGACCACGATCGCCGGGATCGTGCCCGCGGCCTGGATGAACAACGGTCAGGCGTGTGTGGCCCAGACGAGGATCCTCGCCCCCCGCGGCCGGTACGACGAGATCGCGGAGGCCCTGGCGGCTGCGGCCTCCGCGCTGGTGGTCGGCGACCCGCTGGACGCGGCCACCCAGGTCGGCCCGCTGGTCGCCCGGCGCCAGCAGCAGCGCTCGTTCGACTACATCGCGATCGGGCAGGAGGAGGGCGCCAAGGTTCTCGCCGGCGGCGGTCGCCCGGACGGCCTGGAGCAGGGCTGGTACGTCGAGCCGACGCTCTTCGGGGATGTCGACAACTCGATGCGCATCGCCCGTGAGGAGATCTTCGGGCCGGTGATCTGTCTGCTGCCCTACGGGGACGAGCGCGAGGCCGCGAGGATCGCGAACGACTCCGAGTACGGGCTCAGCGGCAGCGTCTGGACCGGGGACGTGGAGCACGGCATCGACTTCGCGCGCCGTGTCAGGACGGGGACGTACAACGTCAACACGTTCAGCCTGGACATGCTCGGACCGTTCGGCGGCTACAAGAACTCCGGTGTCGGGCGGGAGTTCGGGCCCGAGGGGTACGGGGAGTATCTGGAGCACAAGATGATCCATCTGCCCGCCGGATACGGAGGCAACTGATGGGGGACCGCTGGCTGATCGAGGTCGACCGGGGGCTCTGTATCGGCTCCGGTATGTGTGTCGGGCACGCGCCGGGCGGGTTCCGGCTGGACTCGGCCCGCCAGTCGAGGCCCCTGGATCCCGAGGCGGACGCGAGCGAGGTGGTGCTGGCGGCGGCGGAGAACTGTCCCGTGGAGGCGATCACGCTCACGCTGCTGGGGAGCGGGGAGCCGGTGTTCCCGCCGGAGGAGTGAACGCCGGGCGCGGGTCGGGGCATTGTCCGGCGGACGGCCGCGCGAGGGCGCGACTGTCCGGGGTGCTCCGGTCGGACGATACGCGGGTCGGAGGGTACACCGGTCGGAGAGCAAGCGGGTCGGACGATACGCCGGTATCGGAGAGTACTCGGGTCGGGCGGTACGCGGGGCGGACGATAACCCGGTCATTCGGAGAAGTCGTCCGTACACGAGGTGCGGCGGCCCACCCGGGACGCCGCCCGCCGAAGGTCCGGCCGCCGGGGCCGCCGCCCCGAACCCCCGGGCCCGGCGGCGCACCCGGGAGCCGCCTCCTCCGGCGCCGCGGCCGCGGGCCCGGGTCCTCAGGAGGCGGTGGGGCCGGAGCGCGGGCGCGCGGGGCGGGGGTCCGGGGAGGTCAGATCGATCAGCCGGCAGACCGTCTCGATGTCGATCTTCACCTGGGCGATCGACGCCCGGCCGGAGAGCCAGGTGATCAGGGCGGAGTGCCAGGTGTGCTCGATCACCCGGACCGCCGAGAGCTGTTCGGGCGTCGGGTTCTCCTGGCCCATGGCGTCCAGGATGATCGCCGTGGTCTGCCGGGAGACCGTGTCCACCTCGGGGCTGACGCTGCGGTCGGCGAAGGTCAGCGCGCGGACCATCGCGTCCGCGAGATGCGGCTCGCGCTGGAGCGCGCGGAACGCCCGCATCAGCGTCTCGGCGACCCGGTCCGCGGCGCTCTCCCCGCCCGGGGGCCGTTTGCGGAGGGTGGTGTGCATGTGCTGGAGCTGGTCCTGCATGGTGGCGACCAGGAGGTGGATCTTGGACGGGAAGTACCGGTACAGGGTCCCGAGGGCGACACCGGCGGCCTCGGCGACCTCACGCATCTGCACCGCGTCGAAGCCGCCCCGGCCGGCCAACTGCGCGCTGGCGTGCAGAATGCGCCGTCGGCGGGCCTCCTGGCGTTCCGTCAGGGGCGGTGACGACCCTGGTCCGGAGGGCTTGGCTTCCGCTGTCATGGCTCCCGTTCCACTGCTGCGCTCCGTCCTCGTACCGCTGCTCCGTACTTCTGCCGACCGCACAGCATGGCAGGGGGGCCGTCGTGGCGCGAATCACCTGATCCGGCCCTTACGGCCGCGCTACCAGCCGGTAGATTCGAAGCCTCTTGAACGATGAAGTCTGAAACTTGTTCTAGATTAGCGCGAGCGGTTACGCTCCGGCGAAAACGCAGTTGAGAAGGGGGCCGTGAGTGACCGCTGAGGCCATCGAGGCCGGCCCTCAGGGGGGTCGTACGGGCTCGCGCTCCGGCAGCGGACCATCCGGCGACGACGGCCGTCCGCTGCGTATCGCCCTCCTGACCTACAAGGGCAATCCGTTCTGCGGCGGCCAGGGAGTCTACGTCCGCCATCTCTCGCGCGAGCTGGCCCGGCTCGGCCACAGCGTCGAGGTCATCGGCGCCCAGCCCTACCCCGTACTCGACGAGGGCGTGCCGCTGACCGAGCTGTCGAGCCTCGATCTGTACCGCAGCCCCGACCCCTTCCGTACGCCCGCCCGGAGCGAGTACCGCGACTGGATCGACGCCGTCGAGGTCGCCACGATGTGGACGGGCGGCTTTCCCGAACCGCTGACCTTCTCGCTGCGGGCGCGCCGTCATCTGGCAGCGCGGCGGGGCCGGTTCGACGTCGTCCACGACAACCAGACGCTCGGGTACGGGCTGCTGGGAGACCTCGGCGCGCCGCTGGTCACCACCATCCACCACCCCATCACGGTGGACCGGCGGCTGGAGCTGGACGCGGCCGGGACCCGGCGCCGGCGGGCCTCCGTACGCCGCTGGTACGGCTTCACCCGGATGCAGAAGCGCGTGGCGCAGCGCCTCCCGTCCGTCCTGACGGTCTCCGGCTCCTCCCGGCGGGAGATCGTGGAGCATCTGGGCGTACGGCCCGAGCTCGTTCATGTGGTCCACATCGGCGCCGACACCGGCCTCTTCTCGCCGGATCCGGCGGTCGCCGAGGTGCCCGGGAGGATCGTCACCACCTCCAGCGCCGATGTGCCCCTCAAGGGGCTGGTCCATCTCGTGGAGGCGCTCGCCAAGATCCGTACCGAGTATCCCGGGGCGCATCTCGTCGTCGTCGGCAAGCGCGCCGAGGACGGGCCGGTCGCCCGGCTGATCGAGCGTTACGGGCTGGGGGGCGCGGTCGAGTTCGTCAAGGGCGTGGCGGACGAGGAGCTGGTCGACCTGGTGCGCGGCGCCCAAGTCGCGTGTGTGCCCTCGCTGTACGAGGGGTTCTCGCTGCCCGCGGCGGAGGCGATGGCCACGGGCACCCCGCTGGTCGCCACCACCGGGGGAGCGATCCCCGAGGTCACGGGCGCCGACGGGGAGACCTGTCTGGCCGTGCCGCCCGGCGACGCGGGCGCGCTGGCGTCGGCGATCGGACGGCTGCTCGGCGACCCGGAGCTCAGAGCGCGGCTGGGGGCGGCGGGGCGGCAGCGCGTACTGGACCGGTTCACCTGGGCGAAGGCGGCGCAGGGGACGGTGGAGCTGTACCGGGCGGCCGTCGCCGGGGCAGCCCGGTGACGGCCGCCCGGGTCCGCCGACGCTCGCCCCCGTGCCCGTGCCGCGCACCCCGCCCCGGACCGGCCCCGCGGGAACGACCGCGGAGTGCGCACACGCGGTGATCGCGTACACCACGGGACCGCCACCCGTACCACCCCTCGACTCGACCGTGAAGGCAGGACCGCGTGCTGACCGTCGACTTCTCCCGATTCCCGCTCGCCGCGGGCGACCGTGTCCTGGACCTCGGATGCGGCGCCGGACGGCATGCGTTCGAGTGCTACCGGCGCGGCGCGCAGGTCGTGGCGCTCGACCGCGACGGCGCGGAGATCCGCGAGGTCGCCAAGTGGTTCGCCGCCATGAGGGAGGCGGGCGAGGCCCCCGAGGGAGCGACCGCCGCCGCGATGGAGGGCGACGCGCTCAACCTCCCCTTCCCCGACGCCTCCTTCGATGTCGTGATCATCTCCGAGGTCATGGAGCACATCCACGACGACAAGGGCGTACTCGCCGAGATGGTGCGCGTCCTGCGGCCCGGCGGCCGGATCGCGATCACCGTCCCCCGGTACGGCCCCGAGAAGGTCTGCTGGGCGCTCAGCGACGCCTACCACGAGGTCGAGGGCGGGCACATCCGTATCTACAGGGCCGACGAGCTGCTGGGCAGGATCGAGGAGGCGGGGCTCGTGCCGTACGGAACCCATCACGCCCATGGTCTGCACAGCCCCTACTGGTGGCTCAAATGCGCCTTCGGCGTGGACAACGACCAGGCCCTCCCGGTGAAGGCGTACCAGCGGCTCCTGGTCTGGGACATCATGAAGAAGCCCCTGGCCACCCGGCTGGCGGAGCAGGTGCTCAACCCGCTGATCGGCAAGAGTTTCGTGGCGTACGCGACCAAGCCGCAGCTGCCCCGGGCCCGGGCGTGACGACCCCCCGGACCGAACACCTCGTCCTGCCGGGGGTGCTGACGGCCGATCAGGCCGCCGAGACCGTGGCGGGGATCCTGGCGGCCCAGCGCGACGACGGCGCGATCCCGTGGTTCCGCGGCCACCATCTCGACCCCTGGGACCACACCGAGGCGGCGATGGCGCTGGACGCGGCCGGTGAGCACGAGGCCGCGGCCCGCGCGTACGCCTGGCTGCGGCGCCACCAGAACGACGACGGGTCCTGGTACGCGGCCTACGACGACGGTGACGCGCTGCGGCCCACCGACCTCGGCCGGGAGACGAACTTCGTCGCCTATGTGGCCGTCGGGGTCTGGCACCACTACGTGGCCACCGGCGACGAGCCGTTCCTCGACCGGATGTGGCCCGTCGTCCGCGCGGCGATCGCGTTCGTGCTGCGGCTCCAGCAGCCGGGCGGCCAGATCGGCTGGAAGCGCGAGGCCGACGGTCGGGCCGTGAACGACGCGCTGCTGACCGGGAGTTCGTCGATCCACCACGCGCTGCGGTGCGCCCTCGCGCTCGCCGACGAGCGGGAGGAGCCCCAGCCGGACTGGGAGCTGGCCGCGGGCGCGCTCGCGCACGCCGTCGCCGGCCACCCCGAGCGCTTTCTCGACAAGAGCCACTACTCCATGGACTGGTACTACCCGGTGCTGGGCGGCGCGGTGACCGGGGCGGCGGCCACCTCCAGGATCGCGGAGCGCTGGGACGAGTTCGTCGTACCGGGGCTGGGTGTGCGGTGTGTCCTGCCCAACCCCTGGGTCACCGGCGGCGAGAGCTGTGAACTCGCCCTGGCCCTCTGGGTGATGGGCGAGTCCGACCGGGCGCTGGAGATCCTCCAGTCCCTCGGGCATCTGCGTGCCGACGGCGGGATGTACTGGACGGGGTACGTCTACGACGACCGGGCAATGTGGCCCGAGGAACTGACCACCTGGACGGCCGGATCGCTGCTGCTGGCGGTGGCCGCGCTCGGGGGGGACGAGGCGACCACCGCCGTCTTCGGCGGTGAGCGGCTGCCACGCGGACTCGCGCCCGACTGCTGCGCGCAGGCCCGGGGCTGACGCCCACCGCGGTCCTGGGGGCCGGAACCGGTCGGTCAGTGGCGGCGCAGCCGGCCCGCCACGGCGTGGCCGACGAAGAGATAGACCACGGCGGCGAGACCGTACCCGGCGACGACGCGCGCCCACGCCTCGTCGAAGGTGAACAGGTCGTACGACCAGCCCGCCAGCCAGCGAGCGACGTCCTGGACGAAGGAGACCAGGTCGTTGGCCCGGTTGGCGTCCAGCAGATACATGAGAATCCACAGGCCGATGATCACGGCCATGACATCCGCGACGATCGCGATGACGGTCGCGGCCCGATGCATTCCGCTTCTACGAGGACTCATGTCCGGCGGGTTGCCGCTCCTGCCCGTGTGAAACCTCCGCGGATTCGGAGGGTTTGGCGCGGCCGGGGACGGTGTGCCAGTGGCGGGTGGACCGGCCGGGGGCTTGGCGCGCGGTGGGGAGCGGTCGGGGACGAGACAACGGAGAGCGCGTGGACCGACCGGGTGGCGGGGTGCCGGCCGAAGGGTGACGGGGGCCGGCCGCCGGTGTCCCGACGGCCCGGCCGCCGGCACACCGGGAGCCCGGCCGGCCCCCAACCCCCGCCCCTACAGCGCCAGTTCCGCCAGCACCCGCAGCGTCGGACGGTCCGGCGAGGTCACCAGCAGATCGGTGACCGGGCCCGCGCGCCACGACTCCAGCCGCTCGGCTATCCGTTCGCGCGGTCCGACCAGCGAGATCTCGTCGGCGAAGGCGTCCGGCACGGCGAGCACGGCCTCCTCCCGGCGGCCCTCGGCGAACAGCCCCTGAATGTGCCGGGCCTGACCCTCGTACCCCATCCGGGCCATCAGATCCGCGTGGAAGTTGCGCGCCGAGTGCCCCATCCCCCCGATGTAGAAGCCGAGCATCGCCTTGACCCGCAGCAGGCCCTCCGCGATGTCGTCACAGAGCTGCGCCCGCACCAGCGGGGCGATCAGAAAGCCGTCCCCCAGTTCCGTCAGCGACGCCCGGTAGACGTCGGTGCGCAGCGGGGACCAGTACAGCGGGAGCCAGCCGTCGGCGATCCGGGTCGTCTGCGCGATGTTCTTCGGGCCCTCCGCCCCGAGGAGCAGCGGCAGATGGGCCCGCAGCGGGTGGGTGATGGGTTTGAGCGGTTTGCCGAGGCCGGTCGCGTCCTCGCCCGCGTACGGATGGGAGTGGAAGCGGCCGGTCAGTTCGACGGGCCCTTCGCGCCGCAGGACCTGGCGGATGACCTCGACGTACTCACGGGTCGCGGTGAGCGGGGAGGCGGGGAACGGGCGGCCGTACCAGCCCTCCACCACCTGTGGTCCCGAGAGCCCGAGGCCCAGCATCATGCGCCCGCCCGAGAGATGGTCCAGCGTCAGCGCGTGCATCGCGGTGGCGGTGGGGGTGCGAGCGGCCATCTGCGCCACGGCCGTGCCGAGCCGGATCCGCGAGGTGCCGGCGGCGATCCAGGTCAGCGGGGTGAAGGCGTCGGAACCCCAGGCCTCGGACGTCCACACCGAGTCGTAGCCGAGCCGCTCGGCCTCCTGGGCGAGTTCGAGGTGGCCGGGGGAGGGACCGCGGCCCCAGTAGCCGAGAGCGAGTCCCAGTCGCATGCAGCCGCCTCTCCTCCAACAAGATCTGATGATGTGTCAGATCATGGTGTCGGCAGGGTAGACGAACGGCCCCTCGCCCGGAAGGGAGAGGGGCCGTTCGCCGGAAAGGTGCGTCTTCCCCGGAAGGACGTCGCACGGCTGTCCGTACGGGGAGGTGTGCGTGTGCCGTCAGCCGTCGTCAGCCGCGCTGGATGCCCGAGGTGTCCTGGAGCACGCCCCGGCGGCCGTCCTGCGTCTGGGCGATCAGACCGGAGCCGCGCTGCTCGACCGCCAGGTACCAGGTGCCGGGCGCGAGTTCGGCGATCGGGGCGGACGAGCCGTCCTCGCCGTACAGCGGGCGGGCCACCGGCACGGCGAACCAGAACGGCGAGAAGTCCGGGGCCCCGCCGGGCGCGCCCGCACTCGGGGCGGCCGGACCGGGCTGGCCCGGCTGCTGTCCGCCGAACTGCTGCTGGGGGGGCTGCCCTCCGCCGAACGGGGGCTGCTGCTGACCGCCGCCCGGGTAGCCGTAACCGCCCTGCTGCTGGCCGCCCGGGTAGGGGGCCGGGGAGGGGGAGGCGGGGCGCGGGGCCCCGACGAGCGGAGCCTTGAACGCGGGCACGAGCTGGCCGCAGACCGCGCCCGCCGCGAGCAGCAGCGCGGCGATGAATCCGAGGATGAGGCCGGTACCGGAGTCCGGGCTGAAGCCCTCGGCGTTCAGCGACCCCCCGGGGTCGAAGATCGCTCCGAGCGCGGACCACGCGGTGAAGACCGCGGCGACGAGGCCGATGTGGCCCAGCTCGACACCCAGGACCTTCGGCGCCTGCGGCAGCAGATGTGACAGCGCGATCAGTGCGGCGGCGATGATTCCGCCGAGGTAGACACCCAGAAGCAGGGACCCGTTGTCCCAGGCGTTCGGCACGTTGTCGCAGCCGCTTCCGGAGCAGTCGAACGTGTCGAGGAACGAGGCGATGAACAGCAACACCGCTGCTCCGATCACCACGCCATCGCCTCGAGTGAGGGAGCGGATGTTCACGTAAAAATCCTTCGTCGGTCGTCTCGGGTCGTCTCATCGGGGCGGTCGTCGCTGCCGCCGTGCGAGCGGTGCGCGCGGCGCGGACTTCGGGGGTGACTCCCCGGCGTAGGGGTGAATCTATCGTCTGCCCGAACCGATCGTCTGCCCGGTATCGGGAGTTCCCTCTGTTCGGAGGCCCGAACGGGGTCCGGAGGGAACCCGGCCGGGCTCGGATCGGGATCCTGTCATCCCTGCCCCAGAAGATGGGCGCGGACACCTCTGGCGATTCCCCGGGCCGCGCTCTGCCGCCAGCCCGAGTTCGTCAGGAGGGCGGCGTCCGCCGGGTCACGCATATTGCCGCATTCGATGAACACTTTGGGCACGGTGGACAGATTGAGTCCGCCCAGATCCTTGCGTACGTCGAGCCCGGTGCCGCCTCCGACATAGTTGGACGGCGCGGTCCCGGTGGTGCGGCTGAACGCCTTCGCGATGCTTTCGCCCAGGTCACGGGAGGGGTCGACGATGGCCGATGTGTCGGCGGAGCCCTGACGGACCAGGCCGGGCAGGATCACGTGGAATCCCCGGTTGCCCTTGGCCGAGCCGTCGGCGTGCACGGAGACGACGGCGTCGGCGCGCGCGTTGTTGCCGATACGCGCCCGCTCGTCGATACAGGGGCCGAACGCACGATCGCCGTCATGGGTGAATTCGACCGTCGCGCCCTCTTTTTCGAGCAGCTTGCGCAGACGTTCGGATACATCGCGGGTGAATGCGGCCTCGGTGTAACCGTCATCGGTGGACGTACCCGTTGTGTCGCATTCCTTGCGGTTGGTTCCGATGTCCACGAGCTTATTGATCTCGACCGTATGCCGGAAATTACCGGGATTGTGTCCCGGGTCGATCACCACGACCTTGCCGGAGAGACGGCCCTTCCCCGCGGACGGGGAAGACGACCGCCCGTCGGACGGTGGGGCGGCGGGGCCGGGTTTGGCGTCGCCGTCGTCGGGGTCGCCGGTTCCGCCGGCGGAACCGCCCTCGGGGTCCACGCCCGCTCCCGTGCTGGGAAGCGCCTTCGGCGGACTCGGCTCGTCCGGGCCGTCCATCGCCTGCCAGACCAGCCAGCCGACCAGGGCGCTCGGCACCAGGGCGCCGATCGCGACGGCGAGGGTACCGCGCCTGCGCGGGCGTCCGGGTTCCTCGTCGTGGAGCCCGCCGCGAGGTCCGCCGTGGTCCCCGTTCTGGTGGTACCGGTGCTGGTCGTCTGGCTGGTTCTGGTCGTACGACACGTCCGCGATGCTAGCCCGGAGGGTCAGCTTCCCGGTGCCGTACGCCGAAGGACGCGCAGCGAGTCCGTCGCGGACACCTCGGTGAACGCGCCCGACGCGAGCGCCCGCAGATAGACGCGGTACGGCGCCCGGCCCCCGTCGGCCGGGTCCGGGAACACATCGTGGATCACCAGCAGCCCGCCGTCGGCGAGATGCGGCGCCCAGCCCTCGTAGTCGCCGCCCGCGTGCTCGTCGGTGTGGCCGCCGTCGATGAACACCAGCCCGAGCGGTGTCCCCCACACCCGCGCCACCTGCGGGGACCGGCCGACGACGGCGATCACATGGTCCTCGAGCCCGGCCCGGTGCAGGGTGCGGCGGAAGTCCGGCAGGGTGTCCATCCGGCCGACCTCGGGATCGACCAGGGACGGATCGTGGTACTCCCAGCCGGGCTGCTGCTCCTCGCTGCCCCGGTGGTGGTCGACGGTCACGGCCGTCGTCCCCGCCGCGCGGGCCGCGTCGGCGAGCAGGATCGTCGAGCGCCCGCAGTACGTCCCCACCTCCAGCAGCGGCAGCCCCAGCGCGCCCGCCCCGGCCGCGGCGGCGTAGAGGGCGAGCCCTTCGCGGAGGGGCATGAACCCCTTGGCGGCCTCGAACGCGGCGAGGACCTCCGGACCGGGCACCACCCGCCCGGTGGTCACCCGCCCGGACGGCTGTGGTGGGGGCGCGGTGCTCATGGGCGGGTTCCTCCTGGTCGTACGGGCGTCAGGGCCGGGGCGGCCCGGCCGCAGCCCATGGTGCCGTACCCGTCCCGCCGGCGGTCGCCCGTGGGACGTACCCTCCTGCCGGCGGCCGGCCGTTGCCGTACCCCGCCGGCGGACGGCCGACGCGGGAGCGGCCCGGTGTGCGCGGCGGTGGGCGAAGTCCCCCGGGACCGGTCGGCGGTCCGGAAACATCGGCATCTGACCTACCGTCAGATTGTAACGTGTTCTACTCTGCGGCTCATGGGCATCGGAATCACGCACGAACACCGGGAGTTGGCCGGCGCCGTCCGCGGCTGGCTGGCGCGCGCCGCGCCGCCCGAGGAGGTGCGCAAGCTCCTCGATGTGCCGTCCGCCGGGCTCGGCCGGCCCGGACACTGGGACGGGGCCGCCGGACAGGGGCTTCTCGGGGTCCATCTTCCCGAGGAGTACGGAGGCGGGGGCGGCACCCTGCTCGATCTGGCCGTCGTGCTGGAGGAGACGGGCCGGGCGGGGCTCCCGGGACCGTACCCGATGAGCGCGCTCGCCGCCGCACTGCTGTGCCGCGCGGGCCGGTACGGCCTGGTCGCCGAGTTGGCGGAGGGCCGCAGGATCGGGTCCGTGGCCCTCGGCCCGGGGACGCTCACCGCGGTACGGGACGCGGACGGCGGTCTGCTGCTGGACGGCACTGCCCCTCCCGTACTGGCGGGCGCGCAGGCCGATCTGCTGCTGCTCGCCGCGGAGTCCGCGGACGGCACGGTGTGGGCGGCCGTCGACGCGGACGCCCTCGCCGTCCGCGCCCAGGAGAGCGCGGACCCCACCCGTCCGACCGCCGAGGTCACCGCCCACGGTGTCGCCGTGCCGCCCGCCCGCGTCCTGGCGATCGGCACTCCCCTCGTACGGGACCTGGCGTCCGTGGTCCTCGCGGCCGAGGCGTGCGGGGTGGCGGCCCGCGCCCTGGAGACAGCGGTGTCCCACGCCAAGGTCCGGGAGCAGTTCGGGCGTCCCATCGGCCGGTTCCAGGCGGTCAAGCATCTGTGCGCGGAGATGCTGATCCGGCTGGAGCAGGCACGCGCCCTCACCTGGGACGCGGCCAGGGCGGCGGGGGCCGTGGAGGGCAGTCGGGCGGCCTCCACCGCATCCGGCCGGCACACCGGCCCCACCGCGGGCGCCGACCGGGCCCCGGACACCGGCCCCGGCCGGCTCACCGGCCGCACACCACACGCCACCCCCGACCGGCACGCCGACCCCACCGCAGGCGCCGACCGCGCCCCAGGCGCACACGCCAACCCGACCCCGGGCGCCGACCAGACCCCCCAGGCGGGGCGCCTTCCGTATACGTCCCCCGGAGCCGGGCCGGGGGACGGGGACCCCTCACGCGCCTTCTCCCTCGTCGCCGCCCTCGCCGCCGGAACCGCCCTGGACACCGCCTACGGCTGTGCGAAGGACTGCATCCAGATCCTCGGCGGCATCGGCTTCACCTGGGAGCACGACGCCCATCTCGGGCTGCGCCGCGCCCTGGTCGCCCGGCAGCTCCTCGGCCCGGGGGACACCCATCGCCTGCGGGCCGTACGCCTCGCCGCCGAGGGGGTGCGGCGGGAACTGCGGATGGAACCGCCCCCCGGGGCACCGGCCCTCCGTGAGCGGATACGGGAGGCCGTGGCCGCGGCCCGAGGGCTCGGCCCCGCCGACGCCCGCCGCGCGCTCGCCCCCGCCGGGCTCGCCGCCCCCCATCTCCCGCCACCGTACGGGCTCGGCGCCGGCCCCGTCGAGCAGCTCGCCGTCGAACGGGAACTGAGCGACGCCGGTGTCACGATCAGCGCCCTCGGCATCGCCACCTGGGTCGTCCCCTCACTCCTCGCGTACGGCACCGACGAGCAGAAGGAGCGCTTTCTGCCGCCGACCCTGCGCGGTGACCTCCTGTGGTGCCAGCTCTTCAGCGAACCCGGCGCCGGTTCCGACCTCGCCTCCCTGCGCACCCGGGCCGAACACACGCCCGACGGCTGGCGGATCAACGGCCAGAAGGTGTGGACGAGCGCCGCTCTCTGGGCGGACCACGGCATCCTGCTCGCCCGTACCGGATCCGGCACCTCCCGGCACGAGGGGCTGACCTACTTCATCGTCGACATGAAGAACACCGACGGCATCGACATCCGCCCCCTGAAGGAGATCACCGGCGACTCCCTCTTCAACGAGGTGTACTTCGAGGACGCGCTCCTCCCGCACGACGCCGTCGTCGGAGAGGTGCACGACGGCTGGAAGGTCGCCCGCAACACCCTCGGCAACGAGCGGGTCCACATGGCCGACCAGATGGCCTTCGACTCCGGACTCGAAGCGCTCATCGAACGGGCGCCCGCCCTGGACGGCGCGTACCGCGCCCGGATCGGCGCGCTGGCCGCCGAGGCCCACGCCCTCGGCTGTATCGGACTGCGGACGACGATGCTCCAGGTGTCGGGGCTCGAACCCGGCGCGGGCGCCTCCGTGCGCAAGCTCGTCCAGACCCTCCACCAGCAGCGGACCGCCGAACTCACCCTCGAACTCCTCGGCCCCGAGGGCGCGGTGTGCGAGGGCGCGGGGGAGGGGGCCGTCCGGGGGCTGCTGATGTCACGGTGTCTGACCATCGCGGGCGGCACCACCCAGGTCCAGCTCAATGTCGTCGCCGAGCGCATCCTCGGCCTTCCCCGGGACTGACCCGGGGACCGACCGACCCAAGGAGAACCAGCCGTGAAGAGCTATGTCGTCGGCGTCGGAATGACGGCGTTCGAGAAGCCCGAGTCCCGGGACCGGCAGTACTGGGACCTCGCCGAGGAGGCGGGTTCCCGCGCGCTCGCCGATGCCGGGATCGCCTACGGGGACGTCCAGCAGGTCACCGTCGGCTACTGCTTCCAGCCCTCGACGGCCGGACAGCGCGCGGTCTACGGACTGGGGCTGACCGGGGTGCCCGTCTACAACGTCAACAACAACTGCGCCACCGGCTCGACCGCCCTGATGATGGCCCGTCAGTTCGTGGAGGGCGGTGTCAGCGACTGTGTGCTCGCGCTCGGCTTCGAGAAGATGAAGAGGGGTTCGCTGGGCGGGGCCGATGCGGGCGGGGAGGGCGGCGCGGACTTCGCAGCCTCGCCCGTCGCCCGGCACTACGGGGTGATGGCGGCGGCCCACGGCTTCGAGATGACCCCGCCGACCGCGCAGATCTTCGGGAACGCCGCCCGTGAGCACATGGACCGCTACGGCACCACCGAGGCGCAGCTCGCCGCCGTCGCCGCCAAGAACCACCGGCACTCGGCGAACAATCCGCTCGCCCAGTTCCGGGATGTGTACTCCGTCGACGAGATCCTCGCCGCCCGGACCGTCCACCGGCCGCTGACCAAGCTCCAGTGCTCCCCGACCTCGGACGGATCGGCCGCCGCCGTCGTCGTCTCCGAGCGGTTCGCCGAGGAGCACGGGCTCCGCGAGCGGGCCGTGGAGATCGCCGCCCAGGTCATGACGACCGACACGGAGGAGTCCTTCGCCTCCGGCTCCTGTATCGACGTCGTCGGCCGGCCGATGTCGCGGGCCGCCGCGCGCCGGGCGTACGAGATCTCGGGGCTCGGTATCGAGGACGTCGATGTGATCGAGCTGCACGACTGCTTCTCCGTGAACGAGCTGCTGACCTACGAGGCGCTCGGCCTGTGCGCGGACGGCGAGTCGGGGAAGCTGGTGGAGAGCGGTGCGACGACCTACGGCGGGCGGTGGGTGGTCAATCCGTCCGGCGGGCTGATCTCCAAGGGCCATCCGCTGGGCGCGACCGGTCTTGCCCAGGCGGCCGAGCTGGTCTGGCAGCTGCGCGGTGAGGCGGGCGAACGCCAGGTGACGGACGCGCGGGTGGGCCTCGCCCACAACATCGGTCTCGGCGGGGCGGCGGTCGTCACGGTGCTGCGCAGGGACTGACGGCCTCCCGGGGCGGGGGCGGGCACGGGGTCCGGGCGGGTGCAGGTGCAGGGTGCAGGCGCCTCCGCCTGCCCTGTGCGGACCGGCGCCCTTGTACGGATCGGCGGCGCCCCGGCCGTCGCTCGCGGCACGGGCCGCCGCCGGGACCGTCGGGGGCCGGTGGGTGGTGTACGCCTCGCCGGGGAGACGAAGCGGCCTACGACTCCGGGCCCTGTCTCGTACACCGATATACCGATGTGCCGAGCCCGGGGCGGCTGAGACCATCACGGTCATGGCCCACGCTCCCACAGACCCAGAAGCAGACACGGAAACGAACGAAGACAACAGAGACTCAGCCCTGGACGCGGAGGCCCGGCGGACCGGGACGGCCGAGCGCGCGGGACGGCCCCCGCGTACCTGGCTGGTGCTGCTGGCCGCCTGCGCGGGGCAGTTCCTCGTCGTCCTCGATGTGTCCGTGGTCAATGTCGCCCTGCCGTCGATGCGCGCCGACCTCGGGCTCTCCACCCATGGGCTCCAGTGGGTGCTGAACACCTACGCGATCGCGTTCGCCGGGTTCATGCTGCTCGGCGGGCGGGCGGCGGACATCTTCGGCCGGAAGCGGACCTTCCTGGTGGGACTGGGGCTGTTCACGGCCGCGTCCCTCGCGGGCGGGCTGGCCCAGGAGGGCTGGCAGCTCCTCGCGGCACGCACGGTACAGGGGCTGGGCGCGGCGGTGCTCGCCCCGGCGACCCTCACCATCGTGACCTCCGCCGTGGCGCCGGGCGCCGCGCGCACCCGGGCGATCGGGACCTGGTCGGCGGTGGGCGCGGCGGGCGGTGCGGCCGGGGGACTCGTCGGCGGAGTCCTCACCGATCTGCTGTCCTGGCGCTGGGTGCTGCTGATCAATGTGCCGGTCGGCGCGCTGGTGCTGCTGGGCGCCGCGTTCTGGCTCACCGAGAGCCGGGGCGGCACGGGCCGGCGGCTGGATCTGCCGGGCGCGATGCTCGTCACCGCCGGGCTCGCGGCCGTCGCGTACGGCATCGTCCAGACGGAGGCGTCCGGCTGGACCGCCCCCGCGACGCTGCTGCCGCTGCTCGGCGGGCTGGTGGTGCTGGGGGCGTTCGTGGCGGTCGAGGCGAGGACGCCGGTTCCGCTGATGCCCCTGAAGGTGTTCCGCTCCCGGGCGGTCACCGCGGCCAACGTCACCATGATGGTGATCGGGTCGGCCTCCTTCTCCATGTGGTTCTTTATGACGGTCTACGCGCAGAACGTGCTCGGGTACTCGCCTCTGAAGGCGGGTCTGGCGCTGATCCCCAGCTCGGTGAGCGTCGTCCTCGGCTCCACACTCGCGCCCCGTCTGATGGCACGGGCCGGAGCCACGACCACCGCCGTCATCGGCGCGCTGACCGGCGCGACCGGCTTCGGCTGGCAGTCGATGATGACGGCCGACGGCAGCTATCCGACCACCATCCTCGGCCCCGGCGTGCTGATGATGCTGGGTATCGGGCTCGCCGCCACCCCGCTCGCCGCCCTCGCCACCACGGGCGCGGAACCGGAGGACGCGGGACTGGTCTCGGGCCTGATCAACACCTCACGCACGATGGGCGGCGCCCTCGGCCTCGCCGTCCTCTCCACGGTCGCGGCGTCCCGTACGGCCGGCGGCTCCGCCCCGGCGGACCTCGCGGCGGGATACGCCCTCTCGTTCCGCTGCGGTGCGGGGGCGCTCCTGATCGGTGCGGTGCTGATGCTGTTCTGGCTGCCACGCCGGACGGCGGAGCAGTAGCAGCGGGGGCGTTCGAGGGGGCCGGAGGAGGGCGTACGTACCGCCTTCGTACGGGTGTGAGAGGCGGCCCGGCCGATCGCGGACGCCGGGCGGGCGGCTGGGCCTCGGAAGGGGCGGTACGGCGGGCCCGGCGTGCGGTCAGAGCGCCGGGCCGCCCCCGCCGCCCGGTCCGGCGGCGGCGGTGAGGGCCGGATCCACCACGGTCTCCCCGGTGGTCACCCGCCGGATCGACCGGGCGAGGTCCTCGACGGGGCCGTCCTTGACGAGCAGCCCCGTCGCCCCCGCCTCCAACGCCCGCAGCAGATATCCGGGCGGCCCGGACGTGGCCATGATCACGACCCGGCAGTCCGGTACCTCCTCCCGCAGCAGGGTGGCGGCTTCCAGCCCGCTGCACCCGGGCAACTCGGTGTCCAGCAGGGCGACATCGGGCCGCCGCTCCAGTGCCGTCCGTACGATCTCGTCCCCCCGGTCCACCTGGGCGACGACCTCGATGTCCGGTTCCATCCCGAGCAGCAGCGCCAGCGCGCCCCGCGTCACGGCCGGTCCCTCCGCCAGAAGAACCCGTACCGAAGTGGCCGGGCGGTGATCCCGGGGCATCTCTTCCATGGGGTCAGGTTATGGCCGAGCCCCGCCGAAGCAGCGGAAACGCGGCCCGGGCACGGCGAGTCCACCGGGACCCGCGTGCGCTGCTACGGCGTCCGTTTCGCGTTGCTCAGCAGCTCGGCTGCTTCGGTGCGGCCGAGTTCCCGGGCAAGGGTCAGGGGCGTATGTGAGGTGAGCCGCAGGCCCTGGTGCGTTGGGTCGTCCGGACGCGCGTCGGGGTCGCCGCCGGCTTCCACGAGAAGCCGCAAGGCTTTGAGCGCGTTCGGGTAGTAGGAGGCGGCCGCGTCGTGGAGCGGTGTGCGGCCGTCCTCATCGGCCGCGTTGGGGTCGGCTCCCACGGCGAGGAGGGCCTCGACGACGTCGGGCGCGATGTCGGGTCCGGGGATGACGTGCAGGTTGTGGTTGAGAGCCAGATGCAGGGGTGTGGTGCCGGCGCTCAGTTCGCGGAAACTGTCACAGTGCCGTTGAGGGTGGCGGTATTTCCAGGGAATCTCGCAGGTCTCGTGGAGTGCCGCGCTCGGGGCGGCGCCGGCTTCGGCCAGGGCTCGTACGACGGTGGGGGAACGGCCGATGACGGCCAGGTGCATAGGGGTGAGCCCCGAGTCGTCGAGCGGGCCGAGCGTCGGTTCGCCGGCCAGGGCTTCCCGGACGGCGGCGAGGTCTCCGAGCGCGCAGGCTCGCGGGAAGAGGTCCTCCGGGGACGGCGGTGGCACGGCCTCCAGGGTCGCGAGCATGCTCGACAGGGGATCCGGTTCGGGGATCCCGTCCTCGTCCATCCAGTCGTGGTCGATCTCGTAGACGGGCGGGTCGCCCGTTCCGGCCTCATCGAGATCGATCAGCCAGTAGAACTGGGTGCTCGTCATGCCTATGAAGAGCCACGCCCGCCCGCCTGGCCCTTCCTCGTTCTCGATTTCGAGCAGCATCGGGAACTCGATCGGTCCGCTGTCGTCCTCGTCGAGGAGGACGTGAGCCTCGGGCCAGTCGATCGACAGCAGGGCCTGAATCCCGGCCGGGACCTGCCGGTCGCCCACGGGGGTCGTGACCGTCCACCCGTCCCGTGGCACGGTGCCTCGCAGGCACCGTGGTGCGAAGTCTTCAGGCACGGTGCCTCGTAGGCGCTCCAGTTGGCGCAGTACTTCGGGGTGCAGCCCCCCGGCCGATCGCCCCGGTGACGCGGCGGGGGCGGAACGCTCGGGTGTCGTGTCGTTCACGGGTTCTTTCCTTCCCGGGCTTGCCCGGATTCCTCACCGGGGCTTGCCCGGACTCTCTGCGGTCCCGGGCCGGGAGCGCAGGCTTGAGCCGGATCCGGCTGAACGGGGCCGTTCTCGGCGGCGGGCACCGCTGGGGGCGGTGGTCAGGGCCGCGATGCCGTCACCGGCGGGTGGAGGTTGATCCGCACGCGCGGAGTTGCCGCAGATGATAGGGGATCGTCCGTGGGACGGCTTCAGACAGCTCCGGCGTCGTCGCTCCGTCGGCCGCCCACCCAGGCCCGAGATCGGCTGGGCGCACGATCCGGCATGGATGTTCCCCGGCTCCCGGGCGCCCGGGACCTCCCGGCGGGTCCTGACCGTCCGGAGCCGGCGGGTCGCGGGGCCGGAGGATTCGCGGGGTTCCGCACGTCCGGCTCCGGCCGGGCCCGCCGGGAGCCACTGAACAGTGCCCACGATCCCCCGCCTCACCCTCCTCTGCTTCTGACTGGTCGTCATGCCAATTTCTGACACGACGTCAGCTCTCTTCCCAAGTGTTGGGGCCTGCGTTATACATAGGCCAACCGGCCCTAGAACGCGTTCTAGAACGGGCGCCGGAGCCGGTCCCGTACGACCTCGGTGCGGCCGACGGTGCGGACGGCCGCGCCGAGGTCTTCCACAGCACGAGCGCACGACAGCACGACCGTCCGCCGGAGCAGCAAGGAGCAGCATCGTCATGCCCATTGATCCCGAGAGGGCCCTCGCCGCCGAACCCCGCAGCGCCGAGATCAGCTGGGACCACAAGGACGTCCAGCTCTACCATCTCGGCCTCGGCGCGGGCGTCCCCGCCACCGATCCCGACGAACTGCGCTACACCTTCGAGTCGCGGCTCCATGTGCTGCCCAGCTTCGCGACCGTCGCCGGAGCGGGCAAAGGCATCGCGGGCGGCCTCACCGGCCCCGGCCTCGACATCGACCTCACCTCCGTGCTCCACGGCGGTCAGACCGTACGGCTGCACCGGCCCATCCCGCCCGTCGGGACCGCCGTGTCGGCCACCCGGGTCGTGGGCGCCTACGACAAGGGGAAGGCAGCCGTCCTGGTCCTGCGCACCGAGGCGTCCGACCCCGACGGCCCGCTGTGGACGAACGAGTCCCAGATCTTCGT
This sequence comes from Streptomyces sp. NPDC051018, assembly GCF_044456085.1. Classification (NCBI taxonomy): domain Bacteria; kingdom Bacillati; phylum Actinomycetota; class Actinomycetes; order Kitasatosporales; family Streptomycetaceae; genus Streptomyces; species Streptomyces sp. NPDC051018. Next base: position 279,323 of record NZ_JBITFN010000001.1, read on the forward strand.
CCGGGGCGAGGGCGGCTTCGGCGGCGACCGGGGACCCTCCGTCCGCACCGGACTTCCCGACCGTGACCCCGACAAGACCGTGGAGAAACCGGTCCGCGAGGACCAGGCCCTGCTCTACCGGCTCTCCGGCGACCTCAACCCCCTGCACGCGGACCCCGGGTTCGCCGCGCTCGCCGGATTCGACCGGCCCATCCTGCACGGCCTCTGCTCGTACGGAATGACGCTCAAGGCGGTCGTCGACACCCTGCTCGGCGGGGAGGTCGCCCGGGTCCGCTCGTACACCACGCGCTTCGCCGGGATCGTCTTCCCCGGCGAGACCCTGCGCATCCGGATGTGGGCCGGTGACGGCCGCGTCCAGGTCGCCGTCACCGCGGCTGAGAGGGACGACGCGCCCGTGCTCGCGGACACCGTCGTCGAGCATGCCTGACAGCGTTCGTCCGAACGGCGCGTTCGTCCGTAGGGGAGCATCCGCCCGTACAGCGCGTCCGGCCGTACGGGGCGTTCCGCCGTACGAAGGCTTCGACCGTACGAGGGGCGACCGTACGGGAAGGGGCCCGTACACCGCTCCGGCCCCGCGCGCCCGGCCTACACCACGACCGGACGGCGACCACGGACGGGTGTGCGGGCAGCAGCCGGCAGCCAGGGGCAGTCCGACGTACCGACAGTCCAACGAAGAGGAGCCGCACCGTGCGCGCAGCCGTACTGCACGAGACCGGGCAGGACAAACTCGAAGTCCTCGACGATGTGGAGGCCGTGGGCTTCGGCCCGGGGAAGGTCAGGATCCGGATCCGGGCCACGGGTCTGTGCCACTCCGACGTCTCCGCGATGAGCGGGGTACTGCCCCAGCCCGTGCCCTTCGTCCCGGGCCACGAGGGCGCGGGGGAGATCCTCGACGTGGGCGACGGTGTGACCCGGGTGAAGCCGGGGGACCGGGTGCTGCTGTGCTGGCTGCCGTCCTGCGGTGAGTGTCCGTCCTGCCGGCGCGGCCAGACCCATCTGTGCCTCGCCGGCTTCATGAACGCCGGCACCCCCAACTTCCGGCGCCCCGCCGGTGATGTCTTCGGCTTCGCCGGTACCGGCACCTTCGCCGAGGAGGTCGTCGTCGACGCCGCGTGCGCCGTGCCGATCCCCGACGACGTTCCGTACGACATCGCCGCCCTGATCGGCTGCGGAGTGACCACCGGACTCGGCGCGGCCGTCAACACCGCCGATGTCGCGGCCGGTTCGTCGGTCGCCGTGATCGGCTGCGGCGGCGTCGGGATCTCCGCCGTCCAGGGCGCCCGGCTCAAGGGCGCCGCCCAGGTCGTCGCGGTCGACCCGGTCGCCTCCCGGCGTGAGTCCGCGCTCCGTTTCGGCGCGACCGAAGCCGTCTCGCCCGAGGAACTGGGCGACGCCAAACAGCGTGTCACCGGCGGCGAGGGCTTCGACTACGTCTTCGAGGTCGTCGGCAAGTCCGCCACGGCGCGGACCGCGTACGAGGCGACGCGGCGCGGTGGCACCCTCTGCATCGTGGGCGCGGGCGCGATGGACGACTTCCTCCAGTTCAACATGTTCGAGCTGTTCTTCGACGAGAAGCGGATCCTGCCGTCGATGTACGGAGGCGGGGACGTGCTCGCCTCCTACGAGCGGGCCATCGCGCTCTGGCGCGCGGGCCGTATCGACCTGGAGGGCCTGATCACCCACCGGGTGCCGCTCGCGCGGGTCAACGACGCGCTGGACCAGATGCGGACGGGGGAGGCCCTGCGCACCTGCATCGAGATCTGAGCCCTGTTCCGGGTCCGGGTCCGGGTCCGCGTACGGGCGGTGCCGAAGCCGGTGCCGGTGCTGGTCGCGGTGTGCGGTGCCGGTCCCGGTGTGGTGCCCGTCGTGGTCCGGTGCCGGAGCCGTGGGTCCCGTCCCCGGGCCGGTGATCTGCCGTCACGGGCCGTCGGTTCATGGGACCGGCGCCCGGCCGTCGGGCCCGGAGCTGCGGTACGGACCACCGCGCCGGTACCGGGGCCGGTGACCGGGAGGCCCGGTCCGTCCGGCCGGGGCATCTGGTAACGGGACCGACCGTCCGGGAACCGGCCCGGGCCGCTTGACGCCCGTACTCCCGGGCCCCGGGCCCCGGGCCCCGGGAGTACGGGAACCAGGACCGGGGGCGCCCGCCGTACATACGCCGTCCGTCCGGGACCCCGGGACCGCTCCGGGCACCCGGGACCGCCCGGACCCGTGGAACCGGTCCTGCGGTGGGAGTCCCGGGACTCCCACCGAGCCGCCCGGCTCCCGCCGGACGCGACAACCCCGCGCCGGGCCCCGGGCCGGGCGACAGACCCTTCCGTCCGGTCGTCCGACCGTGCGCCAGGCCGCCGGACTCCCTGCCCGGCAAGGTGAAAGGAACCCGATGTCACTGCCGAATCTGCCGCTCGACGGACTGTCCGCGATCGTCACGGGAGCGGGCCGCGGCCTCGGGCGCGCGGAGGCGCTCGAACTGGCCCGCCTCGGTGCGAGCGTCGTTGTCAACGACTACGGACAGCCGGGCCGCGACGGCACGGGCGAGTCCTCGGCGACTCCCGCTGAAGAGGTCGCCGAGGAGATCCGCGCGGCCGGGGGCTCGGCCGTCGCACACCACGGCGACGTCTCCGACTTCGAACGGGCCCGTGAACTGATCGGCCTCGCCGTCTCCGCCCACGGGCGGCTCGACATCCTCGTCAACAACGCGGGCATCCTCCGCGACCGGATGATCTTCTCCATGAGCGAGAGCGAGTGGGACTCGGTGATCCGCGTCCATCTCAAGGGGCACTTCAATACGACCCACTTCGCGTCCGTGCACTGGCGGGAGCGCTCCAAGGCGGCCGGAGGCCCGGTCTACGGCCGGATCGTGAACACCTCCTCGGAGGCGTTCCTCGCGGGCTCGGCGGGCCAGCCGAACTACTCGGCGGCGAAGGGCGGCATCGTGGGCCTGACGACCTCCACGGCGCTCGCCCTCGCCAAGTACGGTGTCACGGCGAACGTGATCTGCCCCCGGGCCCGTACGCGTATGACGGAGGACGTCTTCGCGGGCTTCCAGGAGCCGGAGGCGGGCTCGCTCGACCCGCTGGCGCCCGAGCATGTGTCCCCGCTGGTGGGATACCTCGCCTCGCCCGCCGCGGGCGGGGTGAACGGGCAGTTGTTCGTCGTCCACGGCGGCATGGTGGCGATCGTCGAACGCCCCAGGGTGTCCGCCACGTTCGACACCGCCAAGGAGTCCTTCGGCTACGACGAACTGGACGCGCTGCTGACCCCCCACTACGCCTCCCGCCCGCCCGGCGAGACCTTCGCGGCGGCGGAGGTGCTGACCCTGAAGAAGGGCTGAGCCCCGAGCGCGCCGTCCCACGGCACCGGGATGGCCGCGGGGACGTCGCCGGGCCTCAGGCGGTCCGCCGGGAGGGGCCGGGGCCTCGGCCCGGGGCCGGGTGCCGGGTTACTGCCCACGGCACCGGACGGGAGCCCGGCCCACTCGGCTCCGGCCTCTTCCCGGCGCCGGCGGCAGGCTGGCGCCGATGGCGGGCCGGTGCCGATGGCGGGCCGGTGCCGCGCCCGGCCGCGGTTCCCGCCCGCCGGTTCACCACCGGGTGACGAGCGGTGTGGCCGGTTGGTGCCGCTGCCAGACCTCGACGAGGCGGGCGAGGCGCGTGGGGGCGGCGATGCCGCGCACGGTCGCGATCCTTCCGTCGGCGATGTCGAAGGTCACGGCACCGATGACCTGGTCGCCGACCACGAAGAGGACGGCGGGGCCGCCGTTGACGAGCGCGTAGTACACGGCGGGTGTGCCGCCGGCGAAACGCCGTTTCGCGGGTGTGGGCTTGAAGCCGGCGCGGGCGATGGCGGCGATGCGCCGCGGAGTGTCGTACCGCAGCAGCGTCGCGGTCAGGCCGGCGCCGTCGGAGATCGCGGTCGCGTCGTCGGTGAGCAGTGCCACCAGCCGTTCCGTGTGACCCGAGGAGGCGGCGGCGAAGAACTCCTCGACGATCTTGCGGGCGGACGCGGGGTCGGCTTCGCCGCCGCCGCGGCGCGCGGCGGTGATGCGGCGCCGGGCCCGGTGGAGGTGCTGCTGGCTCGCGGAATCGGTGAGGTCGAGGAGTTCGGCGATCTCGGCGTGGCTGTAGGCGAACGCTTCGCGCAGGACGTAGACCGCCCGCTCGGGGGGTGACAGGCGCTCCATGAGGGTCAGTACGGCCAGGGAGACCGATTCGCGCTGCTCGAACGTGTCGGCCGGGCCGAGCATCGGGTCGCCGTCGAGGAGCGGTTCGGGCAGCCAGGCGCCGACGGTGCGTTCTCGGCGGGTCTGTGCCGAGCGGAGCCGGTCGAGGCAGAGATGGGTGACGACTTTGGTCAGCCATGCTTCCGGCGCTCTGATCCGCTGCCGGTCGGCGGCCTGCCAGCGCAGGAACGCGTCCTGTACGGCGTCCTCGGCGTCGGCGGCGGAGCCCAGCAGCCGGTACGCCAGCGAGGCCAGCCGGTTGCGGCTGGCCTCGAACCGGCCGGTGCCGAAGCGATCGGTGTCGGTGCTGTCCACACGGACCACCCTGGGGTCGCGTTCCTACGCCGGGGCCTTGGCGGGGGAGCCGTCCGGTACGGCGGCCAGGCGGTGCTTGCGCCGGGGCATGCAGAAAGTGGGGTGCGAGGTGGCCCACAGCGACATCTTGAGGATGCCCGCCTTGATCCGCGCGGCCTTCCGCCCGCCCACGTACGTCGGTTTGGCCCGCGCCTCGCCGTCGACCGCCTGCAGCATTCCGTCCCGCCGCCCGAGGCTGATGTGGTTGAACGTATAGACCAGTTTGATGTGGGGGACCTTACGGCCGGTCAGGCGTCCCACGATCGCGGCCGTGGCCTGCCTGCCGGTCGAGCCGGCCGAACCGCAGGACATCGGCAGCGGCAGGCCGTTGTCACCGATCGCGTGGACGCTGTCGCCGACGGCGTACACCTCCGGGTGCGAGAGGGACCGCAGGGTGCGGTCGACGACGATCCGGCCGTTCTCGGTGACCTCCAGCCCGCCGGCGGCGGCGATGGGGTTGACCTCGAACCCCGCGGTCCACACGGTCGCGTCGGACGCCACGGCGGTGCCGTCGGCGCACAGCACCCGTGTCGCCTCGACGGTTTCGACGGTGGTGTGCTCCAGGACGGTGATGCCCAGCCGCTCGCAGGCCCGGCGCAGATGGCCGCGGGCTCCGGGGGACAGCCTGGCGCCCAGCTCCCCGTGGGCGATCAGTGTCACCGACAGGCCGGGCCGGGACTCGGCGAACTCGGTGGCGGTCTCGATGCCGGTCAGCCCGTCGCCGACGACCAGCACACTCCCGCCGTCGCCCCGCCTGCCCAGGCTGTCCAGGCGCTCGCGCAGACGCAGGGCCGAGGGCCGCCCGGTGACGTCGAAGGCGTGCTCGGCCACACCGGGGACACCGTGGTCGGCGACGTGGCTGCCGAGCGCGTAGACAAGTGTGTCGTAGCCGAGTTCGCCGCCGCCCTCGTCGTCGGCCAGGGCGACGACCCGGCGCTCGGGGTCGACGGCGGTGACACGGGCCAGGCGCAGCCGTATCGCCGTGCCGGCGAAGACGTCGGCGAGCTTCGGAGCCCGGATCTGCCGGCCGGCGGCGAGTTGATGCAGCCGCAGCCGCTGGATGAAGTCCGGTTCGCCGTTGACCACGGTGATCTCGGTGTCCGCCGGGGACAGCCGGCGGGCCAGGTTCCCGGCCACGTAGGCCCCGGCGTAGCCGGCGCCGAGGATGACGATGCGGTGCTTCATGTGCCGCTCCTGTCTGTTCGCTCGCTCCCGGTGATTGAGCGGAACAGCGCCCCGATTGCTGACAGAAGCTCCCTGTGATGTGGGTCACAGGCGGTGGGGTGGGGGTGCGGGCCGAACCGTACGAGGTGACCTGATGCGATCACCGTCGGCGGTGACGTCATGCTCGCCGGGCGGGACGCGTCCGTGCGACGCGCGGGACGCGTCGGCTTCATACGCGTCGGCTTCGTACGCGTCGGCCGGGGCGCCGCCGGAGAACGGCCGAGCCGGGCCGTCCACGGGTCGGGCCGGACTCCTCCGCGCCGCGCTCAGCCGCCGTACGGAGTGGCTCGCGCCGCTCCGCGCGGGCGCCGTGGTCGCCCTGCGCCCCGAAACCCGCGCCCGCCGGTGCCGCGTTACCGGGCGGAAAGGGGGCCGTACGCCGTCACGTCCTCCGCCGCCCACCCCGGATCGGCCGCATCGGGGCTGTCCCGCCCGCCGGGTCCGCCCCGACGGATCGGCGCGGTGCCGGACGCGGAGGTACTGCCCACGCCGAAGGCGGTGGGGGAGCACCGCGGGAGGGAGGACGTCATCGCGGCCCGGCCGTCCGCAGCCGCCGACGCTCCTGTCTGTCTGCGGCGCTCCGGTCTGCGTGGGACCTTTGCGCGCCGAACCGTCCCGGGCTTCGCGGTGGGCCGGACCGGTCCTGTCCAAATGACGGACCGGTCCTGTCCGCCGGCGGGCCGGCCGTCAGCGGATTCAGGCGCTCCGGCGTCCGGCCCCGGAGTGGGGAGCGGACCGGAGGCGGGAAGCCCGGGAGGGCCCGCGCGGGGTGATACGGATCAGGCCGCCGACCCGGGCCTGCGGTGCTTGCCGTGCGGCTCCTCCTGAGTGTCGTCCCTGGCCGCCCCACCCCTGTGCCTGCCCGCCCCTCCGGCGTCGGGCTCCTCCGTCGACGCCTGCCCCCGCGGGCGTGTCCGGGGTGTGTCGGTCTGTATCTGAGACATGTGGGAGGTTCCCCCGTCGTGGTCGCCGGCCATCGGTGAACTATGTGCAGGCCGGAGAGTTTAGCGAGGCACCGTCCGGCCCCTGAGGGGTGCCTGCTGCAACGGGATCGGTTTGTACATGACCAGCACTTTCGCCGCTCCCGGCGGGAGTTGCGCCGAGGGGGCCACGGCTGCGGGCACTTCGTCGCGGAACACCTCCGCCGCGTCCACCCGCGCGACCCCGCACTCCACCGCCGGTGTGGTGTACGGCAGTCGCAGAACGCCCTCCCGGCTCCAGTGGCCCGCTCCCGGGAACCACCCCTCGGGCGGGGCGAGTCGGTGCAGCCGCCGTCCCGAGGGCCGCCACACGCCCAGGGCGGAGCCACCCGCCCCGGTGTCGATCCGCAGGGCCACCGCGCAGCTCTCGGGCAGGAGCGCCTGGCCCGGCTGGACGGCGAACGGGGTCACCTCGCAGCCGGGCGGCCGCAGACAACCGGGGAAGCGGACCGGACGCCTGCTGCCGAGCACACCCCAGCCCAGGCGGTCCTGGCCCGGCGCGTTCGACCGGATCAGAAGGAGACCGCTGTCGGGCGCGGCCAGCACCAGCCGGTCGTCGCTGTCCTCCGTGATCTGAAGGAGCGGGGTCACCTCGCCGCCGCGCTCCAGGTCGACAGCCACCGCCTTCACCGGGCCGCCGGCCGACCGCCGGTCCAGCGCCAGCATCCGGCCCGTACGGTCCAGCCACACTCCGCCTGAGCAGTACCCCGGCACCTCGGCGACGTGTTCCGGGCCGAACGCGCCTCCCGCCACCAGCCAGATCGCCGTCGACCTCTCCCCGGGCGCCAAGGCGTACACGCGGACGCCGTCCGGCGCGGGCGGGAGGAGCGCGAGTTCCGCCGACTCCACGCCGCCGAGGGGAAGTTCGCCCGTCCCCGGGCCCGTCGGATACAGCAGCGAGAAGAGATGGCGCCCGTCCGCCCGCCGGCGGATCAGGACCCGCCCGTCGGCGAGCGGCAGTACCTCGGTGCCGTGGTCCTCGGGCCGGCCCAGCGGCAGCGGTACGGCGTAGGGCTCCGGCCCGTCGAGCGTCCAGCGCTCGGGGAACAGCGCCTCGCCGTCCCCGGCCAGCAGGGCGGCGTACGCGCCGTCGGCGGAGACCGAGAACCCCCGGCGTACCGTGGCCGGTTGCGCTACGGCGACGGCCGCGGTCATGACGCTTCCGGCCGCCCCGCCGTCCCCGGCGAGGGGGGACCCGCCGTCCTCCGGTACCTCGCCGGTCTCCGGGGCCGAGCCGCCTTCCGCGGTGCCGGAGGGCTCCTCACCGGCGCCGTACGGTGTGCTTCCGGCGATCCCGAAGGTCTCGGCGCCTTCCGCGCCCCCGTCGGTCTCGGTGTCTTCCAGGGGCAGGCCGGTCTCGGCGGCCTCCGGGACCCCGGCGGCCTCGGCAGCCTCCAGGACCCCGGCGGCCTCGACGGCTTCCGCGATCCCGGTGCCTGCCACGGCTTCGACGTGCGGGCCGGTCCCGTCCGGACCGTCGTGCTCGGGGGACCGGACGGTCCCGGTGGTCTCGATGGCACAGGCTGTCATCGGCTCGTCACCTCCGGCCACGAAGCTAGGTTTCGTACTTCCTGCCGAACAACACAAGCCATTCCACTTCACACATAAGGGTGGCGATGCCCGGATTCACCTGAGGAATCGGGAACAAATGTGCTCACCGGGGCCCGATACGCACCGGGGAGCCGCAGTGCGGTGCCTGCCGAGTTCGGGCATTCCCCCGGCCGCGACCGGTGATCCCACGACCGGTCGAGCCGTGGTTCACGACCCGATCCGGCTGCCGCGTCATGGCGGTGCCCATCGGCCCCGGGAGCCGGATCGGAAGCACGGCACGGTCCGTCCACCACTGCGATCCCGCCACGCCGTGCCCGTCGCGAGGTGCACCCTCCCCGCGAACGGCCTTGTCGGCCGCCGGGGCTCGTCCGGTGCCCGGTGCGGGGTCCCAGGGCGGCGGCCGGAAGCCGGGTGGCCTCGGGCGGCGAGGGTGGGAAGAGGGCCGGGAAGAGCCGGTACGGCCCGGGCTGCCGGCGGCTCTCCGCGACCCTGCCCCGCCCGGGCGGGCGAGGCGCCCCCGGCGACCCGCGGTCCGGCCCCTTCCCACGCGCCGGTCCGAGGCCGCCACTCGTGAACGGCCCCGTTTTCGTCCGCCCCGCCCGTACTCGCTCCCTCCCACGACGGTTCCTCGTACCTCCTCCCCGACGTTCCCCGTATCCGTCCCTACGGCCCTGCCCGCGGCCGGCCCCCACCCGCGGTTCCCCGCTGCCGCGCTTGTGGACGGTCCAGAACGACGGGACACGGGGCGCGGGTAGCCTGTACTCGTGCCCAGCCTCTCCGAAGTCATCGACGCCCTCGACGCCCTCTGGCCACCCGAGCGGGCCGAGGGGTGGGACGCCGTCGGTACCGTGTGCGGCGACCCGGACGCGCCGGTCGACCGCGTACTGTTCGCCGTCGACCCCGTCCAGGAGATCGCGGACGAGGCGGTCGGACTCGGCGCACAGCTGATCGTCACCCACCACCCGCTCTACCTCCGCGGTACGACGACGGTCGCCGCCGGTCACTTCAAGGGCCGGGTCGTGCACACCCTGATCAAGAACGACATCGCCCTGCACGTCGCCCACACCAACGCCGACACCGCCGACCCCGGAGTCTCCGACGCCCTCGCGGGCGCGCTCGACATCCGGGTCGTCCGGCCGCTGGTGCCGGACCCCACCGACCCGTCCGGCCGCCGTGGGCTCGGCCGCGTCTGCGAACTGGACCACCCCGAGACGCTCGCGCTGTTCGCCGAGCGGGCCGCCAAGCGGCTGCCCGCCACCGCGCAGGGCATCCGCATCGCGGGCGACCCGGACGCCGTCGTCCGTACGGTCGCCGTGAGCGGCGGCTCCGGCGACAGTCTCTTCGACGCGGTACGGGCCGCGGGAGTGGATGCCTTCCTCACCGCCGATCTGCGCCACCACCCGGTCTCCGAGGCCACCCAGCAGTCGCCGCTCGGCCTGCTGGACGCCGCGCACTGGGCCACCGAGTGGCCCTGGTGCGAACTGGCGGCCGCCCAGCTCGACGAGATTTCCGACCGGCACGGCTGGGACCTCAGGGTCCATGTCTCGTCCACGGTCACCGATCCCTGGTCATCCCGACACTCTTCTCCTGGAGCCCCCAACTGAACGCCGCGCCCGCCGACCAGATCCGACTTCTCGACGTCCAGGCCCTCGACGTACGACTGTCACAGCTCGCCCACAAGCGGAAGTCGCTGCCCGAGCACGCCGAGATCGACTCGCTGTCCAAGGACCTCGCCCAGCTGCGGGACCTGCTGGTCGCGGCGCAGACGGAGGAGAGCGACACCGCCCGCGAGCAGACCAAGGCGGAGCAGGACGTCGACCAGGTGCGCCAGCGCGCCGTGCGCGACCAGCAGCGCCTGGACTCGGGCGCGATCACCTCGCCCAAGGACCTGGAGAACCTCCAGCGGGAGATCGTCTCCCTCGCGAAGCGCCAGGGCGATCTGGAGGACATCGTCCTCGATGTGATGGAGCGCCGGGAGTCCGTGCAGGAGCGGGTCGCCGAACTGACCGACAGGGTCGCCTCCGTCCAGGCCAAGACCGACGACGCCACCGCCCGGCGGGATGTCGCGCTCCAGGAGCTGGACGACCAGGTCGCCGCCGCGACCAGGGAGCGCGAGTCCGTCTCCGCTGCCGTCCCCGCCGATCTGCTGAAGCTCTACGAGAAGCTGCGCGTCCAGCAGGGCGGTGTCGGCGCGGCCCGGCTGTACCAGCGCCGCTGCGAGGGCTGCCGGCTGGAGCTGAACATCACCGAGGTCAACGAGGTGCGCGCCGCCGCGTCCGACGCGGTGCTGCGCTGTGAGAACTGCCGCCGCATCCTGGTCCGTACCGCCGAGTCCGGCCTCTGATGAACAGTTTCGTCGTGGAGGCCGACGGCGGCTCCCGGGGCAATCCCGGCCCCGCGGGCTACGGCGCGGTGGTGATCGAAGCGGCCACGGGGGAGACCCTGGCGGAGGCCGCCGAGTACATCGGTGTCGCGACGAACAACGTCGCCGAGTACAAGGGACTGATCGCCGGACTGCGGGCCGCGCACGCCATCGACCCGGAGGCCCGGATCCATGTCCGGATGGACTCCAAGCTGGTCGTCGAGCAGATGTCCGGCCGCTGGAAGATCAAGCACCCGGACATGAAGCCGCTGGCGGCGGAGGCCGCCCGGGTCTTCCCCGCGTCCTCGGTGACGTACGAGTGGATTCCGCGCGAGAAGAACAAGCACGCCGACCGGCTGGCCAACGAGGCAATGGACGCGGGCCGTCAGGGCAGGCAGTGGGAGCCCTCCGGGTCCACCGCCGGACCGGGCGCGCGGGGCGCGTCCGGAGGCGGGCGCGACGCCGGAGCGGCCCGGGTCGTCGGCGACGCGGCGGCGGGTGCGGCCAGGGCCCGTGCCGCTCTCACGGGCACCTCTTCCGGTACGGGCAGGGGCGCGGGTGCCTCCGGCACCGCCCCGGACCGGTCCGCGGCGCCGTCCGAAGAACCCCCGGCGCCCCTCGCCGGCTCGGCGGGTACCGGCCGGGGGAACGGCGGCGCCACGGCCGGACCCCGGCTCGCGACGGCCACCGCGCCCGGGGAACCGGCTACCGCGCCCGGGGAACCGGCTACCGCGCCCGGCGAACCGGCCGCCGCGACCGCCCGGACGCAGCCGGGCCCGCCCCCCGTCGGCTGGGCCGCCCCCGCCGATCTGGGCGCGCCCGCCACCTTCGTACTGCTCCGCCACGGCGAGACCGCCCTCACCCCGGAGAAGCGGTTCTCGGGCAGCGGCGGAAGCGATCCGGAGCTGTCTCCGGCCGGAGAGCGCCAGGCCGAGGCCGTCGCCGCCGCGCTGGCCGCGCGGGGCACGGTCCAGGAGATCGTCAGCTCCCCTCTGAAGCGCTGCCGTCAGACCGCCGAGGCGGTCGCCGCCCGGCTGAACCTCGACATCCGTATCGAGGACGGTCTGCGCGAGACGGACTTCGGCGCATGGGAGGGCCTCACCTTCGCCGAGGTCCAGGAGCGCTACCCCGACGACCTCAACGCCTGGCTGACCTCCGCGAAAGCGGCTCCCACCGGCGGCGGCGAGAGCTTCACGGCCGTCACCCGCAGGGTCTCGGCGGCCCGCGACAAGCTCGTCGCCCGGTACGCGGGCCGTACGGTCCTGCTGGTCACCCATGTCACCCCGATCAAGACCCTGGTGCGCCTGGCGCTCGGCGCCCCGCCGGAGTCCGTGTTCCGGATGGAACTCTCCGCGGCCTCGGTCTCGGCGGTGGCGTACTACACCGACGGCAACGCCTCGGTACGCCTCCTGAACGACACCTCCCACCTGCGCGCCTAACCACCGGCGGCCTGCCCCGGCCCGGGTTCGCCCGCCCCGGCCGGAGCAGGTGGTCCGGTGCGGCGGGGCTGCCCGGCCCGCCCTGGCCGTGAGGCGCAGTCCCGCCCGGTCCGGCGGAGCGCGATGCCGGCATCTTGGGGCGCTGCCCCTGAGGCGGCCGCCACCGCCGCCGCTCCGGGACACGATGTCCGCCGTGGGGGTCCTCGGCGAGGACGCCGGGTCGTGCCGTCCCATGGCGGCGGGCGCCCGGCATGGGACGGCCGTTCCGCTCTCCTTCGGCGCGGGCAGACCGACGGGGCAGGCACACGGGTCCGGCACACGGTGGCGGCTGCCGGCCCCAGGCCGGGGCGGCCGAATCGTGCGTGGGACGGGAGCCCGTGGCGAATGGGCCCTCCTCACCCTCGGGCCCTCCTCACCCTCGGGCCGTGCTCGCCCGGGCCCGTCGAACACCCGCGGGCGCTCGGCCGGCCTGGCCAAGTCCCTTCGGACGCCCGCGGGTTCGGGCGCGAGCCAGGGCGCCCGTCGTGCCCCGGCGCCGCTCGCCCATCGGGACCCCGCGGTGTCGGTCCGCCGGCCGGTCTCCCGGCCGACGGGGTACCGCCAGGGTCTGCGGCACCGCCACCGCCGCCGTCGGCACGGTCTGACGGGTACTCCCGGTGCGGGGTGGCCCGGGTGACGGGCGGTCAGTCCCGCAGGGCCGCCGCCTGGGCCGCCAGGGACTGGACGCGGCCCCAGTCCTTCGCCGCGATGGCATCGGCCGGCAGCATCCAGGTGCCGCCGACGCAGCCCACGTTCGGCAGGGCGAGATAGTCGGGGGCGTTCGAGAGCGAGACACCGCCCGTCGGACAGAACCGCGCCCCGGGGAGCGGTCCCGCCAGGGACTTCAGATACGCGGGGCCACCGGCGGCCTGCGCGGGGAAGAACTTCATCTCGCTCACCCCGCGCTCCAGCAGCGCCACCACCTCGGAGACCGTCGAGACCCCCGGCAGGAAGGGCACACCGGAACCGCGCATCGCGTCCAGCAGCCGATCGGTCCAGCCGGGGCTCACCAGGAAGCGCGCCCCTGCCGACACCGCCGCGTCCACATGGTCCGGTGCGATCACCGTGCCCGCGCCCACCACCGCGTCCGGTACCTCGGCGGCGATCGCGCGGATCGCCTCCAGGGCCGCCGGGGTGCGCAGGGTCACCTCGATCGCGGGCAGCCCGCCCGCCACCAGGGCACGCGCGAGCGGCACGGCGTCGGCCGCGTCCTCGATCACGACGACGGGGACAACGGGCGCGAGATCCAGCACGGAGGTCATGCGCACATCCTGCCTGGGCCCTCACGATGCACGCAACGCTCGTTGCGTACGGTGCAACATCTGTCGTTCGAGGCCCGCCCGGCCGTGGCCGATGAACCACCGGCAGGCTCCTGTACCCCGCGGAGGATCCGCTCCTCGCTCGACCGCTCCTCGCTCGGACCGGTTGCTCAGTCGCCCGCCCCTCGGTGGGCCGGCCCCGCGCCCGACCGGCTTCACCGTGGACCAGCCCCCGGACCGCCCGCTCGCTCGACCGGCTTCACCGTGGACCAGTCCCTCGCCCGACCGGCCTCTCAGCTGACCGGCCCTCACCGAATCGGCCCTCGCCCCAACGGCCCTCATGGACCGGCGGCCACCTCAGTGGATCTGGGTGACGATCACGTCCAGGGCCCAGGGCCTTCCTTTCCGGGCCGGAGGCTCCGCCTCCACCACATGCCCGAGGTCCCGTAGCGCCTCCACCAGCTCACGGGGGCCCTTCGGCTTCGCACCCGACACCAGCAGGTCCCGTACGAGCCGGCCCTTGGTCGCCTTGTTGAAGTGACTGACCACCGAACGCTTCTCGACACCGTCGACCAGCTGTGAGTGCAGCACCCGGACCGTCGCCGTGCGCCCCGCGATCTCTCCCTTCGGTTTCCATGCCGCCGCGTAGGCCGAGGACCGCAGGTCCAGGACGAGCCCGCTGCCCGCCGCCTCCGGCAGTGCCGACTCCATGGGCCGGCGCCAGTACGTCCCGAGCGAGCCGAGGCCCGGCAGCTTCACCCCCATCGAGCAGCGGTACGGCGGGATCCGGTCACCCGGCCGCACGGCGCCCCAGAGCCCGGAGAACACCAGCAGTGACCGGCGCGCCCGCCGCCTGGCGTCGGGCTCAAGCGTCGCCAGCCCGAGGGCGTCGTACAGCACACCCGTATAGATCTCCCCGGCCGTCCGGGTGCCCGCCGTGCGCAGAGCGGTGTTCTTCGCGATCTCGCCGCGCAGGCCGTCGGTGAGTCCGAGGACGTCCCGCGCCTTCGTCTCGTCGGCGGCGCACAGTTCGATCAGCTCGTCCAGCACCGCGGCGCGGGACTCGGCCAGGCCCGGGAGCGAGAGCGACTCGGGCTTCAGCGGGGCCCCGCGCCCGGCGGCGGCCTTACCCTCCGACGGCGGCAACAGCACGAGCACGGACGTTCTCCTCACGGCGTAGACGGGAAGCGGGGTGCGGCGGCCCCGCGCCAGCGTACGCCCTCGTCACGCGCTCGATGGCGTGTGCTCGAAGGTGGGCACCGGGCCGCCCGCGGAGGAGGGCGGGCGGCCCGGCCCGACGGGTGACTGCCACCGACCCGCCCGGCTGGAGGAGGATCAGGAGTCCCTCGGGGTCAGCGGATGAAGACGCTGGCACCGAACTCCGAGACCGCGGAGCTGCCCGGCGGCACGATGCGGACGATCGCGCCTGAGCAGTCGGCGTCCTCGAAGATGAAAGCCGGCTCGTTGGTCCGGTTGTCGACAGTCAGTGGCCACCGATCGCTCTTGTAGCAGCCGCTGGGATCATGGTGCACCTTGCCGTTGACGGCCAGGTCCCCGGTGGCCGCGAGGGCGGACTGGGGGACGGCGGCGGCCAGCATCGTGGCCGCGGCGAGGGTGCCGAGAAGAGTGGCGAAACGTCGCATGGTGATACCTCCGGTTGGCTCGGGGGCCGCGCCCTGCGACCCCTCTGAATCAACGGTAAGTAGTCATTTGCTTACTTTCAGTCACCCTCAAGGGTGAACGGTCCTACCCATCCCCTTGACCGGGTACGAATGCCCAGGCAGCGGCCCCGCCCCCTACGTAAACCCCCCTGGCGTACCGTCGCCACCCGGGCCCCGCCCCCCGTCACCACCGCACCCACCCCACCTCACCCGCCCCCACGTCCGTCCGCCGTCCGTCCGCCGTCCGTCCGGCGCGCGCCCGCACGCGGCCCGAAATACGCTCGGTCCATGCCCCGCCGTCCGATACACACGACCGGCGCAGCCGAGGCTCCGCTGCGGTCGGCCTTGCGCGAGCTGCGGAGGGCGCTCGGCGTTCCGGACGCCTTCCCCGCGGCCGTGCTCGCGGAGGCGGACCGCGCGGCACGTGAACCCCGGCTCCCAGACGCCGACGCCACCGACCTCCCCCTCTTCACCCTCGACCCGCCCCGGTCACCCGATCTCGACCAGGCCATGCACCTCGCCCGCCGCGGAAACGGCCGCAAAGGAGGCGGAGGAGGCGGGGGTGACGGAGGAGGCGGGAGAAGCCCGGGAAGTGGCGGAACCGGACGGGGTACCGGCCGCGGCGGCTACCGCGTGCACTACGCGATCGCCGATGTCGCCGCGTTCGTCCACCCCGGCGGCGCCCTCGACTCCGAGGCCCATCGCCGGGTCCAGACCCTCTACTTCCCCGACGGTCGAACGCCGCTGCATCCGCCCGTGCTCTCCGAGGCGGCCGCGAGCCTGCTGCCCGACCGGACCGTGCCCGCCCTCCTCTGGCGGATCGACCTCGACGCCGAGGGCCATACGGTCGCCACCGACCTGCGCCGGGCTCTCGTCCGCAGCCGGGCCAGGCTGGACTACGCCACCGCCCAGCGCCGCATCGACGCGGGCACGGCCGAGGAACCGCTCGCCCTCCTCAAGGAGATCGGGCTGCTGCGCGAGGAGAGGGAGCGGGAACGCGGCGGGATCTCGCTCGACGTCCCCGAGCAGGAGATCACCCTCCGGGACGGCGCATACGTCCTCGACTACCGCGCCCCCCTCCCCGCCGAGGGCTGGAACGCCCAGATCTCCCTGCTCACCGGCATGACGGCAGCCGATCTCATGACCGCCGCCGGGACCGGGATCCTCCGTACGCTGCCCACCGCCCCGGACGGCGCGGTCGCACGGCTGCGGCTGTCCGCGAAGGCGCTGGGCATCGACTGGCCGCACCATGTCTCGTACGCCGAGGTCGTCCGCTCCCTCGACGGGCGCGACAGCCGTCACGCGGCCTTCCTCCAGGAGTGCACGACCCTTCTGCGGGGCGCGGGCTACAGCGTCTTCACCGGCGGTGAACTCCCCACCCCAGCGATCCACGCGGCCGTCGCCCATGAGTACACCCACTGCACCGCGCCCCTGCGGCGGCTGGTGGACCGCTACACCGGCGAGCTGTGCGCCTCGATCTGCGCGGGCCAGGGGGTGCCGGAGTGGGTGCTCGCCGCGCTGGAGGACCTCCCCCGGGAGATGGCGGACGGCGCCCGGCGCGCCAATACGGCCGAGCGGGAGTGCGTCGACATCGTGGAGGCGGCGCTTCTCGAACCGCGGATCGGTGAGGTCTTCGACGGGTTCGTGGTCGATGTGCGGGACGGTGAACCCGCCGTCGGCACCGTCCAGTTGCGGGACCCGGCGGTAGTGGCGACGCTGCGCGGGGACGAGGCGCTGCCGCTGGGGGAGCGGCTCCGGGTCCGGCTCACCCGGGCGGCACCGGGCAGGGACAAGGTGCTGTTCACGCCCGCGTAGCCGGTGGCCGTACGCCGGACGAGGGCGCTCGTACCTCCGCTCGCGCCCTCCGCGTACGACGCCCGGCTGCCCGGAGCCAGATCCGGCACCGTCCCGAGCCGGCCTCCGAACTGGGCAGGCCGCCCCCACCCTGCCCCGGACTGGTCCGGCTCCGTCCCGCGCCCGGCCTCGTCCCGCACGTGCGACCGCCCTGGAAGACCGCGCCCCGCCCCGACCCCCGGCTCTACGCCGGCTCCGGTTCCGTCCGCCCCGACTCGGCAGGCTCGCCGGATCCTTCCCCGGGTCCCGTGGGCGTCCGCCGGGTGAGCGCGGCCAGGAGCGCCGCGGGGTCGTCCGCGTGGAAGCGGATCGTGTGCGCGGTCCCGCGCCGCCCCAGGGGGCGTACGTAGACGAGCGGCTCGGCCAGGTCCACGGCCAGCGTCGTCTGACCGCCGACGATCAGCTCCAGCGACCCGTCGTCGCGCGGCTGGACCAGCTTCCCCTCGGGGAAGCGGCGGTCGATCCGTACGCGCTCGATGGCCCGCGCGGGGATCCGCAGATCGAACAGCGCGCCGTAGCGCAGCCGCAGCGATCCGTCCGCCCCCACGACATGGGGCCGGGTCACACACGCGGCCTGGAGGCCGACCATCAGGACGAGCCCGTACAGGCTGACGTAGAGCGTGATCGCGTGCACCAGCGGCCAGGGGATGATCATCGCGAGCGCCACCGTCTCGACCAGTGAGACGAAGATCCACGCCCACATCATGGCGGTCTGGGGCGCGGTGTACCCGGCCGTGTGCGTGCCCGGCCCGATCCCGTGCCTGCGGCGGAACACCCACAGCCAGATGCTGTACAGCGCCCGGATCTCATGGACGACGAGCCGCCGCACGGACAGCGGGAGCAGGTTCCAGAGCCCTGTCGCCAGGCGTTTCATCGTGCTCTCCCCTCGGTGAGTGCCCTGACCATCCGGCGTACGACGGCGGCCTGGGCGGGTGCGAAATCGGCGAGGAACGCCTCACCGAAGCCGTTGTCCGTGTCCATCGCCCGGCCGTCGAGCAGCTCCCGCAGCTCATCGGGCATACAGGCGGCCAGTTCATCGGCGAGCGGGCCGACACGGGGATCGCCCGGATCGGCGTCGGCCAGTTCGTCCAGGCGCTCGTACAGCCCCTGCACCTTCGCGAGCTGATCGCCGTCGTCGCTGATCGGGCGCAGCGCCGTGAAGAACCGTTCACGGTCCTCCGGCGTCAGCACCGTGTCCATCAGCGCCAGATGACCGCGGTCCTTGGCGGCCATGGGGGAGCTGCTGGGGGAGAGCGCCCCGAGCAGCCGGGTGAGCTGGGGTGACACCGGCCCCTCGGCCGGGAGGGTGCCCTCGCGTGCCTGTCCGATCAGCTCGGCGAGCCGGGCGCGCCGCTCGGCGATCGCGGCCTGGTGGCGGGCCAGATCCTCGTCCAGTTCCTCCAGCACCTCGACCAGCTCAAGCCCCGCGTCGTCCGCGAGTACTCCCCGCACCTCGGCGAGTCCGAGCCCCAGCTCGGTCAGCCGCCGGATGCGCGCGAGTACGGCGGCGTGCCGCAGTCCGTAGTCCCGGTAGCCGTTGGACAGCCGTTCCGGCTCCGGCAACAGCCCGAGTTGGTGGTAGTGGCGGACGGTACGCGGGGTGACCCCGGCGAGTGCGGCGACCTCTCCGATCCTCATGGGTCCAGTGGAAACCATGACGTCGCGACAGGGTCAAGCACGACGGGCGGGCCCCGGGTACCGGCTGCGGGCGGTCCCGGGCCCGGTCACGCCGGGCCGCGCCTCCTGGGGACGTCGGGGCCGGTGGTGGCGGGTAGCATGGTCACCACGGCAGACGAGCCGGGCGGACGGCCGCGTGAGGATCCCCGGATCCTCCCGAGGAACGTCCGGGCTCCACACGGCAGGGTGGTGGGTAACGCCCACCCGGGGTGACCCGCGGGACAGTGCCACAGAAAACAGACCGCCGGGGGCCTCGGCCCCCGGTAAGGGTGAAACGGTGGTGTAAGAGACCACCAGTGCCCAGGGTGACCTGGGCAGCTAGGTAAACCCCACCCGGAGCAAGGTCAAGAGGGGCGCCGGGTAACACCGGGGCCCTGCGCGGACGTTCGAGGGCTGCCCGCCCGAGTCCGCGGGTAGACCGCACGAGACCGGTGGCAACACCGGTCCTAGATGGATGGCCGTCTCCCGGCCGACCGCGAGGTCGACCGGTGACAGAACCCGGCGTACAGCCCGACTCGTCTGCCGCCATCCGCGGCTTCGCCGTGGAAGGGTGCGATCGGGTGTCCCGGGCCGGCGGGGTGTCGGCAGCGGCTGAACTCGGGGGACGCCGAGACCGAGGACCGCTGTACGAGCGCATCGGCGTCCGATCGCCGGCGAGGCCCGCCGCCCCAGACATGGCGTTTGAGATCGCCCGCGCCAAGGACGGCTCGGTGGTCGTGTTCCCGCGCCGTCCGCGTAGGCGGCTCCTCGTCGTTCCGGCGCAGGCTTCCTCTGCCGGTGGAGGTTCCCGCAGGCATCGCCGATTTCCATACGGAGGCGGCCGGGGGCCGGGCCGAGGACGAGTGTGAACCGGAAGCAGCGGCCGGGTGGAACGGGCGCCGCGCCGCGTGGACGAGGGCAACTGCGTGAAGGTGTCGGCAGGGGAGCCGACTCGGGGTGTCGCGTGGTGCAGGGCGCCAGCGTGACGGCCGGACACGGGTGGGGACGAGTACGGCGCTCCGTACGCTGAGTCAGCGTACGGACGCAAAGGGTGGACCGTACGCCTGATCCTCGATCACGCTGGGCCGCGAGCACAGGCGGTGTACGGAGCCGTCGACGGTGCGGTACGGAGGAAAGGGCGGGCGCGGATGGAGAACGTCGGAGTCGAGACGGAGACGGCCGGGGACGGCGGCGCACGGGTGGTACCGGCGGGGGAGTGGGAGCGGGAGCCCCATCCGTCGGACAGTCTGCGCACGTTCGGCGCGTTCGTTCAGGCGTTACGCGAGCACGCGGGGCTCAGCCGGGCCGACCTCGCCGAGCGGGTGCGCTACTCCAAACACACGGTGGAGTCGGTGGAGTTGGGCCGCAGGATGCCGGACGAGGTGTTCGTGGAGCGGGCGGAGGAAGCACTCGGCAACACGGGTGCGCTGCGGAGGGCCGCCCGTCATCTCACACGGGGCGAGGCGGGGCTGGCGGCGTGGTTCCGGCGGTGGGCGCGGCTGGAGCGGGAGGCGGTGAGCCTGTGCACGTACGAGTGCAGGCTGGTGCCGGGGTTGTTGCAGTCGGAGGCGTATGCGCGGGCGGTGTTCGACAACAGCATTCCGCTGCTGACCGACGAGCAGGCGGAGGCTCAGGTCGCCGCCCGGATGGAGCGACAGGCGATGCTGCGGGAACGGCCGACCGTGCCGTTTGGCTTCATCGTGGAGGAGTCGGTTTTCCGACGCGGGCTGGGCGGGGCCCAGGTCCAGTCGAACATGCTGGACCATGTGCTTGAACTGACCGCGCCCCGCAACGTAACGCTTCAGGTGGTGCCGCTGGAGCTGGAGTTTCACGGTTGCCTGGACGGGCCCATGCGGATCTTGGAAACCTCGGAGGGGCGTCGAGTCGGCTACTCCGAGGGGCAGCAGAACGGACGGCTGATCTCCGACGTGAAAGAGATGAGTCTGCTCTGCCGACGCTATGACACACTGCGCTCGCAGGCCCTGAACCCCAGAGAATCCCGGGACCTGCTGGAGCGACTGCGAGGAGAGCTATGAATAGCGGTACGTCGGAACTCGCCTGGTTCAAGTCCAGCTACAGCGGTACCCAGGGCGACGACTGCGTGGAGGTCGCGATCGCCGAACAGGCCGTCCACGTGCGGGACTCCAAGGACGTGACCATTCCCGCCTTTGCTGTCGGCCGTGCAGGCTGGGGGCGGTTCGTGCGGTTCGCGTCGGAGGCGTGAGAGGAATCCCGGGCCTTGCTGGAGCAACTCCGAGGAGAGCTATGAGCAGCGGTACGTCGGAACTCGCCTGGTTCAAGTCCAGCTACAGCGGTACCCAGGGTGACAGTTGTGTGGAGGTCGCGATCGCCGAACAGGCCGTTCATGTACGGGACTCCAAGGACGTGGCCCTTCCGGCCTTTGCCGTTGGCCGTGAGGGCTGGGGGCGGTTCGTGCGGTTCGCGTCGGAGCGCTGAGCGAACTGGAGGGCGTGCCGTCCGCAGGAGTATGCGGATGGCACGCCCTCACCGCGTCCGGGAGTCCTCGGTCCCGTCCGTAGGGCCGAAACCGAGGGCCGATCGCAAACGCGTGTTGACGCTGTGAAGGATCCTTCTCGTTCGATGCGTCAGCGGGTGATCTATCAGCGGGTGATCTTTCGGCGGGCGGCGGGAGTGACCGGGCAGGGTTTGCCTGGCATCCCGCCGAGTGGAGTGGCCGTCCGTGACCCAGGCCGTCCGGCCCCGGGCGTCGCCGGAAGCCGGACCGTCTGTCGCCGGTGCGGCCGGGTGTGGTGGGGCCCGGTGGTCAGTTGGTGTTTGCTCCCGTCGGGAGGGTGAGTCGCAGACGCCCGGCGATCTCCTCGGCGGCGCTCAGGACCGCGTCCTGTGCGGGGGTGAGGGGGTGTTGGGGTGAGTTGCCCCAGGTCGCGTCGAAGGGGTCGCCGACGCCGGTGTCGTGACCCGACAGTGCCTCCAGGACGGCGAGGCCGCAGAAGGGGGTGTAGACGGGGGAGTAGCCGCCTTCGTGGGACATGACCAGTCTGCCGGAGCAGATCTCCCGGGCCGCCTGGACGAGTTGGGCGGTCATGGAGCGGTAGCCGGCGGTGGTGACGGTCATGCGGCCGAGGGGGTCGGCGGCGCTGGCGTCGAAGCCGCTGGCGACCACGATGAGTTCGGGGGCGAAGCGGTGGAGGGCGGGGACGACGACCCGGCGGACCGCTTCGGTGTAGGCGTCGTTGCCGCACCCGGCGGGCAGCGGGATGTTGAGCGCCGTACCGGCCGGGCCGTGGTCCTCCATCTCCCCGGAGTCCTGGGGGAACAGGCCCTCCTGGTGGAGGGAGATGGTGAGGACGTCGGCGTCGTCCTCGTAGACGGACTGGGTGCCGTTGCCGTGGTGTACGTCGTAGTCGACGACGGCCACCCGCCGTATCCCGTGGACGGCACGGGCCCATTCGATGGCGATGGAGATGTTGGAGAAGATGCAGTAGCCCATGCCGGTGTCCCGGACGGCGTGGTGGCCCGGGGGGCGTACCAGGGCGTAGGCGTTCTCGGTACGGCCGGTGAGGACCGCTTCCGTGGCCGCGATGGTCCCGCCCGCCGACAGCAGCGCGATCTCGTACGCGCCCGCGCCGAACGGAGACATGCCGTCGCCCGCGTCGCCTCCGGCGGACGCGCTGGCGGACTTGATCCGTTCGAGATAGCCGGGGGTGTGGACCCGCAGGACGTCGGCCTCGGTCGCCGGGCGGGCGGGGACCCTGGTCAGGTTGTCCAGCATGCCGGAGACTTCGACCAGGCCGGCGAACCGGGTCTTGCTCTCCGGGCTCTCGAAGTTGGCGAAGGGCTGGAGGTATCCGCCCGCGGGCAGAAGTCCCGCGCCGGTTCCGGTGTCGTGCCATGCGTACTGCTCGTGCCATACATAACCGGTGGACATGACGTTCTCCTGGTGCAGTGACGTGAGGTGGGGGTCCGGGCGCGGTGCGCGGGACCCGAAGGGCGTACGAAGGAGTGGGGCGGGCCGGCGACGGGATGCGGCGGGCCGTCCCGGGTCAGCTCGCGGTGGGGACGGGTGCGGTCACGGGGGCCTCACCGGGGTCCGCGGGGCAGTCCAGGTTCTCGAAGAGCGCGTCGACGCGGGCCCGTTCCGCCGGTGCCTGCGGCAGCAGGACCGCGGCGGCCACGTAGACGGCCGCGTTGACGATCAGCGCCGCCATCCCGGAGGTCATCCCGCCCAGCCAGGGGACGGATGTGGGGTACTGGATCTGGAGCACCGCCGCCACGGCGATTCCGCTCACCATGCCCCCGAGCGCGCCGAGCGCGGTGCCCCTGCGCCAGAAGATCCCGAAGAACAGGGTCGGGGCGAGCTGGACGACGCCCTGGAACGACAGGATCGCCAGGTCGGCGACGCCGGTGGTGCTCTTGACGGAGGTGGCGGCCACCAGCGCCGCGAGGATCGTCACGACGCCCACGGTCACCTTGGCCGTACGGCTCTCCTTGTGGTCCTCCGACTCCTCCGCCGGGTCGGGGTCCCTGCCGGTCGCCGCCGGAAGGATGTCGTGGGTCATCTGGATGCCGGTCGCCTGGAGGTTGGCGTCGACATTGCCCATCGTCGCCGCCAGGACCACGACCCCGGCCAGCGCGACCACCAGGGTGCCCCCGGCGCCCGCCACGACGAACCACACCGTCGACGGTGCGGAGGAGACGCCCGGCACGGACGCCCCCAGCAGCCCCAGCAGGGTGAGCGAGGTCGCGAACACCAGGAGGAAGGGCGCCGCCTGGACGGCCGACTTCTTGATGGTCTCCGCGCTTCTGGCGGTGAAGAGGCGGACGAACATGTCCGGCCAGCACCAGCCGCCGAGCGCGCCCGTGACCACGAGCGACATCAGATACAGCGGTCCCGCGTCGCTTCCCGGGCCGGGCAGCAGGAAGTGCGCGTCCGGCACCGCGCCGAGGCCGTGCCCGCTGGACACCAGCCAGACGAGCAGGCCCAGGATCAGCAGGAGCCCGATGACGTACGCCACGATGCTCTGCACCATGTCGCTGATCACGATGCCGCGCATCCCCATCCGCACGGTCCAGACCTGGCGGGCGGCCAGTACGCCGATGCTGACCAGGATGGCGGCGGTGGCGGAGATCCGGCCGAAGGAGAGATAGGAGAAGACGAGCCCGAGGGACTGCATCCCCATGACGATCCAGGGGAAGGCCGATACGGCTCCGATGACGGCGGAGACGACCCGTACGGGACGGGAGCCGTAGCGCATGCCGAGCAGGTCGGCCTGGGTCTGGAGGTTCCCCGCACGGCCCCAGTCGTGGACCCGGGTGGCCATGAAGAACATCAGGACGATGATCAGCAGGCTGTACAGCACCCAGTAGAAGCCGAGTACCCCGGTCTCGGCGGCCAGGCCCGCGAACGACACGAACACCGCGCCCGGCATCCAGGTGTTCATGAACGACATCGTCTGGTACCAGGGGCCGAAGGAGCGCCCGGCCACCGCGTACTCGGTGAACCCTCCACCGACCCTGCGGGAACGTTCCAGCACAACGATGACCACGGTGAGGAAGACCGCGACGAGGCCGTATCCGACGAGCATGTTCACGGCCGCACCTCCTCGCGGGCACCGGCGCGGTCGACGGCGTACATCACGAGGACGCTCAGGACGACGAAGATGCCGCCGCCGATGACATAGGCGAGCGCCGCGGCGCGGCTGTCACCGTTCCCGGCGGCCCAGTAGACCGGCGGAAAGCAGGTCACGACGGCGTCGAGGACCAGGAGACAGCCGAACAGTGCTCTGGTGCGCCGGGGGCGCGGGCCGCCGGGTGGCGCGGTCCGCCCATGGCGCGGGGCAAGTGTGTTCATGGCGGGGAGTCCTTCGTTCTCGCACCTCTCGAAGGAGGGCACGGAGAGGCCGCATGAACCGGAGCGGAGCACTCCGGTGCGCGGAATCGGGTGCCGGAAGGTTCCGGCACGGACCAAGATAAGTTTGCCGGAAGGTTCCGGCAAGGGGTCTGTGCCAAGAAATGTCCATGGCCGGACATCGGGCGGGCGGCCCGTTCGCCGTGGGGGAGCCGGGCGGCCCGAAGGGGGCGGCCCTTCCTCCCCGTGGGCTCCCGGGCCGGGCGGCGGAAGCAGGCCGTACGCGGGCCGCGTACGGGATCCCCGACGGGACCCGGGCCGGGGGAGGGGCCTGTGCTGCCAGGTCCGTCGCCCCGCCTGGCCGCGGCCTCCGCCGCGCCCGTCGCCCACCCCGGCCGCCGCCGCGCCCCCGCGGGTCGCGCACCACCGGGCCTCGGCCGCCCGTCGCCGGAGGCTTTACGGCCGGCTGCCGCCGGGAGCTTCCCGGCCGCCCGTCGCCGGGGGCTTTCCCGGTCGGCCCGGTGGCCGTCGCGCCGGACTCCCTAGACTCGTCGGTGTGAGCCGATCCCCCGTAACCATCATCGACGTCGCCCGGCACGCCGGGGTGTCCAAGACCACCGCCTCGGACGCCCTTTCCGGAAGCGGCCGGGTCTCACGCGCCACCCGCGCCCGGATCGAGGCCGTCGCGGCCGAACTCGGTTACGTCCCCAACAGCGCCGCCCGGTTCCTGCGCGGCAGCAAGGTCGGGTCGGTGGGGCTCCACATTCCCCGTCAGGTCATGGGGATGACCTTCTACATGGAGTTCGCGTTCGCCGCGGTCCGGCAGGCGCAGGAGTACGGCATCGATGTGACCCTGCTGACCCCCCGGTCCGACAGGGCACCCCGGCTCCGGGCCGACGGTCTGATCGTCATCGACCCGCTGCCGGACGATCCGGTGACGGCCAACCTCCTCACGGCCAGGATCCCCGTCGTCACGGTGGGCGGCATCCCCGAGCGGGTGCCCGACGCCGCGGGGGTGGTGCGCGGTGACTACGCGGGCGGGATGCGCGAACTCCTCGGCCATATGCGGGCGTCGGGCGCCACCCGGCCCGCGCTCATCGCGCCGAACGCCGCGTTCCGCTCCGAATGGGCCACGACGACACGGGAGGCGTACGAGGAGTGGTGCGGGCGCAACGGCACCCCTCCTCTGGTCCGCGGTGTGGCCACCGACGCCTCGTCCGCCGCCGTCCAGCAGGTCGTACGGGAGCTGCTGACCGACGAACCCGGGATCGACGCCCTGGTGTGCGCCCCCGACGGCATCGCCATGTGCGCCATGACCACCATGCAGGCCATGGGGCGGCGGGTGGGTGAGGACATGCTTCTGGCGGCCTGCGTGGACAACCCGGCGCTGCTGCTCTACGACCCGCCCGTCACGGCGATCGAGCTGAACGCCGAGCACTACGGTGTGGCCGCGGTCGACCTTCTCGTCGGGATCCTGTCGGGCACCGAGCAGGCCCCGCTGGTCCGTACCCACCCCGTCCAGCTGCTGGTCCGCGCCTCCACGCGCGGCCGGAACGCGGTCGGCGGACGCGCGGACGACGGAGGGGGGAACGACCGGGCGGCGGAACCGGACGCCCCCTCGTCGAACTGACCGCGGACCCTCGTACGGAGCGGTCACGCCCGGCCCGGGGGCGGTCCGGGGCGGTCCGGGCCGGTCCGTGGCTTCGACGGCCGTCCCCGGGCCGGCGTCCCCGGGGCGGCGGTCCCTGCCGGGCCGGTCGGCCGGCGGGCTCCCGGTGAGCGGACGGGCTCCCGGTGAGCGGACGGTGAGCGGCCGGGTCGTGGTCAGCTCTCGCCCAGGCCGACGAACATCGAGTCGTGCAGCGTCCGGACATGGCGCTCGGCGATACGGGCCGCGGCGGCCGCGTCCCGGCGGCGCAGCGCCGCGAGCAGCTCGCGGTGCTCGCGGTTGGAGGCGCGCAGGGCGTCCAAGGGGTAGGGCAGGTAGTAGCGGTGGAGGTCGCGCATCACATCGTCGTAGGACACCACGGCCGAGCGCAGCCCGGTCGCCGTGGCCAGGGCCAGATGGAATCGCTCGTCGCACCGGTGGAACGCGGCCCAGCTCGTGGCCCGGTCCATCTCCTCGGTCAGCTCGTCCAGCGGCGCGAGGTCCGCCTCGGTCGCACGGGCCGTCGCGAGGTGCGCGATACCGCATTCGAGGACGAGCCGCCGGTCGATCAGATCGCGCACCGCGGTCGCGTCCGAGCGGTAGGCGTCGACCGCGGTGACCACTCCCTTGCGGGGCGGGTCGGCGACCAGGGTGCCGCCGTTGCGGCCCCTCCTGCGTTCGAGCACACCGTCGTGGCAGAGCGAGACGAGCGCCCGGCGTACGGTGATCTCGCTGACGTCCAGAGCTGCTGAGATCTCGTCACTGGACGGCAGCCTCTCGCCGGGGGCGAGCAGGCCGAGGTCGGTGGCGAGGGCGATCCGGGCCCGTACGGAATCGAGCGCCGAGAGCCGCCGGATCCCCTGGAGGGCGGGAGCGCTGAGAGCCGACCTCCCCGTAGCGGCAGCGGCAGCGGCGGCGGGACTGGCAGTGGTAGTGGCAGTCGCATCGGTGGGCGAGGCGGGGGCCGGGGACGGGACCGGGGCAGGGACCCGCCGGTCGGTGGAGCCGGACATGCGCTCACTGTAGCGGCGCGCCCCGGAAAACAGCTCATACTGAGCAGTCTTGTTTAACTGCTCATTCTGCTCTAATTTTTCTCCATCCGTCCGGAACAGGTGATGCATATGACCCGCCCTCTGCCCATCGCGCTGGTTCAGGCGCCTCCCCACCGGATCACCGCTCCGGTGTCCGGCTTCGCGGAGGAAGCAACCCGGGTCCTGCGGCGGTTCCCGGAGACCCGGCTGATCGTCTTCCCCGAACTGCATCTCCACGGTGTCGACCCGGACGGGGACTCCGCGCGGCAGCTCCAGGACGCGGCCCGGCCGCTTGACGATCGGAGCGTCCGGGAGCTGGGCGAGATCGCTGCGGACCTCGGCGTCTGGCTGCTGCCCGGCAGCGTCTGCGAACGCGGGGAGTCCGGCGAGCTGTTCAACACCGCGCTCGCGTTCTCCCCCGAGGGCCGCCTCGTGGCGGCGTACCGCAAGGTTTTTCCGTGGCGCCCTCACGAGCCCTACGATCCCGGCGACCGCTTCGTGGTTTTCGACATCCCCGGGACCGGCCGGATCGGCTTCGCGATCTGCTACGACGCCTGGTTCCCCGAGGTCGCCCGTCACTTGGCCTGGATGGGGGCCGAAGTGATCGTCAACCCCGTCATGACCACCACGGCCGACCGGGCGCAGGAACTGGTCATCGCCCGCGCGAACGCCATCGTCAACCAGGTCCATGTGGTGAGCGTGAACACCGCCGGGCCCGTCGGCGCCGGCCGCAGCCTGGTCGTCGACCCGGAGGGACGCGTCCGTACCGAAGCCGGTGAGGGCCCGGCCGTACTGACCGATGTCCTCGACCTGGACGACGTCACCCGGGTCCGTACCTTCGGCACCGCGGGGGTCAGCCGGGTGTGGGAGCAGTTCCACGACACCGACGCACCCCTCGAACTGCCGCTGTACGAAGGCCGGATCGACCCTCGCCGCTGGCGGCCAGCGGCTCGTTCCTGACCGCTCCACCTCCGCGGGACGGCCCACCTCCGGGACGGTCCATCCCTCGGCCCGTCCAGCCCTGGGACGGTCCTGCCCCGGTCCGGGCACCCCCCGCGTCCGGTCCGGAACCGTGGAACACCCGGCACCCGCCGGCGTGCGGCTCCCTGCGGGCCGGTCGGGGAGCGGGCCGGAGCGGCCGGTCAGGGAACGCTCGCCGGTACGGGCTCCCCGCCGGGATCCGAACGCCCGGAGCGGGGCAGGGCGCTGCGGGTGCGGCGGTGGAAGGTCAGCAGCGCCAGGAGCGCCGCCCCGGCGAACCACAGCCACTGGATCGCCGTGTAGAGGGGGTTCCAGGACGTGGAGAACGCGGCCGCACCGGCCGACTGGACCGCGCCGAACGCCGGCATGTACTGCACGAGATCGCTCTCCGCCCCGGAGCTGTAGAGGGGATTCTGGAGCCCGATGTCGATGCCGCTGATCATCGCGACGGCGACCATCCCCTCGACCTCCCGGCGCAGCACCGACCCGAAGGTGACGCCGAGAACGCCGTACGTCATGGCCGCGCCGAAGAAGGCGAAGGCGAGCGGGACCGGCTGACGGGGCGACCAGTACAGACAGAGGATCACCGTCGCGTAGGCGGCCACCGCGGCGGCGATGAGGGTGAGCGCGGCCAGCTTCGCCGCGGCCAGGTGGGTACGGGGGTAGCCCGCCATGGCCAGCCTGCGGTCGAAGCGGCCGCTGCTGAAGGTGGCGGCGAACATCATGAAGCCGGTGATGAGCGTGACGGCGTTGAGGGCCGCGATCATCTGGATGACCTCGTTGCCGTGGTCCGTCCTGACCTCGCCCACGGACCGGAGGGTGAAGTGCGCCGGATTGCCGGGCACGGTCACATACGCCAGCGAGAGCCACAGGGGCACGAACGCGCCCGCCAGCACCAGCGCGAGCCGGTTCCGGGCGTGCTCCAGCAGGGCGAACCGCGCGGCGGTGGCGAACAGCACGACCGTACGCATCAGTCCGTGGCTCTCACGACCGGGTGGAGTACGCCGTCCGCCAGCCGCCACAGCCGGTCCAGGCGCCCGGTGTCATAGGCCAGATGGGAGACGATGAGCACCGAACGGCCCGCGTCGCGCAGACGGGCGGCGAGGTCCCAGAACCGCAGATAGGTCTCCCAGTCGAAGCCCTGGTACGGCTCGTCGAGCAGCAGCACCCGGGGATCGTGTATCAGTGCCAGGGTGAGGTTGAGCTTCTGCCGGGTGCCGCCGCTGAGGGTACGGGGACGGTCGTCCGCGAACTCGCCGAACCGCAGGATCTCCATGATCTCCTCCGCGCGGCGCGGATCCTCCAGGCCGTAGGCATCCTGGAAGAACCGGAAGTGCTGCCGGATCGTGAACGCGTCGTTCAGCACGGTGTCCTGCGGGCAGTACCCCAGCCGGCCGCCGTGGGTGACGGTTCCGCTGCCGGGGCGCAGCTCACCGCAGAGGATCCTCAGCAGGGTGGACTTGCCCGAGCCGTTCTCGCCCACGATTCCGGCCAGGGTGCCCGGTTCGAGCGTCAGATCGATGCCGCGCAGCACCTTGCGCCGTCCGTAGGAGTGGTGCAGGGACCGCACTTCCAGGGATCGCACCTCCGTCGCGCTCCTTCCCGTCGCCGTGCTCCTTCGAGCGGCACCGCGCCATCTGCCGTGGCCACGACGCGTCGGGACCCGACGCCGAGGCGCCGCCGGGCCGCCGCGAAGGCGCCGGTCAGGCGCTGACGCTAGGTGCCGGGCGCCCGGTTCTCGGGGGACCGCGCCCTGGGCAGCAGGGTGAATCACACCTCCGCTACCCGGTCGGCTGAGGGAGACGGGCCCGCGGCACCCGCCTGCACGGGCCCGTGGCACCCGCCCGTAGGGGCCCGCCGCACCCTCTCGTACGAGCCCGCCGCACCCGCTCGTACGGCTCCGGCGCGGCGTGCTCGTACGCCTTCGAGCGGCCGGCGCCTCCGCGCTCCCCGTCCCCCCGTTCTTGTGCTCCCCGGCCCCCGCCCCCGTGCTCTCCGGCAGCCCCGCCTCCCTGCTCTCCGGCCGCCCCGCCCCCGTGCTCCGGGGCGCCCGGACGGCCGGAAGTGGTCCAACGGGAGCGGCTAGTCGACGGCCCGGCCCTTCGCGCCCAGGCGCATCGCGACGGACTGTTCCCGTACGCGGACCAGGGAGCGGTAGCGGTAGTCGCGGGGCGTGACGTCGTACGCCGCGCGGAACAGACGGCTGAAGTGCCCGGGGTCGGTGAAACCCCAGCGGGCGGCGACGGAGTGGATGGGACGCGCGACCAGATGGGGGTTGGCGAGATCGCGCCGGCAGCGGTCCAGCCGCTGGCGGCGGATCCAGGCGGCCGGGGTGGTTTCATCGGCCGCGAACAGCTGGTGCAAGTGGCGCAGGGAGACTTCGTGCGCCGCGGCGACGGCGGACGGGTTCAGCGAGGGGTCGCCGAGGTTCCGGCGGATGAAGTCGCGGATCTCCGTTCGCAGGGCGCGCCGCCGGGCCTCCGCGGGCACGGTGTCCTCGGCGTCCAGATACCGGCCGAGCACCGAGCCCAGCAGACCCGAGGTGATGTCGGCCAGGGTGGGGACGTCGGCGGGGGTGAACTCATGGGCGCGGTCGGTGAGGTCCGTCAGCCACCGGGAGAGAACACCCCCCATGCCGTGGTCCAGGGGAAGGGCGACGGTGAGGGCGCGCCGGATGGCCTGGGGGGAGAGCGGAAGCATGGACCGCGGTATCTGCGCCACGATCGACGTGAGGCTTCCAGTGCCGTCGGCGTCGGTGCAGTGGGCCGTGTACGGGCTGGAGCTGTCCACCAGCACCAGTCCGCCGGTCTCCACCCGCTTGTCGGACCTCGCGGCGGAGATGTCCGCGCGGCCCTTCACCATATAGAGGATATGGAAGACCTCCGGATCGGCCTGGCGAATCAGCCGGGGGGTCCGGGCGACGTCCAGGCTGGGATAGGTCAGGGTGGAGACCTGGAGATCGCCCAGGCTCAGTACCCGCATCCTGGCTTCGAAGTCGCTCTCCTCACTGCGGAATCGATTGGGTACATGCCACTGGCCGGCGGCCTTCTCGAACTGGTCGACGCGCCGTTCCGGGGCGTCCAGTGCATCCGTACGGAACTCGGTCACGAGCAAGAGCTGACACCCCTAAGCGGCATCGGTCGACGGAACAAGGGAGAGGGCGCTCTCTGACGGCCGGGGCGGGCTGCCCGGGGACGGCGCCTTTGCCGGGGCCTGCGCCTTCCCGGGCACATCGCCGGGAAGCCGCCTGGTGCCCCGGGCCCGGCTCTCGGTCCGGGCACGATCGTCCGCGCCCGCCCTCGGGCCCGGGTTCCGGACACCCCGTCACTTCTTCGTGACGCCCGCCCTCACACCCGCCCTCGCGGGCACGGCGCGCACCTCCTCGTGGCGCCGGCTTCCTCGTGGCGCCGGTCCGGTCGGTCTCGGAATCGGAAACTGTGTGGGCGGCGGCGTGGCGGCGGCAGGGACGGCGGGCGGGGGCGGTGAGTACCCGTACGGCGTGTCCGCGACCGTACGGGCGGGGAGGACGCACGCCCCGGACCCGAGGGGTGCGGGCCGGCTCCCCGGGCGGAGGACGGTCGGTGTGGTGACCGACGTCCGGTGCCCACCACCGATTCCAGCCTCCGCCGCATTGTTCGGGAAGCCGCGTCCGAGCTGTCCGAACAATGTCTGGCGCGGCTCGGCGAACAGGTGTCGAATGATCGACCAGCTGATCGTTTCATCGGCTCGCGCAGGTCGTGGGCCCATCAGGGGGTGGGACAGTGGCAGGTCGTCCTGAGACGCCGGTCGACCCGGAGGCGGGGCCCGTACAGCGCTTCGCCCACGGACTGCGGGAGCTGCGGGCGGCGGCGGGAGGGATCACCTACCGGGAGATGGCCCGGCGCGCGCACTACTCCGTCAGCACGCTGTCCCAGGCCGCGGCAGGCGAGCAGTTGCCCTCACTGGCCGCCGCCCTGGCGTATGTGAACGCGTGCGGGGGCGATCCCGGGGCATGGGAGGAGCGGTGGCGCGAGGCGGCCCGCGCGGTGGAGGAGGAAGCCGTCCGGGTCGTCCCCGACGAGGAGGGGTCGGACGCCCCCTACCGGGGCCTGGCCCGCTTCGAGCCCGGGGACCGGGAGCTGTTCTTCGGCCGTGACCATCTCGTCGGCGATCTGGTCCGGTTACTGTCCGCCCGGCGGTTCGTGATGCTCACCGGAGCCTCCGGCAGCGGCAAGTCGTCCCTGCTGCGCGCCGGACTCATCCCGCGCCTGCGCCGGCCGGACCCGGACGACGGCGGACCGGCCTGTGCGGCGGTCAGGGTGCTCACTCCCGGGCCCCGGCCCGCCACCACCCACGCCCAGGCCCTCAGCCCGCTGCCCGACTGCGCGGGCGCGCCGGATTCAGGGGCGGCGGCGGGGTCCGCTGAGGGCGGGGCGGGGGACACCGTGGTCATCGTCGACCAGTTCGAGGAGATCTTCACCCTGTGCCAGGACCCGGCCGAACGCGCCCGGTTCATCGAACTGCTCCTGACCGCCTGCGAGCCCGGCAGCACCCTGCGGATCGTCGCCGCCGTACGGGCCGACTTCTACGGCCACTGCACCGGCTATCCGGCCCTCGTCGAAACCCTGCGCGAGGCGCATCTGCTCATCGGCCCCATGACCTCCGCCGAACTCCGCCAGGCCATCACCGGTCCCGTACGGGCCCGGCGGCTCATCGTCGAACGGGAGCTGACCGCCCGTATCGTCGAGGAGACCGACGGTCAGCCGGGCGCGCTGCCGCTGATGTCCCACGCCCTGCTGGAGACCTGGCGCCGCCGCCGGGGCCGTACCCTCACACTGAACGCCTACGAGGCCATCGGCGGTCTGCACGGTGCCATCGCCGACACCGCCGAGCACGCCTACAGCGAACTCACCCCCGCCCAGGCCCGTCACGCCCGCCGTATCCTGCTCCGGCTGATCAGCCCCGGCCAGGGCACGCCCGACACCCGGCGCTCGGCGACCCGCGCGGAGCTGGAGGCCCAGGACCCCCGGGACATCGCGATCGTGCTGGAACACCTCGCCCGGGCCCGGCTGATCACCCTGGACGGCGACATGGTCGACGTCGCCCACGAAGCCCTGATCTCCGCCTGGCCCCGGTTACGGGGCTGGATCGGCGAGGACCGCGAGGGGCTGGGCATCCACCGCCGGCTGACCGAGGCGGCCGGAGCCTGGGGGGAGCTGGGCCGGGACGCCGGGGTGCTCTACCGGGGGACCCGGCTGGCGGTGGCCCGGGAGTGGGCGGGACGCAACGGGCGGCTCGGTGAACTCAACGCCGTCGAACGGGACTTCCTGGACGCCAGTACGGCGCTGGAGGACGCGGAGCGGGCCGCGGCGGCCCGCCGCAACCGCCAACTGCGCTGGCTGTCGGCGGGGCTGGCCATGCTGCTGCTCCTGGTCACGGGGGTGAGCGTGGTCGCGCTCCAGCAGCGGCAGCGGGCCCTGCGGGCCCAGCAGGTCGCCCTGTCGCGCCAGCTGGCCTCGCAGTCCCTCGGGCTGGCCGACGCCCGGCCCGGTACGGCGATGCTGGTGAGCCTGGAGGCGTACCGGGCCGCCCGGACCCCGGAGGCGCGCGGCGCGCTGCTGAGCATGTCCGCGCGCCGGGCGTACCGTACGGAGCTGCCCGGGCACCGGGACGCGGTGTCGGAGGTGGCGTTCGGGCCGGGCGGGGTACTCGCGAGCGTCAGCCGGGACCAGGAGCTGATGCTGTGGGGCGCCGGCGGACGGACCCCGCTGGCCCGGATGACCGGGCACTCCACCTGGCTGCGCGCGGTGGCCGTCAGCCCGGACGGACGGCTCTTCGCCACGGGCGGCGACGACGGGGCGCTGGTGCTGTGGAATGCCGCCACCCGTACCAGGGGCGCGACGCTCAGGGGCCATGACGGGCAGATCAGAACGCTGGGCTTCAGCCCGGACGGCTCTCTCGTGGCGTCGGCCGGCAACGACCGGAAGGTGAGGATCTGGGCCACCCCGGCCGTCACGGGCCGCCGCCTGGCCCCCGGGGGCCCGCGACTCGTCCTGACCGGGCACACCGGCATGGTGTGGTCGCTGGCGTTCAGCCCGGACGGGAAGCTGCTGGCCACGTCCGGGGTGGACCGTACCGTACGGCTGTGGAGCGTCGCGACGGGCCGTCAGCTCGCCGTGTTCACGGGGCACTCGGACTCCGTCGACGCGGTCGCCTTCAGCCCGGACGGGCGCATGATCGCCAGCGGCAGCGAGGACCGTACCGTACGGCTGTGGGACGTGCGGCGGCGTACGGGGACCGCCACCCTCACCGGACACAGCGACGAGGTACGGACGATCGCCTTCAGCCCGGACGGACACACACTGGCCTCCAGCGGCCACGACCAGACCGTGGTGCTCTGGGACCCGGTGCACCGCACCCGCCGGGCCACCCTCACCGGGCACGACACCGCCGTGTACAGCATCGCCTTCCACCGGAGCGCCCCGCTGCTCGCCGTCGCCGGGGAGAGCGGGCGGATCACCCTGTGGGACACCGCGCAGGTGCCGCTGAACGGTCATACGGGCCGGGTGAACGATGTCGCCTTCAGCCCGGACGGGACCACCCTCGCCAGCGCCGGCCGCGACAAGTCGGGCGGGCTGTGGGACGTCTCCCGGCGCCGTCTGCGGGCGATGCTGTCGGGGAGTACCGGGGCGGTGCGCGCGGTGGCGTTCAGCCCGGACGGCCGCACCCTGGCCGCGGCGACCGGGGTGGCGCAGGAGACCCCGGTCAAGGGCGGCCGGCTGCCCCGGCCCGTCGACCACCCGCTGCTGCTGTGGTCCGCCGGCCGGCCCGGGCGGCCGGTGAGGCTCGTCGGCCACGAACGGCATCTCACCGATGTCGCCTTCAGCCCCGACGGGCGCACCCTGGCGACCAGCAGCGTCGACAAGCAGGTCATCCTGTGGGACCCGGTGCGCCACACCCGCACGGGCGGGTTCACCACCGGCACCAGCCAGAAGGGCACCGGTGTGTACGCGATCGCCTTCAGCCCCGACAGCAGACTGATCGCCGCCGCCAACCACGACGGCACCGCGACCGTGTGGGACGCCCGCCGGAGGGTGCTGCTCGCCACGCTGACCGGTCACACCGGGGAGGTGATGTCCGTGGCCTTCTCGCCCGACGGGCGCACCCTGGCCACCGCCGGGCTGGACCAGACCGTACGGCTGTGGGACGTGGACGGCTGGGGCCAACTGGCCGCGCTGCGCACCGGACCGGCCTACGCGGTGGCTTTCAGCCCGGACGGCCGTACCCTGGCCGCCGCGACGGCGGACTCGTCGGTGGCGCTGTGGGACGCCGTCCGGCGTACGCCCCTGGCCACCCTTACCGGGCATGTGGGGCAGGTGCGTTCGGTGGCGTTCAGCCCCGACGGCAGGACGCTCGCGTCCGCGGGGGACGACCAGACCGTACGGCTGTGGAACACCGATCCGGAGCTGACGAGGCGGCAATTGTGCGGGGCGCTGGGGCGTGATCTGAGCGCGGACGAGTGGCGCCGGTTCCTGCCGGACGCCTCGTACCACCGCACCTGCACCACCGGCTGACGTCCGCCGCGCCCGGTGAGCGGGGGCCGTGAGCCGGGGACGGGCTGCCCGCGGGACGGGCCTTCCGGGCGCGGGGCGCGCCTTTCGGGTGCTTTCGGGTGTGGGGCGGGTTCTCCGGGTGGGGGACGGACCTTTCGGGTGCTTTCGGGTGTGGGGCGGGTTCTCCGGGCGGGGGACGGGCCCGTGCCTGGGGCGGGCGCCCGGCCTCCTCGCCGCCGGATCTGGCCCTGCCGGACCTCGCCCCACCGGGCCGAGGCTCCCGCCGGGGCCCGGGGCCCGGGCCCCGCGGGCGCGTGGGGGAGGGGGCGGCCCGTGGTGGGGTCCGTCCGGGTCGTGGGGGTCCGTCCCGGGCCCGTACGGTCGGGGAACGGGCCCGGGACGGACGGACCGGGCGGCGCCGGAGGAGCGGCCCCCGGGGCTCCGGCACCGGTCGGGGGAGAACCGGTCGGGGGAGAATCACGCGGGCCGGGCGGGCCGGTTTCAGCGGGTCGTGTGCGCACCTCCGTTGACATGGAGCACCTGCCCGGTGATGTGCCGGGCGGCGGGGGAGGCGAGGAAGGCGACCGCACCCGCGATATCCGAGGGCGAGCCCGCCCGCCCCGTCGCGGTGGCGGCCACGAGCTGCTCCCGGCGCTCGCCCGGGAGACGGTCCCGGAAGAACTCGGTGTCGGCGATATAGCCGGGCGCGACGACATTGGCGGTGATGTCGCGGGATCCCAGCAGGCGGGCCAGATCGAGGTTCCAGGTGGCGAGTCCCGCCTTGGAGGCGCCGTAGGAACCGGCTCCCTGGTCGGCGGCGATCGATCCGATGTGCACGACCGAGCCCCCGGCGGCGAGCCTGTCGTCCAGCGCCCTGGTGGTCAGCGCCGCGCTGACCAGGTTGGCGTCCAGATTGGCGTGGAAGTCCCGGGCGTAGGAGGCGAGGTCCGTGGCGCCGTCGGCGTCGAAGTCGGTGTTTCCGCCCGCGTTGTTCACGAGCACGTCGATCCGCTCCGGCAGCGCGGACAGCAGCGCGGTGAGCGCCGCGGGGTCGGTGTGGTCGCAGACCAGGGCGCGGGCCCCGGTCTCCGCCGCCACCTCGTCGAGCGGGCCTGTCCGGCGGCCGGTCACGATCACGGCCTCGCCGTACCCGGCGAAGTGCCTGGCGACGGCCCGGCCGATGCCCGTACCGCCCCCGGTGATCAGGATGGTGCGTGCAGTACTGAGTGCCATATGCTGAGCTCCGACTTCCATTGAGGTCTAAATTTAGATCTAAACGTACCACCTGGAGGAGGTGTGGTGACAGAAGATCCCCTGATGGCGCCCGGCGGTGGCGCCGAGGGCGGCCCGGCGGCGGACTCGCCCGCCCGGGACATCGCCGCCGCGTGGGGGCGCGAGCGCCCCGGTACCCCGGTCGGCTCGATCGGGATCGTCACGCCGATCTGGCAGCTGGCCAAGCTCTTCGGCGACGACCGGCGCAGGGTCCTGGCGCGGGCGGGGGTGGACTCCGCCACCCTCGATCTCCTCAGTGTGCTGCGCCGCAGCGGCGAGCCGTACACCCTGAGCACCCGTGAGCTGGGGCGCCGGTCCCTGGTGACGGCGGGCGCGGTCTCACAGCGCGTCGCCCGCGCCGAACGCGAGGGTCTGGTCACCCGCCGTCCCGGCGAGGGGCGCCCGCGGACGGTTCAGGTCACGCTGACGCGGGCGGGGCACGATCTCGTCGAGGCGACGGTGGACCGGGTGCTCCACCGGGAGGCCGGCATGATCGAAGGTCTTACGCCCGAGCAGCAGGCCACTCTCACGGAGCTGCTCCGTCTCCTGCTGGAGGACGTTCAGCGGCGCCTCGGGGACGACCGCGTCACCCATGTCGGGCATGAGTGAGGTGCGGGGGTGAGGCGTTTGGGGCCTCGGGGGTGTGCGAGTGTGGTGTGACGTATGAGTGTGGTGTGACGTACGGGCATGTGTGCGTACGTCCGGCGTCGGCGCGGGGCGCGTGAGGTCCGGCGCCCGCAGGCCGGTCGGTCGGCCTTCTGCCGGCGGAGGCCGTGCCGCGGGCCTGGGGCGCACGTAAGCGACGCCGGTACGGGGCCGGGCCCGGCCCGCCCGGGACGTCGGTGCGGAGTGGGGCGCATACGACGCCGGTACGGGTCCGGGCCCGGCCGTCCGGGCCGTCGGCGCGGAGTGGGCGTAAGGGGCGCCGGTACGGTTCCGGAGGGTCCCGGTGTGCGGTCGCCCGTCGGTGCGCGGCGGATCGGCACCCCGGCCCGGTGCGTATGGCGCCGCCCCGGCCCCCGCGCCGCCGAGCCGGTGCTCCGGCCCGGATTCGCGGGCCGCTCTCCGGGCCCTGGGGCGCCCGGCGGTCCGGCGGATCGTCCGGCGGCTAAACCGTCCAAGGCGGCACCGTCCTGCCCGTGCCGTCGGGCGCAGCGGCGTGTGCCCCTGGCGGCGCGCTGACGA
Source organism: Streptomyces sp. NPDC051018 (assembly GCF_044456085.1). Lineage (NCBI taxonomy): Bacteria > Bacillati > Actinomycetota > Actinomycetes > Kitasatosporales > Streptomycetaceae > Streptomyces > Streptomyces sp. NPDC051018. Next base: position 317,403 of record NZ_JBITFN010000001.1, read on the forward strand.
TCGCGGCGAAACCCGCGTCCGGGTCGGCGTGTACTCGGCGGAGCACCGTGGCGGGCATGACGATCGTGTCGCCGGGCCGTACGGTGAGCCGCTCGCCGGCGAGTTCGACGGTCGCCCCGCCGTCCAGGACCGTCCACACCTGCTCGGCGTCGATGGTGTGGAGCGGGCCCTCGGCACCCGGGCGCATGTCGACGCGCCACAGGGCCTGTCCGGCGCCGCCCAGGGTCGGCGAGGCCAGCGTGGTCACGACGGCATTGGGGGTTTCGGTCCGGCGGCTCTGGGCATGGCGGATGACAGGCATCGGGAGATCCCCTAAACTCGACAATATGGTTGTCGAAATGGTGAACGTGGTTGTCAATCGTGTCAAGTGAATCCCGTGCTTTCGAACTGCCGCTCCGGCTGCTCCTCGCCTTCCGCGTTCTCATCGACGAGCTCCACGGGGAACTCGCCCGTCAGGGGCACCCCGACGTCCGGCCGATGCACGGCTATGTCTTCCAGGCGATCGGCCCGGACGGCACCACCGCGGCCGATCTCGGCCGCAGGCTCGGGGTCTCCAAGCAGGCGGCGGGCAAGACGATCGACACCCTGGAACGCCTCGGGTACGTGGAACGCGGTACCGATCCACATGACGCCAGGCGCAAGATCGTACGTCTCACCGGCCGTGGTGTGGAGTGTCTTGCGCTGTCCGCTCGTATCTTCGACCGCCTCCGGGCCGACTGGGCCGGGACCCTCGGCGAGGACCGCCTCCGTCAGATGGAGGACGATCTGCGCAGGGTGACTCCAGCGGAACCGTTCCTGCTGGATATGCCGGGCTGGTTCGGCACCTAGTGCTGGGACCGGAGGGTTCACCGGCCCGCGACGCCCTGCACGGCTCCCCCTGGGCCTGGCGGCCCGGAGGTACCCCCAGCCGCGTTGCCGGACCGCGCGAGTACGGCGAGTACGGGCTGCGGACCTCCGCCTTGCGCTGCACCGCACCGGACGCCGCGGGCCCACGGCAAACCTTTCCGGCCACAGCACTGGACCGCCTCCTGACACCCCGACACTTCCGTGCCGCACACCCCGGCACTTCCGTGCCGTACGCACCGCACGGCACGGCCCCGGCCTTCGGCCGGACGGCGTACCCGCGATGAACCGACTCCGCGTGGTCACCGCGCGTACCGGGGCCGAAACCGGTCGGCGCGAGGTGGTCTTCCGCGAGAGGAAAGCTTCAGTCACCATGGAGCCATGGTGTATACGGCGGGAACCACCGGGAGCCTGCGGTCGGACCTCATCGATCTGTCAGGTGTGCCCCTGAACCAACTCGGAGAGGTGAGTGGGCTTTCGGACGCACTCGCCGCACTTCAGGGCCAACTGGCCCACGCCTCGGCCCCCTTGTGCGAGAGCGGCCTCACCCCGACGTGCGACGCCGCCCCGTGGGGCGCGCCCCAGGCCCGTCCGTGACAGTTGATCGACGCTGAGCCCTATCGGGTCCCCCTCCCTACGCTGACACGCGTCGCGGCGGGTGAGGCGGACGACGAGGACATGGCGCTGCTGGAGTCGGCACAGCGCAGCCGGCTCCTTCTGGCGCTGCGGGCCGTCCTCGAACTGTCCGGCCAGGGCGACCCCTCCGGCCACACCATCTCGTCCGGCCACCCGGGGCACAGCGGCCACACTGTGTCCTCCGGTCCCTCCGGTCACCCGGCTCACTCAAGCCCTACGGCGCACACCAGCGGCCACACGCTCGGCCACTCGGGCCACTCGGGCCACTCGGGCCACTCGGGCCACTCCGGCTCCGGCCTCCCGGACGACGGCTCCTGGCACCACGGCGCACCGCCCACCCGGCCCGCCGTGGCCTGGGCGCTGCTCGCCTCCGTACAGCGTGACGACCCCGATGCCGTGGAGGCCGTACTGGGTGATCCCGCCGTCGGGGCATGGGCTTTCCAGCAGGTGCGGCAGCTCGCCCGGATGGCTCCCACGGCCCCCTCGGACCCACCGCCCTGGGCGGCGGCGACCCTTATGGGCACCCTGGCCGCGGCCGCGGCCGTCAGGGCGGGCGTGCGCTGCTCCTTACGGGTCCCGGCGCGCGGTGGCAGGCTCTGGTTGCCCAGCCTCGGTCTGACGGGCTCCGTGGGCCGGGGCGAGTGGGCGGTGGTGGGGGTCGAGTGCGGGCAGGGCGGAACCGTGGTCTTCGGGGACGGCGGCTCCGTGCGGATGCCCGAGGATCTGTCGTCACCCGCCGAGGGCTGGTCGCCGCTGCCCGTCGTCGGACCCGACGGATCCGGGGCCGTACTCGACCATCTGTCCCCGTACCGCGACTTCCGTTCCCTGCGCGATCCCGATGAGCTGCCGGGCGGGGAGGCGGCCCGCTGGGGGGCGCTCCTGACGGAGGCCGGTGAACTGCTGCGCCACTGGGACCCCCTGGCCCACCGGACGGTGGCCGGGACGGTACGCGCCCTGGTCCCGGTCGAGGGAACCGGTGGTCCGCGCGTCATCAGCGCGTCCGTCCCGGACGCCTACGGCTCGATCACCCTCTCCCTGCCGCCGGACGCCCCCGCCCTGGCCGCCACCCTGATCCATGAGGCGCACCATCAGCTGCTCACGGCCGTCGGCGATCTGACCCCGCTGTTCGTGCCCGCGCGCGACGGTCCCGAGCCCACCTACTTCGCCCCCTGGCGCGACGACCCGCGCCCGGTGCGCGGTCTGCTCTTCGGGGCGCACGCCTTCGCCGGGGTGGCCGCCTTCTGGCACCGGCGCCGGGCCGTCGACGGGGAGCGGGCGGACTTCGAGTTCGCGCTGCTGCGCTGGCAGTTGCGCACCGCCCTGGCGGCCCTGCGCGGGGCGACGGGACTGACCGGGGCCGGGGGACATGTGGTGGAGACCCTGACCCGGTCCGTACGGCAGTGGTGGGCCGAACCCGTCCACGGGCCCCCGGCGGAACTGGCCGCGCTCTGCTCCCGGGACACACGGGCCACCTGGCGGGCCGCCCATCTGCTGGTGGACGAGCACGGCGCGGAGACCCTCGCGCAGCGCCTGCTGAACGGGCTGCCTCCGCCCCCGCTGCTGCCCCCGGTCCGTGTGGCCGCGCCCCGGCCGACTCCCCGGGGCGGAGCCAGGACCTGGCTCGCCCGGCTGTGGTTCAGCGACCGGGAGGCGTTCGACCGGGTACGGGCGGAGCTGGACGCCGGGGCCGTCAGCCCCCGGGGGATCGCCGGTGCCACCGCCGCCGACGCCGCACTGATCGCCGGGGACACCAAGGAGGCCCTGCGGCTGTACCGCACGGCCGCCCGGGAGCCGCTGCCCGCCGCCTGGATCGGTGTCGGCCTGGCGGGCGAACCCCGGGGCGGTCTGCTGGTGGAGCGCCCGGAACTGGTCCTGGCGCTCCACCGCGCACTGTCCCGGCTCGGAACCGAACCGCCGGGCCCGCAGGAACTCGCCGACTGGCTCGGCTCGGCGGCAGCGCCCCAGCGAATACCCGGGGCCGGCGAGCACCGGACCCCGCAAGCGGGAGCGCTCCCGGGCCCGCGATCCGCCCCGGACGGGCTGGGGATGCCCGGTGCGGGCCGGAAGCCGGACACGCGCCGGACCCCGGACCCGGACCGGATCCCGGACCCGGATCGGAGGCCGGCACCGGACCGTACGCCGGGCCCGGGCCGCACCCTGGACCCCGGTCGTACGCCGCGTCCGGACCGGGCCTCCGGCGCGGGGGCCCCCGGCGCGGACCGGCCGCACGGCCGCCGGGAGGACATCCGGCCGGAGCCGCCGGATCCCCGCCCGGTCTCAGATGCTCAGCAGGTCGATGTCGCAGTTGGCCCGCTTGAAGTTCTCCGCGTCCAGGGTGGCCTGGTGCTCGGGCCCGTGGACCCTGCGGAGTGAGGCCAGCGCCTCGGAGTGTGTCTCCTGCGCCTTCGCCGTCTCGCCCAGGCTCTTGAGGTCGTAGGAGAGATTGAGCTTGATGGCCAGGGTCGCCGGATGGGACTCGCCGCGTTCGGCCGTGCTGATCTCCAGCAGCCGGGAGTCCATGTCGAAGGCCTCCTGGAACTGCCCCACCGCGTAGTAGTCGCTGGCCAGATTCGTCCTGGCCAGCAGCGTACGGGGATGGTTGGAGCTGAGGACCCCGCTCAGGCCCGCCACGGCCGCCTGGTCCAGCTCGTGCGCCTCGCTGATGCTGCCCAGCAGCCGGAGGGTCACGGCCAGATTGGTGGCGGTGGCGTGGACGTGCGGATGGTCCGGGCCGAGCAGTTCGCGGCACTGTTCCATGGTCCGGCGGCCCAGCTGGGCCGCCGCCGTGAGATCGCCGGTCTGGCGCAGATCCGTGGCGTGGTTGAGCGCGGCCCTCGCCGTCTCCAGGGAGTCCTCGCCCGATGTGCCCCGCAGCAGCTCCAGCGCCTTCGACGAGAGCTTCAGGGCACCGTGGTGATCTCCCAGCTTGCGCCGGGTCACCGACAGCTCGCGGGTGATGCGGACGGACATGTCGTGCTCTTCGCCGAGCCTCTCCAGACTCAGCCCCCTCAGCATCGTCAGATGATCCGCGGCCGCGTGGTAACGCCCCAGCTCCTGGAGGTCGATGGCGACCTGGTAGAGGCTGCTCAGGGTCTGGAGGTGGTCCTCGCCCAGTACCTCGACCCGGCGTTCGTACGTCTCCTCGTCGAGCCGCAGCGCCTTCTCGAAGTCCGCCGCGAGGCGCAGGCTGACCGCGTAGTTGTGCGCAGCCTGGAGGGTCCCCGGGTCGTCGGGACCGAAGGCCTGGAGGGTCGTCTCGTACGCGCGCTGGTCCAGCTCCCGGGCGCGGTAGAAGTCCCCCCGCAGCCGCAGCAGGATCGCCATCACGCTCAGGGCGCGCTGGGTGACCTCATTGCGTTCGCCGAGTACCCGGCGGCACCGCTCCACCAGCTCCGACTGGAGCTCGTACGCCTCGTCGTAGCGGTTCTGCCAGCGCAGCGCGAGCGCGCGGACCTGGTCCATCGCGATGACCTGCTCGTGGTCGTCGCCGAGCGTCCGGCGCCACAGCCCGACCGCCTCCTCGGCGACGTTCAGCGCCTCCGCGAAATCGCTGCGGGCGTGCAGGAAGTGGGCCTCGTTCAGAATGAGCTGACGGGCCCACGGGTCCTCGCACTCGACCATACGGGTGGCCCGCACATGCGGGAGCAGGGCCGAGTAGCGGGGCCAGTCCTCCAGGCGCTGCGGGTTCCTCGGGTCGGCGTTGGCGAGGATCTCGTGCGCGTAGTGCCGCATGGCGGCCCGCTCCTGGGTGTTCATCTGTTCGATGAGCACCCGCTGCACCAGACGGTGGACCTGGATCGTGGAATTGCGGTGGTCGATCCTGGCGAGCGCGTAGCGGCCGATCTCCCGAACGGCCTGCGACAGCTTGATGGGATCGTCCAGAGCGGCCCGCAATTCCGCGGGCGCGCCCACTCCCCGTACGGCCTCGAAGAAATTGCGTGAGATCGGTTCGGGCGCGAAGAACGCACAGATCTGAAGCAATTGGAGGGCCGCCGGATGGTCTTCACGCAGCCGGTCGAGCGACACATTCCAGGCCGCCGCGACCGGGAGATCGTAGTCCGCGGGGGGAGCGACCTCCAGCAATTCCGAGCACTTGGTCTCGAAAAGATCCAGATACTGATGCGCGGGCATCCCCGTTTCCGCCAGCCAGACCGCGGCCTGCTCCACCGCGAGTGGCAGATCGCCGAGTGCGTCGGCCAGTCTGTTGGCGGCCTCGTCGGGAATCTGCGGACTGCGTCGCTTGATCAGAGCGACGCTCTCCGTACGTGTGAACACATCGACCTCTAGTGAACTGGCCAGCGTGGACCATTGTGAGTTGCGGGAAGTGACCATCACGCGTCCTGGACCGTCGTGAGGGAAGAACTGCCGGACCTCGTGCGGGTTCTCCGCATTGTCGAAGACCAAGAGCCAGTTCGAGTAGGGATTGCCCACGCGAAGCGCTTCCAGGACGGCGGGTACGGCGCTCCGGTCGGCGCCTGCCCGCAATCCCATCTGTTCCCCGAGTTCGATGAGGGATTGCACGATCAGATTGGTCTGTTCGGACGGAATCCACCAGATCAGCTCGTAATCCTTGCCGTGCCGGTACACGTATTCGATTGCGATCTGGGATTTTCCGACTCCGCCCATGCCGTGCAGTGCCTCGGGCAGGACGGCAGTGGTTATACCGGTGGCCAGGCGCTGACGCAACTTCGTCAAAAGCTCTTCACGGCCGGTGAAGTTCCTGTTCCGCAACGGGAGATTCGCACCGATCCGCCGAGGGGTGGGTGACGACCCCCTCTGCTGGGTCACGGAAACGGACTGCGACGCGGTGGACACGGAACCTCCTGGGGGAGACACGGGATCGATGCGCAGGTGTGTCACCTCGGCATCAACCGTAGTTGATCGGTGACCCTGTGTCATACGTCCTGGTGGGTCGGGTGGGAGTGGTGTACTGCGCTCGGGGTGGAGGAGTTGCTGCAAACGGTTCGCGCGCGCCTGGTACGGCCCCGAGAGCGCCCCCAGTGCCGTCCGCAGCGGCCGGAGGAAGGGGCGGGTGCGGTCGTTGAGCGGCGGGTCGGCCGCGTCGGCCTGCCAGGCAACCAAAGCATCGCCGCCCGCCACCGAGGCCGCCAGCCGGGGACCCAGATGCGCGGCCACCTGGCGCAGCACACCCATCGTCTCCGCGCGCGTGCCGAGTCCGAGCAACTCCTCCCGGATGCCCTCGGCGAAGTCGAACGACACCCGCTGGGCGTCCTCCACGTCATCGCCGGGGTGGGTCCGCCGCAGCAGACCGAACAGCATGATCTCGGCGAGGTTCCAGGACTCCGCGCCGGGCAGCGTGCGCTGGACCAGACGCATGACGGGCAGATTCAGCGGAGCCGCCGCCAGCCTGCGGGCCAGCGCGAACGCCGTCGGGGACGCCTCGGCCATAAAACGCCGTACCGTCTCCCGGGCGCGTCCCGGCAGCGGCCCCGGCAGTTCCTCCGGCACCGGGGAGCGCGCCCCGAGATCGCCGCCCGCGCCGGTGAGCAGGGCCGCCACCAGGTGCCGGCCCCCGGCGGAGGCCACCAGACGGGCCCAGCGGTCGAGCGAACCCGGGCTCAGTTCCACGACCGGGACCGCCACCGCGCCCTCCGGGGCGGCCGGGGGCGCGCCCCCGAGACCCGTGGCGGCGGAGGAGACGTGCTCGATCCCGATCAGCCGGTTGGGCGCGGCGGTCCGGGGGACGACGAGCCCGGCCCGTACGGCGGTGGGGAGGGTGAACTCCCACAGCTCCTGCGGCAGCACGCTCAGGACGGCCACCGGGGACGCGTGGGCCAGGGTGTGCAGCCGGGCGGCCGCGGTGCCGTCGCGCCAGGCCGGCGCTACTCCGTCGGTCACCACCAGCACCAGCGTGTCGGGGCCGCCGGAATCCGCCGGACGCCGGGAACCGCCCCGGACCGAGAGGTCCAGCGGGGCGGCCCGCAGCGCGCGGAACGCCGCCGTCTGCTCCAGCAGCTCCCGCAGCTGACGGACCGTGTCCTGCCAGATCGACAGCGACGGATGGTCGTCCACGAGCAGGGTCAGCCCGAGCCGCCGGTCCTCCGCGCTGCGGCAGACCGGCAGCCACAGCCCGTCGGCGGCGGCACGCTCCGCGGTGGCGTCCTCGTCCAGTTCGAGCAGATCGGGCCGGGTGCGGTACAGCCGCAGCGGGCGCAGCGACCTGGCCAGCGCCAGCTTGTGGGGCAGGGCCGGGGCGGCGGGCCAGACGCCGGTCACCTCGCCCTGCTGCCGCGGGAACACCGGCCAGGTCCAGCCCGCCGCCGCGGCGAGCCGATCGGCGATCGGGCCGGACGGCGGGGCGACTGCCGCCGGCCCGTCAGGGTCCACCGACCCGGCGAACGGGTACGGGCCGCCGTCCTTGTCGTACTCCGGCGGCGGCGGGATGGAAGGGGGCAGCGGGAATGGTGGGATCCGCGGGATCGGTGGGACATGCCCGTTGCGGGAGGAATCCCGGCTTCCGGCGGTTCGGTTGGTCCCGGCGGTCCCGGCGGCCCGGGGTATGCCCTCACCCTCACCGTCACGGCCCCGGTCACCGCCGTTGCCGTCACCTCCGTCACCGCCGGGGGCGGAGCCGTCAGGGGGCCCGGAGCCGTCCGCGGTGTCCGGGCCGTCCCACGGGCGGGGGCTCCCGGGGCCGCCGAAGTGGCCGGGGGAGCCGGGGAAGCCAGGGGTGTCGGGGCTGTCGGGGTCCCGGTGCGGGTCGGCCGTGGTGATCCGTCCGGCCCGGGCGCCGGGGGAGCCCGCGCCGGACCGCCCCGGCAGCCAGTCGCGGTACGGGTAGGGCGCGGCCGCGTCCTGGCAGGCCGCCAGATACAGCGCGTCCAACAGCTCCCACTGGGACACCTGCGGCGACGGGCCTTGTGCCCGCCCGGTCATCCTGTCCTCGTTCCGGGCCCGCTCCCGTTCAGGTGGTGCCACAACTTCTCGGCCAGCTCGGCCACCTCGGGGCCGCGCTGCCCGGACGTCAGATAGAGGGCGTTGAGCAACTGGTCGATGGAGAGCCCGCCCCGCTCCCGGCTGCGGTCCAGGAAGCGCGCGATGAGTTCGTCACGCCACTGGTCGGTGGTGTCCTGCCCGAGGTGCGCCGCCACGACCGCGGCGAGTTCGTCGGCGCCGGGCTCCGGTATGTCCAGCCGCAGACAGCGGCGCAGAAACGCCGGAGGGAACTCGCGCTCGCCGTTGGATGTCATCACGATGAGCGGGAAGGCGTGGCACGTGACCGATCCCCCCGTGATCTCCGCCTCGCCGCCGGGATCGTCGGTCAGCACCGTGGCGGTCGGGTGCCTGCGCCGGGCGCGCCGCAGCTCCGGTATCTGGAAGGAGCCCTCCTCGAACACGCCGAGGAGATCGTTCGCCAGATCGAGATCGCTCTTGTCCAGCTCGTCGATCAGAAGCACCCGCGGCTCCCCGTACGGCAGCAGCGCCGTCCCGAGCGGCCCGAGCTGGATATACGCGCCGATGTCCGGCTCGGCCTGCTCTCCGGCGCTCTCGCCCGCCGCCGCCCGGCCGGCCGCCGCGTCCTGGACCCGGCCGATCGCGTCGTACTCGTACAGTCCGCGCTGGAGTGTCGACCGGCTGGTGATGTGCCAGCGCAGCACCCGGCCGAGACGTAACTCCCGTGCCACGCGGTACGCGAGACTGGATTTGCCGGTGCCCGGACGGCCGCTGACCAGGAGCGGACGGCGCAGCAGCAGCGCCGCGTTCACCATGTCCGCCTCGGTCCGGGCGACGCCGGCGGGCCCGGTGCCCGGGGGAGCGGCGCCCAGACGGCGCTCGATCTCCGCGTCGTCGGCCGGCGGGGCGTCGAGCAGCGGACCGCCGTCGAACCGGCGCCAGGGCGGAGGCTCCGGCAGCAGCTCGCCCAGCGTGGTGTCGCGCAGCGGCTCACCGGTACCCCGGTAGATCCACCAGCGGTTGGCGGCGGAGCCCGGCCCGCCGTCCATGACGGGGATGTCGTCGGGAAGCGTCAAGGGCCCTCCTCCCCATCAGTGGGTACAGCCGACGGGGTGCCCGCAGGCGCTGCCGGCATCCGGTTCGGGTCGTCCCACAGCAGAGCGACATAACGGCCGATCATCATGTCGCCTTCAGGATCGCGTCCGTTGCACGCAATGCGCAACGCCTTGACAACGGCCGGTAATTCCCGTGGGTCGTGACGGTCCAGCAGGGAGCGCAGCGCATCCCGGAACAACGGGTCGCCTTCTTCCCTCCTGTCCCACAGGGCCACCGGAACACCGTTGCGCAGTGCCTCGCTCAGCTCGTCCGGTTCGGAGTGTGCCGCCGACCCCTCGCGCGGTCCGCCGGGCGGTCCGCTCAGCACGACGACCGCGGGCTGCGGCCCGGGGTGCACCCGGGTCCCGCCGTCCTCGGGAAACCAATGGACCCGACCGGCGCGGCCGTCCGCGAACGAGTCCCAACGTTCTCCCCAACGTCCGTGCATGTCACGGCGGTTGAGTCTGTCGAGACTGCGTACGACGACCTGATGGTCCTCCCCGAGCACGGCGCCCACCCCTTGGAACGAAGCTTTGCGCCATCGTTCCACACCGAGGTTGAGGAGATCTTGAGGAAGGAAAAACTCCAACGCGAGATCCGATTTGAGGAAGTACGCCCAGTCGCTCTCCGCCTGCCGCACCAGGGCCCGCACCTCCCTCTCGGCATCGCTCAGATCGATCCGGCGGTCCTCGCCCCGGAGTTGCTCCCCCGGCTGGACCCGCCACCAGTGGGAGAGGAGCATATCCCTGCCCTCCGAGGCGTCGAGGAGACGATGGAGCCGGATGATGAGGTAGTCCGAGGGACTCCAGACATCGGTCCGCTCCGGGGCCGGGGACTTCTCGGCGGGCGACCCGCACGGCTCGGACCGCCGGGACTCCCCGGACGGGCCGGACTCCCCGGACGGCCCCTGGTCGGCGCGGTACGGCTCATGGTCCCGCGCCCACTCGATGATCCGAATCTGCTGTTCGCCCTCGGCTCCCAGCGCCAGCAGCCGCTGGAGCACCTGGAAGCAGGGCAGCGGTTCCCCGGGCCGCGCGTTCAGGGTCGCCGCGTGCAGGAACACCGCCCAGGGTTCCACGCAGTGGAACGGCGCTGCGAGCAGACCCAGCCCGTGGAGGAAGAGGGAGTAGCGCCGGTGGAGATCGGGGATCCGCACCCCGTCCAGCAGCCCGATGATCTCGTCCCACTCCTCGTCGTCGAAGAGATCGACCTCCCAGGCGGCGGTGGCGGACTTCAGTCTGCGGATCGCGGCCGAGTTGCCCTCCCGCATCTCCAGCGCCTCGACCAGCTGCGCCAGCCCCACGGGCCGTACGCACAGCTCCTCCATCAGCTCCACGATCACCCCGCGCCGGGACGCGCCCGCCGTGTCCAGTGCCGCGCGCGCCTGGCTCCCCAGCCGTTCCACCACCTGTCGCAGCGTTCTCGCGTCCTGGAGGCAGTCGACGTCCGCCACGGCGTCGATCAGGAACCTCGGCAGTACCCGGTGGGCGATCGTCATGCACCGTCCTCCGATCCGGGGCCCCCGGCGCAGCAGATGCCGTCGAGGAGCTCCACCGCCCGGTGCGCCGAGGACGAGCCGCCGCCGAGGGTGAGCACGGCGGAGCGCAGCGCCGGGCAACCGTCCTGCTGGTCGGTGCAGCTCTGGACGACGGCCTGGAGCTGCTGGCGCGGCCAGGCGTGGTCACGGACGTTGCGGCGGACGGCGGGCGGGAGCGCGTCGCGCAGGGCGCGCCCGGAGTCGTAGCCGATCTGCGGGACGTCCAGCAGCGCGTCGGCGAGTTCGTACTGCCGCTCCAGCGGCGGGGGAGTGCAGGGGCGCCGGGCGGGCGCCCGGACGGCTCCGGCGAGCGGCTGCCACAGCCGTACGGCCGCCTCGACCGGGAGCATCCAGGCGACCTTGGCCGTCCGGTCGGTGTACGCGCTCGTCACCAGCCCGATGACCCGCCGCCGGGCCGGGTCCCACACGGCCGCGCCGCTGAAGCCGCGCTCCACCGCGGCACCGGTGCTGTGGAGACCGTCGAGCTGCACCCAGTCGGGGCAGGGGCCGCCGCCTCCGGTGAGCCGCGCGGTGGCGATCAGTCCGGCGGGGGCGCCGCGCGGGTAGCCGATGACCGCGACCGGCCGCCCGTCCGGAGTGCCGCAGGGAGCAAGGGGCAACGGGCCGCAGCCGCGCGGGAATCCGGGGTGCCCGGCATCCAGCGCCAGGACGGCGAAATCGGCGCTGCCGTGGAACTCCGCACCGGGAACGGTCCCGTTCAGCGGCGGTGCGGGGGACCAGGCACCCGGCACCGGACGGGCGGGCGCCGACCAGCTGCGGCCGGGAAGGTCGACGAGGACGGCGGGGGAGGGCGCGGGGCTCGGTGTGGCCGCGGGGGGTTGCGAGGGGGCCGTGAGGTCCATGTGGTTCGGGGGGCCTGTGGGGACTGCCGCTGCTGTCGGCCCGTCAGGGACAGTCGTCTCCAGGTGCGTTACGGCCCCCGGCTGAGCCGCGGTCACCACATGCGCGCATGTGAGGACGCGGACTGTTGTCCCCCCGGAGGCCACCAGGACGCCGGCCCCCCACAATGTGCCGTCCGGGGACAGCACCCGCACCTGGCCTCGTTCCGGCCCCACGAAGATCGTCTCCCCCGAGAGTCACCGTGCCCACACTCGCTGTGTCCAGTGTACGAGTGGAAAGCGGATTTCACGGGCCCGTCTGCCCCGGCGCACCTCCCGGGGCGCGCCGCCAGACCATGGAAACCTTGAGATGGCCCTCCGCTTCCGTATGGGCGATCACCGCGCCCGCCTTCGCGTTGAAGCGGACACCGAACTCCACGGTCACCTCCTCCGGCGGCTCCGGCATCGCCACAAGCCGGTCGAGGGTGGTCCGGGCGAGGGCCCGGACCCGGTCGAGCCCGGCCTCCAGCGAGCCGGTGGCATCGGCGATCGCGTCACCGACCCGGGAGACGGACACCACCCCGGGCTCGTCATCGGCGATCTCGACCACGGCCTCGCCGCCGTCCTCGGTACGAAAGCGAACCAGCTCAACCATCGGGCTCCCCCTGGGCCTTGGGCGTCATGACGTACGCAAGCCCCCGACGGTACTGGGCCCGGGATACGGACGCCATCAGCTCCGGACCGAGAGCCGTGCGCCTGCTCGCCCTGCTCCGACGCGAGAGCGGTGCTCGGTGTACCGCCTGGGGACCTCGCCGGTGATCGTCCGGATCGCGCGGACCCGGGATGCCCTGCCCGAGACGGTCCGGGACTCCGTACGCCGAGGTGCTCTTGCTCAGGTCTTACGGCCGGGACGACCGCGCTTCCTCGGCCGGACGCCGGCATCGGGGCGGGGCGACCAGTCCCAAGGTCGTCCTCCGACACCCTTGCTCATTGGAACGAACGCTCCATCCAACCCACACCCCCCCGCCGGGCAGGGGAGAACCCGGTGTCTCACCTCTTGGTCCCGAAGCAACCCGGGCGGGGTGTCGCCTTCGGCCAGTACGCCTCTCACCAGCGGTGATGGTCCGCAGATGTCCGGGCTTGTCCGTCGTAGTCCGTCAGCGCCGTCACCCGCTCGGACACTAACCGGACAGTGCTGACGGGTGCGTCGCCAGTGGGGTGATCGAGAAAGTCAGACAGGGGAACAGGGGCAGGTTCCAGAGCACCTGGTGGAGATGCTCGTTGTCCGACACCTCGAACACGCCGAGGTTGGCGTACTGGCCCGCGCAGCGCCAGATGTGGACCCAGACGCCCGCCCTCTGGAGTTCCCGGCAGTACTCCTTCTCGCGGGCGACCAGGTCCGCGCGCACCCCGGGGTCGAGGTCGTGCGGGATCGCCACGTCCATGGTCACTGCGAACAGCATCGTCGTACCTCCACGGTGTGCTTGCTCGCGTGCCGGGCCCCGTGTCAGGGGCCCGGGCAGGGGTGGGCTCAGGCCCGGTCGAGGACGAAGTCGTAGGTGACCTCGTTGCCGTCGCCGGAGGGCGCCGGGGCCGGGGCGAGGATCAGTTCGGGCTTGACGGCCGAGGCGATGTCGTCCTGGACATGGCTGCCGCCACGGAAGTACAGCTGGGTGGTGATCAGCTGGTGGCCGGGGGCCGAGACCTTCAGATGGAGGTGGGCCGGGCGCCAGGCGTGCCAGCCCGCGGCGGCGATCAGCCGGCCGCAGGAGCCGTCGGTCGGGATCTGGTAGGGCGCGGGCTCGACCGTGTGGATACGGAAGCCGCCCTCCTCGTCGGCGACGACGGTGCAGCGCAGATTCCACTCGGGCAGACCGGGGGCGTACTGCGAGTAGAAGCCGTCGGCGTCGGCGTGCCACATCTCGACCTTGGCGCCGGAGAGCGGGGTGCCGTCCACCGAGGTGACCCGGCCCTGGAAGAGCAGCGGGGTGCCGCCCTCGTCCTCCCGCATCGGGAGGGTGGCCTCGGCGGGGAAGGAGGGCGCGTCCGGAACGTAGTACGGGCCCTCGATGGTGCCCTTGCTGCCCTGGCGGTCCTCGCTGTTGACCTCCTCGACGACGTTCTCGATCCACACATCGAGGAAGAGCGGCCACTCGCCGTCCAGACCGACCTGGATCATCCACGCCTTGAGGGCGTCGTACTCGGCGTAGGTGACCTTGTGCTTGCGGATGACCTCGTGCACGGCCGAGATGACCTCGGTGGCCAGGGTGTTGACCCGCTCGGTGTCGGCCGCGGTCCCGGCGAGCCGCTTCGTACGGAAGCGGTCGGTCGCGGCGGCTCCCGAGGCGGCGGCGGTCGCCTGCACCGCGGAATCGGTCTGCTCGGCGGGCTGCTCGGCGCGGACAGTGGTGTCGGTCATGTCGTCTTCCGTTCTCTTCCGTTCGGTGAGGTCTGCATGAGGTGTGTACGAGGTCTGCATGAGGTCTGTTCGGGGTCGGCTGTTCTGCGCGGTCTGTTCCGCGCGCTCCGTACGTGGACGCGGGGCGCCGGGCGCCGGAGGGAGGGGCCCTCACCCGTCCTGGCGGTAGCGCGCCAGCTTCTCCGGGTCGATCTCGATGCCGAGCCCCGCGCCCTCCCGGATACGCAGGGCGCCGTCCTCGATGACGAGCGGCTCCGCGAGCAGGTCGTCGCTCATGTCGAGGAAGTTGGACAGTTCGCCGGCCCGGCGTGTGGTGGAGCGGTGCGCCGCGCCGAAGGCGACGGTGCACAGGCTGCCGATCTGGCCGTCGATCTGATTGCCCATCACCACCTCGACGCCCAGACCCTCGCACTGGTGCAGCACCCGCTGTGAAGCGGTGAATCCGGTACGGGCCGTCTTGACGCTGATGGCGGTGGCGGAGCCGCCGAGCAGTTCACGGGTGACCTCGGCGGGCCGGGTGGCGCTCTCGTCCGCGATGAAGGGGACGGGGCTCCGGCTCACCAGCCAGCGCCGCCCGAGGGCATCGTCGGCGGGGCAGAGTTCCTCGGCGAACGTCAGACCCAGATCGGCCATCTCCGCGAGGGCCCGCGCCGAGTCGGACGCCGTCCAGCCCCGGTTGCCGTCGATGTACAGCTCGACCGCCGGACCGAGGGCCCTGCGCAGCGCCCGGCACGCCTCGACGTCCTCGGTGTAGGGCTGCCGGCCGACCTTCACCTTGAACGTGGTGATGCCGTAGGTGTCCCTGATCCGCTCGGCCTCGGCGACCGTACGGTCCGCGGGCGCGAAGCCCACCATATGGCTGACCCGCATCCGGTCGCCGTATCCGCCGAGCAGCCCCGAGACGGGCATTCCGGCGGCCTGGCCGACGATGTCCCACAGCGCCATGTCGACGGCGGCCTTGGCGGTCGGATTGCCGACGGCCCGGTCGAGCCGTTCGTGCACGGCCTCCCGCTCCAGCGGGGACAGACCGATGAGCTGCGGGGTGAAGAGCCGGTCGATCGCGGCGACGATCGACTCCTGCGTCTCGCCGTAGGTGAAGGGCCGGGCCGGGGCCTCCGCCGTACCCGTCAGCCCGTCGTCCGTGTGGACGCGCACCAGGACGTGCTCGGCGCCGTGTGCACCTCGCCGCTGGCGAATCTGAGCGGCTTTCTGTAGGGAATGGAGAAAGGGATCGCTTCGATCCGGGCGATCTTCATGCCGCTCCTTCGAGTCCTTCGGGTCCTTTTTCCGGTCCTTCGGGCCCTTCGGGTCCGTGGAGGAAAACGTCGTGCTTTTCGAGGATTTCCAGCAGATTCCTCAGGAGCGGCGATGTGTCGTCCGCGCGCCAGGCCAGGTCCAGCCGTACGGGCAGCGCGTCCTCGACGGTCCTGCACAGGACGCCCTCGCGGGGCGCCGAGCGGATCGAGTCCGGCAGTACGGCGACCCCGAGCCCGGCGGCGACCAGGGCCAGCGCGGCGGAGGTCTCGGTGACCTCGTAGGCGCAGTGCGGATAGAACCCGGCGGCCAGACAGCTCCGTACGACCGTGTCGTTGACCACGGAGCTGAGGGCCGCGCCGTACATGATGAAGTCCTCGTGCCGCAGCTGCTCCACGCGGACCGTGTCCGCCCCGGCGAGCGGGTGCGCCGCGGGCACGGCCACGACCAGCGGCTCGTCGGCGACCGCCCGGTGGGCGATGCCCTCCTGCCGTACCGGCGGGCGCAGCAGCCCGACGTCCAGGCTGCGTTCGGCCAGTCCCCGTTCCTGTGCGGGGGTGAGCATCTCGGTGTGCACCTCCAGCATCACGCCCGGCATCTCCTCCTTCACCAGCCGGGCCAGTACGGGCAGTTGGCGGTACGAGGCGGATCCCGTCAGCCCGATCCGCAGCACCCCCTCCACGCCCGAGGCGAACCGCGACACCCGGGCCACCGCCTCGTCGACGGAGGTGAGGATGCGCAGCACATCGGTGTGGAAAACCTCTCCGGCACCCGTCAGGGCGACCTGCCGGGTGGTGCGGCTGAACAGCTCCACACCGAGTTCCGCCTCCAGCCGGCGGATCGCCTGGGAAAGCGGGGGCTGGGCCATATGGAGCCGTTCTGCGGCTCTGCCGAAATGCCGGGTCTCGGCGACGGCGGCGAAATACCGGAGGGTTCTGAGTTCCATCGGAAAACTCCTCGGGGGGCTTTTCGGGAGAACTCCCTCGAATGAGCCTCTGCTGCACATCATCGTAGGAAGGGAATCCCATACTCGACAAATACTTGATGTGAGCTTATTGAGACGCCGGAGATATCAATACCCCCCTGGGTCAACCCTGGGGAAACGCCTGGGGCCCGATCCTTCACCCCGCTGTCATGATGCTGAAACGTCAGCGTCATGAGCGGTCACCGGTCCGGTGGCCGGAGCTACCAGCTACCCGGAGGGACGGGACCATGGCCGAAGCCCGCAGCCGTGCGCGCACCATCGTCGAGGACGCCCTGGTGGAGGATCCGGACAACGGCGTGTACCGCGTCCGCCGGAACATCTTCACCGACGAGGAGATCTTCGAGCTGGAGATGCGGCACATCTTCGAGGGGAACTGGGTCTATCTGGCGCACGACAGCCAGATTCCCGGGGTGGGGGACTACTTCACCACGTACATCGGACGGCAGCCCGTCGTCATCTCCCGTGACAAGCAAGGGGAGTTGCACGCCCTGATCAACGCGTGCAGCCACCGGGGCGCGATGCTGTGCCGGCGGAAGACCGACAACCGGACGACGTTCACCTGCCCGTTCCACGGCTGGACCTTCAGCAACACCGGAAGGCTGCTGAAGGTCAAGGACCCGCGGGACGCCGGATATCCGGAGCAGTTCAACAAGGACGGCTCGCACGACCTCACCCGTGTCGCCCGTTTCGCCGCCTACCGGGGTTTTCTCTTCGGCAGCCTGAACCCGGACGTCAAGCCGCTCGAAGAGCACCTGGGCGAGGCGGCGAAGATCATCGACATGATCGTGGACCAGTCCCCGGACGGGCTGGAGGTGCTGCGCGGCTCGTCCACGTACACCTACGACGGCAACTGGAAGCTCCAGACCGAGAACGGCGCCGACGGCTACCACGTCTCGGCGACCCACTGGAACTACGCGGCCACCACCGCCCGCCGTACATCGGGTGAGTCCGCCAACGACACCAAGGCCATGGACGCCGGCGGCTGCTCGAAGCAGAAGGGCGGCTTCTACTCCTTCGACCACGGCCATCTGCTGCTGTGGACGAAGTGGCTCGATCCCGCCAACCGGCCGCTGAACGAGAAGCGGGACGAACTGGTCGCGTCCTTCGGCGAGGACCGGGCCGACTGGATGATCGGTGTCTCCCGCAACCTCTGCCTCTATCCGAACGTCTATCTGATGGATCAGTTCAGCTCCCAGATCCGGCACTTCCGGCCCGTCTCCGTGGACCGGACGGAGGTCACGATCTACTGCATCGCCCCCAAGGGGGAATCGCCCGAGGCCCGCGCCGCCCGGATCAGGCAGTACGAGGACTTCTTCAACGCGACCGGGATGGGCCTGTTGAGTCCCTATCCTGCAAAAGCAGTTCGGGAATGAGCTTGCCCCGGAGGAGCAGAGGCGGGGTGAGGTCGGCCTCGAATGGCGGAGTACTCGGCCGACCGGCCAGCGCATCCAGGATCTGAACCATGACTCCGGAGCGGGACCACTCCAGCCATGGATGACGGACGGCTCCGTACTCCTTCGGGATCGCGGACCAGGGGCACCCCGTGCGGGCCTTGTGGAAGATCCCCTCCAGGAACCTCCGCCGCCGGGGCCCGGCGAACTGTGCAACGTCCGCCCACCCCTCGTCGGTAAGGTCCGGGACCGTCCGCCCGTGCTCCCTGAACCAGGAGGTGATGGGGCACGGAGGGCCAGGGACGCCCTTCGGGACCGGCCCCGCGATCGCTCCCTCTATCTGAAGCAAGTCATAGATTTCGCTCTGTCGCGCCACAGGCAGGCGCTCCAGCTGGACCTGGGCGCGGTCGGCCAGTGACCGAAGACTCTCTGCCCGGCTGTTGATCTCGGCGGCCTCGCGCTGCCAGGAGAGCACTTCCTCCCGCTGCTTACTCAGGGCCTCCTCTTCCTCCCCCAGCGGCCTGACCGCCCGCAGGGCCCGATCTTCGGCCTCGGTGCGGTTGAGCCCGCTCCGGAGGGCCTGGCGGACCGTGGTCACCGTAGTGACCGCGATGGCGTCTGCCACCTCGGCAAGCTGTTGATCCAGATCAGCCACCCGGGCCACGTAGTCGATATTCATCGTCTTCTTCGTCTTCAGCCAGTCCTCCGCGATCTGACCCAGGCGGCCCTTGTCGCCGAGGAAGCGACTTACCCGAAGCCAGGCGTTGGCTTCCGTCGCCCTGGCGTCCAGGCGCGGACAGGAGCAGCGTCCCCCGTTCGCCTGAATGTGACTCGGCTGCACCCCCTGACACTGGTAGATCCGCGGGCTGGACGCGTGCGACTTGAAGCCGATGTACCGAAGGCCGCAGGCGCTCACGATGTGGCCGCTGAGCGGGTACTCGTTCCAGCCGGTATGCGGCGCCCGTGCGGGGCGCCTGCCCTCGGCACGCTCGAACTCCTCCGCCTCCTCCTCGGTGAAGATCGGCGGCAAGTCAATCTCGACGGTGTTCCCGTAAAAGGGAGTGCCATCGACGTTCAGGATCGTCAGTCCGTGCCCGGGGTCCCGGAACAGCCGCCGGGCCCGGATGGCCCGGCGCACGCACCGTTCCAGGCCGGGGCCGTCCCACGGTCTACCGTTGCGCTTGCGGTAGCCCGCTGCGGTCGCCAGCCGGGCAGAGTGGGACCAGTTCAGATGCTCCACGAAGAGGCGGCGCCCCATACGGGCCCCGCCGGCCTCGCACTTCGGACAGGGCCCCTCACCCTCGGAGCACTCGTCCACCACGAGCCGCGAGAGGCCCGTCTTGCCCTGATCCGCGATGCGCCAGCCGTACGGCACACGGCCACCGAGATACGTCCCAGCAGGGCCGATCTCGGCCTTCTCCTGAAGGCCGCCCTGAGTGCGCCCCCGGATCAGGATCCGCTCGGCCTCCGCCTCGGATGCGGCCTTGGACATGCGGGACTTGCCCTCGTCCGTCGTGTTGTCGAGATCATCGATCGCCACTGCTGTGGCGATGCCGAGGTCTTCCAGCTCCCAGATCCAGGGCCAGAGGGCCCGGCCGCCGCGGCCTGCGCCGCGGGCCTCGTACACCGTGACCATGTCGAACGGCCGGGGGGTGGACCGGGCATCGCGCATCAGGCGGGTGAGGTCTTCGCGCTGCGCGGCCTCCAGGGAGCCGCTGACTCCCTCGTCGGAGTACGTGCCGACCAGGACGCGGTCCCCCTTGGCCTCTATGTGCCTCTTGATCTTGTTCAGGGTGTAGCTGAGGCCGTAGCCCCTGATCTGCTGTTCGGTGCTCACCCGAACGTAGGCGACCACCCGGAGGTGGCCGTGCGTGCGCAGGGCCGTAGCGATGGCCCGCATGAGCGTCTGACTCACAATCAGTCTCCGTCGGGAATGGGAGTGAAGATGATGTCCATCAGGCGCCGGTAGGCGCCTGGACTGGGCCCGGTCAAGGTCCAGGAGATGTCAATCTCCGGCTCCGGGTCGCCCTTGAAGTGCATCGTCGACCAGACGGTGGGCTCCTCACTGATGAAGCGGTACGGCACGCTCGACGAGCAGGCCGCCGCGATCGTCTTCCTCGCCTCCGACGAGGCGTCCTACATCACCGGCACCGTTCTGCCCGTCGCGGGCGGGGACCTCGGCTGACGCGGCCGGATCCCCGGCGGGAGCCGGCCGGTGCTAGCGTTCTGGAGCATGGACGACCGTCCTGAGCAGCGACGAAGCCTGATCGGGCGGGTCGGCGAGGTCGCCGCGCTGACCCGGGCGCTCGACGCGGCCCGCGCGGGCAGGCCCTCGGTGGTGCTCGTCGAGGGACCGGCGGGCTGCGGCAAGACCGCGCTCGTCGACCATGTGCTCGCGGGCGGCGGGACCACCGTGGTGCGGGCCACGGGCGTGTCCTGGGAGTCGGGGCTCGCGCTCGGCGTGGCCGGCCAGCTTCTGCGGGCCCGCACCACGGATCAGCGGGCCCACCGGACGGACCAGCCCCGCACCACGGACCACGAGCACCCCGCCGGGACGCGGGACCGCGTCCCCTCCGAGGACCGGACGCCCTCCGAGGACCGGACCGCCTCAGCGGACCGGCCCCCCTCCGGTCAGGGACCCCCGCCCCAGCCCCTCCCCGTGTCCGACGGCCCTCCGGCACAGGCCCCCGGAACCGCGTCCTCCGTGCTCGGGGCCGCCGAACAGCTGCACCGGCTGTGGGCCGCGCACCAGCCCCTCGCCGTCGTCGTCGACGACGCCCACTGGGCCGACGCCGACAGCCTGCGCGCGGTCCGCTCCGCCGTACGGCGGATGTCCGGCGAACAGGTCCTCGTCGTGCTGATCGCCCGCGACCCCGCGGACGGCGACGAGGCATACGAGGAGGAGCCCGGTCAGGCGTACGGGGAGGCTCACGGGCACTATCCGGCCGGGACCGCGGCTTTTCTGGACGGGTGCCGTGACGACTCCGTCAGGGTCGGGCCGCTCGGGGCGGAGGGCACCAGGGCGCTGGCGCACGAGGCCGCCGGGATCACCCTGAGCCTGCCCGCCGCACGCCATCTGTGCCGCCACACCCGGGGCAACCCCCTCCACATCACCCAGCTGCTGCGGGAGCTGCCCCGGGAGACCTGGCGGGACTGGCAGCCCGTCCTGCCCGCGCCCGCCCGATACACCGCGGCCGTCCACGCCCGGCTGGCGCGCTGCGGGGACGCGGCCCGGACCCTGGTCGAGGTCTGCTCCGTGCTCGGTGAGGACGCCACCGCGGCCGAGGCCGCCGTACTGGCCGGTCTCAGCGATCCGCTGCCCGCCGCCGACGAGGCGCGGACGGCGGGGCTGCTGACCGCGACCGTCGACCCCGGGCGGGCCCTGCTGTCCTTTCCGCATCCGCTGGTACGGGCCGCCGTGCTCACCGGCATCGGGCTGGCCCGGCGGGCCGAACTGCACCGCCGGGCCGCCCGGATCACCGGGGACGAGGGGCGGCGGCTGGCCCACCGCGTCGCCGCCGCCACCACCGCGGACGGCTCACTCGCCGCCGAACTCGACGCCTACGCGGCCCAGCGGGCGTCGGTGGGGGAGTGGTCGGCCGTCGCGGACACCCTGGTCAAGGCCGGCCGCCTCAGTACGACCGGGGCCGTACGCCGGGACCGGCTGCTGCGGGCCGTGGACGCGATGGTCGGTGCCGGGGACATCCCGCAGGCCACCGCCTTCGCCGCCGAACTGGAGAGTTTTCCGGCCAGTACGCTGCGGGATGTCGTCCTCGGCTATCTGGCCATCATGAGAGGCCGGGCGGCGGAGGCCGAGACCTTTCTCACCGAGGCGTGGGCGCGCTGCGACCACGCGAAACGGCCTGATCTGACGGCGAAGATCTGCCAGCGCCGGGTGCTGCACGCCCTGGGCCGCTGGGACGCCGCCGGCCTGGTGGTCTGGGCCCGCCGGGCCCTGGAGCTGGCGGATCCCGCCGATCCGTCGGCGATCGAGTCGGAGGCCGTCCTCGGGCTGGGGCTGGCCGCCACCGGTCGGTCGGACGAGGCTGTCGCCGCCTACGAGGCCGCCGCCGAACGGATCCCCGGCGGCGCCCAGCCCCAGCGTTTCCAGCTCGGGCGCGGCTGGGTCGACCTCGCGCTCGACGCGCCCGAGGCGGCCCGCAGACGGCTGGAGGGCGCCGTACCGACCGGGTACCGCATGGGATCGACCCGGATCTCGCTGTGGGCGCAGGGCTGGCTGGCCCGCACCCAGTTCGCGCTGGGGGCGTGGCCGGAGGCCCTGGAGACCGTGGAGCGGGCGGCCGGGCGGCTCGCGGACGTCCGGATCGAACTCGTCCGTCCGCTGATCCACTGGACCGGCGCCCAGGTGCACGCCCTGCGCGGGGACTGGGAGGCCGCCGGCCGGCATCTGGCCGAGGCGTCCGCCGGAATGGACCACTACGAGGTGATGCTCGTGCCCTCCTGTCTGGCGCGCGCCCAGGTGGCCGAGGCCCGCGCCGACTACGAGCGGGTCGTGGAGGCCCTGGCGCCGATTCTGCATCTGCCGTCCGGGGAAGCCGTCGACGAGCCGGGGTTCTGGCCCTGGCAGGACGTCTACGCCAACGCCCTGGTGATGACCAACCGCGTCGAGGCGGCCGACGCGTTCCTGCGCCCGTACGAGGAACTCGCCGCCCGGCGCGGCCATCACTCCACCCTGGCCCGGCTGGGCGCCGCCCGGGGCCGGATCACCGGCGCGCACGGCGACATCGAGGGCGCGCGGGGGCAGTTCGAGCAGGCGCTCGCCCGGCTGGAGCAGCTGCCGCTGCCGTACGAGCGGGCCAGTGTGAACTTCGCGTACGGGCAGACCCTGCGCCGCGCGGGCAAGCGGCGGGAGGCCGACACGGTCCTCAAGAACGCCCGCGACGCCTTCGTCACCCTCGGCGCGCGCACCTGTGTCCAGCGCTGCGAACGGGAACTCCAGGCGGGCGGGCTCGGGGCCGCCGAACGCGGGGCGGCGGCCTTCGCGCTGCCCCGGCTGACCCCCCAGGAGCAGTCCGTGGCCCGGCTGGTCGCCGCCGGGGCGAGCAATCAGGCGGTGGCGCTGGAGCTGTTCATCTCGGTCAAGACCGTGCAGTACCACCTGACGCACATCTACGCGAAGCTCGGCATCCGCTCGCGCGGCGAACTGGCCGCGCGCTTCCGGGACGAGGCGGGCCGGGCCTGACGCGTGACCGCCACGGCCTGACGCGTGGCCGCCACGGCCTGGCGCGGGTCCGGGACGGGGACCCCCGGGAGCGCCGGGAGGGATCCGGTCCGGGACGTGGTGGTGGTGGCGTACGGCGGTGGCGGCCCGACGCCGGGGGCCTCGGGAGCGGCGCCTCACGAGCGGCGGGTGCTCGCGCGGACCCTCAGCCGGCTCGGCACCACCGAGGGCCGGTCCACGGTCTCGTTCGCGAGCCGCTTCAGCAGCATGGTGACGGCGGCGCCCGCCTGTTCGGCGGGGCGCAGGTCGATCGCGGTGATCGGGGGGTCGGACTGCTGGGCGAAGCGGTTGTCGATACCGATGGCGAGCATCAGGTCCTCGGGGATGCGTACGCCCCGTTCGCGGCAGGCCCGGGTGGCGCCCTCGCTGTACTGCTCGGCGGAGGCGATCAGCGCGTCCGGCGGCTCGTCGGCGTCCAGCAGGGCGCAGGCGGCGCGGTAGGAGTCGGCTTCGAGCCGGTCGACGGAGACATGGGCGACCATCGGTGCCAGACCGTGCTCGGCGCACCACGACAGATAGGCCTGCTCGCCGTCGATGGTCCAGGCCCAGGAGGACCGGGCCGACAGCAGGGCTATCCGGCGCGCGCCCTCCCGGTGGAGATGGGCGAGCAGATCGCGCATGTTCTGCTCGTTGTCGCCCGAGACGTAGAAGGGCCTTTCGGGGCGGTCCGGGTCGCGCTCGATCGACACGACCGGGATGCCCATGCCCTCCAGCATGTCGATCCGGGGATCGCTCGCCGCCGGGTCGCACAGGACGACGCCGTCCGGGCCGATGAGCCGCCACTCGTCCTCGGTGCTGATCCTCGGCGTCAGCATCAGGGCGTACCCCTCGCCGAACGCGGCGCGCGCCGACCCGGACGCGATCGTCATGTAGTAGTCGAGCCCGATCATGTCGTGCTCGTTGCCGCTGACGTCCCGGTGCGGGAGCACGAGCGCGATGGTGCCCGTACGTCCCTGCCGGAACGCCTGTGCCACCCGGCTCGGCCGGTAGCCGAGGGACGCCGCCGTCTCCCGGATGCGCTCGCGGGTCTCCTGGCGGAGCTTTCCCTTGTTGTTGAGGGCGTCGGACACGGTTGTCACCGAGACCCCGGCGGCGGCGGCGACATCGCGGATCGTCACCCGGCCGCCTGCGGTCTTGGTCACCTTCACCACGGAACCACCAGATTCACTCGTAGCCCTGCTCGGCATCAACACGGATCAACATGAACCAACGCGTCCGGGGCGCTGTGCGTAGGTGCTCGGCGCGTACGCATACCGTACGACGGGGGGTGTGCGTCTGCCGACCGTCCGTACGACCGGCACCGGCCCCGCAACGCTGCACCGGGCGCCCGGCGTTTTCCAGCCCCGCCGACGCTTGAGGCGCCGTGGGTGTTCGAGCCTCGCCGGCGTTTGAGGCGCCGGGTCCGGGGCGGAGCCCCGGGAGTCGCCGCTCGTCGGCGAGCGATTCGCGGACCGGCCGCGGCAACCCGTGACCCCCGGCACCCGGGTACGGCGCGCTGCCGCCGGGGTGCGGTCCGCCCGTGGACTTGGTCCGTCTGCGGGCTGCCGTGGGTGTTCGAGCCTCGCCGGCGTTTGAGGCGCCGGGTCCGGGGTGGAACCCCGGGAGTCGCCGCTCGTCGGCGGGCGGCATGCGGGCCGGGCGTGGGGAACCCGTAGCCCCCGGCACCCGGGTACGGCTGCCGTGGGTGTTCGAGCCTCGCCGGCGTTTGAGGCGCCGGTCCGGGGCGGAGCCCCGGGAGTCGCCGCTCGTCGGCGAGCGATTCGCGGACCGGCCGCGGCAACCCGTGACCCCCGGCACCCGGGGCCAACGCCCCGCCCGCGGATACGGACCGCCCGCACACCCCCGCCCGCACACCCCCCGCGCCAGCGGTCACCGCGCTGTCCAGAGTTCGCCCGCCCGCCCCGCCACCACCCGGCCGCCCCGCACGAGCCGGCGCGGGCCCGGCTCATTGCGCAGGGCGTCGGTGAGCGTGGTCGCCGACAGCACCGTGAAGTCGGCCGGACCGCCCGCGCGCAGCTCGCCGTACGGAACTCCGGCCGCCTTCGCCGCATGGCTCGTGACCAGGCGCCACGCCGTCTCGACACCCCTGTCGTCCTCGTCGCTCAGCGGGAACGCGTGCCAGGCGAGCCGGGCGGTGTCCATCGGGTCGAGATTGCCGAACACCTCCCAGTTGTCCTGGAGGTTGCCCGTACCGGCGGCCACGGTCACCCCGGCGGCCAGCAGCTCGTTCGCCCGTGAGACACCCCGGTACGGATAGGAACCGCCGAGGTTGGACGGGCACACGGTCACCACGATCCCCGCCTCGGCGACCCGGTCGATCACCCGGCGGGCGTCGTCGTCGGGGTAGGTCTCCAGCGCGCCCACGTGGTTCGCGTTGACCAGGCCCTGCATCCCGTGCGCGACCGTGCGCTCGGCCAGGGGCTCCAGCAGACGTTCGGAGGGGTCGGTGAAGTAGTCGACGTTGATGTCGATGCCGACGCCGAACCGTTCGGCCAGTTCGAAGACCTGGTCCAGATGGGTGAGCTGGTCCTCGAACGACCGCTCGTTGTTGGGCCAGCCGCCCACCCGGTGGGCCCCGGCGGCGAGCGCGGCGGCCACCAGGTCGTAGGCGCCCGGGTCCTGGACCAGCCCCTCCTGCGGAAACGCGGTCACCCGCAGCTCCACCAGATGCGCGTGGGCCTCGCGCGCGTCCATCACGCCCTCGAACGAGGTCAGCCCGGTCACCGAGTCGATGTCCGCCTGGCCCGCGACCGTACCGACGCCCTGGGACGCGGCCAGCCGCAGGAACGCGCCCGCGCGCCCGGCCACCTCGTCCCGGGTGAAGGTGGCCTTCAGATCGCGCTGCCGCTGCATCAGCGCGGGCCGCTCGGTCAGCCGGGCGGGCAGCCCCAGCGGGACGATCGAACGGCGGCTGAGCGCCTTGTCGGGGTGGCTGTGCGGCTCCGTGAACGGAGGGGTGATCAGCCCCCCGGCGGCGGCGATCCGCTCCGGGGCGCCGACTCCGCCGGCCGCGCCGGGGCCGAGGGCGGCGATCCGGCCGTCCCGTACGACGACATCGACCGTGGCGCCGTCGAGCGTGGCGCCCTCGACGATCAGGTCGGCGGTGGTGGTGGTCTCAGAAGCCGTCACGGTTGACGTCCTTGTAGAGGAGGTACGACGGGCGGGTGGATCCGGTCGCGTAGAACGACTGCGGGCAGTAGGGGGCCATATAGACGAAGTCGCCGGCCGAGACCTCCACATGGTCGTCGCCGAGGTAGTACACGCCCTCGCCCTCCAGCATGTAGAGGCCGTGCTCCTGGTGGTGGACCTCCACCATCGCGAACCGTGAACCGACGTCGAACCGCATGACGTTCATCGCCATGTCGTAGCGCTCGTCGTCGGGCAGCAGCGGGGCCCAGGTGCCGCCGATGGTCTCGTCGGGGTGGTGGGTGACCTCGTCGGTGTGGCCGACGACCGTCTCCGGGGCCGCGACCCCGGGCACCGGCTCGTAACGGCGCTTGACCCACAGGACCCGGCTCGCGCCGGGGGTCTCGACGCCGAACTCGACCCCCTCGGGGAAGAACGCGTATCCGCCCGGCTCCAGGGTGTGGACGGTGCCGTCCGCCTCGACGTGCGCGCGGCCGTCGAGGACGTAGAGGAAGTTCTCGAAGCCCGTGCCCAGCGGGCGGGTGCTGCGGCCGCCCGCCTCGAACTCCAGCAGATACTCGCCGAAGCAGGCCGGGACCGCGCGCGGGGTCGCGAGCGGCTTGGCGATCACACCCTCCAGATGCGGAAGCGCGTTCTCGACCAGGTTCTCCGGGGTCATCAGGATGTACGCGCCCCGTACGCGACCGCGGTTGGCGCTCACATGGTGGACGGTCGGACTGTGTGTCATGGTCAACTCCTGGGTGTACGGCGTCAGATGAGATACCGGCCGTCGGTGAGAACCGCGCGCCCGTCCACCCGGACGGCGGGGCGCTCGACGACCATGTCGACATGGACCGGGGACTCCCAGTCGGCTCCGGTGTACTCGGGGAAGGGGTGGCCGAAGGCGATGTGGACACCGGGCACGTTCTCGTCGAACAGCAGATTCCCGGTGATCGCGGGCAGCGCCCGGTTGGTGCCGAGGGCCAGTTCGCCCAGGCGCAATCCACCCGGGGACCCGCTGAGCCAGTCGTGCAGCCGTGCGGCGAAGGCGGTGTCGGGATGGCGTACGGAGACCGCGGCTCCGCCCGCGACCTCGATGAGCAGCGGCTCGGCGAGCAGCCCGGAGGCGGCGTTGAAGGGGTAGCCGACCACCGACACCGCGAGGACGCCCTCGGCGGTCAGCGGGGTGCAGAACACCTCGCCCTGCGGCAGCCGCCCGCCCTGCCCGCCGCACTGGTAGAGGCCCGTGAAGGGGGTCCAGGGCCGGTCCGGGCCGCAGCTCAGTTCCAGTTCGGTGCCCGACGCGCTGGTGACCCGCACCGACCGGGAGCCCGCCAGCAGATCGCGTACGCCGAGGGTGAACCGGGCGACCTCCGTGTAGTCCACGGCCATACCGATCCCGAGGCAGACGTCGTCCAGCGCGGGCATATGGGCGTGGCGTGCCCCGTGGCGCTCCAGGTGCTCCCAGAACGTCGGGTCCCAGGCGAGCAGATCACCCGGATCGGCCGCCGCGAACACGGTCACGGTCGGGGCGTACGCGTCCAGGGCGCGCCCGATCGCGGACCGTGCCGCCTCGTAGCCGGCGGCGACATCGGGGACCACGGTTACGGCCGTGGTGGTCAGCGCGCGGGCCTGGCCGGCGATGACATCGGCCAGCGGCCGGGTGGCGCGGTCGGTCAGGACGAGCACCCGGTCCGATCCGGTGACCGAGAGGCACGTGGTGACCAACTCGCGGGCGCCGCGCGCGATCTCGGCCGCCGAGGGGTTCAGATCCGGCATGCCGCCTCCCCGGACGGCTGCCGGGCGGGCCCGGACAGCGGGAGGTAACGGCCCGAGCCCCCGGACGCGGTGACGGCGCCGTCGAGCGCCACCGTACGGCCGCGGACGACCGTACGGACGACCCGCACGGTGCTGGTGCGGCCGTCGTACGGCGACCAGCGCTCCTCGGCGTGCTGCTGCCGCTCGGCGCTGACCACCCAGGGGGAGTCCAGGTCGAGCAGGGCGAAGTCGGCGTCCATACCGGGCCGCAGGGCGCCCTTCGAGCCGTCAGCGCCGCAGATCCGCGCGGGGCCCTCCGTCATCAGGGCGACGATGTCCGCCAGGGGCATCCCGCGCCGCAGCGCCTCGCTGACGACCAGGGGTACGTACTCCTGGACGCTCTGGATGCCGAACGGGCAGCGGAAGACGTCGTCGGACCCGGCGAGCTTGTCGGCCCGGCCGTAGGGGCAGTGGTCGGAGACGACCGCCTGGACGTGACCGGCCCGTACCCGGTCCCACAGCCGCTCCACATGGCGTTCGTCCCGCAGCGGGGGAGCGCACACCGCGAAGCCGCCCAGTGCGGGCAGTTCGGCGGCGTTCAGCAGCAGATGGTGGGCGGTGACCTCGCAGGTGGCGTCCAATCCGGCCGCACGCGCCTGAGTGACCAGGTCGACCGCCTCGGGCGTGGACAGATGGACCAGGTGTACGGCGCAGCCGGTCCTGGTGGCCAGCCGCAGCACCTTCCGTACCGCGTCGATCTCGGTCGACGGCGGACGCGCCTCCAGCAGGGCCGCGACATCGGTGCGTCTGCGTGCGCGGAGCGCGGCCTCGCCCGCGGTGAGCGCGTCCCGGTCCTCCGCGTGGACGAGGACCCGGGCCCCGAGGCGTGCCGCGGTCGTCATCCCGGTCAGCAGATCGGCCTCGGTCGCGGGCGGGAAGTCCATGTCGTTCTCGGGGAGGAACGCCTTGAAGCCGGGTGCGCCCAGGGCGTGCTGGCCCTCCATCTCGTCCAGCGAGGGCCGGGTCAGCGCGCCCCAGAGGCCGAAGTCGACCACCGCGCCCGCCGCTGCCGACCGCCGCTTGTCGCGGTAGCGGGCGGCGGTGGTGGTCGGCGGGTCGGAGAAGGGGTGCTCGACGACGAAGGTGACGCCACCGGCGGCGGCGGAACGGGTGCCGGTGCGGAAGTCGGTCTCCAGGCTGATGCCAGGGACGTCGAAGTGCACATGCAGATCGATCACCCCGGGGACCAGATGCAGTCCCCGGGCGTCGATGGTCTCCCCGGCGGTGACCCGGGTGCCCGGGGGGACGACCGCCCGGATCCGGCCGCCGTCGACCAGCAGCGTGCCCGGTCGCGGGCCCTCCGGGGTCAGGACGGTGGCCCCGGTGACGGCGAGATCGGCGGGTCCGGTGGGGCGGGCACGGCCGCTGAGCCGTTCGACGGGCTCCGCGGGGGAGCCCCCGGCGCCCTCGGCGGGGGGACGCCCCGCGGTTGTGTACGCGCCCGGGAGGTGCGGGTCCCCGGTGCGCGCACCGGACTCGCGCGGGTCCGGGGCGGTGGGGTCCGTGCTGCGAGGGGCGGTGATGTGCGTGCCGCGAGGGGTGGGGTCGGTGCCGCCGTCGCCCCGGCCGGTGCCGGCGGGGGCGGGGTGCGGACGGGCAGGGGTGGTGAGGCCCGTGCCACCGTCGCCCGGAGTGGGCTCCTCGGGGGCGCCCGGGGCGCCCCGGCCGGGGGTGCCCGGCCGGTACGGGGTCACGGCCGCACCGGTTCCGCCGCCGCGCGTGCGGCGGTGTTCCGGCGGCTCACCACCCGCCCGCGCCTGAGCGTCGTCCGTGTGGAGGGCGCATTGGCCAGGGCCGTCGCCCGGTCCGGCGCCTCGAACAGCACCAGATCCGCGTCCTCGCCCACCTCGATGTCCCCGGGGCGCCCGCCGACCGCGGCCGACGCCTGCCCGCAGACCATCTCCCACGCGGTGTCCACCGCGCCCTCGTCGTGGAACCCCGCGCCGAAGAACGCCATCTGGGCGCGGTCCAGCGGATCCAGGGTGCCGAGCGGGTACCAGCCGTCGTTCATGTTGTCGCTGCCCGCCGCGACCACCGCGCCCGCCGCCATCAGCTCCCGGGGCCGCGACAGCCCGCGCGGCCCGCCGTCCAGCAGATTCAGCGGGACGACCACGATCCGTACGTCCGCCTCGGCGACCTTCGCGACGACCCGTGCCGCGTCCGTGTCCGCGTACACCTCCAGACCACAGCAGTGGCTGGCGAGGACATGGCCCTGGTAGCCGCGCCGGATCGTTTCCTCGGCGACGTACTCCAGCATGGTCTCGGCGGGGTCGATCATGCAGTCGGCGTGGATGTCCACCCCGACGTCGAAGCGTTCCGCCAGGTCGAAGACCTCGCGGACATGGGCCCGCTGCGCCTCGGCGCCGTCCTCGACATTGGGCCAGCCGCCGATCAGATCGGCGCCGGACGCGAGCGCCTCGGCCAGCAGGGCCCGGGACTCGGGGTCGCGGGCCAGCCCCTCCTGCGGAAAGGCCACGATCTCCACGTCCAGCAGATGCGCCACCCGTTCCCGGGCGGCCAGGACCCCGTGGAAGCCCCGCAGTCCGGAGACCGAGTCGACGTCGACGTTGGCCCGCAGCCTGGTGACACCGTTCGCGGACGCCAGCCGCAGGGCGCGGGTCGCCCGCTCGGTCACGTCCTCGACGGTGAATCCCGCCTTGATGAGCCGGGCGCGTTCGAAGGAGTCCCGGGCACCGGCGGGCGCGAGGGCGCGGCTGTAGGCCTTGTCCGGGTGGTAGTGCGGTTCGGTGAAGGACCGGGAGACGAGTCCGCCGCCCGCGTCCAGGACCTCGGGCGCGGGGTCGGGGCCGGCGGCAGTACCGTTCGGGCCGGTCGGCCCGGGGGCCTCGCCGCTCGGTACGACGGCGGCCACCTTCCCGCCGCGTACCCACAGGTCCACGAGCCCGTCGCGGCCGTGGACACGGCCCCGGCGGATCAGCAGGTCGGGGCCGGACGGCCCCTCGCTCGGCCGGGCGTTCGGCATGGCGGTCTCACCACTCCCATTCATTGGCGGGTACGCGGATGTCGGACGGATTGGCGACCACCGCCGTCACGCCCGCCCGCAGGGCGGCGATCTGGAGCGCGAGGTCCATGCTCGGGCCGTTGTGCCCGATCCGGGCCACGTGCTCGGGGGTGTCGGGCAGATGGACGAAGCCGCACCGGGTGGGCAGCCCGCGCAGGGCCGCCAGATGCAGCGCGGTGTACATGACGGCGTTGCAGCCGTGCGTCGAGGCGGAGTTGGAGATCAGCGCGGGCACACCGGCCTCGCGCATCGCGGTGCTCATGGCCTTGATCGGGAGGGTGGCGAGATAGGCGGCGGGACCGTCGGGATAGAGCGGCTCACCGGCCGGGCGCCGCCCGTCCTCGGCGAACTGGAAGTCCTCGACGTTGACCGCCGTACGCTCCACCGTGACGGTGGTCCGGCCCGAGAACACCCCGCAGGAGACGACCGCGGCGGGCGGTTCACCGTCGCCGAGGAGCGGGAGCAGGGCTTCCTCCGGCCGCTCGTTCCAGATGAGGCTGCGCCCGACCACACGGTGGCCGCCGATCTCCTCGCCGTCGAGCGCGAGTGCCACGGCGGAACTGGGGTTGTCGGCGTAGTGCAGCTCGGTCCGGCACGCCAGGGTGCCGAAGGCGCCGTTACCGGTCACCAGAATCCAGGGCTGGGTCATCACACATCTTCCGAAGGATGGAATGCACAGATCGTCAGGCGGAAGGGTGAGCGACCGCCTGGCTCAGCATCATGACGGATGCCAGACGGAAAAGAAACGTTTCTTTTTTAGAAAGAAACGTTTCTTTCAGTGTCTTGACCCTGGGAATCCGCCGGTGTTAACTGCCGCCATCAAGCCCGAGCACGATGGCTTCGCAGCGCGGCCGAGACGTTGGTGGTACCCCGCCGGGATGGTTCCTCCGCTGCCCGCATCTCCCGTTGGTTTCCGCTGAACCCTGCCCTGCGTGACCCCGATCCCCCGCGGAGGTACCTGACTTGAACGCCACCCCCGTCTCCGGCGGCGCCAGACGGCTCGCCGCCGCCCTGGCCGCAGGGACGCTGGCCCTCACCGCCTGCTCCGGCGCGGGCCCCGGCACGAAGGACGCCGGCGGGAAGAAGCCCGCCGTCACCGAGCTGACCCCGAAGGCGTCCGGCCCCCTGGACCGGGTCACCTGGGCGGTCTCCGCCGAGCCCGCGTCGTTCGACTGGATCCAGAACGCCAGCTTCGAGACCGGCCAGATCATGTCCAACGTCTGCGAGGGGCTGCTCCGGCTCGCCCCCGACCTCTCCCTCGAACCCGCGCTCGCCGAGTCCTTCGCCAACCCGACCCCGACGACCTGGGTCTACCGGGTGCGCCCCGGAGTGACGTTCCACGACGGCACCCCGCTGACCGCCGAGGACGTGGCCTTCAGCCTGGGCCGCAACCTCGACACCAAGGCGGGCTCCTTCTGGTCCGGCGCCTACGAAAACGTTTCCTCAGTGAAGGCCACCGGCCCGCTGGAGGTCACCGTCACGCTCGAGAAGCCCGATGTCCTGTTCAACGCCTACATGTCCAGCCCCGCCGGCATTGTCGACAGCAAGGCGACGGTGACCGCCAAGGGGAAGGCGTACGGAACACCCGCCGGCGGGGTCAACTGCGTCGGCCCGTTCTCCCTCGGCACGTGGGAGAAGGGGCAGTCCATGACCCTCACCCGCGACGACGAGTACTTCGACGAGGCCAGACGGGCGAAGGCGAAGGAGGTCGTGTTCCGCTTCGTCCGCGACCCCGCGGCCATGGTCAACGGCCTGCTGTCCGACTCCATCGACGGCAGCTGGTTCCTGCCGCCGTCGGCGCTCGAGCGGCTGTCGTCGAGCGGCAAGGGCACGGTCTACTACGGCAAGTCGACTCAGGGCTTCAACGCCATCGTCATGAACACCGACGGCCCCCTCAAGGACATCCGGGTCCGCCAGGCCCTGTCGATGGCCATCGACCGCGAGGGCATTATCGACGCCGTCATCAGCGGCGCCGGCGAGCCCCAGAAGGCACCGGCCGTCCCCGGCTCGTGGGGCTACGCCCAGAAGACGTACCAGAGCGCCTGGGACGGACTGAAGGTCACCGAGCAGGACATCGAGGCGGCGAAGAAGCTCGTCGCCGAGGCGGGCAAGCCCGCGAAGCCGATCTTCGTCGCCACCACCAGCGCCGAGGCCGAGGTGCCGGTCATCGGCGCGGAGATCCAGTCCGCCGCGAAGAAGATCGGCCTCGACGTCGAGATCAAGGCCGTCCCCGCGGACCAGTACAACGGCGTCTACACCGACGAGAAGGCCCGCGAGGGCATCGACCTCTATCTGACCGGCTGGGGCACGGACTTCGCCGACCCCCTCCAGATGTACCAGTACTTCCAGACGGGCCACTTCTACAACTTCTCCGGGTTCTCCGACCCGGAGTACGACGAACTGGTCGCCAAGGCGGGCCGGACCTCCGACGAGGAGGAGCGGGCGAAGCTCGTCACCGCCGCGCAGAGGATCGTCGTCGACGAACTGGTGTGGATCCCGCTGTACGCGCCGCACAACACGCTCTTCCTCAACAAGCGGCTGACCGGCACCCCCGCCTCCTACATGCAGCTGCACTACCCGTGGGCCGCCGACCTGGGAGCGTCCTCGTGACGGCCGCGGCGACCGGCGCGGGCCCGGTGGAGAAGCCCCCCGGGGCACCCGGACGGGCCGCCCCCGGCGCGGCGGCCGGGATGCTGCTCACTCTCGCCAAACGGCTCCTCGCCCTCGTCCTGCTGATGCTCGCGACCTCGTTCATCGTCTTCTCGGCGATGTATCTGGCGCCCGGATCCCCGGAGTCGTTCCTCGCCCGGGGCAACTCCGTCACCGCCGACACCCTCCAGGCCATCCGCGACCAGTACCGGCTCGACGACCCCTTCTTCGAGCGCTACCTCGCCTGGCTGGGCGGCATCGTCACCGGTGACTTCGGGCAGTCCCTCCAGTTCCGCCAGCCCGTCGGCGATCTGATCGCCTCGCGGCTGACCACCACCGGATTCCTGGTGGCGTACTCCTTCGTCCTCATCCTCGCCTCCGGCATCGTCATCGGCGTGATCGCCGCCGTGAAGCGCGGCAAGGCCGACAGCGCCGCCATCATCGCCACCACGGTCGCGATGGGCACCCCGGCCTTCGTCATGGCGATCGGCCTGACCTCGCTGTTCGCCGTCACCCTCGGCTGGTTCCCCGCCTTCGGCGCGGGAGAGGGCTTCCTCGGCCGGCTCCGGCACCTCACACTCCCGGCCGTGGCGCTCGCGCTCTCCTCGGCGGCGCTCGTGGCCCGCGCCACCCGGTCCTCCATGCTCGCCGAACTCGGCAGGGAGTACGTGGAGACCGCCCGTGTCCGCGGTATCCCGGAGCGCCGCATCATCTGGCGGCACGCCTTCCGCAACGCGCTGGTCCCCGTCGTCACCCTCGCCGGACTGGTGGTCTCCGGGCTGCTGGTGACCACCACCCTCGTCGAGACCGCCTTCGGGCTCAACGGCATGGGCTCGCTGCTGGTGCAGTCCGTCAACTCCAAGGACTTCCCGGTCACCCAGGCGATCGTGCTGATCATCGTGGGCGTGTTCGCGCTCTGCAATCTCCTCGTCGATCTGATCTACCCGCTGGTCGACCCGCGGGTACGCGGAAAGGTGGGTGCCTGATGGCCGTCGTCACCGACACCCCGGACACCACGGCGGACCCCGAGAAGGGTCCCCGCGGCGACAACGGACTGGTACGCCGCCGCTGGCTCGGCCGCATGCTCGGCGGCAGCCGGACGACGACCGTGTCGATCGCGGTCCTCGCCCTCTTCGTCCTGGTCGCGGTGTTCGCCCCCTGGCTCGCCCCGCAGGACCCCAACGCGGTGTCGCTCGCCGACAGCCTCCAGGGCACCTCCGCCGACCATCTCCTCGGCACCGACCAGTCCGGACGCGATGTGCTGTCCCGGCTGATCCACGGCGCCCGCACCTCGCTGCTCGGCCCGCTCGGCGTCGTCACCGGCGCCACCCTCCTCGGGGTGACCATCGGGGTGATCGCCGCCTGGCGCGGCGGCTGGGTCGACACCGTGCTGTCCCGTGTGGTCGAGCTGATCTTCGCCTTCCCCGGAGTGCTGCTGGCGATCCTGCTGGTCGCCGTACTCAGCGCCGGACTCAAGGCGACCGTGCTCGCGCTCGCCATCGCGTACACCCCCTACATGGCCCGGATGACCCGCAGCGCCGCCCTCGGCGAACGCCACCGCCCCTATATCCGCGCCCTGGAGATCCAGGGGTTCTCCGCCGCGAGCATCATCGTGCGGCATCTGCTCCCCAATATCGCGCCCCTCGTCCTGGCACAGGCGTCCCTCTGCTTCGGCTACGCCATGATCGACCTCGCCGGGCTGTCCTTCCTCGGCTTCGGAGTCCAGCCGCCGCAGGCCGACTGGGGAGCCATGATCTCCGAGGGCCAGGTCGCCCTGCTCCAGGGCGCGCCCCTGTCGGCGCTCGCCCCCGGGGTGCTCATCGTGATCGCCGTCGTCGCCTTCAGTCTCATCGGCGAGTCAGTCGCCGACCGCATCAGAAGGGCGGACCGATGACCACCGCACCCCTGAAGGACGCGCCGGCGGACCCCGCCATGCTGGACGTGGAGGACCTCTCCATCGCGGTCCGCGGCGGCGACCGGATCAAGCCGATCCTCGCCTCGGTCTCCCTCAGCTGCGCCCGCGGCGAGATCGTCGGCCTGGTCGGCGAGTCCGGCTCCGGCAAGTCCATGACACTGCGGACGGCCGTCGGGCTCACCCCGGCGAAGGCCGAGGTCGCCGGCCGGGTCCGGGTCCTCGGCCGGGACATGCTCGGCGCCTCCCGGAAGGAGCTGACCGAGGTACGGTCCCGGACCGCGTCCATGATCTTCCAGGACCCCCGGGCACACATCAATGCGTTCCAGCGCGTCGGCACCTTCCTCGCCGAGGGGCTCCGGATCCACCGGGGCCTGTCCAAGGAGGCCGCCGCCCGGCGGGCCGGCGGACTGCTGGAGGAGGTCGGGCTGCCCGATCCGGCCCGCCATCTGCGCCAGTACCCGCACGAGATGTCCGGCGGGATGCTCCAGCGGGTGATGATCGCCGCCGCTCTGGCGAGCGAACCCGATCTGCTGCTCGCCGACGAGCCGACGACCGCGCTCGATGTGACCACCCAGGCCGAGATCATGTCGATCCTGCTGCGGCTCCGCCGTGAACGCGGGCTGTCGATCGTCCTGGTGACCCACGACCTCGACCTCGCCGTATCCGTCTGCGACCGCATCCATGTGATGTACGCGGGCTCCGTCGTCGAGGCCGCCACCGCCGCCGATCTCGCCCGCGCCCCCCGGCATCCGTACACCGCCGCCCTCTTCGCCGCCCGGCCCGCGCCCGGCCGCGCGGAACTGCGGGCGGTGCCGGGCCGGCCGCTGGGGCTGTACGAGGCCGGGGCCGGCTGCGCCTTCGCGCCCAGGTGCCCCCGGGCGGCCGACGTCTGCCGGGAGACGGCACCCGTGGCCGAACACTCCGGCGGGCGCCGGGTGGCCTGCCATCTGGCGACGGGCGACGATCCCGGCCGGCCCGACGGCACCCACGGTTCCGGGGACGGACCTGCCCACAGCACCGGCACCGACGGTTCCGGGGACGGACCCGCCCGCGCCGACGGCCCCTCCGGCGACCGGGCCGACCGCCCCGCCCACGGCCCCGGCACCGGCCCCTCCGGCGACCGGGCCGACCGCTCCGGTGACCGGGCCGACCGCTCCGGCATGTTCACGAAGGGAGAGCGGCCGTGACCGACACCCACCCCGTCACCAGGGTCGAGGCCCTGCGCAAGACGTACGACCACGGCCGGGTCACCGCCGTCGACGACGTCTCCTTCGAGGTGCCCGTCGGCGGATCCCTCGGCATCGTGGGGGAGTCGGGCTCAGGCAAGACCACCACCGCCCGGATGATCGTCGGCCTGGAGGAGCCCGACGCGGGCCGGATCCTCTTCGACGGCCGGGAGATCGGCACCGGCGGCAGCCGCAGGCTCCGGCGGGAGCGCGCCCGTACCGTCCAGCTCGTCTTCCAGGACCCGTACCAGAGTCTGGACCCGCGCCAGAGTGCCGGGGACGCGATCGACGAGATCCTGCGGCTGCACTCCGGGCTGGAGACGTCCGCGTTCGACAAGCGGCGGGCCGAACTCCTCGGACAGGTCGGCCTCGGCACCCGCGAGGCGGCGGCCCTGCCCCGGGAACTCTCCGGCGGACAGCGCCAGCGCGTCGCCATCGCCCGGGCGCTCGCCGCCGACCCCCGGCTGCTGGTCCTCGACGAGGCGGTCGCCGCCCTCGATGTGTCCATCCAGGCGCAGATCCTCAATCTGCTCTCCGAGATCCGGCGGGACACCGGGGTCGCGCTGATCTTCGTCAGCCACGATCTGGAGGTCGTCCGGTGGGTCGCCGACGACGTGGTCGTCATGTTCCGCGGCGCCGTCGTCGAGCGCGGCCCCACGGCCGACGTCCTGAGCCGCCCCGAGCACCCGTACACCCGGCTCCTGCTGTCCAGCGTCCCGCGACTGGGCTGGGACCCCGCCCAGGTGTCGCAGGCCCGACGCGACTTCCTCGCCACCCCGTGACTCACGCCCGCCCCGTGGAGGACCACCCATGCCCCGCTGCACCCCGCGACACCGCACCACCGTCCTCGTCGCGCTGACCGCCTGCACGGCTCTCGCGCTCTCCGCCTGCGGAGGCGTGGAGAAAGCGGGCGGGAACGGTACGAACACCCCGGAGCTGACCGAGTCACTGCCGGCGGCGAAGAGCGGTGTCGACTCGCTCAGATGGGCTCTGTACGCCGAGCCCTCGTCCCTGGACCCCATCTACAGCAATGACTTCCCGCCGATGGAGGTCCTCGCCAATGTCTGCGAGAGCCTGCTGAGGATCGACCCCGACCTCACCTTCAAGCCCTCGCTGGCGGCCTCCTGGACCAACCCCGACCCGCTGACCTGGGTCTACAAGCTGCGTGACGGGGTCACCTTCCACAGCGGCGCCCCGATGACCGCCGAGGACGTCGCCTACAGCCTCGGCCGCAACCTCGACAAGGCGCTCGGCTCGTACCACGACGCCGTGTACAAGAACGTGGCGTCGATCCGGGCGAGCGGCGACCAGGAGATCACCGTACGGCTGAAGAAGCCGGACGCGCAGTTCAACCAGGCGATGGCGACTCCGGCCGGGCGGGTCGTCGGCAAGGCCGCCGCCGTGAAGGCCGGGAAGAAGCTCGGCCGCCCGGACGGCGGGGTCGACTGCACCGGCCCGTTCGCGCTGTCGGAGTGGGCGGCCGGGAAGTCCATCACCCTCGACCGCTTCGACGGCTACTGGGACAAGAAGCGCGCCGCCAAGCCGGCGAAGGTGGACTTCGAGTTCATCCGCGACCCCGCGGCCCGTACCACCGCGATGCTCTCCGGTGAACTCGACGGCTCCTGGTTCGTGCCCGCCTCCGGCTATGCGAAGCTGCTGAACACCGACAAGGGATCGCTCTACTTCGGCCGTACGACCGGGAGTTACGTCGGCATGGTGACCGACCTCAAGGGCCCGCTCGCCGATGTGCGGATCCGCCGGGCGCTCTCCATGGCCGTCGACCGCAAGGGCATCATGACCGCGGCCGTCTCCGGAGCCGCCGAACCCCTCAAGGCGCCCGCCGCCCCCGGCACCTGGGGCTACGCCCAGAAGGAGCTGAAGGCCGCGTACGACGCCCTGCCCGACCCCGGCGGTTCGCTGGAGCAGGCCAAGAAGCTGGTCCAGGAGGCGGGCGTGCCCGCCGAGCCGGTCACCGTCGCCGTCACCGGATCCCAGTCCGAGATGCCGGTCATCGGCACCGAGGTCAAGCGCGCCGGGGAGTCCATCGGGCTCAAGGTCGACATCAGGACCCTGCCCGCCGACAACTACAACGCCCTGTACAGCGACGCGAAGGCCCGTGAGGGCATCGACATGCTCTTCTCGCTGTGGCAGGCGGACTATCCGGACCCGACCGCGATCTACCAGTACCTCCAGAGCGGCGACACCTTCAACTTCGCCGGGTGGAAGGACCCGGAGTTCGACCGGCTCATCGACGAGGCCAAGGCGACCGCCGACGGCGCCGAGCGCGCGGGACTCATCGCCCAGGCCCAGCAGAAGGCCGTCGACCAGGTCGTCTGGATGCCGCTGTACACACCGTTCAACCCGCTGTTCCTGAAGAAGGGCCTGACCGGGGCGCCGATCTCCTCGGTCCAGCTGAGCTATCCGTGGGCCGCCGACATCGGCGCCGCCCAGTAGGACCGAGCCAGGGGGCGTGGGAGCGAGAGGGGAACAGGCCCGGCCGCCGGGCGCGCCTCGCTCAGGGGGAGGCTCCCGGTCCGGACGCCGGCGCATGTCGCCGATGTCCCGGACCGGGGGCCTTTCGCGTACGGCGGGCCGGGTGCGGCCCGGCGCGGTGCGGTCCGGTGCGGCCAGGCGAGCGCGGTGCGGCCCACGGGATCCGCCGTATCCGGGCAGGGCCCCAGGCGTGCCGGTGCCGGTGCCGGTGCCGGTGGGATGCGGGTGCGGGTGCGGGTCCGGGGTGCCGGTGCGTTCGGCCGGAAGACGGCGCCCGCAACGCCCCTGACACCGGTCCGTATCGCGCCACAGCGCGTCTCCTGCCGCAGGAGGCCCGTTGACACCGTCCGCATGCCCTCGCACCATCGATGCCGCCCCGGACCGGTCGGCCCCGGCCGACCTACCGGGCGCCCCGCTCCACTCCCCGCCGTCCCCGCCGTCCCCGCCGAAGGGTGTACTGCCATGCGGAAGTCCCTGTCCTTACTCCTCGGCGCCCTCACGCTCGCGGCCGGCGGTCTGTCGGCCGGGACCGCGCCGGCCGCAGCAGCCGGAGCCGCCCCACCCGGCGGGTCCGGCCCCGGCCCCGCCGCCGAGGTCGTCGCCCGGGCC
Source organism: Streptomyces sp. NPDC051018 (assembly GCF_044456085.1). Lineage (NCBI taxonomy): Bacteria > Bacillati > Actinomycetota > Actinomycetes > Kitasatosporales > Streptomycetaceae > Streptomyces > Streptomyces sp. NPDC051018. The sequence goes on from NZ_JBITFN010000001.1 coordinate 357,417, forward strand.
CGGACCACCGCCTCCAGCGGCTTCGGCAGCCTGTGCTACCAGGCCTATGTGCAGGACGAGGGCTGGCAGGACCTGACCGCCTGCAACGGAGACATCGCGGGAACCGTGGGCCAGGCCCGGAGAATGGAGGCGCTCACCGTCGGGACCGCCGGAATCGGCGGGGTGTGCGTCCGCGCCCATGTGGCCGGCGTGGGCTGGCAGGGCTGGCAGTGCGCCCCCGACGGACGGGCGGTCACCGTCGGCACCACCGGTGAGAACCGGGCGATCGAGGCCCTGAACCTCCAGGTCTTCGGCAACACGAGGATGCGTGCCCTCGCGCATCTGGCCGACAGCGGCTGGCAGGGCTGGAGCCCCTGGTGGCCGACCGCCCTCGTCGGCACCGTCGGGCAGTCCCGTCCGATGGAGGCCGTCCGGATCGCCATCAGGGCGTGACCGTCGCGGAGGACCGGGTCCGCTTGCCGGGCCGCTTGCCTCCGGGCGGGCCCCGCGCCGCGGACGGCTCGGCGCCGTGGACGGACCGGCCCGGCTCCCGCCCGGCGGCCGGGGCGGCGCTGCCACGGGACCGAAGGCCCTGGTCGGAGCGGGATTCGCGGTTTATCGTACGTTGGGTCCGGAAAAACTCGCGCGGACAGGGGGAAAGTCGCGAATCGGCCCGACGAACGGAGGAGTGCCGTGCGGTCGCTTCACCCTGATCACGCCCCGACGGGTCCGGCGGACGGCGAGCAGTCCTGGGACATCGCCGTCGGCCCCGCCGTTCCCGTACCCGTGGCCGTTCCCGTACCCGCGTCCACCGAGGGGTCCGGCCGGCCCGGTCCCAGCCCCGCGCTGCTGCGGCGCGTCGCCGGATTCCATGAGTCCGGGGTGGGGACGGCCCGCTTCCTGTGGTGCGAGGAGGGCCGGTGGGCCCGGTGCGGACTGGAATCGCGCCCGGGAACCCCGGGCACCGTCGCGCTGACCCTCAGCCCCCTGCCGGGACCGCCCTCCGGACTGACCGCCCGAGAGATCGACATCATCTCGCTCGTGGCGCTCGGGCTGTCGAACCGGGAGATATCCAGCCGTCTCGGTACCAGCATCCGCACCGTCACCACCCAGGTCGAGCGGCTGCTGAAGAAGCTCGGCCAGGACTCCCGCGCCGGTGTGAGCGCGCTCGCCGTCGACCGTGATCTCATCCGGCTGCCGATCCCCGGCGGGGTCGAGCACCGCTCCGGCATCCGCGTCCTGGACATCGAGCGGCACAGCGCCACCGCGTCCGCCGTCGCCGCGCCGGCCCGCCACCGGGCCCGCGGCAGCCGTGACACCCTCCGTATCGGCACCATCGCCGTCTCCGGGGCCTTCGCCGCGGACGGCTGCGAGACCGCCCAGGGCGCGGCCCTCGCCGTCGGCGACATCAACACCCTCCGCCATGACTACGGCCGGTCCGTCGAGCATGTCACCGTGCGGATCGACCCCCTCGACGAGGAGTCGGTACGGACCGGGCTCGCCGCGCTCGTCGAGGCGGACGTCGACGCCATCACCAGCAGCTACGCCAGCGCGCTCAGCCCCGCCGTCTTCGAGTTCGCCGCCGACTTCGGCCGGACGTTCCTGCACACCAACACCTGGACGCGCAGTGTGGACGCCGTACGCGAGGACCCGCGCCGCTACGGGCACGTCTTCCAGACCTGCCCCTCCGAGACCACCTACCAGGCCGCGCTCCTGGCCTATCTGCGCACCCGGCCCGCGCCCGGCGACCACGCGCACCGGCTCGCCGTCGTCGAGCTGGACGGCTACGGCTGCGCGGTCACCGACCGGAACTTCGAGACCCGGGTACGGGAGGCGGGCTGGCGGGTCACCTCGACCCACCGGGTCGGGCTGGCCGTGGAGCACGTCGACGAGCTGATCGCCGGGGTGCTCGCCGACCGTCCGGACGTGGTCGTCCTGTCGCATCTGTCCGTGGAGACCGCCGCCGAGTTGCAGAACGCGATCACCCGGCACCGCCCGGACCAGCTCACGTACCACATCTACACCCCGTCCGTGCCGGGCTTCGCCCGCCGGATCGAGCACGGCGGCGGCCAGGTCGTCTGGTCCACCGTGACCGGCCGCCCGGACGATCCGCTGGGCCGCCGCTTCACCGAGTCGTACGCGCGCACCTTCGGCACCCCGCCCGGCCGCAGCCAGGCCAGCGCGGCCTACGACCAGGTGCGGATGCTGCACGCCGCCTTCTCCATCACGGGCTCGTACCACCCGAGGGCCATCGGCGGCTATCTGCGGGAGTCCGCGTACCGGGGGGTCAACGGCACCTATCTCTTCGCCGACCCCGGGCAGTCCGTGACGGGCTATCCGTACGACTCCGGCGACCAGAGCCTGTCCCAGCCCACGCTCACCTACCGACTGTCGGGCGGCGGTCAGGAGATCCTGTCCGTCGCCTGACGGCGACGAGGACAACCTGTCCGCCGCCCGACGGCGGCTCCCGGGAGACCCTGTCCGCCGCCCGGCGGGGGCGGCGGCGGGGGCGTCACGACATCCCGGCGAAGAACTTCGTGTAGTCGTAGCTCACCCGGGGCACCGCGCAGGGGTGCCCCAGCACCAGATGCATGGTGCGGCGCCGGGGCTCGATGACCGCGCTCGCGACCGTCGAACCCTGCTCCAGCTCGTGCTCCTCGGGGTTCGGGTGGCAGCACACCGCGTCCGGGTAGTTCTCGTGGTCGCTGAGCACCTCGTGCCAGCCGGCGACCGACGGCCGGGGCATCAGCTCCGCCATCGCGATCGCCCGCTTCTGGCGGAACAGGGTGTCCGGCATGACCCGGGGCCCGTGATCGGTGCCCGAGGACGCGAACGCCGTGTCGTCGCTGTCGAAGTGGTTGGTGTGCACCAGATAGCCGCCCGCGCCGACCGCCCGCCAGCTGATGTCCGACGCCGACCCGGGCCGGGTCTCCGCGTCCACGGCCCGGCCGTCGCCGACGATCAGATAGTTCGCCGACGAGGAGCGGTCGGCGGACATCAGCACGTCCTCCGCCGCGTCCACGGACTCCGTCTCCAGCAGGGCCCGCAGCATCAGGTGGTACGGCACGCCGGGGGCGCCCACGTCCAGCGAGGTCACCAGCGCGTTCGTCAGCACCGTCAGACCCGCCGAGTTCATGCCGAACTTGGCCAGCAGCCCGGCCTCGACGACCGACACCCACCGGGGGCCGTTGGTCGGCTCCGTCTCCAGGACCACGACCGTGCCGTCCGCGAAGGGGATCCAGTCCCAGTTCTGGCCCACGATCGGCTCGGGACCGCGCAGATCGCAGAACGAGGTGCACTCGGCGGGGGTGCGGCCGCCGGCCGCCGCCAGCTTGCGGGCCTTGCCGGAGAAGAGGATCTCGGTCCGCAGATTCAGGGCGAGGACGTCGGTGAACGAGACCCCCGCGCCCTCCGCGATGCCCTGCATCTCCTCCAGGCAGTCGGCGTCGAACCGCTCCACGACCGGGACGAAGGTCTCCGCCACCGCGGTCGCCGCCTGCCAGTTCAGGTCCGCGAACTTGGCGTAGACGCGCTCGTAGTTCTCCAGCGACAGCTGGATCCGGCCGGCGGCCGCGGCCCCGTACTGCCGGCCCCGTCCGCGAGCCCCGTCGCTCGCGCGGATCACCAGGGGTGTTGTCGTACTCATGCGGCGCTCTGCCCTCCGTCGACGGCGATGACGGTACCGCTGACATACGCGGCCTCGTCCGATGCGAGGAACAGGCAGACCCGCGCGACCTCGTCGGCGGTGCCGAGCCGCCGGGCCGGGATGCGCCCGAGAACCTGTTCGAAAGCCTGGGGGTCGTGCGACACGGTCGTCATCGGGGTGTCGATCACCCCGGGCGCGACCACATTGCACCGGACCCCGCCCGGTCCCCACTCCACGGCCAGCTGACGGGCCAGGGACACCACCGCGCCCTTGCTCGCGCTGTACGCGGCACTCGGCTCGCCCGCGTCACCGCGCACGGCCGCGATGCTGGACAGCAGGGTGACACTGCCGCCCTCGCCGCCCTCCAGCATGCGCTCGGCGGCAGCGGCGGCGACCAGCAGCGAACCCCGGGCGTTGATGTTGACGATCGTGTCCCAGTCCGCCGCCGTGGTCGTGACGGCGGGCTTGAAGCGGTAGATGCCCGCGCAGTGCACCAGCGCGTGCGGGGCGAGCCCGCCCCACGCCTCGTCGACCCCGGCGAAGGCGTCGCGCACGGACGCCTCGTCGGTGATGTCGCAGTGCCGCGTGACCACGCCGTCGTCCTCGCGCGCCCGGTCCCCGACCAGATCCAGCCCGAGCACGGACCAGCCGCGCCGAGCCGCGCCCGACGCCGTCGCACGCCCGATGCCCGAGAGGGAGCCGGTGACGAGCAGCCGTCGCTGCGTGTTCATGAGGTGAGAACCCCTCCGTTGACGTTGATGGTCTGCCCCGTGACGTACTCGGCACCCGAGAGCAGATAGTGGACGGCGTCGGCGACGTCCGCCCCGGCGCCGTGGCGTCCGAGCGGGACCTCGGCGGCCACCCGGTCGCGCTCCTGCTCGAAGGACCGCCCGCTGCGCCGGGACCGGGCGTCCAGTTCCTCACGGTGCATCTCGGTCATCACATACCCGGGCGCGACCGCGTTGATCGTGCAGAGCGGGGCGAGTTCCAGGGTGAGCGTACGCATCAGCGACTGCACGGCCGCCTTGGAGGCGCTGTAGGCACCGGCGCCCGGGGTGGGCTGCTGGGCGAAGAGCGAGCCGATGACGACGATCCGGCCCGTGGCACCCCGGGCCGCCGTCCGCTCCAGCTCCGGGCGTACGGCCCTGATGCCGTGCAGCACCCCGAAGAAGTTGATGTCGAAGACCCGCCGGATCTCGTCGTCCGGGGTGTCCAGCAGCGGGGTCTCGGGACCGCCGACGGCCGCGTTCGCCACCAGGGCGTCCACACCCCCGAACGCCTCCACCGCGGTCCGCGCCATCGCGGCCGCGTCCTCGGGGCGGGAGACATCGGCGACCAGCCCGGCGGCTCGCTCCCCGGTCCCGTCCAGGGCGCGGGCGGCGGCGCCCACCCCGGGGTCGACATCGGTGAGGAGAACGTTCCAGCCCTCCGCCACCAGCCGGGCGGCGATGGCCTGGCCGATACCGCGCGCGGCGCCGGTCACCACCGCCGTACGCCGGGTGACGGCCGTACCCCGGGTCATGACAGCGCCCCGGCGGCGTCACCGGCGGCCGGCAGGGTCGCGGGTGCGGTGTCGCGTACGGCACCGGCGATCTCGCCGCACCTCGCGAACCAGATCCCGTCCCGCTCCCTGAGGGAGGTCAGGAACGTCTCCAGCATGCGCAGCCGGCCGGGACGCCCGATGATCTGCGGGTGCACGGTCAGGGTGACCAGCCCCCCGTCCTCGTGGATCGCGGAGGTCTCCTCGCTCCACAGCTCCGCCACCTCGCGCGCGGAGCGGATCGTACGGTCCCAGCTCGTCGCGTCGAACCAGAAGTGCGGAGCGTCGTCGAGGGTCCAGTGGACCGGGATCTCCACCAGGTCATGGCCGGGGTGGGTGTACGGGGTGATCGCGTCCATCATGTTGGACGAGTAGCGGAACCCGCTGCCGGCCAGCAGATCCAGGGTGTTCGGGCTGATGTCCCAGGACGGCGAACGGTACCCCTCGACCCGGTCGGTGAACCGGCGCAGCACGGTCAGCCCGCGCTCCAGCTCCGCCGCCTCCTCGTCCCGCTCCATCAGATGGGGGGAGCGGTGGGTGAATCCGTGGTGCCCGATTTCATGACCCCGTCCGGCCACGGATTCAAGGATCCCGGGATATCTTTCCGCGTCACCGCCGCAGACGAAAAACGTGGCCGGTATGCCGAGCCGGTCCAGCATCTCCAGGAGCCGGGGAACGGCGATCTGTGCCCCGTACCGGGCCTGGGAAAGAACTCCCGGGCGGGCGGCGTTCGCGGGATCCTCGGCGAGCCACAATTCCTCGGCGTCGAAGTCGACCGTCAGCGCCATTGCCGCCCTATAGCCGTCTGGCCACATACGAGGTCCTCTCTCCATTACGGGATCGGGGAACACGTTAACGGCGGGGGTCCGCAATGCGAACTCCGTAAGATTACGTACTCATGCCCTGGTCAGCGCCGTTCCGGGGCAAGTGGTCCGGGTCACTGTGCGGCTGTACGTACAGTTGCGTATGTCGGTCACCGCCGGGGTTTGCCACCCTTCGGGAATCGATTGAACCCCCGTTGAACCGACGGGCGCGGAGAGGAATCAAGCCGGTGTCCAGTCCCACCACTGAAAAAGCACCTCAGCTGACGAGAGTGCTGCGGTTGCCCGCGATCGTCCTGTTCGGCCTCACCTACATGTCGCCCGTCGCCGTATTCACGACGTACGGCATCGTCAACGACGAGACCGGCGGCCATCTGCCCGCCGCCTATGTGCTGGCACTCGGCGTCATGCTGCTGACCGCGCACAGCTACGGGCGCATGGTGCGCAGCTACCCGGCGGCCGGTTCGGCGTACAAGTACGCGCAGAAGTCCTTCGGCGGCCACATCGGGTTCCTGACCGGCTGGACCCTGATGCTGGACTACCTCTTCATGCCGATGGTGTCCTTCCTGCTCGCGGGCATCTATCTGCACGCCGAGTTCCCGGGCGTCCCGCAGGCCGTGTGGAGCGTGGGCGCGCTGCTCCTGGTGCTGGTCTTCAACATCATGGGCGTGAAGTTCCTCAGCAAGATCACCGCGATCGTCATGGGCGTCACCGGACTGCTGCTGGCCTTCTTCGTGATCGTCGGCGGATCGAAGTCCGAAGCGGGTGCCGGTGACGCGTTCTCGGCGTTCGTCCCCGCCTCCGACCAGTGGGGACTGCTGGCGGGCGGCGCGGCCATCCTGGCGCTGAGCTTCCTCGGCTTCGACGCCGTCTCCACCCTCGCCGAGGAGGCCCACAACCCGCGGAAGACCGTGCCGCGGGGCATCATCCTCACCACCGCCATCGGCGGCGGGATCTTCATCCTGGTGGCCTGGATCGGTTCCCTGGTCCGCCCGGACAACAACTTCGCCAACCCGGACTCGGCGGGCGCGGAGCTGATGGAGACCGTCGGCGGCAGCGCCCTGGCCGGCGCGTTCACCGCGGTCTACGTGCTGGGCTGTATCGGCAACGCGATGGTCTCGCAGGCCAGTGTCTCCCGCATCATCTTCTCCATGGGCCGCGACGGGCTGCTCCCCAAGCGGGTCTTCGGCCGCCTCCACCCGAAGTTCGGCACCCCGGTGGGCGCGCTGATCGGTGTCTCCGCCGTCGCGCTGCTCTCCGTGGTCCTCACCCTCGACCAGGCCGTCGTCATGATCAACTTCGGTGCCCTGGCCGCGTTCTCGATGGTCAACCTGAGCGTCATCAAGCACTACCTCGTCGGCGCCGGCCGCGATCTCGGGCCGCGCTCCCTGATCGTCAACGGGCTGCTGCCCGGTCTGGGCTTCGCCACCACGGTCTGGCTGTGGACGAGCCTCACCGGCACGACCTTCGTCGTCGGTCTGCTGTGGATGGCCGCGGGCCTGGTGATCCTCGCGATCACCACCCGGTTCTTCACCCGTCAGCCGCCCGAGCTGCACATGGACGCGGGCGAGAAGGACGAGGCCGCGGTGCCCCCGGCGGACGGGACCCCGGACGCGCCGGAGACCGTGGGCGCGCGGTAGTTTCCGCCCCCGGGATTCCGGGACCGTGAGCCGTGAGCCGCGGGCCCCGGCGCCGGAGTGAAGCGCCCGGAACCGGCCCGTCCATCGGGTCGGTTCCGGGCTTCCGGGGGCTCCCGGGTTTCCGTTCTCGCGGGCCGACGGACTCGGGGGCCGGCGGACGCGCCGTCGGCGGGCTCCCGGGCTCCGGCGCACGGCCCGCCGCTCCCCGGACCGGGCCCCGGGGTCCGGCGCCCGGCTCAAGGCCCCGGGCTCCCAAGGCAATACACCCAAGGGCTGTCCCGCAATCTCCGGCGGGCGCACGACGACAGCTACGGCACCTCGCTTCGTTGTCGAAACGCCCAAATACGCCCAGTATGCGGGCGCTCCTCCGCCTTGCGATGCACCGCATCTGACGCCGCGCGCTGATCCACCGCCGATTACGGGACAGCCCTTAGGCCCCGGCCCCGACGCTCACCCGCCCGCGCTCAGGCCTCCGCGTCCGGGCGGCGCAGCGCTTCGAGGATGTCCCCTACGGGGATGTCCTCGATGCCCGGCTCCGGTTCCGGACGCGGCTCACCCGCGTCGATCTGCTCCCGGTAGCGGTGGGCCACCGCCCGGAGATCCGCCGTGACCTGGTCGATCGGGTCGCCCTCCGGATCATCCGGGATGATCAGGGTCGCGGTGTGGACGGCCTCGCCCCAGACGCTGAGGGTGAACCGGCCGGGCTCGAAACCGGTCGCGTCCTGGATGTTCACCGACGGCAGCCGCCACTGCTCCGCCGCCAGCAGCTCGCCCCGGAGCCGTTCGACCTGGACCAGGCTCGTCGACCCCTGGTCGGGGTCGAAGTGGTCGACGATGTCATCGGCCATCTGGATCCGCAGCACCACCCCGCGGTGCAGGGCGCGCTGCCCGGCCTCGCGCCACGACCACGCGTTCCAGGCGGCCCCATCGCTCTCCTCCAGTCCGGCGAGATCCTCCAGGATCAGGCTCTCGGTGTAGCCGGAGGGGACCAGCCGGCACAGCGAACGGGCCGCCAGCAGCGTCCAGCGCGCCGAGTCCGACCCCAGGGACCGCTGTACGGCGGCGAGCCGGCGCAGCGCCAGGGTGGCGCCCGGGTTCTCCTCCAGCTCCAGCCACTGGAGCGCGCAGCGCCGCAGATGGTCCTCGGCGGTGCGCGGATCCCCGGTGCCCTCGGCCGCCGTGGCCAGCAGATCGTGCAGTCTCGCCCGCGGATACGGATCCCCGGGCTCGGTGAGCCCCATGGCCTCCGTCAGGGGCGCCCGCGCCTCCTGGAAACGCTCCACGGCCAGCAGTTGCTCGCCCAGCCGCCGCAGGGCCGTCGCCACCCCGGCGGCGTCGTCGGCCGCGCGGTGCAGCTCCAGGAGCCGTTCCAGCGCCGGGACCGCCTCCGCCACCGCCGTCCCCGCGTTCTCCACCTCGTCGGCGAAGACGGTCCACGCCCTGATCTCGGCGCCCGGCATCCCCGTCTCACGGGCGAGGGACGCGGCCTGCCTCGCTCCCTCCAGCACGGCGTCCATGTCGTGCCCGGGGTCCTGGCGGTCCCGTTCCACGGACGCCAGCAGCAGCTCGATCCGGTGATCGGGCAGATCGAACGTCTCCGTCAGGGCGTCGGCCGCCAGCCGCTGCCGACCGGCATCCTCGGTCTCGTCGAGATAGGTGTGCAGATGGAACAGCCGCATGACGGACGTCAGTTCCAGCAACTGGTCGCCCATGGCACGGCTGACGTCCCGCGCGACGGCGTAGTGCTCCTTCGCCGTCTCGAAGTCCTCGCGGACCGAGGCGATGTCCCCGAGCGTGAACTCGCAGCTGGCCTCGACGCGTACGGATCTCAGCCGCTGGTTGAGCTTGATCGCGTCACGGACCAGCCGGGTCGCCTCGTCGGTGTCCGGGGGCTGCTGGTTCAGCCACACCGACGCCAGTTCCTGGAGCGCCATGGACTGGTGGAGGGGCAGATCGAGCCGCTTGAAGTCCTCCAGCACGGCGCGCATCTCGCTGCGGGCGGTGTCGGTGTCGTCCTCGCGGAGGTACTGCACCAGCGCCCGGTCGTAGCGGACACCGGCCACCGCGACCCCCCGGTCCCTCACCTTCCCGGCCGCCGCCATCGCCTCCGTGAACAGCCCGGCGATCCGGGCCCGTTCACCCGCGTCGCCGTGGCCCGCCCAGTACCGCGCGAGGGTGCGCAGCGCGTCGGCGAGGGTGCTGTCCCGCCCGTGCAGCCGGGAGAGCGTGATCGCCTCCGTGACCTGCGCGTAGCAGCGCTCCGGCGCACGGCGGCCCGCCTCGGCGGCGGAGTAGCTGAGGATCGCGGCCCGGTCGCGGGGATTGTCCGGGGGACACAGCTCCAGCGCCCGCTCGTAGTACAGATCGGCGTCCGTCGGGTGTCCCAGCTCGCTCTCCGCGTTCGCGAGCTGGAGGAACAGCCGGTGGACCCGGGCGTGCTGGAGCATCTCCCGGCAGATCGCGGCGGACCTGCCGAAGCGCATACGGTTGAACTCCACCTCCGCCAGCGAGATCGCGGTGTCCACGGCCAGCTCCGGCAGCTCCCCCTCCACGGCCAGGCGGTGCACCTCCCGCAGGATGCCGTGGTCCAGCAGCCGCGCGTCCGGCTCCTCCAGGAAGTCGCCCAGCTCCTCGGCGAGCCGGCGGGCACACCGTGCCGCCCGCTGTCTGCGCTCCCGCGGATCCGTGAGCGCGAACAGCGGATCGAGCATCAGCGGCACCCGGAACCGGGTCCCCCCGCCCTCCACCGGGGTGCGCTCCAGCAGGCTCAGCCCCGCCAGCTCATGGGCGCGCCGCTCGGTCTCGCCGGGGTCCGTGCCGGTGAGCCGGGCGAGCGTACCGACCGGCACGGGCAGCAGATACGGCGCGGCCGCCGTCAGCAGCTCCCGGGCGGCGGAGTCGATCCGGTCCATCAGCATGGGCGCGAAGATGTTCTTCTCCAGGAACTCCCCGCGCTTGTCCCGCAGCCGGGCCCGCAGCGCCTGCTCGTCGAGATCGCCGTCCATATCGCTGCGCGCGACGTTGAACAGCCACTCCAGCAGCCGCGGATTCTGCCCGGCGAGCCGGCGCGCCCAGCCCACCACCGGTTGCGGCAGCGGTGCCGGCTGCTGCAACCGGTCCACCAGCCGGTCGAGTTCGGGCTCCAGCAGCGGATGCAGCTCCATCCGCTCCAGATGGCGTACGCAGTCCAGTACGGGCAGATAGCGGCTGGTGATCACGATCCGGTGCACGGTCACCGACGCCCGTACCGCGTCGACCAGATCGGCGAGCACCGCGGCGGCCTCCGGCAGGGTCACCGGCCGCCCGTCGACCAGCTGGAGATCGTCCGGAGTGAGCCGGTCCTCGCGGAAGTTGAACTCGAACTCGTCCAGCACGATCAGCAGATTGGGCGCCCGGTCGAGGAACGACAGCAGCTGCCGGCGCAGCGGCCGGCCCGGTGTGGGATCGCCGAGGGCCGGGGCGAGCCGGGGGTCGTCCTGGATGGCGCTCAGCACGGAGCCCTCGTCGAGATGGCCGTGCAGCCACAGCGTGTGCCGGTCGCCGTCGACCAGGCGCTCCCGGATCCGCTGCGCCAGGGTGGTCTTGCCGACCCCGCCCATCCCGTGGACGATCAGCCCCGCGGACGGCTGCTCCACGTCCCAGAAGTCCAGCAGCCGCAGCGCCCGCTGGATCTCGCGCCGCCGTCCGACGAACCGCCGGGGATCCAGCGGCTCCCCGGCGAACCCGGGGCGGGATCTGCGGATCACCCGGTCCCTGCCGGGCGCCCGGGCGGGGGTGACCAGCGGCCCGGGCAGATCGCCGCGTACGAACATCCGCAGCAGATGCCAGTACGGCACCGAGTCCCGGACCAGCCGCCGGTAGGTGCCCGCCAGCGCGACCGCGGGCGACAGCCCTTCCGCCAGCTGCTGATAGAACGCCGCCGCCGCCCCGGTGGCGGCGCTGTCCGGCACGGGCCGGCCCCAGCCGAGCACCAGCGGCGCGGAACAGCGGGCCAGCGACTCCGCGAGCGAGGCGACCGCGCCCGACTCCGGCGACTCCGCGGTACGGCAGCCGGACAGGAACACCACATGGGGGGAGCGGCCCAGACCGTCGTGGATGTCCTCGGCGGTGGCGGCCACCGCCTCCCCGTGCGGCCCCTCGGCGAGAAACCGCGGCCCGTCCTCCGTCAGCACCGCGTGCCCGGTCAGATGGACGACGTCGACATCGCCGCGGGAGTACTCCAGCACCCGGTGCCGCAACTGCTCCAGCTCCCCGCTCTCCTCCACCTCCAGTTCGATCCGGAAGCGCCGGGTGGCCTCCCAGATCTTCGCCTGCTCGGCGTCGTGGTCGAGGGCCCCGCCCGCGGACTCCGGAGCGCACGCCATGAACGCCAGATGCAGGGGTCTGCTCTGCGGGCTCCGGTGGCCGGCCGCGCCCGCCACCTGCCGCACCGGAACGACCGGGTTGGCCGCCGCGACCAGGAAGCCCTTGCCGTCGTGCAGCAGCTCCCACGGCAGATGCCCGAATCCGGCGTCCGTGCCGATGACGAGCGCCAGCACGTCCCAGGAGCCCCGGGTCCGCCCGATGAACCCCGACAGCCGCCGCTCGGGGGTGTCCAGAAACGTGAACAGCCGGGTGCCGTACGACTCCAGCAGCGCCCGGGCCTCGCCCGGATCGGCCGGGAGAGGGGCGTAGTAGTCGGTCTCCGCGCGCGCCAGCATGTCCTCGATCGAGGACAGCTCCACGGGTGCGGTGCCGGGTTCGGTGTCCGGCCCGTAGTCGTAGCCCAGTAGGGCCGTTCCGGGGCCGAGCCGGTCGACCCGGATGGTGATGGTGCGTTCGCGCTGGTCCATGGCCCGGGGTCCGCCCCTGGCGCCGCTCAGTCGTCCTGCTCCGGCGGCGGCGCCAGCAGCCGGGCCAGCGCGGCCTCGTCGAGGGAGTCCAGGGCGATCCTGCGGCCGTCGACCAGCACCATCACCACCCTGTCCGGGCGGTCGGGACGGCCCTTCCAGCGCTTCCACCAGCGCATGATCTGCTCGGCCAGCGCGGCCGATCCGGCGGCGATGCCCACGACCGCGGCGACCGTGACGAGCACCGGTTCCTTGTTCGTCGGATCGGCGGTCAGCAGTTCCACGTCGTCGTGGACACCGGGCAGCGCGGCGAGGTCCTCCGCGGCTCTGTGGAACCCGTTGCCCTCGACCAGGATCCGAACCGTCACGAAACCCCCCAAGGCTCAGCTGATCGCTGTTCATATCGTGCCCCAAGGCCCCGGCCGGGGGAAGCGAAACGGCTCCGGAGGGGCCCTGGACCGCGCGGACCCGTGCGGGGCCGCGATACGGCTACGAACGGGTGCAGCGCCCGGTGGGAGAACTCGCCGGCGGACGGCACTGGAGTCCGAAGTCCGCGGAACTCCCGCTGAGATAGCGGCCCATACAGGTGTTGGCGGAGGTCCGGCCGCGTTCGGCGCAGAAGGCGAGCGCGGCCCGCCCGTCGGCGAACGGTCCCGGCGCGTAGATCACCCAGTAGCCCGGCCGCAGCGAGGCGTAGTCGTCGCTGCGGATGTAGACCGCCTCCGGTACGGACTCCCGCACGCGGGCGAGCCGCAGGTCCCGCGCGTCGGTGCCGGAACCCACCGGCTCCGAGAAGAGCTGGGCGATCCAGCGGCCCCCGGAGGCGGGCGGGGCGGTGAACGGCTGCTCGGGCTCCGGGGCGGGCGCGGGCGCCGAGGTCCGGGGGGACGGTGGCGCCGAGGTCTCCGGGGGCGGTGCCTGGGACGCGGACACGGACGTAGAGGGGGAGGGAGAGGGAGAGGCCGACGGGGAGCCGGAGGGCGCGGGGGAGGCGCCTCCGGCCGGGCCCTGCCGTGCCTTCGGCTCCCCGTCACCGGAGTCGCGCAGGGCCAGGAGCAGCGCGGCCGTCGCGATGACCGCCACCACGGCGACCACGGCGACGACGACGGCGGTACGGCTCCGGGCTCCCCGGGAGGCGGGCACCGAAGGGCTCGGCACCGTCGCGTCCGGCACCGCGGGCCGGGGGCTGTCGATCCGGGTGGGCACGGGAGGCACGGGCCTTCGGGCCCCCGGCGGGGGAGGCACCGGCCCGGGAGGCGGTGGCGGCACCGCGGAGGTCAGCGTCGGCCCGGCCCAGTCCGGCACCCCGCCCGACTCCACCCGCGCCAGCATGGTCTCCAGCTCCGCCGCGTCCGGCCGCGCCCCGGGATCCCGTACGAGCAGGGCCTGGAGTACGGGAGCGAGCGGCCCCGACCGCACCGGCGGCGGCACCGGCTCGTCCAGGACGGCGGCCAGCGTCGCGAGCGTGGTCGGCCGGCGCAGCGGACTGACACCCTCCGCGCAGACGTACAGCACGATCCCCAGCGACCACAGATCGGACGCCGGATGGTCGTTCCGCCCCCGGATCCGCTCCGGCGCGATGTACTCGGGCGAGCCGACCAGTTCGCCCGTCATCGTCAGCGAGGTGGATCCCTGGAGCGCCGCGATCCCGAAATCCGTGAGGACGGCGGTCCCGTCCGCGCGCAGCAGGATGTTCGCGGGCTTGACGTCCCGGTGCTGGATGCCCGCCGCGTGGGCCGCCCGCAGCGCCGAGAGCACCTGGCGGCCGATCCCCGCGGCCCGGACCGGGGTCATCGGGCCCTCGTTCAGGCGCTCGTCCAGTGAGGAGCCGGTGACCAGCTCCATCACGATCCACGGATGCGGATCACCGTCCACGATGTGATGGACCGTCACCACATGCGGATGGCTGAGCCGGGCGAGCGCGCGGGCCTCGCGCAGCACCCGTTCCCGTACGGAATCGGACGCCGCCGCGTCGTGCCGTACCTCCTTCAGTGCCACTTCCCGGTGCAGGGCGGTGTCCCGCGCCCGCCACACGGTGCCCATTCCTCCGCTGCCGAGCCGTTCGATCAGCTCGAACCGCCCGTCGACCATGTCCCCCGAGGTGCTCATGGCGGACAGATTAGAGGAATTGACCTACCCGGCCCGGGGATCCGCCCCGGTTTCCGGCCAGTGGCCGGCTGCTGTTCCGGGCGCCGGTACCGGGCCGGTCTCCGGTCCCGGCCGGGCAGGGCATCCGGGGCGTCCGCCGTCACCGTGGTGCCTGCGGCCGGGTGGGCGGCCGGGATGCCGGAAGGACGCCGACGGGGCGGCGTACGCCGATGTGTGTCGGGTACGCCGCCCCGGGGCGGGTGGGGCCGCGGGGGCGGCCCGGGGGTTGGTGCCGGTTACCTGGGGTCGCGGTTGAACTGCGCCGTCGCCCAGCGGTAGCCGAGCGCGGCCAGGCCGATGGACCAGGCGAGGGCGAGCCATCCGTTGTGGCCGATCTCGGTGCCGAGGAGGAGGCCGCGGAGGGTTTCGATGGCGGGGGTGAAGGGCTGGTACTCGGCGATGGGCTGGAACCAGCCCGGCATCGCGTCGATCGGGGTGAAGGTGCTGGAGACGAGGGGCAGGAGGATCAGGGGCATGGCCATATTGCTGGCCGCCTCGGCGTTGGGGCTGGCCATGCCCATCCCGACCGCGATCCAGGTGAGGGCCAGGGCGAACAGGGCGATCAGTCCGAAGGCCGCGACCCACTCCAGGACGGTGGCGTCGGTGGAGCGGAAGCCGATGGCCACGCCGACGGCGCCGACGAGAACCACGCTGGCGATCGACTGGAGGACGCTGCCGAGCACATGCCCGATGAGGACCGAGCCGCGGTGGATCGCCATGGTGCGGAAGCGGGCGATGATGCCTTCGCTCATGTCCGTGGAGACGGACACCGCGGCCCCGATCACGGTGCTGCCGATCGTCATCAGCAGGATGCCCGGGACGACGTAGGCGATGTAGACGGAGCGGTCGGCGCCGCCGAGGCCCGCGCTCATCACACCGCCGAAGATGTAGACGAACAGCAGGAGCAGCATGACCGGCGTGAGCAGCAGGTTCAGGGTCATGGACGGGTAGCGCCGGGCGTGCAGCAGATTGCGGCGGAGCATGGTGCCGGAGTCGCGTACTGCGAGGCTGAGAGAGCTCATCGGACGTCCTCCTTCTCGGTGCGGTCGGTCCGGGCGGGCTGGGTGTTTCCGGTCAGGGCGAAGAAGACGTCGTCGAGGTCGGGTGTGTGGACGGTCAGTTCGTCGGCCTCGACGCCGGTGGAGTCCAGCCAGTCGAGGATGGCGCGCAGTTCGCGCTGGCTGCCGTCGCTGGGGATCTGGAGGGCGAGTGCTTCGTCGTCGCGGGTGACCTCGTGCAGCGCGGCGGCTGCGGAGTGGTAGGCGGTGGGGTCGGCGAACCGGAGTCGTACGTGTCCGCCGGGGATGAGCCGCTTGAGTTCGTCGGCGCTGCCCTGGGCGACGATTTTGCCGTTGTTGAGGACGGCGATGCGGTCGGCGAGTTCGTCGGCTTCCTCGAGGTACTGGGTGGTGAGGAAGACAGTGACGCCGGTGGTGACGAGGGCGCGGATGATCTGCCACATGTTGTGGCGGGCGCGGGGGTCGAGTCCGGTGGTGGGTTCGTCGAGGAAGATGATCTGTGGGTTGCCGACGAGGGTCATGGCGATGTCGAGGCGGCGTTTCATGCCGCCGGAGTAGGTGGAGGCGGGCTTTCTGGCGGCGTCCACCAGGTCGAAGCATTCGAGGAGTTCGGTGGCGACCTGTCGTCCTTCGCGCTTGGAGAGGTGGTGGAGGTCGGCCATGAGGAGCATGTTCTCCTCGCCGGTGATGAGGCCGTCGACGGCGGAGAACTGGCCGGTGACGCCGATGGCGGCGCGTACGGCCTGGGGGTCGGCGGTGAGGTCGTGTCCGGCGATGTGGGCGTGGCCGGCGTCGGCGGTGATGAGGGTCGAGAGGATTTTGACGGCGGTGGTCTTGCCGGCGCCGTTGGGGCCGAGGAGGGCGAAGACGGTTCCGGTGGGGATGTGGAGGTCGATGCCGTCGAGGACGGTCTTGTCGCCGTACGACTTGTGCAGGCCGGTGGCGGAGACGGCGGCGGGCGGGTGTGAACCGTCACCGCGCCTGGACGTGGGCATGACAGACGAAGACATGGAGTCCTCCCATTCGGGGACTGAGGTCATCGGGGGATCGGGGGAGAGGGGGCCGGTGCCGGGATGGGGAGTTCAGACTTTCGCGCGGCGGATGTCGATGTTGCCCCAGTTGGTCCGGGCGCGGACCGTGACGGATTCCTCGGACTGCTCGGGAGCCTTGGACGAGTCGAGCGTGTTGCGCACCTGGCCGCGCGTGGTCCTGACATCCAGCCAGGCGGCCGTGCCCTCGCGGATACCGATCTCGATGGAGCCGTTGGACGTCTCCAACTGGACCTCTCCGCGTACGACTTCGGCGAGGCGAACCATGCCGTGGGTCGTGGTGCCGGTGACGGACGCCTCGGCGCGGGCGATGTCGATGCCGCCGTGGGCGCCCTTCAGCCGCAGCTCGCCGGTCACGGCACCGATGGCGGTGGTGCCGTGCGTGTTCTTCAGGCTGGCGGGGCCGTCGATCAGGCCGACGCGCACATTGCCGGTGCTGCTGGTGATCTCGGCCGAGCCCTCGACGCGGTCCACCGTGGTCGAGCCGTGCGGGACCTTGAGATTCACCGGGCCGGTGGTGTCGAGGCGGACGTCGCCGGCCGAGGTCTTCACCCGGACCTCACCCAGCCGGCCTTCACTGATCACACTGGTCCCTTCGCCGGTCACATCGATGGCCGAACCCGTGGGCAGCGCCACCGTGACATCGACGGTGCCGCCGCGCCCGAGGAGGCCGGCCTTGGGCGTGGTGATGGTCAGAACGCCGTTCGCGCAGCTGACCTCGGTCTGCTCGGCCGTCCGTACGTCCAGGTCCTTCTTGGGGTCGCGGGGGAGTACCTCGACCAGACTGCCGAGGCGGTCGCCCGTGGTGAACTGGATGGAGCCCGCGTACACATAGGCGTTGACCGAAACGTGCTCGGGCGTGTCGAAAGAAGGCATGGCTGTCCCGTCCTCATGGGTCGTCGATTCGTCCCCGCTGGTGGGACGTGGTGTGGGTGAAGTGGTGGTGGCGGGTGCGGTCAGCGCACCCAGCCCGTGAAGCTCTGTCCGATGCCGACGCTGCGGGGCTTGTTCGCCGTATGCGGCCGGGTGCTGTCGTCGACCGCGGCCGACACGGTCCGCACCAGCCACGCGTTGACCGACAGGCCCTCGCGATTCGCCGCCTCCTCGGCGCGCGCCTTGAGGTGGGCCGGCAGACGCAGATTGACGCGGGCGGTGCCACCCTCGTCCCCGTCGGCGGGCGCCTGCGCCCTGGGCGGTTCGACGGGCGCGGTGACCGCTTCCATGGGGCCGCCCTCTGCGGGCGGCGGCGTCACCACGAAGTCGGGGTCCAGACCGCGCAGCCGTACGTCGACCGAGCCGGGGGCGAGTTCACGGGTGATCTCGTCCATCGCGGCGGAGAGCACATTGAGCATGGTCAAACGGGTCGCCGACTCCAGAGGAGCCGTGAGGCGCTCGGCCAGCTCACGGGCTTCCTTCCCGCCGGCTTCGGCGGCCACCGCGAGTTCGCGGCGGAGGGTGTCGACATACGGAGTGAGGTCCATGGCATGAGTATGGCACCACTTTGGCGCCACATGCAAGTCTGGATGGCGTCTTGTGCGTGCAGATTCTGGCGCGATGGCTCTGACCTGCGGAAATGCCAAGGTGCTGGGCTGGGTCAACGTGGCGCCATGTGTGCTCAGGGGGTGATGGCGGTCCGTGGTGGCGCTGGATGGCGCAGTGTGGCACCTGTTGGCGCAGGGTGGCGCTCGGTGGCGCCATCTCGGGCCAAGTGGTGCCACAGGATGCCCTGAGAGGGCGGCCCGCTCCCGCCGTACCGTCTGCGGCCGGGCCCACCCGGGGCGCCACGATCGTCGAGCCCCCCGGGTGGCTCCGGCAGAACAGGCGGGCGATGGCGACGTGCGGGACCAACGGTTCAGGATCAGTGGCCCGGCGGCAGGCGTCTGCCTCGGCGATATCCGCCTGATCGGCGACGTGAGGGCCGGGCGACGTGAGGGCCGGGCGGCGCGGGACGGCGGACGGTCCGGGGGCGGTGCGCCGACCGACCCGGCCCGGCTGCGGGACCGTACGACGGCCCGGTCCGGGCGGCGGGCGGGGCCGGTCAGCCGTTCCGGCCGAGTGCCCGGGTCGCGACCTTCCCCAGGTGGGCCGTGAACACCCGTTCCGCCTCCGGGGTCAGGGTGCGCAGGGCCACCATCGCCGTGAGGATCACATCGCACAGTTCGGACTCGACGTCCTGCCAGGTGTGGGTCCGGCCCTTCCGCGGGTTCTGCCCGGTCGCCCCGACGACGGCCTCGGCGACCTCGCCGACCTCCTCGGAGAGCTTCAGCATCCGCAGCAGCAGCTCCTGTTCGGCGGGGCGGGTGCTCGCCTCGTCCAGCCAGCCGCGGAGGCGGTCGACGGTGGGCCAGATCGGGGTGTCTTCCATCGGGGCAGCCTCCCACGGGCGGGGAAGGGGGAGCGCACCCGAGCCCGCGGGGTCCTCGTGCTCCGGTGCCGGTCCGGGCGCGGCTCGTATCCGCGGTGCCTCGCGACCGGTCCGCGGCCGGGGCGGGACGGGTACGCGGCGGGAGCGGGGCGGGCCCGGGGCGCGGCTGGTCCGGATTCGGTCGGGACCCGGTCGGGCCGGGCCCGGGTGCCCGGTGGTGACCCGGGGCGTGCGGCTGGTTCGGTCCGGCGGCAGGGGCCCTGGCGTGGTACCGGTACTGGCGCTACCGGTATGGCTGTGGCACTTTGCGAGGGCTCTGGTCCACTTCGTGTGGTGCGGCAACACGCTGTTCTCCCGGTTCGTCTGCTGGGAGGATCGCCTCATTCTTCAAGTGGGGGGCTGGGCCTGTCATGAGTGAGTGGTCGCCGGAAGTGCTCAAGGTCCTGGAGGCTTCTGGTTGGACGGCGGACAGGCAGGTCGACACGACCGACTGGCGGTCCATGTTCGAAGCGGTCGGCATCGTCATGCACGATGCTGCGGAGAGGTTTCTCCAGGAGTTCGGAGGGCTGACCGTTAGCATCGGCGGCCCGGGAATCAACCGTGCCCGGGAACCATTCGAGCTGGACCCGGAGCTGGCCTGGGGAGAGGATGACCGGTTCTCCGAGTGGAGCGAATCCTTGGGGAGACGTCTCTTCCCGCTCGGCGAGCTCGATCACGGCCGGTTCTTTCTCGGTATCGACGAGGACAGTGAGATCTGCCTTGTCGAGACCTGGGTCGCCGGCTTCGGGTCAATGCCGCACGCCCTCGAGAACCTGATCCTCGGCGTAATGCCCCGCAGGATCGATGGCGATCACAGACCGTCGGATCGGAGCCGCTGACATGGTCATTGGGCTAGCAGGACGCGCTTGCGGAGGAGCTCGAATCCTGCGCGGCCGAACATCTGGCGCTTGAGCATCTTGATCCGGTTGACATGGCCCTCGACGACACCGGAGTTCCACGGTTGGGAGAGTCCGGCGACGACGGCGTCAAGGTCGCGTTCGAGGTGGTGAGCGAACCGGCTGAGACTGGGCAGGCCGGTAGCTGCTCTGGCTGATTGGATCCACTCCGGCAGTTGGTCGCCTTGCAGGTCGGTGACCATGTGGGCGAAGGTGCGCACGTGCTTGGCGAGGACGTCCAGCTCGGGGCAGTTGGCCAGCACGGCCTTGAGCTGGATCCGGTGGCTCTCGACCAGGGCGTCGGGGTGGGTCAGGAGCCAGCGGGTCACGGCGCGGGCCGATGGCGGCCGGGGGCCGACCGGCTGGGGTTTGCCGCGCAGAGTCCTGCTCACGTAGTTGCGGACGTTGCCGTAGCCGTCCGGGTAGCCCTGCTCTCCGATCTCCTCCCACAGCTTCCAGGCGTTGGTGCAGCCTTCCTGCCGGCGCAGGTCGAGGCAGGGCTTGTAGGCGTCGAGCTCGGTCGCGCGGCTTTGCCACTGGCCGGTGAACAGCTCCTCCGGTGTGGCGGCCCGGCAGAAGCGCAGGATCGTGTTGAGCGTCATGCCGAGCTGCCGGGCGACGGATCGCTTGCTGTGGCCAGCCTTCAAAAGCGTGTGGATGGCGGCGTGCTTGGCGCGGGTGCGTTCGGCGAACCGGTGGCCCGTCGGCCAGGGCGATGACGCGGGCAGCTCCGCCTCCTCTGGTGGTTCATCAGGTGGTGCTGGTGCGGGGCGCAGGCAACTGCGGTGCCGGTAGACGCACTTCTCGGCGGCTTCGCCCAGGTTGTGCCAGAGGTGCCACCGGTCCGCGATCTGTATGGCCTGCGGGGCGCCGCGGGTCGCGCCCTCTGCGAAGAAGGGGGCTCGGTCGCGGCAGACGATTTCGATGCCGGGCCGCTCGGCGAGCCAGGCCGCCAGCGTGGCCGCCTCCCGGTCCGGCAGGAGATCGATCGGGCGACGTGTCTCCCCGTCGACGAGCGCAGTTCCGTAGACGCGGCCCTTGCGCTGGGCGTACTCGTCCACGCCGACCACGTGGGCCGCCGTGACCGGAGGATCCGGCAGTGAGGCGATCAGCCTCAGCAGGGTATTCCGACTGACGGGCGCCCCGAAGACGTCCGTCATGCGAGCCCCGGCCCGCGAGCGCAAGGCCGATCGAGATGAGCGTCGCTCGCAGCCGTTCCGTCCGCCGGTGTCGGCGTACGACCTGAGCTGGCCCTGGCAGGATTTTCGTGAAGCGAGGGTGTGCCTCCGTGCGCCGGTGACGCCCCGTCACGGGTAGCGGCGTCGGAGGTGGGCCATGAGGACGACGCGTTGGCGGAGGAGGGGAACTCCTGCGCGCCCGGCCATGATTCTTTTCTGGAGCTTCAGGTCTGTGATTCGGCCTTCGTTGACACCGGAGTTGAACGGTGTGGTGATGCCCTGCACGACTGCGGCCTGGTCCTCGCGGAGGGCCTTGGCCAGGCCGGCCAAGGCCGGGAGGTCCGCGGCCGTGAGGTGATCGGGCCAATCGGACAGCCCGGCTGCGTCGCAGCCCGCGAGCATGGCCGCGAACTGCCGCACCAGATCGTGGGTGCGCTTCAACTCCGGGCAGTGCTCGAACAGCCGACGGAGGCCCTCCGTTGCATGCAGGCCGCGCCGGGATGGTGTCGTGGTGATCCAGCGGGCGACCTGGCGGGGCGAGGGTGGCCGCTCGCGCGGTGTGCCGATCGGCAGCCCGCGACGCAGCGGCGCGACGGCCATCTTGACGCGTTGGCAGTGGCCCAGGCAGCCCTTGGCGACGATCTCCTCGTGCAGCACCGTCGCGGTGTGCTCACCTTCGTCCCATTGTTGACGCAGATGTTCCGGATACGGGTCAAGACTCGTGGACCGGCGCGGCGCAGTGCGCCGTACGCAGTCCTGCCAGGAGGCAGCGCGTGCGTACTTGGCCACGGTGCGTCGGTTCAGGCCGAGCTCACGGGCGATGGCGCTGAGTGACCGGCCTGTGTTGGAGACCGCGTGCACCGCCTCGAACAGGCGCTTGGCGTGGCGGCGAGCGGGAGAATCAGCTGCCCCGGACGGATCCGCCGACGATGACGGAGCCGGTTCGGGCTCAGGCACCGCCTCGGGCAGGCAGCCGCGGTGGGCGGCGGCAATGTCACAGACCCGTTCCGACAGCCCCTGCCAGAGGTGAAAACGGTCGCTGGCCTGCACCGCGTCCGGAGCCCCTTCCCTGATGCCCTGCCGGTGGACCAGCGAGCCGTCCCGGCATACGACCTCGACGCCGGGATGCGTGCGCAGCCAGGCGGCCGGCTGCCCGGCATCGCGCCCGGACCGCAACTCGATCGGCAACCGCGTGCCGGCATCCACCAGCAGCGTGCCGTAGACGTCCGCGTACAGCGCGAAGTCGTCCACCCCCAGCACCCGCGGTGTCACGACCGACGGCAGTCGCATACGCATCAGCTGGAACAGCACACTCGTCCGCGACAGCGGCGCCTTCAGGATATGCAGAAGCCGGGCCCCGCCGCGGCCGGCGAGCAGCACCCCGGCCATCTCCACCAGATGCTGCAGCAGCGGACTACGACGCTGATAGCGCACCGTCAGCCCGTCCACCTGCTCGGCGAAGGTCCGCCGGTCACAGCCCGGACCGTCGCAGAACAAGCGCCGCACCGACAGAGTGATCAGGACCGGGCGTCCACCAGCAGCGACGTCGGCCAGTCTGCGGAGACACCGGCTGTGCACCCGAGCGGACTCGCGCCCGCAGTCCGGACACACCACCCTCAACTCTCGTGTCCGAGCAGCGATACGGACCACCACGCCCGCCGACCACACACGCTCCACCCGCACCCCGTCCAGGTGCGGAGACATGATCCGTACAAGGTCATCACACACGTGCAGACGGTCCCGCTACCCGTGACGGGGCGTCACCGCCGCACGGAGGCACACCCTCGCTTCACGAAAATCTAGCCAGGGCCGTGAACGTGCATAGCCGCGTACGGATGAACGTACAGAGTTCTTGATGTGCTGAGTGCCGACCCCCGGCACGCTGCTGCCTGTTGTCGAAGGTTGCAGAGAGGGGTGGGCCATGGTCTTGGACCCGCAGCGCTGGCTGGAGCTCCGGCGTTTCCGCGGCCTTGGAGTCCGGGGCGATGAGCCTGTCGGAGGTCGCCAAGGAGACCGGGCTGAACTGGCGAACGGTCAGCAAGTACCTGTCTGCTGACTCACCTGCCCCGCCACGCCGGACGGCGAGTGGTCAGCCACGCAAGCGAGTGGTCGACGAGGTTGCTCCACTGATCGACGCGATGCTGCGGGCCGAGATCCTGATGAAGGCCGCGGTGATCCACGAGCGGCTGGTCACGGAGTACGGATTCACCGGGAACTACCAACGGGTCAAGCTCTACGTGCAGGAGGCCCGTCCAAGGATCGCCGAGGAACTGGGGATCACCCCGCGGGAGCTGGCGGGGATGCACCGGCGGTTCGAGGTGATCCCGGGTGCTCAGGCTCAGGTGGACTGGGGCGATGAGGGCAAGATCCTCGCCCATCTGGGCATCCCGAAGGTCTACTCCTTTCACATGGTGCTGTCGTAGTCGCGTGATCCGTTCTGCTGCTTTACCACCGGCCTGGACCTGCAGAAATACGGTCGCGGAGGACGATCCGGCACTCTCAACTGCGGGGCAACCGCCTCTAAAGTGGCATCAAGAGTGTTCACCGAGCGTCCTGGAGACTCCATGCCCGTGCAGATGAAACTGATCGCGATCAACCTCGACTGCCCCGATCCGTTGGCACTGGCGTCGTTCTATCAGCAGGCCACCGGCCTCTCATCCCACCCGAAATCGGACGCAGACTTCGCCGGCCTCAACGGAGACGATGGACTTTTCATCGGCTTCCAACGAGTCGACGACTACCAAGCTCCGAGCTGGCCTGACCAAACCGTTCCTCAGCAACTACATGTCTGCTTCAAGGTCGAGGACCTAGACCAGGCTGAGGCCCGGCTGCTGGAACTGGGCGCCAAGAAGCCAGAGCAGCAGCCCAACAAGGACAAGTGGCGGGTCCTCATCGACCCAGCGGGACATCCGTTCTGCCTCGTCACATCTTGACTGGCTCGGCCGAGACACCACGTCTCGAAGGAGCGAGCACGCCCACCATGAGAAATGGATTGCTCTGCACGTTTATCCGTACCTGACTCTGCACATAGGCATACTCGGACAGTCGGCCGAACCGGCGAGTGAGCCCCGGAACCTGCTCGGCGAAAGTCTTGCGCGAACAGGAGCCCTCCGCGCAGACGAACCGCCGCACCCTCAAATGCCACCACGACGGACTTGCCCACCGTCGGTAGAGCGTGAGGAAACCGCAGACAGGAGCCGTGTATTCGCCCCGACAGGTACCCGCAGCCAGGGCAGGCTGCCTGCCGAGCAGTGCTCAGGGCCTCGATCCGGACGACCATGTCGGTTGCCGCGACCGACTCCACCGACACGTTCTCCAGCGAGGAGAACAGCAACTCATCAAGTTCCGGCCGTATTTCGTTCACGGCGCAGCACTGTCGGCGACACCGCACACCGACCGGGCGATTCTCGGGCTATCTCAGCCAGCCTCACGAGGAGATCGACAGGTACGCTGCGTACGCGACCACACGAAGTGGACCAGAGCCTTTGCCGGAGTCCCTTGGAGGTGGTTCCGGGAGTCACCTCGTGTGGTTCAGGGAAGATCGATGTCAGTGAGTTCTGATGTCACTCGCTGAGTGCCGAAGCCTCAAGTGATCCTGGAGGGCCTGGGCCCCGAGTCATCCGTGTTCTGAAACCTGCGAGACACCGTCCGCCGGACGCGTGGATCATGGGTGGATGGCCCGACTCCACGACATCGTTTTCGACTGCGCCCGCCCTGCGGCCACGGCCCGCTTCTGGTCCGCGGCTCTGGACGGCTATGCCGTCGCGCCGTACGACGATGCGGAACTTGCGCGCCTGCGCTCCTTGGGGATCACCAGCACCGAGGATGACCCCACTGTTCTCGTCGAGTCGCCGGACGGAGGACCTCGTCTGTGGTTCCAGCTCGTGCCGGAGGCCAAGGCCGGGAAGAACCGCGTGCATCTGGACCTGCTCGCCGTGGACCCGGAAGCGGAGATCCAGCGCCTGACCGCTCTCGGTGCGACCGTTCGAGCCCGGCACGCTGACAACGTCGTCCTGGCCGATCCCGAAGGCAACGAATTCTGCCTGTCCCCAACGGATTGACGCCGGAGGCAGAGCACTTCGGCGGTCGTGCCGATCTCATCCGCGAGCAGATCGACGGGGTCGCCGGCGAATGAGACCTGCTTGCGCGGTCGGGAGTGCCGCGCAAGCACCCGCTCCGTTCTCAGCCGGCGGCGGTCTGCTCGGCCAGGGCCTTGGTGTGGGCGAGCCGGTAGGACTCAGTGCCGGTCTGGATGATCGCCGTTGAGGGTGAGCCGGTCGACGACGGCCGCGCACATCCGAGGATCGGTGAACGTCTTCGTCCATCCGGAAAACGACTCTTGGAGGCGATGGCGACGCTGTTCTTCTCCTCGGGTTCAGTCAGAACCTGGAACAGCAAATCGGCTCGACGGCGGTCGAGTTCCATGCAGCCGAGTTCATCCATGCATAAAGAGAGCGCCGAGAACCTGGCGGTTCATCTCGGCCACGCGCGCCTGGCCGCAGGCCTCGGCGGCGGACATCGAACGCCCGCGAGCGGTACACCGCCGAGGACCCACGTCCCCGGTTCCGGCTCGCCAACGGATCTCCGACGCCTCTCTGCTGCGGCGGCTCGAAGCCGCGAACACCCGTGTCCGGCAGCTTCCGAGGAGAACCGGCGCCTGCGTGACCGGCTCGCCCGCGCACTGGGCGAGCAACGAGCAGGCAGAATCACGAAAGAGCAAGCGAAGGGAAGGCGATGAGTGCCGCCGAAGAACAGGACCGCCTCCTGCGGGGACCTCGAAGCGCTCTCGAACGAGCGCGGCAGGACCCGGCGACGTGGGACGACCTGGCCTACTGCGCCCGGATCACCGACGAGGATCCCCTGGCCGACCGCAACAGAGCCGCCCGCT
Organism: Streptomyces sp. NPDC051018; assembly: GCF_044456085.1. Lineage (NCBI taxonomy): Bacteria > Bacillati > Actinomycetota > Actinomycetes > Kitasatosporales > Streptomycetaceae > Streptomyces > Streptomyces sp. NPDC051018. The sequence goes on from NZ_JBITFN010000001.1 coordinate 383,454, forward strand.
TCGCGGTTCTGTGGGCACTGCAATACGACCGCCGTGCCCAGGACCTGCCGCTGCTGCGCTTCCTGCTCCAGCAGCAGACCAACTTACTACCGTGAGGTGGTCCCCTGGGGCATGGCCTCCGACCTGACACTCGCGGGATTCCTGGTCGCCGAACACCGGCAGGCAGGGGACCTGTGGCTGCATTGGGACGCCAAGAACATCAGCTTCGATACGGCGCTGGGCTACCACCTCTACCATCTCCTCACCGCAGGCGTCGCCTCCGCCACGGAGACGGTGCGGGCCGGCTCCCATCCCGACCGCGAACGCATCCTGGTCGACATCACATCGGCCCGGCATACCGATGCCGCCGTCGAGGAGTGGCTGGACCGGCAACGCACACGATTCCCTTCCGATCCGGCCGACGAAGGACTCAAGTCGTGGGCGCACCACGCGGCGCGCCTCGGCGAGCGCGAGGCGTCCCGCCTGTTCATGACCGAGTGGGCCGCAGGTGAGCCCCGAACCGCGGACACGCTCAACACACTGCAGTTCCACCTCGCTCAGCTCGGCTACCTCGCCGAAGCCGTGGAAGTACAGAAAGAAGCCGTCGCGATCTGTGATTCGTCGTGGTCAGGAGCCAGGGTGAGCAAATTGCTCACCCTGGCTCGGCTGCAATGCCGAACCGACGACTTTGCGGGCGCACGGCAAACGCTTCAGGAGGCTCAGCGCAGCCTGCCTCCCGATAAGCAGGGCTTCGACCAGGGAGTATGGCGGCATTTCGTCAAGGAGTGCTTCCTCCTCGTCCCGATCATCCCCGACGGCTCAGCAGCGCGCCGACTGCTCGCCGCGAGCGAGCAGGATCTGCACGGGACTACTCGGCTCTGGATGGACGGAGTCCTCGACGCCGCAATCGCGGCTGCCGAACACATCGGCGACCAGTCGGCACTCCGCCGCTACCGCGCTCAGCAGCAGGCCGCGGCCCGCGAACGCGAACAGGAAGTCGCGCAGTCCCGTCACTCCGCATCTGGACCCGAACCCTCGTGAACCCCAGCACCAGCCACACCCAGATGGGCCACCCCGCCAGGAACTGCGGCAGCGCGTCTCGCCCCGACAACGATCAGTCAGCCATCCGCTACGAGAATGCCGCTGCCGGCCTCCCGGCCGGTCGAGGAGATCGTCGCAGCCGAGCAGGTTCTGTGGGACCTGATGATTGACTCCTGCACCAATCCTCTGTGGGCCGCTGCTCACATCGCCAACGGCGGGTGCTCTGACGACGGCTTCGACTAATTCCGCGGCTGGCTGACAGTTCAGGGCCGTGAAGTCTTCGAGCCCGTGGTCGCTGATCCGATGCCCTGGCAGAACTGCCCATCGTCCGAGCCTCCGCAGCCGACGGTGTCGACCTGGAGGGTGAGGACATGCTGGGCATCGCCTGGAACGCACACATCTCGGCGACCGGGTGATCAACTCCCTGCGAGCCCACCCACCATCGGCTACCGGGGGCTGGACCCCACCCGGAACTTCGATGTCGATGACCACGACGAAACGACTCGCCGACTGCCCCGCTTGGCAGCTCTCCATCCGGAGTAAGCGCAAGCCCGCAGTCGTAAGGCGAGGCAAACAGCGGAGGACGGGGCTCCCGAGCATCACTGTCCGTCACTCCATCAGGCCATGAACCCGTCTCGGCTGACGAATACGCGACACCTCACCATGCGAGCCCACCAGCCGCAGGTTCGGGTATTACGCGGGCCCGGGGGGCGGCAGGGGGGCTCAGCCCCGGCCGATGTACGGCATCGCCGTCGCCATCACCGTCACGAACTGCACATTCGCCTCCAGCGGCAGCTCCGCCATGTGCAGCACTGTCCGTGCCACATCCGTCGTGTCCATCACCGGCTCCGCCGCGACCTCGCCGTTCGCCTGGAGGATTCCGGTCTCCATCCGCCGCGTCATCTCGGTCGCCGCGTTGCCGATGTCGATCTGACCGCAGGCGATCCCGTACTCCCGGCCGTCCAGTGACAGGGACTTCGTCAGACCGGTGATCGCGTGCTTGGTGGCGGTGTACGGGGCGGACCGCGGGCGGGGTGCGTGGGCCGAGACCGAGCCGTTGTTGATGATCCGGCCGCCCCGGGGGGACTGGTCCCTCATCGTGCGAAAGGCCGCCTGCGCGCACAGGAACGCGCCCGTGAGATTGACGTCGACCACCGCGCGCCACTCCTCGTACGGGATGTCCTCGAAGCGGACGCCGCCCGGGCCGGGGACGCCCGCGTTGTTGAAGAGCAGGTCGACGCGGCCGAAGTTCTCCCGGACGGCGGTGAAGAGCGAGGTCACCTGGTCCGGGGAGGTCACATCGGTGGGGACACGCAGCATCCGCCCGCCCGCCGCCGACGCCGTCTGCTCCAGTGTGTGGGATCTGCGGCCCGCGACCGCCACGGACCAGCCCGCGTCCGCCAGGATGAGGGCGACGCTCCGGCCGACGCCCGAACCGGCACCGGTCACCACCGCGACTTTTTCCCTGCTCATGGGCCCGCAGCCTAGACCCGGCGGCACCCGTCGACGGCGGGGGCCCGTTCACCTGCTCCGGCGGCACATCGGGGACCGGGTCCGGGGGCGGGTTTCCGTCGGCTTCCCGGGGGCCCCTGGCCGTGAGGCTCCCGCGCCAGTAACATAATGGACGTTCTTTTTGTTTGTCGAGCAAAGATTTGAGACAGCGAGATGATGAGGCGTCAGTCCGACCGCGGGATGCAGCAACGGGCCGTAGAGACTCGTGGCAGCATCCTCCTCGCGGCGGCGGAGGTGTTCGACGAGTTCGGCTTCGCCGGGGCGAGCATCAGCAAGATTTGCGAACGTGGAGGAACGACTCAGGGGGCCATCTACTTCCACTTTGCGTCGAAGGAGGGTCTCGCACGGGAAGTGATGCTGGCGCAGCCGACCGTGATCGTGCCCCGCCTGGCGACGGAGGGACTCCAGCGGCTGGTCGACATCACCCTGGTCTGGTCGCGGCAGCTCCAGTCGAGCCCCCTGCTGCGGGCGGGCGTCCGGCTGGTCACCGAGCAGCGCAGCTTCGGGCTGAACGACATCAGGCCGTACGAGGTCTGGGTCGGGATCATGGAAGAGATCCTGGTGACCGCCGGTGAGCGGGGGGATCTGCGGGAGTCCGTCGATCCCCGGCGGCTCGCCGAGTATCTCGTCGCCTCGTGTACGGGTGTGCAGATGTACTCCTACGTGGTGGCGGGGCGTGAGGATCTGACCGAGCGGGCGACGGAGATGTGGCGGTTCCTGCTCCCGGGTGTCGCCGCGGAGCAGGTGGCCCAGCTGATCGACGCGAGCACGGAGCGCGCCGATCAGCTGGAGATCCTGCCGGTCGAATGAGGCACGGAGCCCGCCGGATGCGTACGGGCCAGGAGGGCGCCGGTCAGGGGCGCCCACGAGTACCCGGGGTACCGGGTGCCGGCCCGTCCTCCGGGGCGTCGCGGAGGGTCCGTCGTGAGGTGCTGCCGCCGGGAGCCGGTCCGTGTGCCGGGGTGCCGGGATGCGGCGACGCCGGGATATCGAGATGGCCGGATACCGGGATGTCGGGATGCCGGGTGCGCGTCGGCCCGGTCTCAGGCGGCTGTGCCCATCGGGTCGGTCGACGAACCGCCCGGGGCGGGCGCCGCGTTGAGCCGGCCGTAGGCGTACGCGGCGGACACCAGCGTCATATGGTGGTGCCAGCCGGGGAAGGAGCGGCCCTCGAAGTCGAGGAGCCCGTAGTCGGTGGCCATGTCGCCGAGCGCGTGGGCCGTTCGCGACTGCAGCCGGGCCAGGCCGAGCAGGTCGTCCATCCCGCAGTGCACGAGATTGGTCGCCCAGATCCTGGCGGAGTCCTGTGCGCGGAACAGTCGCAGGGTGTCCTGTACACCGACCGCCTCCCACCGCGAGGAGGGCGGCAGCCGGACCACCCCGGAGGCGATCCGGATGAGCGTCGGCTCTCCCCGCCGGCCGGACAGTGTCATCGTGGCGGGGTGGCGCAGGCTGCACCGGCGCAGGAACTCCCGTGCGCCGGACGCCGGGCCCCCGCCTGCCCGGCGGCCGTCCATGGGGACGACGGGCAGACTGCCCGGGACGGTGACGACGAATGCCTGACCGCGTGCCAGCAGCCCGTTGACCAGTGCGGAAGCGTCGGCGCAGTCGCCGGGACCGCTCAGGTCGGCCACGATCGGCGGTCTCGGCCGTGGGCCTGCCGAGGTGGCGGTGTCGATGAGGTCGAGCGCGTACGCCGACAAGGGCTCGTGGCCGACGGACGGCGGGATGCGCGCCCGCTGCCGCCGTTGGACGTCCAGGGCCCAGTCCTTCGGCAGCAGCAGCCGCCAGTCCACGGGCAGGGCCTCTCCCGCGGTCAGAAAGAACAGTCCGACCCCCTGCTGGCAGTTGAGGACGCGACCGGCGGCCGGGATGAACGACTTGTGCACGCCGACCGAGTGCTCGCCGCGCTTGGGGACCACGGCCGTCGCCACACTCCAGGCCCGCACGGGTCCCCGGCGTCCGGCCAGCACGGCCAGCTCGGCCCGTACGGGCGCCCAGTCCCAGGGGCTCGCGTTCAGGAACTGCTGGAGCGAGTGGGACGCGGTGGGGGAGGACGAGACCGCTGCCGCCAGCCTCCGTACGGACTTCTTGCCGGGGGTCGTCAGCAGGCCCCGCAGATAGGCGGCGGCCCAGCGTCGCTGGTCGGCCCGTGGCAGATGCCCGAAGACCTCCTCGGCGAACTCCTGGAACCGCGGGGACTCGGTGGAATGCCGGGAGGGCCGGGCGGGGGAGTGGGGGAGCGGCCGGGACCGCGCGGGCCCGGCCCTGGACACCGTCGATGCGGCGTCCACCGGCAGGGCGGCCTCCGGTGCCGCCACCTGGGTGGTGTCGAGCGCAGGCATGGTGAGTGCCCTCCGTTTCGGTGCGGGGTGAGGATGAACAGAGAAAAAGAATACCGATCGTTCTGTTTTTTTCTAGGGGGTATCGCGGAGATACCCGCAGACGGGGTCTGACCTGGGCACCCGGCGTGGATCCGAGCTGGACCCGAGGCGGGACTCGATCGGACACCTGGACCTGAGGCGGGTCTGAGGGTGGAGATCCGCCGGCCCCCTGACCGTCTCCGCCGTCGGCTGCCGGGCCGGGGTGCGGGGGTGCGGGGGTGCCAGCGGCTTCCGGAGCCGGGGAGTGCCGCAACCGGCCGTGGACCGGCGTACCGCAAGCGGCCGGGGCCGTACCCGCCAGGGCCCCCGGGGGGCGGCTCCGGCGCCCCGGTCCGGGCCTGGGGATCCGCTCCCGTCCGTCGGGGCGGCTGTTCCTCTTCCGCCGGCCGGTACGCGCTTTTCGGTGTGCCGAACGCCAGGTGATAGGGCTTCGTCTTCGGGCGTTTCCGTGCTGCACGACGACGCGAATGGCGCCCGGAAATCCCCGCGTGGTCGCGCGTATACCGGTACAGGGGAACGAAAGGCCGTGCCCATTCGGGACGCGAGGCCGACACGCATTTCGGAACGCGGGGCCGGCACGCATTCGGGACGCAGAACCGCCCGCATTCGGGACGCGAGTCCGCGCCGTGGATATCACCCCAACCCCCGGGAGGGGCGCAAGCCGGGAGGGTGACTTGGGCAAGTTGTGAAAGTGAGCGCCGCGATCCGCGCCGGCATTGTCCCGGCCCGCCCCTTCGCAGTTCGCTTTGTACGGGTGGTGCACGGGTGGTCGGACTCGCGCGGACCCAGCCCGGAACCGACTTCCCGTGAGAGGGCCAGCCATGGCGGTGACCAATAGGCGCCAGACGACTCCGAACGACGAAGCGGAGGAGACGCGGACGACCGATACGGCCGAGGGAGCGAACAGAACCACGACGACAGCGAAAACCACGACGACCACGAAAACCATGACGCTCAGGACGACAAGGAGGGCACGGAAGAACATGGCGAACAAGGGGGCCGAAGCGGTCCGGGCGGGCGAGGTCTTCGGCCCGGTCACCGAACCGGGGGCGACCGGGGCGTTCGGCGCGACCGAGGTGATCGGGGCCGGCGACCGCGCCGGGCGCCCCGGGGCTCCGCCGGGCGTGGCGGGGGAGCCGAGCACGGCCGCGGGGCCTCCCTACGCGGGCGGGGCCGCCGAATCGGGGACGGCCGGGCCCGGAGGGGACCGGCCGGGCCCGGCCGGGGCGGATTCGGACCGGCTCAGCACCCGGGGCTGGCTGATCCTCTTCACCCTGTGCGGGGCCACCTTCATGGCGGGCCTCGACTTCTCCGTGGTCACCGTCGCGCTCCCGGAGATCGGCCGTGACCTGGGCTTCGGCAGCACCGGCTCGCTCCAGTGGGTGGCGACCGCCTGTCTGCTGCCCACCGCCGGACTGCTGCCGCTGTTCGGACGGGTCTCCGATCTGGTGGGCCGCCGCCGGCTGTTTCTGGCCGGTGTGATCATCTTCGGGGCGTTCTCCCTGGTCGCGGGGCTCGCGAACTCACCGGGCATGCTCATCGCCGCCCGCGCAGGACAGGGCGCGGCAGCCGCCATGATCGCGCCGACGGCGATCTCGCTGATGACCGCCGCGTTCCCCGAGGGCCCGCAGCGCACCCGCGCCCTGGGCGTCAACGGCGCGGTGCTCTCCCTCGGCTTCGTCCTCGGCACCCTCGGCGGCGGAGTGATCACCAGCGGTCTCAACTGGCGCTGGACCATGCTCATTCTGGTGATCATCGCCGCGGTGGTGCTGATCGGCGGCCTCACCGTGCTGCCGCGCACCGATGTGCGTATCGAGGCCCGGCTCGACATCCCGGGCGCGATCCTGGTCAGCATCGGTCTCTTCGCCCTCGTCTACGGCATCTCCACCGGCGGCGAGGAGGGCTGGACCAGCCTGTCCACGCTGGCCTCTCTGGTCCTGGCCGTGGTGGCGCTGGGCCTGTTCCTGGTCGTGGAGCGACGGCACCCCGATCCGCTGGTCCCGCTGGGGCTGCTGAACCGGCCGACGGTGAAGTGGGGCGGGCTGATGGGCTTCATCACCCTCGGCATGTGCGCGGGCGCGACCGTACTGCTGAGCCTCTACATGCAGGACGTACTCGGCTACTCACCGCTCGCCACCGGCGCCGGATTCCTGGCCGAGGGCGTCACCGCGCTGATCGCGGGCATCGTCGCCGCCCGGCTGATCAGGGCGTACGGCACGGTCGCGGTGATGGCCGGGGGTCTGGTCATCCAGGGCCTGGGCACCGGGGGCATGGTGTTCCTGCCCGCGCAGGACGGGCTGGTGCTCCTTCTGGTCACCTCGGGCGTCATGGGCTTCGGTCATGTCCTCACCGTCGTCGCCTTCATCACGACGATGACGTCCGGCCTCGGTGACGAGGAGCAGGGCGTCGCCGGCGGGCTGGCACAGCTGCCCCAGTTCATCGGCGCCATCGGGGTGGCGGGCCTGGCGGCCATCGCCACCGCGCGCACCTCGGCGCTGTCGTCGGGCGGCGACGGGATCACCGCCACGCTCGGAGGACTGCACACCGCCATGCTGACGGCGGGCATCGTCTGCCTCGTCGGCGCAGCGGCGAGCGTGGTGTTCCTGGGCCGCCGGATCCCCGGAACGCGCTGAGCAGTTTGGCGTTGCCCTCCGGCGCGGGCACCGCGCCCCCTGTTCCAGCCCCTGCCCGTCCTCCCCCCTCGGGCAGGGGCTTCGCGGTGCGCGGCGGATGTCAGGTTCCGTGGGATCCGGCCCCCGCCCAGTGCTTTGAGCAGGCATGGCGCACGGTGCGGTGGGACGGCCCGCTGCCGGCGCCTCAGTTCTTCGTGTTCTCGGTTCTTCGTGTTCGCCGACGGTGAGTGGGCGACCGTGTCTCGGTTCATCCTGTCACCGAGTGCGAACTCTCCCCGTGAGGGCCGACGGGAGTTCCTGCGCTCGGTTCCGAGGAGCGATGTCCCGGCGCGGCCGTGGTCAACGACGAGGCAGGGCCGCCTCGCCATCGGAATCCAGCGGACCTGGAGAACTACTCGTCGGCCGGCGGGACGTCGGCAGGTCCCGGGATCGCCGGATCGGGGAGAAGAGAAGGATCAGCGCGGCGAGCGGGACCCCGGCTGTCGTGATGACCATGGCGGCGCGGAGGCCGAGTTCGGTTCCGAGCGCGCCGCCGAGCAGTGCTCCGACGGGGATCGTTCCGTAGCTGAGGAATGCCGTGCTCGCGGTGACACGGCCGAGGAGTTCCGGCGGGCAGTAGCGTTGCTGGAAGCCCACTTTGATGATGTTCCCGGCGACGACGCCCGCGGAGACGCTGAAGCCGCCTGCCGCGAAGAGCAGGATCCCGGCTCCGCCGACGGTCAGCGGGATGAGCAGACCGGGCAGGGGAAGTCCCAGTTCGAACAGCAGTGTCGCGCGGGCCGTGCCGATCCGGTGAGCGACCCGGCGTGCGGCGAATGCCCCGGCCACGCCTCCGGCACTGGTCACCGCGATGAGTGCGCCGACCGTCCCTGGTGCCAGACCGACGCTCCGGACCAGGAAGACCACCTGAATCGACTGGTACCCCATAAGGGCCAGGTTGGAGGCGGCTCCGAAGAGTGTGAACGTACGGAACCAGGGGTCGACGGCGACCAGCCGCAGACCTTCGCGGACTTCACCGACCAGTGAAGTGGGGCGATGTTCGGTTCCGGTGACGCGTGGCTCGCGATGCCGGATGCCTGCGAGGCACAGGAGTGAGACGAGGAATGTCGCGGCGTTGGCGAGCATCCCGTTCACCGCGCCTGCCAACTGTGCGATCAGACCGCCGGAGCCGAGCCCGGCGATCTGCGCGGCGGACGCGCTGCCGTGCAGTTTGGCGTTGCCCTCGGGCTGGTCATCGGGTTCCAGAATGCCGGGGAGGTAGGCGCTGTAGGCGGTCTGGAAGAACACCGCCGCCGTGCCCGTCAGCAGGGCGACGCCCAGCAGTAGTTCGATGCTCAACCAGCCGCACCATGCGGAGGCCGGGACGCCGGCGAACAGTACGAGGGAGACCCCGGCGGCGGCCAGCATGATCGGTCTGCGCCGCAGCCGGTCCACCCAGACACCGGCCGGGAGACCGATGAACAGCCAGGGGGCCCAGGCGGCGGCGCTCAGCAGGCCGACCTCGAACGGGCCGGCGTGCAGGGTGGAGACGGCGACCAGCGGCATCGCCACCCCGGTGACGGACGCGCCGAACTTGCCGGCGGTCTCACCGCACCACAGCAGGCGGAAATCGCGGTGGCGGCGCAGGAGGCCACCGCGTATGCCACGGCTCATACGGAGCCGCGCTCCTTGCGGGGGAAGGACTGGAGCTGTACGACGACGGGGAGCGCGTTCGGCGCGGGCTCGGCGCCCGGAGCAGGGGTGTGGCGGGCGATGACGGCCATCAGCTCCGCGTTGAGCGACTCCAGCTGCTCCGGGGTCATCCGCAGGTCACTCCAGTCCGAGACGGTGCCTGCGCTCCTCCATCTGTCGTCCCAGTCCTCGCTGATGTAGTTCACGACCCGGCTGAAGTGCTGCTGCACCAGTTCGTGCAGGTAGACCGACAGCGCGCCCCGGGTGTCGGGGTCGTCGCGGAAGTCGGCGGTGTTCAGCTCATTCGTGACGTCGACTCTTCTCCACCAGCGCTCGCGTTTTGTGCCCCGTCCGGTCTCCTCCTCGATGAAGCCGTGCTCGGCGAGGTGGCGCAGGTGCCAGCTGATGGTGCCGGTGTTCTCCCCGAGACGTTCGGCGAGCCTGGTGGCGGTGGCGGGGCCGTCCAGGCTGAGCAGTTCGAAGATGTTCATCCGCAGCGGATGGGCCAGCCCGCGCAGGCTGCGCGCATCGAGGCGCCGGGCGGGCTCGGCGGGCTGTGAGGTGTGCTCGGGTTCGTCGGACATGCCGACAGGGTATGTTGCAGAGGATCCTCTGCATAGGAGTCTCTGCGTGGAAGTCTCTGCATAGTCTTCTTTGCAGAGATGTCTCTGTTGATTCACGCCGCGGCTTGGCGTGTCCCGGCTGCCGGCGCTCGCGCCGTCTGTGGGGCAAGCCGGGTCCGCCGAACCGGGCGGGGTTCGGCGGACCCCGACGTTTACACGCTCAGGCCAGGCGGTCGGGCAGCGGGGCGAGAGCGAAGTTCGCCCAGATGAAGCTGTCCATCTGATGCTGGTCGGCGCTGAGATTCAGTACCCGGTCGACCTTGCCGTCCGGGCCGAAGTGCCACACCAGCGCCCAGGTGGTGTCCACCCTGCCGACACCCTCGGTCGACCAGCCGCGGTGCACATCGACGACGTACTCGTCACTGGCCTCCAGGAACAGCGGCGCCGCCTGGAACCCGGTCCTGGAGAGGGCCTGGAAGAACGAACGCACCTCATCGATCCCGTACTTGGTCCCGGAGAGCGGGTGGTGGCCGGGGATCGTCCACTCGATGTCGGGGGCGAGTACCTGGGCGATGCCCTCCTCGTCGCCCGCCGCGTACGCGGTGAAGAAACGCTCGATGGCCTCGATCTTGGGGTCGATCTTGAGGCCGGTCTTGAGGTCGGTGGTGGTCACAGTTCCTCCGTTGAGTTCTCGAACAGTGCGGATACCTGCGTGAATTGATCAGGTGTCAGGTCGATGTCCAGCGCCTCCTGGTTCTCTTCGAGATGGCGGACCGAGGAGGTGCCGGGAATGGGGATGACGCACGGGTCGCGGTGCAGCAGCCAGGCGAGCGCGAGCTGTGCGGGGGTGGCGCCCAGGGCCTTGGCCGTGTCCGCGAGCGGCCCTCCGGCCGCCGTGTGCGCGCCGACGGCGAGCGGGAAGTACGCGAGGAAGGCGATGTCCTGCTCCGCGCAGTGCCGGACGACCGCCTCGTTGGCGCGGTTGGTCACGTTGTACAGGCTCTGCACCGCCGCCACCGGCGTGATCGCGGACGCCTCGCGGATCTGCTCGACGTTCACCTCGCTCAGGCCGATATGGCGGACCTTCCCCTCGTCCTGGAGCTCCTTGAAGGCGCCGATCTGGTCGGCCAGCGGTACTTGCGGGTCGACCCGGTGGAGGAACAGCAGATCCAGCCGCTCCACCCCGAGCCTCCGAAGGCTCAGCTCCGTCTGCTGCTTGAGGTACTCGGGGCGGCCCAGCGGCACCCACTCGGACGGTGAGGGCCGGGTGACGCCCACCTTGGTGGAGATCAACAGTCCTTCCCGGTAGGGGTGCAGGGCTTCCCTGACCAGTTCCTCATTGGCGCCGATACCGTACGAGTCGGCCGTGTCGACCAGATCGACGCCCAGCTCCACCGCGTACCGGAGCACCGCGCGCGCCTGCTCGGCGTCGCGCGGTCCGCCCCACACCAGGGAGCCGCTGCTGGGTCCCGGGCCGTCGGAGAGACGCATCGCGCCGAAGCCGAGCCGCCGTACCGGAAGGTCACCGCCGATCGTGGTCGTGCGCGGATGGGGAGAGGTGGTCTGTGCCTCGCTGTCCAAGGTGATTTCCATGGGGCGACGGTAGGAGGGCCCGCCGACGGTCCGGGGGGCTCCCGGACTACTTCGGCAAGTCCGGCGCTCCTGCGGCCAGTTCCCGGAACTACTCGGCCAGGTCCCGGCCGTGGCCCCGTCGGCGGGAACGTTTCCTCGCGTGAGGCGCCGGTCGCTCCGGGTGGGGTCCGGCGCGGCGGGAGTGGGGGTGGTGGGAGCGGTGCACTGTTCCGAGAGCGGTGCTCTTGCTTCGGGTCGGTGCTCTCGTCTGGGGGCGGGGGTTTGGTGCGGGAGCGGTGCTCGCGGGTGGGGGCGGGGGTCGCGTCTGTGAGCAGTGCTCTTGGTTGCGGTTGGTGTTCTTGGCGGTGAGCGGTGAGCGGTGAGCGCGTGAGCGGTGCTCTCGGTTCAGGGCGGTGCTCTCGACGTGGTGCAGTGCTTCCAGGAGCGGTGCTCGTGAGTAGGAGCGAGGCTCGCGTTTGTGAGCAGCGCTCTCCGTTGCGGCCGGTGCTCTTGCTGGTGAGCGGCGATCGCGTGAGCGGTGCTCTCGGTTGCGGGCGCTGCTCTCGCTCCCAGTGCGGCGTTCTCGGCATGGAGCAGCGCTCCAGCACAGGAGCGGTGCTCGCCGGTAGGAGCGGTGGTCGCAGAGGTGAGCAGTGCTCTCGCTTGAGGGCGGTGCACGCACCTCGGAGCACCGCTCGCGTTCCCGGCGCCGGCCCCGCCCGGCCTAGAATCCCTTGGTGAACGCCAGTCTTCCCACCACCGAAGCCCTGCGTGGCGCGCTTGCCGCGCTGCTGGACGGATTGCCGCCCACGCAGGCCGCGCAGGCCGTCGAGCGGCTCATCGCCAGCTATCGCGGCGACACCCCCACCGATGCGCCCGTGCTGCGGGACCGGTCCGATGTCGCCGCGTACGCCGCGTACCGGATGCCCGCGACCTTTGAGGCCGTACGGTGCGCGCTGGGCGCGTTCCGGGACGCGGCGCCCGAGTGGGTGCCCCGTACACACACCGATCTCGGCGGTGGTACGGGCGCGGCGAGCTGGGCCGTGGCGGAGGCGTGGGAGGACGCGGACCCGGCGCCGCTGACCACCGTTGTGGACTGGGCCGAGCCCGCGCTGGCGCTGGGGCGGGAGCTGGCCGCCGCCTCGGGAGTGCCCGCGCTCCGCGCCGCCCGCTGGCAGCGCTCTCGTATCAGTGCGGCGCTCCGGATCGAGAGCACTGATCTCGTCACGGTCTCCTATGTCCTCAAGGAGCTGACCGGGAACGACCGCGCCGCCCTGGTCACCGAGGCCGCCCGCGCCGCCCGCGCCGTGGTGATCGTCGAGCCCGGCACCCCCGACGGCTACGCCCGGGTCATCGAGGCCCGTGACCGCCTCGTCGAAGCGGGGCTGACGGTCGCCGCGCCCTGCCCCCACAGCGGCGCCTGTCCGATCGTTCCCGGTACGGACTGGTGCCACTTCTCGGCGCGGGTCAGCCGTTCCTCGCTGCACCGCCAGGTCAAGGGCGGGTCGCTGGCGTACGAGGACGAGAAGTTCAGCTATGTCGTGGCCACGCGGTTCCCGGTCCGGCCCGCCCCCGCGCGTATCACCCGCAAGCCCCAGATTCGCAAGGGCCTCGTTCTGCTGGACCTCTGCACCGCCGACGACGGAATGCGCCGCGAGACCGTCACCAAACGCCGCGGCCCCCTCTACAAGGCGTCCCGTGATGCCACCTGGGGCGAACAGTGGCCTCCGCCGGAGGAGCCTGCACCCGGGGCGCCCGCGCCCGAGTAGCCCGGGCCCGAGGCGCCTGCACCCGAAGACCCGGCCCGGAGGGCCCCGCGTCACCTACGTCCCGAGGGCGCTCCCCGTGCCCGTCGCCCACGATGGGAGGAGGGAAAGCCGGCTCACCGCATCAGGGAGGCGTACGTGTCCGAGCGAGACAGTGCCCCGAACAGAGCCCCCGGCGGTCGGGCGGCGGGAGGCGAGCCCGAACGCGTCGTGGTCGGTGTCGACGGCTCCGTGTCGTCCAAGAGCGCGCTCCGCTGGGCCATCCGGCAGGCCGGTCTCACCCACGGGGTGGTGGAGGCGGTGATCTCCTGGCAGCTCCCGCCGTACTACGGCTCACTCGGCTGGATGCCGTCGCCCGTGGACTACGACCCCGCGACCACCGCCGAACGGGTTCTCAAGGATGCCGTCGAGGAGGTGGCGGGCCAGAAGCCGCCGGTGGAGATCAGGATCGAGGTGGTGCACGCCGGTGCCGCCGACGCCCTGCTGGACGCCGCCCGTGACGCGTCACTGCTCGTCGTCGGCAGCCGGGGCCACGGCGGGTTCACCGGGGCGGTCCTGGGCTCCGTCGCCCAGCACTGCACCCAGCACTCTCCCTGCCCGGTGGTCGTCGTCCGAGGCCCGGACCGCTGATCCGGCGCCCACACCCCGAGCCCCGCGCGGGCCCCGCCCCCGATCACCGCCCCCAACCCCGCCGGGGAGCCCGCCCCCGATCACCGCCCCCAACCCCGCCGCCCGGGGAGCCCGAGCCCGAGCCCGATCGCCCGCCCCGCCCCACCGCTGCCCAGGCCCTCCCTGCCCTCCCTGCCCCCCCCATGCCCCCGGAGGGTTCTTCCCCCGGCAGGAGCACGGGGGAAGAACCACACCACAGGTCAGATCACCACCGGCCCCTGACGCTCACTCACGCAACTCCTGCGTACAGCACTTCACACTGCCGCCCCCCTTCAGCAGCTCGCCGAGATCCATCCCGATCGGCTCGAACCCGCGGTCCCGCAGCGGTTCGAACAGCCCCACCGCGGCCTGCGGCAGCAGCACATGGCGGCCGTCGCTCACCGCGTTCAGCCCGAGGGCGGACGCGGCGGACCGCCCGGCGATCAGGGCGTCGGGGAAGAGCCGTGCGAGGACCGCGCGGCTGCCCGGCGAGAAGGCGTCCGGGTAGTACATGATCTCGTCCGTCGTGGCGTCCAGGACGCTCAGCGCCGTATCGAGGTGGTAGTAGCGCGGATCGACCAGGTCCAGTCCGATCACGGGCCGGCCGAAGAACTCCTGTGCCTCGTCGTGGGAGAGCGGACTGGAGCGGAAGCCGCGCCCGGCCAGCAGATACGAGGAGGTGACGGCGAAGTCGCCCTCGCCCTCGTTGATATGGACGGGCTCGTGGACATCGGTGAATCCGGCGGCGCGGAACCACTCCAGGTGGACCGCGGCCTCGGGCTCCCGTTCCGGATGGGCGAACCGGGCGCCCAGCACCCGGCCGTCGATGACGGTCGCGCCGTTGGCGGCGAAGACCATGTCGGGCAGGCCGGGTCGCGGCCGGAGCAGCTCGACGGTGTGACCCAGCGCGGTGTAGCGGTCGCGCAGGTCCTCCCACTGGGTCATGGCCAGCGGCAGATCGACGGGCTTCGCCGGATCCATCCATGGGTTGATGGAGTACGTCACCTTGAAGTGCGCGGGTGGGCACATCAGAAAGCGGCGCGGCGATGCCTCACGAAGCGATGAGCGCAATGAGGGCTCCTCACATACGAGTACAGAGGGGATACGCGGGTGTGCGTGCAGCCATGGTGGGGCCAAATCGGCCGTTGTGCAGGGAGGCGGCGGGGGGTTCGTTGTTTTGTACGGAAAGGCGGCCGCGTTGCGTTGTGCGAAACCGTAGCCATGCCTGCGCAACAACGGTTCCGGGGGAGTTCCGTACGGAAGACGCGGACGCCGTGAGGGGGCCGCCGGTCGCCCGTCAGGGGAGGCGATATGTCTCGATTCACTCCCGTCCGGATCGGGCCGCCATGGCCGGGACCAGGCCCCCCGGGGCCGATCTCGCGGCGGCGAACGCCCCCGGAGCGTGATCCACGGGGCCGCCCCGTCCTTGTCACCGTGGTGGCCTACCCGCGTACGGCCGTTGAGGGCATCGCCGCCCGTCCCGGAGCCGGCGGGCGGACGATCCACCGCCGGGGGCAGTCCAGGGGCCGCCCGCCGTGCCCCGCCGGCCGCCCCGCCTCACCCGCCACCTGCGCCTCGCCCGCACTGCGCCCGTACTTCGCCCTCGCCTCGTCCGTGCCCCGCCCCCGCGCCCCGCCCGCACCCCCCGTGCCTCCCCCCGGGACCCCGGTGATCCCCTCCCCGTGCCCCGGTGGGCGGGCCCCCAGGTCACGGGCCGTGCAGTATCCCGTACCACCCGCACGCGGGGGTCGGGAACGGGCCGATGGACCCCCCGGTTGAGGACTGTGGACACCCGGGGAGCAGGATGGTGGGACCATGGCAGGGACCGCGAGGGGCGAGCGTGATGTGTGAGGGGATAGATGGGCGACGGTAAAGGCCGCTACCGCGGCACGGAGAACAGGCTCCCCCGGGAGAACCGGCTGACCCAGTGGCTGCGCCGGCGCCCCAGGGACACCGGGCCCGAGGACTCCCGCCGCGAGGATCTGCTGCTTGCCGCCGCCGCCGCGGGCCTGCCGCTCGCGCCCGCCGCGTATCCCGTCTCCTACCGCTGTTCGTGCGAACGCATCGGCTGTCCGACGCCCGGCCGCCACCCCGTCTCCTTCGCCTGGCAGACGCAGTCCACCACCGACCCCGCCCAGATCCAGCGCTGGGCCCAGGGGCAGCCGCACGCCAATTTCATCACCGCGACCGGCATGGTCCACGACGTACTGGACGTACCGCTGGAAGCGGGCCGCAGCGCGCTGGAACGGCTGCTGGAACGGGGTATCGAGGTCGGCCCGGTCGCCGAGTCCGGCGGCGAGGGCGAGGACGCGCGGTCGCTGTTCTTCACCGCCACCCGCGGCACCCCCGAGGACGAGGACGAGTGGTGGCCCTGTGAACTGGACTGCCATCCGGAGACCATGGACGAGCACCCCGGGCTGCGGTGGCACTGCCGCGGCAGCTATGTCCTCGTACCCCCGGCGCGGCTCCCCGGCGCCGGGGACCGTGACCATGGGGTCGAGTGGGTACGCGGCCCGGAGCATCCGCTGCCGGACCCGCTGACACTCCTGGAGACCCTCACGGACGCGTGCGCCCGGTACGCGGGCGAGCACGAGCGGCTCGACCCGCACGAGGCGGCCTGGCCCCTGCACCGCTGACCCGCGGGAGCCGGCCCGGCCGCTCCACCGCAGACCCGGGGCCGAGCCGACCCCGGGGGCCGTTCCAGCCGACCCCGGGGCCGTATCGGAAGCGCCCTAACCGCCCTTCGCCGTCGTCAGACCCGCCAGGCGCCCCAGTACCTCCACCTGCCCCCCGCCCGGGCCGGATCCGCCCGACGGAGGGACCAGGACGGCCTGGCTGGAGACCCGCTCCTTGGTGATCGTGGACTTCGCGTTCCCCGTCAGCAGCGGCCGTACATCCGGGTGGATCTTCAGCGATACGCCCTTGGCGGCGGTCTGGCGTTCGTAGTTGCGGACTGTGAAGAAGACCAGCGCCCCGCCGTCCGCCGTGGCCAGCGCGAGCGGGGCGAAGTCGCCCGCGTCCAGGGGCTGGTCGATCCACTGGGTGGAGATCCCCGGCAGATTCGACGACTTCCCGCGGGCGTCGCGCCAGCCGGAGGTGTGCGGGCCGTCCGCGAAGAGCTTCGGCTCACCGGTCTGCATGAACGCCGTGTACTTCTTGCCCAGTTCACCCGGCGCGCTCACCAGCCCGGTGGCGTCCGCGGGGACCGGCTCGGCGAACCCGCCGCCGTCCGTCTTCAGCTCGGGCACCCGATCGGCGGGCAGGACCGTCAGATAGGCGGCCTTCCACACATCCGCCGGAGCGCCGCGGAGGAAGACCAGCAGCCAGCGCTCGTCCGCGCCGCCGCTGTCCGCCTGGGCCCCGGGGTCCGCGTTCGCGACGAAGTACCGGGGCCAGCCGGCCTTCTTCGGGATCGTGAACTTCGTGTCCGTCAGCTCCAGCGGCACATGCCGCGGGTTGCCGCCCGGAAAGTTGGTGCCGCGCGACTTCAGCCCGGCCTGGTTGATCGCGCCGAGCGCCCCCGTGACCCGGTCCGCGTCGAGCGAGGGGTCGTACGCCTTGTCGGCGGCGTTGTACGCGGCCGTGAACTCCCGTACCGCCTCGGCGGCCTCAGCCTTCGTCGCCGCCGGGACGACTTCCCGCTCCCCGTGCACGGTCACGCACCCGCTCGCCGTCAGGGCCAGCGCCGTCATCGTCACCAGCGCCGTCACCGCGCGCCTGCGGTACGGCGGCACCGGAGCGCCCGCCGTCCGCCCCCGCGACCGGCCCCGCCGCCGGTTCAGACTTCCCACCCGTATCGGCCTTTCCATCGGTCGCCTTCTCCTTGCCCCCCACGCCCCCGACTGAACGACCGAACCCTACCGGGGAGAGAAACAGTACGAGGGTGGGGATCAGATACAGGGACCAGACGACGACCTGGAGGACGGTCGGGTTGGGCTGGAAGTTGAGAACACCCTTCAGGAGCGTGCCGTACCAGCTGTCCGGCGGGATCGTGGTGCTGATGTCGAACGCCTTGTTCCCCAGGCCGCCGAGGAAACGGGCCTCCTGGAGGTCGTGGACGCCGTACGCGAGCACACCCGCGGCGACGATCACCAGCATGCCGCCGGTCCAGGTGAAGAACTTCGCCAGGTTGATCCGCAGCGCGCCCCGGTAGAACAGCCAGCCCAGCACGACCGCGGTCGCGATGCCGAGCAGCACCCCCATCAGCGGCTGCCCGCTCGCGCTGTCACCGGTGGCGGCCCGCACCGACGCCCACACGAAGAGCGCGGTCTCCAGCCCTTCGCGGGCCACCGCAAGAAAGGCCGTCGCGACCAGCGCGCCCGTGCCCATCCTCAGGGCCGCGTCCAGCTTGCCGTGCAGCTGGGACCTGAGGTGCCGTGCGGTGCGCCGCATCCAGAAGACCATCCAGGTCACCAGGACGACCGCGAGGATGGACAGGGTGCCGCCGAGGAGTTCCTGCGCCTCGAACGTCAGCGTCCGCGAGCCGAACTCGAGGGCGAAGCCGAAGCCGAGCGAGAGGGCGACCGCGACCCCGATACCGGTCCAGACCGGCCGTAGCGCGTCACGCCGGCCGGTCTTCACCAGATACGCGATGAGGATGCAGACGACCAGACTGGCCTCAAGACCCTCGCGCAGGCCGATCAGATAGTTGCCGAACACGGCGGGTCCCTTCTGTGGTGTGCGGTGCTGCCCGGTCTGGGGTGTGCGGTGCCGCCCGGGCGCCGGCCGGGACCGGCCGCCACGCGAGCGGATACGGCCGCGGTCCGGTGCGGACGCCCGACCGGGTACGGCCGCGGTGCGGGCACCTGGCCGGATGCGGCCACGGTGCGGTACGTGCGGTACGGCTCGGCGGTTACGGCCACGCGGTTTGCGGGGCCTTCCGCGCCGCTACGAGAACAGCGCCCGGCCCCACCAGTCGTCCCCGTCGCGGACGCCCGGCGGAATCGCGAACAGCGCCGAACCCACGTGCTGGATGTACTCGTTGAGGACATCACGCGCGGCCAGCGAACGCTGCACCGGCACGAATCCCCGGGCGATATCACGCTGGTACGCCAGGAAGAACAGCCCGGCGTCCAGCCGGCCCAGCCCGTCCGTGCCGTCGGTGAAGGAGTAGCCGCGGCGCAGCATCCTCGCACCGCCGTTGGTGTCCGGGTGCGCGAGCCGTACGTGCGCGGCCGGCAGCATGGCCGGAAGAAACGGCTCGTCGCGCTCCTTCGCCCTGCCGACGGGAGCGCCCTCGCCCTTGTCCCGGCCGAAGATGTCCTCCTGCTCCCGGAGCGAGGTGCGGTCCCAGGTCTCGATGTTCATCCGGATCCGGCGCGCGACCAGATACGAGCCGCCCGTCAGCCAGGCGGGCCCGTCCTTCGCGGCCACCCACACATGCCTGTCCAGTTCGGCGCCGTCGGTGCCGGAGATGTTCCGGGTGCCGTCCTTGAAGCCCATCATGTTGCGCGGGGTCTGCTCGTCGGGCGTCGTCGACGACGTCTTGCCGAAGCCGAGCTGGGACCAGCGGACGGCGACCCTGCCGAAGCCGATACGGGCGAGGTTGCGGATCGCGTGGACCGCGACCTGGGGGTCGTCGGCGCAGGCCTGGACGCACAGATCGCCGCCGCTGCGGGCCGGGTCGAGATTGTCGCCGGGGAAGGCCTCCAGCTCGGTGAGGGCCTCGGGCCGTCTGCCCTCCAGACCGAAGCGGCCCCTGCCGAACAGCGACGGGCCGAACCCGACCGTCAGCGTCAGCCGCGACGGTTTGAGACCGAGGGCCTCACCGGTGTCGTCGGGCGGCGCTTCGGGGAGCGCGCCGAACGCGCCCCCGCCGACCGCCAGACCCGCCGTCATCCGCTCGGCCGCGCGGGTCCACTCCCCGAGCAGCGCGACGAGTTCGGCGCGGTCCCGCGTACGGACGTCGAAGGCGGCGAAGTGCAGCCGGTCCTGTACGGCGGTGGCGACCCCGGCCTGGTGGACGCCGTGGAACGGCACGGCCGCGCCCGCCGGGGCACCGGTGCCGGTGCCGTCGCGCCCGCCGAGCGCGGCGGCGGTCCCGCCCGCGGCGGAGGCTCCGGCGACCAGTCCAGCGCCGCCCCATCCGAGCACCGCCCGCCGCGACGGCCTCCGGCCGCCCTCCGGCTCCCCGCCCCGGGCGCCCCCGGCGCCGCCGGGGCCGGTACCGTCACCGGCGCCCGTGCCGTTCCGATCGTCCCGGCCGCCCCGGCCCTCGGGCCGGTCCGGGCTTTCCGGCGGGGGCACCTGCTCCGTGCGGATCGTGTTGTCCGTGCGGTCCGTACCGGGCTCGGACATCTTCCGTACTCCCTACTTCACCACGGCCGCGGCCAGCTTCGACAACGGCTCCGCGAGCGCGTTCACCGCGTCGCTCAGTTCCTTGCGCTGACCCTTGCCGACCGTGTCGTAGGAGACGAAGTCGTATGCCGTCCTGTCCGCACGGTACTTGTCCAGCAGGGTGTTCAGCGCCGTGAACTGTCTGTCCAGCTCCGCCACGAGCTTCGGATCGTTCCTGACGGCGACGGGCTTCAGCAGCTCGTGGGACTTCTGCGCGCCCTCCACATTCGCCTGGAAATCGACCAGGTCGGTGTGGCTGTAGCGCTCCTCCTCACCGGTGACCTTGCCGGTGGCGACCTCGTCCAGCAGCTCCTTGGCGCCGTTCGCCATGGAGGTCGGGGTGATCTCCGCCGTACCGACCTTCTTCTGCCAGTCCGTCAGATCCGTGATCAGGGTGTCGGCGAGGGCCTTCTCCTCGGGGCCGATCCTGCGGTCCTGCCACAGGGCCTTCTCCAGCCGGTGCCAGCCGGTCCACCGCTGCCCCTTCTCCAGACCGTCCTCGCGGAGGTCCACCTTCGGGTCGATGTCACCGAAGGACTCGGCGACCGGCTCGGTCCGCTCCCAGCCGATACGGGAGGGCGCGTACGCCTTCTTCGCCGCCTCGATGTCCCCGGCCTTCACGGCGTCCGTGAACACCTTCGCCTTCGGCAGGGTCTCGTCGGCCTGCGCCTGCGCGTACTTCCGGTACGCGGCCACCGCGGCGTCCATCTCCGGGCTCCGCCGCGCGGCCGTGGCGCCCGTGACGGTGACCTTCTGCCGGATGCCGTCGCCCTTCATACCGGGCTTGCAGGCGATCTCGTACGAGCCCGCCTTGACCTCGGCGGTGAGCCGGGCCCGGGTGCCGGGGCCGATGTTCTCGCGCTCGGTGACGATCCGGTCGTCGGGGAACAGGATGTAGACCTCGGTGACCTTGGAGCCCTTGTTCTCGATGTCCAGCTCCACATGGCCCGCCGGGAAGTCCTTCTTCGACACCTCGCAGGAGTCGTCCTTCGCGGTGACCCGTACGGCGCCGTCGCCGCCCTTGCCGTCGGCCTTCTCCGCGCAGCCCGTGACGGCGGTCAGGGCGGCCGCCGCCGCGGTGGCGGTCAGGACGGAGAGACGGCATCGCATACGGGCTCCACGAAGAGATGAGGGGCGGCCCCGGGAGGCCGCTGCCGAAGTGGTGAGGCGGACCTAACTTAGCCGAGGCTCACCTGACCGGAACCCGCCTTCGCTGTGATGTGGACCTCAAGAATCCGGCCCGGAAAAAGGCAGGTCACACGGGTCCCATGCCGCCCCCATGGCCCGGTCAAGCACCGGTCAAAACGTCCGTTCCGGCAGGACCACCGGAGCGCCGGAACGCGGGTGCGGGAAGACCTCGACGGGCTGCCGGTAGACCCGGCTCAGCAACTCCCCGCCGAAGACCGCCGAGGGTTCGCCCTCGGCCTCGATCCGGCCGCCGTCCAGGACGGCGACCCGGTCCGAGTAGGCGGCGGCGAGCCCGAGATCGTGGAGCACCACGACGACGGCGTCCCCGCCGGCCGCGCGCGCACGGCAGATCCGCAGCACCAGTTCCTGGTGGCGCAGATCCAGCGCGGCGGTCGGCTCGTCGAGGAGCAGCAGCGCGGTCCGCTGGGCGAGCACCCGGGCCAGGGCGACCCGGGCGCGCTCACCGCCGGACAGCGCGGAGAAGGGCCGGTCCGCGAACTCCCCGGTCTCCGTGGCGGCCAGGGCTTCGGTTACCGCCTCGTCGTCCTCCTCTTCCCGTCCGGTCCCGGACCAGGGCGCGCGCCCCATCCGTACGACCTCCTCCACCGGGAAGGGGAAGGAGAGCGTGGCGGACTGGGGCAGTACGGCCCGGCGCAGGGCCAGCTCGGCCGGGGTCCAGCCGGCGGCGGGGCGGCCCGCGATCCGTACGGAACCCCCGTCGGCCGGGAGATCGGCGGCGAGCGCGGCGAACAGGGTCGACTTGCCCGCGCCGTTGGGCCCGACGAGTGCGAGCACCTCGCCCGCGCGCGCGGACAGATCGATCCCGGTCAGGACCTCCCGGCCGCCGAGCCGGACCCGGAGCCCGTGCGCCTCGGCCAGCACCTCGCCTGGCCCCGGCCTGCCGGGCAGCTCGCGCCGGCGGATTCCGAAGAGCGTTCTCATGCCCAGCCACCTTGCTTGCGACGGGTCCTGCGGAGCAGCCAGAAGAAGAAGGGGCTGCCGAAGAGGGCGGTGAGCACCCCGAGCGGGAGCTCGGCGGGCTCGGCGACGGTACGGGCGGCGAGATCGCCCACCGCGAGCATCAGCGCGCCGCCCAGTGCGGCGCCGGGGACGAGGAAGCGGTGCCCCGGGCCGTTCGTCATGCGCAGCAGATGCGGTACGAGGAGCCCGACGAAGGTGATGATCCCGGCGACGGCGACCGCGGCGGCGGTCAGCAGCGCGACCACCAGGACGAGTACGATCCGCAGCCGTTCGACGTCCACCCCCAGATGGCGGGCGGGCCGTTCGCCGAGCGCGAGGAGATCCAGCCTGCGCGCGTACAGCGGCGCGATCAGGAGTCCGAGCAGCGCGCAGGGCAGCACCGCCAGCACCTTGGGCCAGGTCGCCTGGGAGAGGGAGCCGAGCTGCCAGAAGGTGATCTGGGTGATCTGCGCGTTGTCGGCGAAGAAGACGAACAGCCCGATGAGCGCACCGGCGAACGCGTTGACGGCGATACCGGTCAGGATGAGCGTGACGACCTCCGTCCTCCCGCCCGACCGGGACATCACGTACACCAGCAGCACGGTCGCGAGGCCGGAGACGAAGGCGCAGACGGTGACGGTCCAGTTGCCGAGGAAGCTCAGTCCCAGCGCGATCGCGCAGACCGCGCCGACGGCCGCGCCCGCCGAGATCCCGATGATCCCCGGCTCGGCGAGCGGATTGCCGAAGACGCCCTGCATGAGTGCCCCGGCGCATCCCAGGCACGCTCCGACCAGCAGCGCGAGGACCACCCGGGGGAGCCTGACGTTCCACAGCACGCTCTCCCCGACCCGGTCGAGCGGCTGCCCGCCGAGCCCGGCCCGGTGCTGGACGGAGGCGATGACATCGCCGAGCGGAATGTCGTACGCGCCGTAGCCCGCCGAGACGAGCGAGACGGCGAGCAGCGCGCCGACGAGCACGACGGTGAGGAGACACGCGGTGGAGCGCGCCCGCCGGGGCCGGACGCCCACGGTGGCGGCTTCCGCGGCCGGGGGAGTTCCGGTACCTGTGGAGCTTCCCGTAGCCGCGGGGGTTGCTGTGCCTGTGGCGGCCCCCGTAGCCGCCGGGGTTACGGCACCCGCGGCGGCCTCCGCGGCCGGCAGGGTTCCCGTATCCGCGTGCGCTCCCGTATCCGTATCCGTGCCCGTCCGGGGGGCGTCGTTCAGAACCGGCTCGTCCTCGCCGGAAGGTTCCTGCGCGCGGGGACGCACCCCTGTGGTCATCGTCAGCCGCCGTTCGCGTAGAGCTGGTCCACCAGGGAGGCGAGGACCTGGTCGGTACGGGGGCCGTAGTTGAGCAGTACGCCGTCGTCGATCGAGACGACCCTGCGGTCCATGCCCGCCGGGGTCTGGGCGACGCCGGGGATCTTCACCAGGCCGTCGACGCCGTTGACCGACTGGAGGCCCTTGGTCATCACCAGGATGGCGTCGGGCGCCGCCTTGGCGAGGGCCTCGCTGGTGATGGCGGTGAAGTCCTTCCTCAGCCCCGACTCCTTGCCCGCGTCCACCGCGCCGGCCGCCTCCAGGAGGGACGCGGCGCCGGATTCGCTGCCGCCGAGCAGATAGACGGAGGCCGAGCCCCGCAGATACAGGAAGGCGACCCGGGGCTTCTCGCCCTCGCCGGGCTCCGGGATGTCCTTCTGGACCGCCGCGATCCGCGACTCCGTACGCTTCTTCAGCTCGTCCCCGGCCGCCCGGACACCCAGGGCCGCCGCCACCGCGTCGATCCGGGTGCCCACGTCCGCCAGGCTCTTCGCCGCCTTCACGGTGACGAGCGGAACGCCCGCGTCCCGTATCTGGGCCACCGCCTCCGCGGGCCCGGTGGTGGTGTCGGCGAGCACGAGTGTCGGCTTCAGCGACAGCACGCTCTCGGCCGAGACGTCGTGGCCCCGTGTCACCACCGGGAGGGAGTCGGCCTGTTCGAAGGTCGCGGTGACATCGCGGGCCACGACCTGCTTGCCGAGACCGAGGGTGAAGACGATCTCGCTCAGCGACCCCGACAGCGGAACGATCCGGTCCGTCGAGGTGACCGCGACCCGCCTGCCGTCGGCGGAGTCGACGGTCACCGGCAACTCCGGCTTCGGCGTGCCCTCCAGGGGCTCGACCCGGTCGGCGGCGGCGGAACCGGAGGCGGCCGTGTCCTTCCCGTCGGGGGAGGCGGTGGCGCCGCCCCCGCACCCGGTCGCCACCAGGGTCAGGGCGAGCGCGGCGAGAACCCGGCCGGCCAGACGGGACACCGGACGGATCACCTGCCGGGTTTCCGGGCCTGGTGCAGGGCGCGTATGCGGAGTTTCCGGGTGGCTTTCCGGGCGGGTTCCGCGCCGGGGACGCGTCGAGCGCGTCGGGAGCACCAAGGGCCGCGAGGGCTGCGAGAGCACCGGGAGACACCGTCCTGTCGTTCTGTGGCATGCGGTCGGGAGGCGGCGGGGTGACCGCCGTGGGGGCGGGCCGCCGTCGCCGCGGGCGGGGTTGGGCCGGAACCGGTACGCGGGGCTTCCGGCCTCGGCGAACTTAGCTTAGGTTAGCCTTACCTTGCTGGCCAGGCCCCTGGTCGATCAGGCCCCTGGGCTGTGAGCTGCCCCCGTCGTCGTATCCCGGGAGGGACCCATGCCGTCGTTCAGACCTGTCCGCGCGCTCGCCGTCGCGCTTCTCGCGGCCCTGCTCGGAGCGCTGCTCCCGGCCGGTGCCGCCCACGCGGCCGAGCGGACGGTCCAGGGCGGCAGGCTCGACTGGGGACTCAAGTCCTCCTTCCAGACCTATGTCACCGGGCCGATAGCCAACGGCAGTTGGCGGCTGACCTCGGGCGCGGCCACAGTCGCCGGCGGTCAGTTCCGCTTCCACTCGGCCCAGGGCTCGTACGACCCGGCCACCGGCGCCTTCGAGGCGCGGTTCACGGGCGGGGTCCACTTCACCGGCCACCGCAAGCCCGACGGCACCCAGGAGCTGGATCTCGCCATCAGCCGTCCCGCCGTGAAGGTCTCCGGGGGCCGCGGGACCCTCTACGCCGACATGGTCAGCAGGGCCAGGGGCACCGGAAAGGTCACCTCCTCGTCCCAGGTCCCGTTCGCCTCCCTCGATCTCTCCGGCGTCAACATGCGGGGCGGCACCGGACCCGTCGCCCTCAACAACATTCCCGCGACGCTCACTTCACAGGGAGCCACCGCGTTCGCCGGGTTCTACACGGCCGGCACCCCCCTCGACCCGGTCAGCCTGAGCGTCGACCTCGCCGACGAGCGGCCCGGCCGCAGCGCCGAACCCCCGGCCGGCGGGAACGACGCTCCCTCCGAGGCGGGCAGCCTCCAGGACGCCGCCGTCGACTGGGGTGTGCGCCGCACGTTCCGCGAGTACGTCACCGGGCCCATCGCCAAGGGGGAGTGGGCGCTCTCGGGCGGTGCGCAGGACGGCGGCGCGCTCTTCCGCTTCCCCCGGGGCAAGGGCACGTACGACGCGAAGAGGCAGAGCCTGGACGCGGCCTTCGCCGGATCCGTCCGCTTCACCGGTGAGCGGCTCGATCTGACGCTCACCCGGGTCACCGCGAAGGTGACCGGCGGCAAGGGCACGCTCAGCGCCGATGTCGTCAGCGGGGGTACGACCAGGAAGGCCGTCCCTCTGATCACCTTCGAGGCCCGGGACTTCGCGCCCGAGAACGGGCTCGCCGCGCTCACCGAGGTCCCCGCCACCCTCACGGCGGGCGGTGCCGGGGCGTTCGGCGGCATGTACAAGGCGGGCACGGCGATGGACCCGGTCTCCCTCGCCCTCACCGTGGACAAGAAGGCGAAGCTGCCCGCCCTTCCCGACCTGGGCAGCGATGTCACGCCCGCCCCGAGCGAGACGGCGCCGACGGCCCCGGCCACGCCCGCCGCCGACGCGGTCCCCGCGGCGGACTCCTCCGACTCGTCCTCCCCCACGGGGACGTATATCGCCGTGGGCGCGGGAGTGGTCCTCGCCGCGGCGATCGCCCTGTACGCCGTACGCCGTCGCCGTACGGCCGCGAACAGCTGATCCGCCGGAAACACGGACCGGATCCCATCCTCTAGGAGCAGACCCTCATGGCAGTACCCGGACGTCCCCAGTCGATAGCCGCCGCGGCCGCCGCCGCGGTCGTGCTCGGGGCCACCGCCCTCGCCCTCCCGGCGGCCGCCTCGACCGGTTCCCCGGGCGCCCCGTCCGCCGGCCCCGGGGCCGCAGAGGCGGGCCCGAGCGCGGCCCAGCCGCCCTACACCCTGAAGGAGGGCACCCTCGACTGGGGCCTCAAGGAGAGCTTCCGCACCTATGTGACCGGGGGCGCCAAGGGCCGGATCGAGGTCGCGGACGGGGCCCGGCAGGCCCCGGGCAACGGCCCGTTCACCTTCACGGGCGGCACCGGCACATACGACATGGGCAAGCACATCGTCGACACCGCCTTCAAGGGCAGCGTGACCTTCGTCTCCACCGCCCACGGCTACAGCATCGAAGTGGCCGATCTGAAGCTGGTGACCGAGGGCAGGAGCGGCAGCGTCAAGGCCGATGTCACCCTCAACGGCACAACCCGCGACGACATCGATCTCGCCGTACTGGATCTGTCGGCCACCCGGCCCGCCACCGGCCAGGGCGGCACGATGGTCTTCAAGGACATCCCCGCCAAGCTCACCGCCGACGGCGCCACGGCCTTCAACGGCATGTACCAGGCGGGGCAGGCGCTGGACCCGGTCACCCTCACGGTGAAGGCGGAGGCCGGAAAGCCGGATCCCGGCGGCCCCGGTGGTCCCGGCGGCCCCGGCGGCCCCGGTGGTCCCGGCGGCCCCGGTGGCCCCGGCGGTCCGGAGAACCCCGAAGGTCCCGGGAAGCCGGGCGACACGTCCGGCAACGTCCTCGGCGGCAATCTCGACTGGGGCGTCAAGAAGAGCTTCCGTGAGTACGTCACCACGGGCTTCGCCAAGGGGAAGATCGAGGTCGCCGGCGGTACGGCCACGAACGCCGCCGGATTCCGCTTCCCCCGGGGCAAGGGCTCCTTCGACGCCGGGAAGACCCTCTCGGTCTCCTTCGACGGCTCGGTCCGCTTCCTCGGCCACCTCGACAAGGGCGAGTACATCCTCGACCTGCGGCTCAGCGACCTCAAGGTCCGGGTCGACGGCACCCGGGGGACCCTCCTCGCCGATGTGAGCACCAAGGACCGCGAGAGCCGGAAGGTCGCCACGTACAACGACCTCGGCATCGCCTCGCTGAAGGTCCCGGCGGGCGCCCTCAAGGCCGAGAAGAAGGTCGTCAGCCTGAGGGCCGTCCCGGCCACGCTCACGGCGGACGGCGTCAAGGCGTTCGGCGGCATGTACCAGGCGGGCACGGTGCTGGACACCCTCAGCGTCTCGGCGGCCCTCGACAAGAACGCCCAGCTGCCCGGCGCGTCCGGCGGCGGTGGATCGAACGGCTCGGGCGGATCCGGTGGTTCGAACGGCTCGGGCGGTTCGAACGGGTCGGGCGGCTCCACCGGCGGGGCGACCGGTTCCACGGGCGGCTCGGTCGGTGGCTCGGTCGGCGGCAGCGGCACCTCGGGCGGTGCCCTGGCCGCCACCGGTGCCGGTGTCCCGACCACCGCGCTGCTCGCGGCGTCGGCGGGCATCGTCGCGGCGGGCGCCGGCGTGGTGGTCGCGACGCGCCGCCGCAGGTCCGCCGGGAGCTGACGAGCCCCGCGGGGCAGCGACAGCCGCATCCCCCCTGCGACGGGTCCGCACCGGCGGTGAACACGCCGGTGCGGACCCGTCGTTGTGGCCCGGGCGGTGGGATCCGGCCGACGGGCGCGCCCCCCGGCCCGGCTGGTGCTTCAATGCCGGGGTGAACGAACGCCCCGCACTCGATGTGCTGAACGTCTTCTGCGGCGCCGACGGGCGGCACGGCAGCGCCCTCGGAGTCGTACGAGACCCCCGTGCCCACCCCGACCAGGCGTCCCGGCAGGCGCTCGCCGCCGAACTCGGCTTCAGCCGGACCGTCTTCGTCGACGACCCCGAGCGCGGGGTCGTCGACATCCACGCGCCCGGGCTGCGGCTCCCGTTCGCCGGGCATCCGCTGGTCGGCGCCGCCTGGCTGCTCGATCTGGAGGAGCTGAACCCCGAGGCGGGACCCGTGTGGGCCCGCAACGACGGGGAGTTCACCTGGATCACCGCACGCGCCCCCTGGGCGCCGCCCACCGTGATCGAGCAGTACGCCACCCCCGACGAGGTCGACGCGCTGCCCGCGCCGCCCCCGGGCGAGGGGCGGCTCTACGCCTGGGCGTGGGAGGACGAGGCCGCGGGCCGGGTCAGGGCGCGGGCCTTCCCCCGCCGTGACGGTCCGATCGTGGAGGAGGAGGCCACCGGCTCGGCGGCGCTGCTGCTCACCGACGGGCTGGGCCGGGCCCTGAACATCACTCAGGGCCGGGGGTCGCAGATTCTGACCGCCCCCGGCCCCGGCGGCGAGGTCGAGATCGGCGGCCGTGTACGCCTCGCCGCCGCGGCCCCGGTGCTCGTGCCCGTACCCCCTCCGGCCGCGGTGCCCCGGCGCAGGCTGAGCGTCGCCCAGGCGCTCAAGGCGATGAGCTGACCCCGGAACCCCGGAACCCCGGAACCCCGGAACCCCGGGGCCGGACCCGAGTGCTTCCGGACCTCGGGACGCGGGCGCTTCCGGACCGGCCGCCGCGGGGGCGGGCACGTCCGGACGGCCCGGGGCTCCCGGCCCGTATGCCGGCCGCGCGGCGGCCACCCGCGCCCGCTGAACGGAGCCGGACGCCGGACCGGCGTCGACAACGCCCCCGGCTTCGCGGAGTATGACGGCTTCGGACGACACTCCGGCCGTCCCCCTGCCGTGCCCGCGCCGGTGTGCGGCCCGGGTGCCTGAACCGTGGATGACGAGGTGACACCGTGATCGACCGTCATGAGGCCGCCGCCGTCCGGCCGTTGACGCTGGCCTGGGTGAGCCGCCACCTGGAGGCCGGCGAAACGATCGTCGGAACGGAGGCGCTGCACGGCGGTATCACCGCCGAGATGCGGCGGCTGACCATCGGCACCCGGGACGGAGGTACCCGTGACCTGGTGCTGCGGACCTTCGTCGGCATGGAGCACGCCGAAGACGGTCTGACCAGGGAGGCCGGTGCCCTGACGCTCCTCCCGGGGACCGGAGTGCCGGCTCCCGCACTGGTCGCGGTCGATCCGACCGCGACGCACTGCGAGTATCCGTCGCTCCTGATGACCCATCTGCCGGGCCGGACGGTCCTCGGCGACGAGGGGCTTCGGACGCGCGTTGCCCTGCTGGCCCGTCAGCTCGTGGCGATCCACGCGTTGCGACCCGCCGAACGGCCCCGGGAGTATGTGACGCTGACGACCGCCGACACCGTCGTGACGCCGAAGGGCGCCGACGCGGCGGCATGGGCCGCGGCGATCGACGTGATCCGCAAGCCCGCGCCGCCCTATGAGGGGCGGTTCCTGCACCGGGACTTCCAGCCGGGCAATGTGCTGTTCGACGTGCCGCCCGGACGTCCGGCAGACACCCGGATCACCGGCGTCGTGGACTGGGTGCAGACTTCCTGGGGTCCGGCGGATCTCGATGTGGCGCACTGCTCCACCAATCTCGCGCTGCTCCACGGCCCGGCGTGGGGCCCCCGGTTCGCCGAGGCGTATGAGGAGGCCGGCGGGGTGCCGGCCGCGGACGCGGGCGAGCGGCTGTACTGGCGGGTGCGTGACGCGCTGGCCTTCTCGGAGGACGTGCGGCTGGTGTCGCGGCCATGGCGGGAGGCGGGGAGGACGGAGCTGACGACACAAGCCGTGGAGGAGCGGCTGGACGCCTATGTCACCGGCCTGATGGACGCGCCGGACTGAGCCGGGGGCGGCCCTCCTGCTCCCGCCGGACGGCACCAGCCGGAGCCTTGGCCCGGGCCCTCGGGAGCCGGGCACTCCCGGACGCCCGGCACCCCGGCCGCCGCCCCGGGGCCATGTTCTGCCAGGCGGCACTGACAGGCCCGGTGTCGCTCCATCGCGGTCCGGGCCCGGACGCGTCCGGCGATGGTCTCGGGCCGTCCGTCGGTTGCGCGTACGGTCCCCGGCGCGCGTGACGCACACCGGGCCGGGGAGCGGCGACCACGACCGCGGCGACGGGTACGCAGGGCGTCGCCCCTTCGAGCCGCGGCACCAGGACCGCCACCGCCTCGTACTCCGGTGCCCCGTGCACGAATCGGCAAGTGGTGGGTACGGAGCGTCGACGACCTCCGGTACCGCCTCCGGCATCCTCATGTGCAGGCCGGGTCCCATCCGGGACAAGGGCTCGACATACATCCGTACCGATGCAAAGGAGACGCATATGCGAGGACGTCTGTTGATCACCGGCATGGTTCTGGGGGCCACCGCCCTGCTGGGCACCGCGGCGACCGCACAGGCGGCCGTGGTGCCGGCGGGCACGAGCGCGCCCGCCGGCGAACGGTCCGCCAGCGCGTGGATTCCCATCCCCGGCACCTTCCCCAGCTCCACGGCCTGCAATGCCGCCGGTGCCAGCAGTGTCTACTCACAGTGGGACTGCGTCCGCCTGCCCAACGGCCGGTGGCAGCTGTGGGTGAACGACGCGTCCTGAGTGCTGAGCAGCTCCCTCGGCACGGACCCGTGGACGCCCGCCTCCCGCTGAACGGCGAGGTCCCCGGGCGACGTGCTGTGGCGGCGCGGACGTGCCCTCCTCCTGAGGCACGTGCGCCGTGGGCGCTGCCGGCGGTGTACAGCGGCCTTCGGGACCTCCGCGGTCTCGGAGGCCGCTGCTCGCTGAGGGTGCACCGCCGGCCGGGACGGTCGCCGGCCCGATCCGAACCGACCGCCCGCGCGGGCCCTGTACCGAAATCCGACCGTGGCCGGCGCGGCGGGCCCGCCCGGCGCGGAGAGCCGGCGGCCGGCCACCGGCTCCGGCGACGGGCGGACCGTCGGACGCGCGGGGCGGGCTCAGGCGCTGAGCGGGAACTCCGAGCCCAGCTCGCGGAAGACGGCGCCGTTGAAGTCGAAGGCGCGCCGGCACTCGTCGATGATCCGCTGCTTCTCCAGATCGTCCGCGTCCACCGCGTCCAGCAGCTCGCGGTACCCCCGCTTGAAGGCGGCGGGGTTGGGGATCTGCTCGAAGACGTAGAACCGCACACCGTCACCCTTGCGGGCGAAGCCCCAGGTCTTCTCCGCCTTGTCGCGGATGATCTGGCCGCCCGAGAGATCACCCAGATAGCGGGTGTAGTGGTGCGCCACATACCCGGCGGGCCAGGTCCGCGCGCACTCCTCGACCCGTGAGGCGTACGCGGCGGTCGCGGGCAGGGGGCTCAGCGAGTCCCGCCAGCCGTCGCCCCGCAGATGCGCGAGATCGCGCTCCAGCTCGGCGGTGCGCATCAGCTCCGGACGGATGAAGGGTCCGGCGACCGGGTCGTCCCTCAGTTCCCGCGCGGCCCCCTCCAGCGCCCGGTACACGAACCACAGCTGTTCGGTGTAGCGCGTGTACGCCTCGACGCCGAGCCGGCCGCCGAGCAGATGGCTCATGAAGGGGGAGGTCTCCGCTTCGGTGTGCTGCTCGTGCGACGCGACACGGATCAGGGTGGAGAAGGGCGTGGCGTCCAAGGCGGACCTCCAGGGAACGGAAGGACGAAGAGCGGACGGCAGCGGCGCAGGACTGTTGCCATCGATGATTCTTCCTACTTAGGCTTACCTAAGTCAATACGTTCCCGACGCACTGTCGGTAAAACCGCGGGGATCCACAGGCCCGCGGGGATCCACAGGCCCGCGGGGATCCACGGGACCCGGAGACTCACATGACCTCAGGGCAGTGTGAGGATCTCCGCTCCGGTGTCCGTGACCACCAGGGTGTGCTCGAACTGGGCCGTCCGCTTCCGGTCCTTGGTCACCACCGTCCAGCCGTCGTCCCACATGTCGTACTCGTACGTCCCGAGGGTCAGCATCGGCTCGATCGTGAAGGTCATGCCGGGCTGGATGACGGTCGTCGCGTGCTCGGAGTCGTAGTGCGGGACGATCAGCCCGGAGTGGAACGAGGAATTGATCCCGTGCCCCGTGAAGTCCCGCACCACGCCGTAGCCGAACCGCTTGGCGTACGACTCGATGACCCGCCCGATCACATTGATCTGCCGGCCCGGCTTGACGGCCTTGACGGCCCGGCTGAGCGACTCCCGCGTCCGCTCCACCAGCAGCCGTGACTCCTCGTCCACGTCGCCGCAGAGATAGGTGGCGTTGTTGTCCCCGTGGACCCCGCCGATGTACGCGGTCACGTCGAGGTTCACGATGTCCCCGTCGCGCAGCACGGTGGAGTCGGGGATGCCGTGGCAGATGACCTCGTTGACCGAGGCGCACAGCGACTTGGGGAACCCCCGGTAGCCCAGGGTGGACGGATAGGCCCCGTGATCGCACAGGAACTCGTGCGCGACCCGGTCCAGTTCGTCCGTGGTCACGCCCGGGGAGATGTGCTTCGCGGCCTCCTCCATCGCCTGCGCGGCGATACGGCCCGCGACCCGCATGCGCTCGACGGTCTCGGAGTCCTGCACCTCGGGCCCGGTGTACGGGGTCGGTGCGGGCTTCCCGACGTACTCGGGACGGGGGATGGAGGCGGGAACGGAGCGGATGGGGGAGAGCTCCCCGGGTACGAGCAGCGACTGGCCAGACATGTCAGCGAGTCTAACCAGCGCCCGTGGGGCAGGCTGGACCCAGAGGAAGGGAGCCGAGATGGCCCTGTTCAAGCGGCGCGCCGCCGGCAAGCCGGGCGAGTGGTACTACTGCCTCAAGCACCAGAAGGTCGAGGAAGGGCC
This sequence comes from Streptomyces sp. NPDC051018, assembly GCF_044456085.1. Taxonomy (NCBI): domain Bacteria; kingdom Bacillati; phylum Actinomycetota; class Actinomycetes; order Kitasatosporales; family Streptomycetaceae; genus Streptomyces; species Streptomyces sp. NPDC051018. The sequence goes on from NZ_JBITFN010000001.1 coordinate 416,537, forward strand.
CGAGTGCCCGGCCCAGGACCGCTTCGGCCCCTACGGGAGCCCCGAGGAGGCGGCCCACGCCATGGAGACGGCCCGGGAGCGCAACCTGGAGTGGGAGAACGACCCGAGGTGGCACGACAAGGGCGGTGAGGGAGGCGAGGGCGCCACGGGGGACGCGGGGGACAGGCGCTGACACGGGCTGACACGGGCCCTGCTCCATGGCCTCGACGGCCCCGCTCCTCGCGAGCGACAGCGCCGCCCGCTCCCGGGCCTCCCTCCGTTCCCGGCTGCGGCGCCCGTGGCGTTCCACCGTGAGGGCCGGTCCGCCCGGCCCTCACGACGGGACCGCGGCCTCCTTCTCGGCACGGCGGCGCAGGGCGTCCTCGTCGGTCGTGGCGTCGTAGCGGACCAGCCGGGGGAGCGCCGCCGCGAGCAGCCCCACCGCGGCGGCGCACACCAGGCCACCGCTCCAGACGGCCGGGCGCGTCCCCGTCCAGCCGGCCATCGCCCCGGCGCGGACCTGTCCCAACTGGGGGCCCACGCTGTAGGAGAGCACCTCGATCCCGGCCAGGCGGCCCCGCAGCTCGTCCGGGATCGTCTGGTTCCAGATCGTGGAGCGGCCCAGACCGCTCACGGTGTCGCCCGCCCCCGCGATCGCCAGACACGCCAGCACCAGCCATACGTTGCCGAGCAGACCCGCGCCCGCGATCGCCACGCCCCAGACCGCCGCCCCGACGATCACCAGCAGCCCGTGCCGGCGGATCCGCGAGGTCCAGCCGCTGGTCAGGCTCAGGGCCACGGAACCGGCCGCGATCGCCGCGTACATCAGTCCCAGCGACCACTCGGCGTTCAGATCGTCCGCCAGAAAGGCGAAGATCGCCGTCGGGAAGGCGATGACCATCGCCGCCAGATCGATCACATACGTCCCGAGCAGCACCGGCCGCGACCACGCGTAGCGCGCGCCCTCCGCGATGCCCCGCAGCGACGGCTTCCGGGCATCGTGTGCGGGCGGGGCCGGAGCCAGCCGCAGACACAGCAGTACGGACACGGTGAACCCGGCGATCGTGATCGCGTACGCCGGGGCGTGGCCGAAGTACGCCACCACCAGGCCCGCCACCGAGGGGCCCGCGATTCCGCCGATCTGCCAGCGCAGGGTGTTCAGGGCCGCCGCCGCGGTCAGCTCGTCGTGCGGGACGATCCGGGCTATCAGCGAGTCGAGCGCCGGGCGCTGGAGTCCGGCCAGCGCGGAGACCCCCGCGGCGACCACGTACAGCGGCCACAGCAGCGGCCGGGGCAGCAACGCGTTCACCAGCAGGACGAGCGCCAGGGCCCCGAGCCCCGCCTCGGTCCACAGGATCAGCTTCCGGCGGTCCGCCGAGTCCGCGAGCGCGCCCCCGTACAGCCCGAAGACGATCAGCGGCACCAGTTCCACCGCGCCCATCGCGCCGACCGCGAACGGGGACCCGGTCAGGTCCTTGATCTGGAGCGGCAGCGCGATCATCGCCATGAAGCTGCCGAAGTAGGTGATCAGGCCCTGGACCCACAGAAGCCGGAAGTCGGCGGAGGACCGCCACGGCGAGAGGTCGGGAAGGATCGCGGACAGCTTGGACGTCACAACCGGTCATGGTCGGCGGCACCTGCCGCCGGCGGCAAGCGAATTACCGCGATCCGGACACCCGGCGGACCCCGGCGGACCGCGGCGGATCGGACCCGCCGGCCGCACCGCCTGGACCGCACCCGCCGGGCCGCGTCCGGCGCCCTCCTCACCCGGCCCGTCCGCGGCGCCCGCTCACCACCTGGCGGGCGGCGGCGACGTCAGATGGTCCACCAGACGGGAGAGCCGGTCCCTGAAGTGCCGCCGCCCCCGGGGCACGGGCAGGCCGTTCTCCCCGGCCGCCGCGCTCACCAGGTGCTGCACGGTGTCCAGATCGATCTCGTCGGTGCCGGACTCCACCGTCAGCGCCTCGTGCGCGAGCGCGTGCACCTCGCCGTCGCCGCCGTCCAGCGCCAGTACGGTCGCGCCCGCCCGGCGCGCGTCGTGGACCCGCTCCAGCAGCCCCGCGTCCGGCCGCTCCGGGGCCACCATCAGCAGCGTCTCGCCCCGGCCCGCCTTTTCCAGCCTGCCGAGACCGACCGCGAGGTGCGGCGGGTCGCCGGGGCGCGCCCGATGGCGTACGAGGGTGGGCGTCAGCTCCGGCCGGCCCGACCAGGCGGCCTCGTCCACGAGATGCGCGGCCAGATGCCAGGGCTCGTACTCCCGCGTTCCCACCAGCAGCAGCCCGCCGCCCTGCGGCACCACGGACGAGCGCAGCACGCCCGCGAACCTCCGGGTCGCGGCGGGCCAGTGGGTCTGGGCGAGGACTTCGCGCAACAGCGCGACACGTATGGCATCCATGGCCCCGCATCCTGTACCAGCCGGGGCCCGCGCGAGGGCGGGATGTCCCGTGCTCACCCGTTCGTGAACCTCGTCCCGTCCTGTCGCGGGGCCGATCACCACCAGTAGGGTCGGCCCATGACTTCCTCAGACAACATGACGACGAAGCCTGTGGCGAAGGATCCCTGGGAGCTGCCTGATGTGTCCGGCCTGGTGGTCGGGGTGCTGGGTGGTACGGGTGATCAGGGGCGTGGGCTGGCGTATCGGCTGGCGCGGGCGGGGCAGAAGGTGATCATCGGGTCGCGGGCTGCGGAGCGGGCGCGGGCGGCGGCCGATGAGCTGGGGCTGGGGGTGGAGGGTGCGGACAACGCGGAGTGCGCGCGGCGCGCCGATGTGGTGATCGTGGCGGTGCCGTGGGAGGGGCACGCGCGGACGCTGGAGGCGCTGCGGGAGGACCTGGCGGGCAAGCTGGTGGTGGACTGTGTCAATCCGCTGGGTTTCGACAAACAGGGTGCGTTCGCGCTGGTGCCGGAGGAGGGTTCGGCGGCGCAGCAGGCGGCCGCTCTGCTGCCCGCCTCGCGGGTGACGGCGGCGTTCCACCATCTGTCGGCGGTCCTGCTCCAGGACGCGTCCGTGGAGGAGATCGACACCGATGTGATGGTCCTCGGTGAGACCCGCGCCGACACCGACACCGTCCAGGCCCTCGCCGCCCGGATCCCCGGGATGCGCGGCGTCTTCGCGGGACGGCTGCGCAACGCCCACCAGGTCGAGTCCCTGGTGGCCAACCTGATCTCGGTGAACCGCCGCTACAAAGCCCACGCGGGCCTGCGCGTCACCGACGTATAGACGCCGGCGGGGCATGGGCGACGGGGCATGGGGGAGACTGGGCGGGACGTACCGCCCCCCGACAGGAGCCCGACCCCATGCCCCGCCTCGCACTCTTCTCGCTCATCGTCTGCGCGCTCGCTGTCACCGCCGCGGTGGTCTCCTTCACCCAGGGGATGTGGATCGGGATCGTGTGGGTGATGCTCGCCGGGCTGTCGTCCAACATGGCCTGGTACTACGTCCGCCGGGCGAAGGCGGAGCGCCGCTCGGCGACCGGCTGACGCCCGGGCCGGGCCGCCGGGCCCGCCCGGGTTCCCGCCGTCCGCCGACTGTCAGCCCCGTTTGTCACCCGCTGTCGTTCGCCCGCCGTCCGTCGCCGCCGTTGGTCACCGGTCGACGTACGACGCGCAGATCTCGTTCTCACCCGTCCAGAAGCGGTAGTACTCATAGCCGCAGCGCGACTCCAGATCGCCGACGCCGAGCCCGCGCAGAATCGCGTCGACCAGGTCGAAGAACGCGTTGTTCACCTCCGGCACGAAGAACAGCAGCGCGAAGACGGCCAGCAGTCCGTACGGGGCGATGGGCTCGATCCGGCGGCGGAGCGAGTACGAGAGCCAGGGCTCGATCACGCCGTAGCCGTCGAGTCCCGGGACCGGCAGCGAGTTCAGGATCGCGGCGCTGACCTGGAGCAGGGCCAGGAAGCCGAGCGCGTAGCGGAAGATGACGGGGACGCCGTCCAGCGCGCCCAGCCAGAACGGCGCGGTGCACACGACCGCGAACAGGACGTTCGTCAGCGGGCCCGCGGCCGAGATCAGGCTGTGCTTCCAGCGTCCGTGGATCCGGCCCCGCTCGATGAAGACCGCGCCGCCCGGCAGACCGATACCGCCCATGATCACAAACAGCACCGGGAGACCGATGCTGAGCAGGGGGTGGGCGTAGACGAGGGGGTTGAGCGTCAGATAGCCCTTCGTACCGACCGAGATGTCACCGCCGTGGAGCGCGGTACGGGCGTGCGCGTACTCGTGCAGACAGAGCGAGACGATCCACGCGGAGGTGACGAAGAGGAAGACGGCGACCCCGGCGGCCGTGGCGAAGTCCGTCCACACCGCCCAGCCGGTGACCGCCATCACGGCGACGATCCCTATGAAGACCGGGCTGATGCCCCGTCCGCTGTGACGGGTGGTGGAGGTGGTCATGGGAGCGGCTCCTGGGAGGTTGTGATGTGCGGACCGACCGTACCGGTAGACGGGTACGGAACGTCCGGGGGGTTCCTGCCGGTTCCTGCCCATCCGGATGACTCCCTGGCGGTGCGGACGTTTCGGGAGGTTCCGGGCGTCGGCGGGGGCTGTCGGGCGGGCTCCGGGGTGCTCCGGGCCTCACGGGTGGGCTCCCGACCGGGCCGGGGCTGCTCCGGGCGACCGTGGAGAGCGGGGGTCTCGTGGGGCGCCCTGCCGTGGTGCGGTGGGCACTCCCGAGCCGTTCCCGGCCGGGTCCCGGCCCGCCGGCCCCGCCGTACCGGTGACAATGAGCGGGTGCGCTATCGCTTCCTCGGCACCACCCGGGTCCTCCGCGCCGACGGCTCCTCCGCAGCCGTCGGCGGCGCGCGGCTGCGCGCGCTGCTGACCGTACTGGCACTGCGTGCCGGGCGCGCGGTGCCGGTCGGGGTGCTCGTCGACGAGGTGTGGGACGGCGATCCGCCCGCCGACGAGGTGGGCGCGCTCCAGGCGCTGGTCGGCCGGCTGCGGCGGGCTCTCGGGCCCGGCGCGGTGCTCTCGGTCGACGGCGGCTACCGCCTCGACGCCGACCCGGACGCCGTGGATCTGCACCGCTTCGCGCGGCTCGCGGGGGAGGGGGCGCGTGCCCTGGAGGAGGGGGATCCGGCCAAAGCGGTGACCCTCCTGGAGGACGCGCTCGCGCTCTGGCAGGGCCCGCCGCTCGCCGACCTGCCCCGCAACACCTCGGAGACCGCCCGGCTGGAGGTGCGGCGCCTGGAGGCCCGCAGGGCGAGGCTCGGCGCGCTGCTCGCCCTCGGCCGGGCGGACGAGGCGCTGCCCGAACTGGCCGCCCTGTGCGACGCGTTCCCGATCGACGAACCGCTCCAGGCACTGCGTCTGCGGGCCCTGCGCGACACCGGCCGCCCGGCGGAGGCGCTCGCGGCGTACGAGGAGGTCCGGCGTGAGCTGTCCTCCCGGCTCGGCACGGACCCGGGCCCGCGGCTGCGCGCGCTGTACCGGGAGCTGCTCTCCCCGGACGCCCCCGCCGGTCCGTCCGCGGGGCCGTCCCCGGGCACCGGCCGTCCGGCGCCGGACGGGCCCCCGGACCTGGTGCCGTCCCCGTACGGCGCACCGGACACCTCACCCCCGGCGGCACCGCACCTCCCGGCCGGACGCCCGGCCACCGCCCCGCACCCGGCTCCGCAGCCCGCCCCGGCGGCCGGGTTCCCCGCCGGGTCCGGCCTCGGTACGGCGTCCTCCCTCCCGGACGCGCCCGCTCCAGAGCCCTCTGCTCCAGAGCCCTCTGCTCCGGGGACCTCCGCTCCAGAGCTCCCCGCTCCGGAAACCCCCGCCCCGGCGACCGCACGGCAGGACCGGGCCACGGCCCCCGGCCGGGCGGTGGCGGCGGGGCCCGGAGCCGGCAATCTGCGCGCCCGGCTCACCTCCTTCGTCGGACGGCAGGAGGACATCGGCGCCCTCCGGGACGACCTGCGCGGCGCCCGGCTGGTCACCCTGCTCGGCCCCGGCGGGGCCGGGAAGACCCGGCTGTCGCAGGAAGCGGCCGAGCGCACCGTGGCGGACCACCCCGACGGGGTGTGGCTCGCCGAACTCGCCCCCGTGGACGATCCGGCGAATGTGCCCGGAGCCGTACTCACCGCGCTCGGCGCGCGGGAGACCGTGCTCCGCGCCGCCGGGGCGGAGGAACTGCGGGGTATCGAGCAGCCGGACGACGACCCGCTCGCGCTGCTGATCGAGCACTGCGCCCGCCGCCGCATGCTGCTCCTGCTGGACAACTGCGAACACGTGGTCGAGGCCGCCGCCGTTCTCGCCGAACGGCTGCTGGAGAGCTGCCCCGGGCTGACCGTGCTCGCCACGAGCCGTGAACCGCTCGGTGTGCCGGGTGAGCTGGTGCGGCAGGTCGATCCGCTGCCGGACGCCGTCGCCCTCGAGCTGCTCGCGGACCGGGGTGCCGCCGCCCGGCCCGGTTTCCGCCCGGACGACGATCCCGAGGCGTGTGCCGAGATCTGCCGCCGGCTCGACGGGCTGCCGCTGGCCATCGAACTCGCCGCCGCCCGGCTCCGTATGCTCACACCGCGTCAGATCGCCGACCGGCTGGACGACCGGTTCCGGCTGCTGACCGGCGGCAGCCGTACCGTACTGCCCCGGCAGCAGACCCTCCGCGCCGTCGTCGACTGGTCCTGGGACCTCCTCGACGAGGCCGAACGGACCGTTCTGCGGCGGCTCTCGGTCTTCTCCGGCGGCTGTGATCTGGCAGCCGTGGAGGCCGTCTGCGCCGACGACGCGTACGACGCCGTCGGCGCGCTCGGCTCACTCATCGACAAATCCCTGGTCGCCGCCGCCCCCGCCGACGAGGGCGAGATGCGCTACCGCCTCCTGGAGACCGTGGGGGAGTACGCCTCCGAGAGGCTCGGCGAGACCGGTGAGCGCGCCGAAGTGGAGCGCCGTCATCTCGTCCACTACCGGGAACTCGCCCGTACCACCGATCCGCTGCTGCGCGGAACGCGACAGCGCGCCGCCATCGCGCTGATCGAGCTGGAGTACGAGAATCTGCGGTCCGCGCTCCGCCGGGCCACGGCCGCCCGGGACGAGCAGGAGGCGCTCGTCCTCGTCCTCTCGCTCGCCTGGTACTGGCACATGAGGAATCTGCGCACGGAGGCCCGGCACTGGGCCGTCGCCGTCCGCGCGCTGGGCCCGGACCCCTTCGCGCCGCCGATCGCCCCCGCCGCCCCCGTGTACGAACGGTTCACGGACGCCCCGCCGCCCATGCGCCGGGAGCTGACCGAGGAGGCCAGACGGGGCGTCGAGCTGATCCGGATGTCCTGTGCCAACCAGCCGGCCGAGGAGCTGACCACCCCCGAGAGCCAGATCCGGCTGCGCGCGATCAAGGACGCGTACTGGAAGGTCCTGCCGCAGAACTGCCGCTTCCCCGGATCGCTGTGGGCCTTCGCCGTCATCTTCACCGAAGACCTCGCCGTGCTGCGGACCATGCTCGACGACACCGTGCGGGCCTGCCGGGAGCACGGCTACGACTGGGAGCTGGCCGCGGCTCTCCAGGCCCGGGCCGACATCCTCGCCAACCGGAGCCTCTGGGCCCCCGAGGCCGTCCGTGACGCCGAGGAGGCGCTCGGCCTCTTCGAACGGCTCGGCGACGACTGGGGCACGGCCGAAGCACTGTCGGCGCGTGCCGAGGCCTATGAGAGGCAGGGCGATTTCGCGTCGGCCGCCGAGGACTACACGGCCGCCGTCGGGTGCGCCGAACGGATCGGCGCCCAGAGCCAGGTGACCCTGCTGCACTCCCGGCTCGGCGGTGTGCTGATGGAACTGGGCGAGGCCGAGCGCGGTGAGGCCATCCTGCGTGAGGTGATCGCCCAGCAGCGGGGAGCGATCAGCGAGGCCGCGGCCTTCGCACGGCTCATCCTCGCGTTCTGGCTCGGCCACACCGGCCGCCGCGACCAGGCGCGGGACGAGCTGAACAACCTCCTCGTCGACTTCCGTACGAGCAGTATGGCGATCTTCGAGAGCCTGGTGACCGGTGCTCTCGCCTGGCTGGACTTCATCGACGGCAGATACCGGGACGTCCTGGACCGGGTGCGGAACGCGCTGCCGATGGCGCGGGGCCCGCTGGGCACGATGGTCGCACCGCAGCTGGTGTCGATGCATCTGCTGACGGCCGCGGGGGCCCTGGCCGGAGGGTGGCCCGAGCGGGCGGCCGACTCGGCCCGTGTCATCGCGTTCGCCGACTCCCACCTTCCGCCGGGCCACTTCCTCTCCCGTTACGAGAGGGAGAACCGGGACTTGAGCGAGGCGGTCACGCGTTCGGCGCTCGGCGATGCCGCGTACGAGGCGGCGTACGAGGACGCCGGCCTCACCCTGGAGGAAGCCGTCGCCCTCGTCTCGGCGGCCTGAGCGCGCGGTCCGGCACACGGTCTGGGCAGGGCGCCCGCCCCGGCCGCCGCGGCGCTCAGGTCCCGGTGTGCCCGACCGGGGCGAACGGGGCGTGCCGCCGCGGACCTCAGGTCTTGCTGCGGAACTTGCCCACCGCCAGCGGTGCGGTGACCACGGTGATCACTGCGGCCCAGCCGAGGGTCATCCAGACGGAATCCCCGAGCGGGCCGCCGTTGATCAGGGCCCGTGCCGCGTCCGCGAGATTGGAGAGCGGGTTGTACTCGGTGAACGCCTCCAGCCAGCCGGGCATCGTACTCGGCGGGGCGAAGATCGAGGAGCCGAACTGAAGGGGCATCAGGACCATCATGGCCATTCCCTGTACGGCCTGGGCCGTCTTCAGTGTGAGCCCGAGCAGGATGAAGACCCACATCAGCGACGCTCCGAAGACGAGGGACAGCCCCACCGCCGCCAGCAGTTCGACCACCGAGGTCTTGATCTCCAGGCCGAGCAGAAAGCCCATCCCGAGCAGGACCGTCGACGCGACGAGCATCCGGCCGACCTCGACGACGATCTTCGCGATGAGGACGGAGGAGCGGGCGATGGGCATGGACCGGAAGCGGTCCATCACCCCTTTCTTGAAGTCGTCGTTGACGCCCGCGCCGACGGCCATCGCGATGCCCATGCCCATCATCGCCATCAGACCGGGGACGACGTAGTTGACGTAGTCGTCCCGGTTGCCCTCGCCCGAGATCGCGCCGCCGAACACGTACACGAACAGCAGGGTGAAGATGACCGGCATCAGCAGTGCGTCGAACATCGACTCCGGATCCTGCTTGATCTGGAGCAGATTGCGGCGGGTCAGCGCGCCGATGTGCCGCAGATTGGCCCGGGGACCGATCCGTCCCTCGCCGGGCGGGACCTCCCTGACCGGCGCGGGCTCGGGCGCGGGGTGACGGGCGCCTGAGCCGGTGGCCGCGCCCCGGCCCGTCACGGGGCTCGTGTCCCTGCCCGAGTCCGGGGTGGTGGTGCTGTTCATGCGGCGACCTCCTCGGGACGCGTCCCGGACACGGGCGTCTTCTCGCCGGTGATGGCGAGGAACACCTCGTCCAGACTGGGCAGATGGGTGCCGATGTCCGCGATGCCGAAGCCGCGCGAGGCCATCAGACCGATGACGGCGGTCAGCTGGACGTCGGCGAGGATCGGTACGTACAGCCGTCCCTCGTCGGGTACGACCGTCGCTCCGGCGACCCCGTCGAGACCGGAGCCGGCGAGCGCCGAGGCCATCGCGGGCAGCTGCCCCGGATCGACGGGCCTGATCTTGAGGGTGCGTCCGCCGACCCTGGCCTTCAGCTCGTCCACCCGGCCTCCGGCGATCACCCTGCCCCGGTCGATGACGGTGAGCTCGTCCGCGAGCTTCTCGGCCTCCTCCATGTACTGCGTGGTGAGGAGTACCGTCACCCCCTCCGTGACCATGCGCTGCACCTCCGCCCAGACCTCGTTGCGGGTCCGGGGGTCGAGCCCCGTCGTCGGCTCGTCCAGATAGAGCACGGCGGGCAGACCGATCATGGACGCCGCGAGGTCCAGCCGGCGGCGCATACCGCCGGAGTACTGCATCGCGGGCCTCTTCGCGGCCTCGGTGAGCGAGAAACGCTCCAGCATCTCGTCGGCCCGGCGGCGTGCGGCGGGACGGGACAGATCGAGCAGCCGCCCGATCATATAGAGGTTCTCCCAGCCGGAGAGCTTCTCGTCGACGGAGGCGTACTGCCCGGTCAGGCCGATGGTGCGGCGCAACTGGCGGGGCCGGCGCACCACGTCGCAGCCCGCGACGGTCGCGGTGCCCGCGTCAGGGACGACGAGGGTGGAGAGGCAGCGTACGAGGGTGGTCTTCCCGGCGCCGTTGGGGCCGAGCACTCCGCGTACGGTTCCCTCGCGGACATCGAGGTCGACACCGTCCAGGGCCTTGGTCTCCCCGTAGTGCTTGACCAGCCCCCGGACCTCGATGGCGGGGCCCGGGCCGCCGTCCGGTTTCTTGTCGGTTCGCTTCATGCGGTCCACGATGCCGACCCGTTCCTACAGGCCACCGACGGGACGCCGACAGCCCGCCGACAGCCGTACGGCACGGGCCCGGCATACCGACAGCCCGCCGGCGGGGGAAGACCGGCGGGCTGTCGGCCGTGCCGGGAACGGCTCCCGGCGGTGGTGCGGGCGGTGGCTGCGGTGGCTTATGGAGGTGGTGCGGGCGGCGGCTCGCGGTGGGCGGCCGAGCCGGTCGCCGGCGCGGAACCGGTCAGTGGAAGGTGTGCTCCTCCTGCGGGAACGCGCCGCCGACGACATCGTCCGCGAACGCCTTGGCCGCGTCGCCCAGCGCCCGGCGCAGATCGGCGTACTGCTTGGTGAAGCGCGGCACCTTGCCCCCGGTGAGACCCGCCATATCGGTCCAGACGAGGACCTGGGCGTCCGTGCCGGGGCCCGCGCCGATACCGATGGTCGGGATCCGCAGCGAACGGGTGACCTCGGCGGCCAGCTCGGCCGGCACCAGTTCGAGGACGAGGGCGAACGCGCCCGCCTCCTGGGCGACCTTCGCGTCGCGCAGCAGTTCCTCGGCGGCCTCCTCACCGCGGCCCTGCACCCGGTACCCCATGGAGTTCACGGACTGCGGGGTCAGGCCCAGATGCGCCATGACGGGGATGCCGGCCTGCGCGATCAGCTCGGTCTGCGGCACCGAGCGCCGCCCGCCCTCCAGCTTGACGGCGCCGACCCCGGCCTCCTTGACCAGCCGGGTGGCGTTGCGCAGGGCCTGCACCGGCCCCTCCTGGTACGAGCCGAACGGCAGATCGCCGACGATCAGCGCGCGGCTGGTGCCGCGTACGACGGCCGCGGACAGCATGGTCATCTGGTCCATGGTGACCGGCACGGTGGTGTCGTAGCCGAGATGGGTGTTGCCCATGGAGTCGCCGACGAGCATGACCGGAATCCCGGCCTCGTCGAACACGGAAGCGGTCATCGCGTCGTAAGCGGTCAGCATGGGCCACTTCTCACCGCGCTCCTTGGCGGCGGCGATGTCGTGGACGGTGATGCGGCGAGTGCCCTTCCCCCCGTACAGCGCCTTACTGCTGTCCGTGCTGCTGTCGGAGGACTTGCGGGCAGCCTGAAGCGTCATGGCCAACGGCTCCTTGTGTCATCTCGAGGCGCCCTCACGGCGTCCCCGGACCACCACCATGGTGGCACTTCGTGCCGTGTCGGGCTAGGCCATGTCGACAGAATCCCGCCTGCTCCGCCCCCGGCCCGCCGGCGGACGATGATCTTCCGGTGGCACGGCCGGGGGTGTTCTCCGGGTAACGAATTTATATACGAGACGGTCTCGTATCGAAATATGTCTACGCTGGGGCGCATGTCGACTCCCGCCACCGCCGGCCCGCCACCGCCCGTGCACCGTGTGCCCGAGGCCGTCCACCGCCGCCGCTGGGCCATCCTCGCCGTGCTGATGTTCAGCCTGCTGATCGTCGTCCTCGACAGCTCGATCCTGAATGTGGCGGTGAAGACCATCGCCAGCCCCGCGCCCACCGGGGTCGGAGCCACCCAGGGCGAGCTGGAGTGGGCGATCAACTCCTACACGCTCGTCTTCGCCGGACTCCTCTTCACCGCCGGGCTGCTCGGTGACCGATTGGGCCGTAAGAAGGTCCTGCTCTCCGGGATCCTGGTCTTCGGCGCCGGCTCCGGGCTCGCCGCATTCTCCGGGACCCCGGGCGAGCTCATCGCCTGGCGCGCCGTCATGGGACTCGGTGCCGCCTTTGTGATGCCGGCCACCCTCGCCGTGCTGATGAACGTCTTCGAGCGGGACGAGCAGCCCAAGGCCATCGGCGTCTGGGCGGGCAGCGTCGGCCTCGGTATCGCGATCGGCCCGATCGCCGGCGGAGCGCTCCTGGAGCACTTCTGGTGGGGCTCGATCTTCCTCGTCAACGTTCCGGTCGTCGTCATCGCGCTGATCGCGATGGCCGTCCTCGTACCCGAGTCCAAGGACCCGGACCCCGGCCGGATCGACCCCGCCGGGGTGCTGCTCTCCGTCGTGGGCCTGGTCCTGCTGGTGTACGGGATCATCCGAGGCGGCGAACTCGCCGACTTCACCGCCGCCTCCGCGCTGCTGCCGATACTCGGCGGAGTGGTCGTCCTCGTGCTGTTCGTGCTGCACGAGAAGCGCAGCGACCACCCCGCCATCGACATCACGTACTTCAGGAAGCCGGCCTTCTCGGCCGCCGTCGCCGCCATCGCCCTGCTCTTCTTCGCGCTGATGGGCGTGACCTTCTTCTCCGCCTTCTACCTCCAGAGCGTGCGCGGCCACAGCGCGCTGGAGTCGGGGCTGCTCATCCTGCCGCTCGCCGTGGCCCAGATGGTGTTCGCGCCCCGCGCGCGGCTGGTCGCCGAACGTTTCGGGGACCGCGCGGTCTGCACGGGCGGCATGCTGCTGGTCGCCGCCGGACTCGCGGCCTTCGCCTTCTTCGACGCCTCGACCCCGCTGTGGGTGCTCGAAGTGGCCCTCTTCGCGCAGGGCGTCGGCATGGCACACGTCATGCCGCCCCTCACGGTCGCGGTGATGCAGGCCCTGCCCCGGGAGAAGGCCGGCTCCGGCTCGGCGATCAACAACACCTTCCGCCAGGTCGGCGGGGCACTCGGTGTCGCCGTTCTCGGCTCGGTGCTCTCCACGCGCTACCGGGCGGAGATCGAGGGACAGCTGGAGCATCTGCCCCACGCCGCGCGCGAGGCCGCCGGAGAATCCATCGAGGGTACGCTCGCGGTCGCCGGGAAGCTCGGACCCCAGGGCCGGGAGCTCATCGGCCCGGCGAACGACGCGTTCCTCGGCGCGATGCATCTGACCGCGATCGGTTCGGCCGCGGTCGCGCTGATCGGGGCGCTGGTCATCGGTCTGTTCCTGCCGGGCAGGACCGCCGCGCCGCCGGGGCCCGCGGAACGGCGGCCCGAGCCGGCGAAGGAGGGGGCGGCCGGACGCTGAACCCGGCCGACGCCTCTGGCGGGGTCCCGGACGGAGCCCGGGGAGAACCGGGTCCCGGTGCGGGGCCCGCCCCGCCGATTCCCCGGGTGGCCCGGGGCACCCGGGGAATCGGTGAGAATCGGAGGTGACGACGGTGCCGGCGAGAGACGGAGTGGACGTGCCCCTGCACGAGCAGCACGACGAGCGGGGGAGCGGCGACGGTGCCGCCCCCGGTCCCGCCTCCGGTCCTGTTCCCGGCCGCCCCGCGCCTCGCGCCGGGACCGCTCCGGAGCCTGATCCGGTACCCGCTGCCGGACCGGTGACCGGTCCCGAACCCGGTCCCGAACCCATCTCCGGTCCCGAACCCGTCTCCGGTACGGATTGCGGACCCGCGCAGCCGTGTGCCGCCCGCCGGGGCCGCCCCCGCAGCGAGGCCGCCGAGGGCTCCATCATCGGGACCGTGGTGCGGCTGCTGGAGGACGGCGTCCCGCTCTCCGAACTCTCCATCGAACGCATCGCCCGTACCGCCGGCGTGGGCAAGGCCACCATCTACCGCCGATGGGAGGGCAAGGAGGCGCTCTTCGTCGACGTCGTCCGCTCCATCGAGCCCGTGGACCCGCCGCTGCCGGGCACCGGTGTCCGCGACGATCTGGTCGCGATGGTGGAGTCCCTGCGCCGGCGCGGTCTCGCCAAGCGCTCGTCCACCCTGCTCATCAACACCTTCGCGCAGATGCAGTCGTACCCCCAGCTGTGGGACATGTACCAGCGTGTCGCCGTCGCCCCGAGACGACGGCGGATGCGGGAGATTCTGTGGCGCGGTGTCGAGAGCGGCGAGCTTCGCGGGGACCTCGACCTCGAGCTCCTGGGCGATCTGTTTGTGGGGCCTATGCTCATGCGCACCTTGCTGTACCCGGAGAGCACCCTCGCCGAGGGCAGCGCGGAACGGATCGTCGACGCGGTGCTCTCGGGCGTACGAATCCGGAAGTGACGGCCCGGGACACGCCCGGAACCGGATCCCGCCCGAAGTGTGCGGGTTCTGTCACAGCGCCCCCACCTGGCTGGATATCAGGAACTCCATCCGCCACACGGCTCGTCATCCGGACAGTACGGCCGCTCAGGGGCGGCAGGGCACGTACCGTCATCGCCTAGTGTCGGGGTCCAGGCCGGTGTGTGGCGGCGCAACGCAGTGAGGACAGCTCCATGGTGCAGGCGTACAAGACGCAGACGGGGAACGGCGGCCCGGGGGACCGGCACACCCGTTCCCGGTTCCGCGGCCTGCTGGAGAGATGGCGCGGTGACCGGGGCATCTGGCGGCGCGGCCTCGTCGTCGCCTCCTTCGCGGTGCTGATCGCCCTTCTGATGCTCCTTCACGCGCAGCTGCCCAATCGCATCGGGAATCTCGGGAGCCTGTCCGAGACGTTTCTGCCGTGGCTGGGCGTGGTGTTCGTACCGCTGCTGCTCGTCGCCGCGCTCTGGAGGCGTTCGGCCACCGCGCTGATCGCCCTGCTGTTTCCGGTCATTGTGTGGTTCAACCTGTTCGGCGGCCTGCTCACGGACAAGTCGTCGGGCCGCGGCGATCTGACCGTCGCCACCCACAACGTCAACGCGGAGAATCCCGACCCGGAGGGCACGGCCGAGGAGGTCGCCGCCTCCGGCGCGGATGTGCTGGCCCTTCAGGAACTGGACCACGGGCAGGTCCCCACCTATGAGCGGGCGCTCTCGTCCGCCTACAAGTACCACTCGGTCCAGGGCACGGTCGGCCTGTGGAGCAAGTACCCGCTGTCCGGCACCCGGCCCGTCGAGATCCGGGTGGGCTGGACCCGGGCGATGCGCTCCGTCGTCACCACCCCGCAGGGCGAGGTGGCCGTGTACGTCGCCCATATGCCGTCCGTACGGGTCAAGATGCGCGCGGGCTTCACCGCCAATCAGCGCGACAACAGCGCGGACGCGCTGGGTGAGGCCATCGCCGACGAGCCGGTCCGCAAGGTGGTGCTGCTGGGCGATCTGAACGGCACGATGAACGACCGCGCGCTGAACGCCATCACCTCCCAGATGCGCTCCACCCAGGGCGCGGCGGGCGACGGCTTCGGCTTCAGCTGGCCGGCCTCGTTCCCCATGGCCCGGATCGACCAGATCCTGGTGAAGGGCGTCGAGCCGGTGTCGTCGTGGACGCTCCCGCGGACCGACAGCGACCATCTGCCGATCGCGGCGGGCATCGAGCTGTGACCGGTACTCCGGGGCGGGCCGCCTGGGAATCGGGCGCACCGGTCGCTCCGGGCGCACCGGCCGCTTCCGGGCAGGACCGGGAGCCCGGCGCCCCGGCGCGGGCCCCGGAGCCGGGCCCGGGGCTCAGCCGTGCGCCGTCTCCCGCCAGCGGTTGGTGATCGGCAGCCGGCGGTCCTTGCCGAAGCCCTTCGCCGAGATCTTGGTGCCCGGCGGGTACTGCCGCCGCTTGTACTCGGCGGTGTCCACCATCCGCAGGGTCTTCGCGACCAGTTCCTCGTCGAACCCGGCGGCCACGATCGCCTCCCTGCCCCGGTCGCCGTCCACATACAGCTCCAGGATCCGGTCCAGGACCCCGTAGTCCGGCAGGGAGTCCGTGTCGACCTGGCCGGGTCGCAGCTCGGCGCTCGGCGGCTTGGTGATCGACGCCTCCGGGATCGGCGGCACCTGCCCGCGCTCCTCGGCGGCCCGGTTGCGCCACTTCGCCAGCCGGAAGACCGTCGTCTTGTAGACGTCCTTGATGGGCCCGTACGCGCCGACGGAGTCGCCGTACAGCGTCGAATACCCCACGGCCAGCTCGGACTTGTTGCCCGGCGCGAGCACGATGTGCCCCTCCTGGTTGGAGATGGCCATCAGCGCGGTGCCGCGCAGCCGCGACTGGAGGTTCTCCTCGGCGAGTCCGGTCAGCGCGAGGGAGTCCATATAGGCGTCGAACATCGGGCCGATGGGGACGGTACGGAACTGAAGTCCGGTGCGGCGGGCCAGTTCGGCGGCGTCGTCCCTGGAGTGCCCCGACGAGTACTTCGACGGCATGGAGACCCCGTACACATGCTCGGCGCCCAGCGCGTCACAGGCGAGGGCGGCGACCAGCGCGGAGTCGATACCGCCGGAGAGACCGATCAGCACCGAGCGGAATCCGTTCTTCGCGGCGTACGCGCGCAGGCCCACGACCAGCGCGGAGTACACCTCCTCGTCGTCGTCCAGCCGTTCGGCGTAGCCGCCCGTCAGCTCGGCCTCGTACGCCGGGAGCGGATCCGGCGAGATCACGACATGGTCGACGCGCAGCCCGTCGTCGACCACTCCCGCGGGGATCGCGCCCGCGGCCGGGAGGTCCAGATCGAGGACGACGCTGCCCTCGGCGAACTGCGGGGCGCGGGCGATGACGTCCCCCGCCGCGTCGACCACGATGGAGTCGCCGTCGAAGACCAGCTCGTCCTGGCCGCCGATCATCGCGCAGTACGCGGTGACGCATCCGGCCTCCTGGGCGCGCTTGCGCACCAGCTCCAGCCGGGTGTCGTCCTTCTTCCGCTCGTAGGGGGAGGCGTTGACCGAGATCAGCAGCCCCGCCCCGGCGGACCGGGCCGCGGGTACCCGGCCGCCGTCCTGCCACAGGTCCTCGCAGATCGCGAGCGCCACATCGATACCGTGCACCCGGATCACCGGCATGGTGTCGCCGGGCACGAAGTAGCGGAACTCGTCGAAGACGCCGTAGTTCGGCAGATGGTGCTTGGCGAAGGTCAGCACCACCTCGCCGCCGTGCAGCACGGCGGCGGCGTTGCGCGGCGCGCCCGCCGGCTGGCCGTACTTCGGCTGTGCCTTGTCCGAGCGGTCCAGATAGCCGACGATCACGGGCAGCCGCCCGAGCCCCTCCTCGTCCAGCCGCGCGGCGAGGGACCGCAGGGCGGACCGGGACGCGTCCACGAAGGACGAGCGCAGGGCCAGATCCTCCACGGGATAGCCGGTCAGCGCCATCTCCGGGAAGGCGACGAGATGCGCCCCCTGCTCGGCCGAGTGCCGGGTCCAGTGCACGATCGCCTCGGCGTTCGCGGCGAGATCGCCGACGGTCGAGTCGATCTGATTCAGGGCGAGGCGTAGTTGAGGCACGCGGCCAGTGTAATCGTCTGTCTGACGCGATGGGGGGTCCGGGAGGTGTGGGACGCCCCACGCGAGGCGTCCCACCTCTGTGCTACTTGCGGTAACCCAGCACGGTCATCATCCCGGCCTCCGCGTGGTAGACGTTGTGGCAGTGGATCATCCACAGTCCCGGGTTGTCGGCGTCGAAGTCGGCGGTCAGCGTGCCGTTGGGCAGCACGATCGCGGTGTCCTTGCGCGGTCCGCCCGCCTTGCCTGCGAGGGCGAAGGTGTGCCCGTGCAGATGGAGCGGATGCCACATCTCCGTCGGGTTGCTGAACACCAGCCTGACCCGCTCACCCGCGCGGACCTCATGGCGCGGGCCGGGCGAGTACGGCTTGCCGTCGAAGGCCCAGTCGTACTTCTCCATCCCGCCGGTCAGCCCGATCCTGATCACGCGGTCCGGCTTGCGGGAGTCGAGGGCGGCCGGCGGGGCCGCGCGCAGCCGGTCCGCGGTCAGCACGCGCCTCGTCAGCTCCCCGGGGCGTACGGAGGCGGCCGGGGCGGATCCGCCGCCGGTACGAAGCAGGGCGAGCGCGGTCGCGTTCTTGCCCTCCGCGAGCGCGACGAGCGGAAAGACCCCGTCGCCCGCCGTCACCAGGACGTCGTACCGCTCGCCCATGCCGATCAGCAGGGCGTCCGTCTTCGTGTGCCCGACCGGGAAGCCGTCCGTGTGGGTCACGGTCATCTCATGGCCGCCGAGCGCGACCCGGAAGGCCGTGTCCCCGCCCGCGTTGACGATCCGCAGCCGGATCCTCTCACCGGGCCTGGCGCTGAAGGTGACGGGCGCCTGCGGGGTCCTTCCGTTGACGAGATAGTGCGGATAGGCCACATCCCCGGCGTCCCCGCCGAGCAGATCGCTCTTGGCGCCCATCATCATCCGGGACGGACCGCCGGGGCCGGGCGACTCGGTGGTCATCGCGCCCATGTCGTGCCCCTCGTGCCCGCCGCCGGACATGCCCTTGCGCAGTTCGCCGAGGACCGCGTCCGGGGTGGAGCCGTCGACGCCGTCGACCCAGTCGTCGAGGACGATCACCCACTCCTTGTCGTACTTCAGCGGCTCCCTCGGGTCCTCGACGATCAGGGGCGCGTACAGGCCCCGGTCCTGCTGGACCCCCGAGTGCGGGTGGAACCAGTAGGTCCCCGGGTGCGGGACGGTGAAGCGGTACGCGAACGACGCCCCCGGCCCGACCGGCTTCTGGGTGAGATCCGGGACGCCGTCCATGTCGTTGCGCAGCGCGAGCCCGTGCCAGTGCAGGGACGTCGACCGGGGAAGGTTGTTGGCGAGGGTGAGCGCCAGGGTGTCACCTGCGGTGACCCGCACCTCCTGGCCGGGCAGCCGGTCCCCGTACGCCCAGGACTTGACCGTGAGGCCGCCTCCGAGATCGAGCGGGGTCGCCACGGCGGTGAGCTTCACCTCGCGCACGGGGCCCTTGCCCCGCCGGGCCTCGGCGTCGAGGACCTCCTTGCCCCCGGGCTCGACGAAACCCTTGGCACCGGGTGCCTTGCCGCCCGGGGCCTTGCCGCCGTGCCCTTCGTGTCCGCCGCCGTTCCTGCCTCCGGAACAGGCGGCGAGGACGCCCGTCCCGGTCGCCGCGAGCGATGCTCCGAGCAGGGAACGGCGCGTGATGTACGTATTCATGACTGGGTCCACCTCGTGAAGATGTCGGTGTGCTGCCTGGAGATCGGACGCGTGACGCGCTCCTAGATCCGCAGCACCGACAACCGCGCGAGGAGTATCCGGGGAGGGGGAGCACCGGACCAGGGGATCTCCCGCCGGGTGCCCGTGAGTACACGGGCGGGACCGGCCCACCGCCCGAACCACGCCGCCGCGACGACGAGCAGCGCGACACCCCAGGCCCCGAGCACGGCCAGACAGACCATGGTGGGATCCATGGCGTCGTGCTGCGGCCCGGAGGGACCGAGTACGGCGGTCGCGGCGCCCTGCCCGGGCCGGGGCTCGGTGGTCTGCCCTGTCTGCACAGTCTGCTCGGTGTGCCCGGTCCCGGCGGCCTGCCCCGGCCGGGCGGCGGAACCCGTGGACGCGGTGGACTCCGTACCCGCGAAGCCTCCGCCCCGTGCGGCCGGGTGTCCGCCGGGGGAGCCGGGCACCGGCCGGGCGAGCCCCTCGGGCGCCATGCCGGTTACAGGTGCGGCGGGTGCGGTGGGTGCGGTGGGTGCGGCGGCGGTTGCGGGCGGGGGATGAGCGGCGGCCCGTACGTGTGCCGCACCGGTCGCCGTGGTGGCGTCCGCCGGGGGCGGTGTGACGCCGAGGGCGCGGTCGGGGTGGCCCGCACCCGGTAGGACGGGGGCCGTGCGCTCGGCCGCTACGGCGGCGGCACGCTCGGCCGGTACGGGGCGGTTCGCGGCCGGCTCGGGCCGGTCCGTCGTCGCGAGGGCTCCCGCCCCGGGCCCGGTGGCGGCCGTGTCCCGGGCGCCGCCGTGGTGCGATGGGCCGCCCGCCTCCGCCGTGCCGAGCGCGACGGCCGCCGACGGCATCCCGTGTGAGGAGGAGGGGTGGCCCATCGTGTGCATCGTGGCGATGCCGAACAGCAGCGCGAGGAACAGCAGAAGCTGTCCACTGCGCGAGCCGGGGGCGATCACCATGATCCGTATCTTACCCCTCCCGGGTATACGGCCCCCGGGGATTGGCCCATCCGTGGGCGATCATGGACAAATGAACGCCGTCCTCATAGCCCTCGGCGCGCTCGCCTACACCGCCTGGCTGCTCGAAGTCGTCGTGTCGACCGGCCTCGACCCCGTCCGGACGTACGTCAGTGAACTCGCCGCCGCCGACCAGCCGCTGGGCGGACTCTTCCGCGCCACGGACCTCACCGCCGGGGTGCTCGTCCTCGCCGGGGCCGTCTGGGCCCTGACCCGGGCGCCACGCAGGCCGTGGGCGCTCATCGGCTGGGGCGGCGTCACGCTCTTCGGCGCGGCGACCGCCGTCGACTCCCGGCTGCCGCTGAGCTGCGCGCCGACCGCCGACCCCGAGTGCGCCGCCCGTGAGACCGCCGGGCTCGTCCCCGCCACCCACACCGCGCACGCCGTCAGCTCCTCCCTCGCGATGACCGGCGCGCTCATCGGGATCATCGGACTCACCGCCGCCGCACGGCGGTACGGCTGGTGGCCGGAACTCGCCCGTTTCGGACCCGCGCTCGTGGTGCTGGAACTGCTGGCCACCGTATGGACCCTGTCCGCCGTCGCCGCCTTCGAGGCGGGGCACGGCACCTGGTCGCTCGGCGCAGGACAGCGGCTCCAGGTGCTGTTCGTGGCAGTCTGGCTGGGACTGCTCGCGCTCTCCATGGCGCGGGAGGCGAGGCGGCCACGGCCGGCGGGAGACGGGGCGTTGTGATGTTCGTACGGGTCGCAGGCGTTGCGCACCATGTGGTCGTCGAAGGCAGCGGGCCGGTCTGTGTGCTGAGCGCCGGGCTGGGGCTGAGCTGGTTCGACTGGGACCCCGTCGTGCCCCTGCTCGCCCCCCACCGCACCGTCGTGCGCTTCGACCGGCCTGGCCACGGGCTGAGCGCCCCCGCCGCCGCCCGCCCCACCGCCGCCGGAGAGGCCCATCGCGTCGCCGCCCTGCTGGACGCCATCGGCGCCGACGGGCCCGCCACCGTCGTGGGGCACTCGATCGCCGGGTTCCACGCGGAGGCCTTCGCCCGGCTGCATCCCTCCCGTACGGCCGCCGTCGTCCTCGTCGACTCCAGCGTCGAGGAGCGCGCCCTCACGCCCGCCGCGCCCGCCCTCCGTACGGCCGCCGCCCGGGTCACGGGCGGCGCGCTGAGCGCGGCGGGAGTTCCGGCGGCCCTCGGCCCCCTCGCCCGGCGTGCGCTGGTCCGCCTGGCCCGTACGGGCGGCGGGGATCCGGCCCCCGCGGACCTCGTACGCCGTGTCTACGGGACCTCACGGGTGCTGCGGGGCGCGCTCCTGGAGAACGTCCACTACCGCGCCGTGGCCGCCGAACTCCTCGCGCTGCGTGCGGAGTACGCCCTGCCCGAGGGCGCCCCGGTCACCGTGCTCGCCGCGACGGCGGGCGGACGCCGCTGGACGGCACGCCAGCGCGAACTGGCCCTCCTGCTGGGCGCCCGCTTCCGTGAAATCGCCCCGGCCGGGCATCTGCTGATGCTGGACCGCCCCGACGCGGTGGTCCGCGCGGTCCTCGACGGCGCGGGACGCTCCCCCGAACCCCGTGCCCGGAACGCCGGCGCGGGTGCTGCCGGTCCCGGCGGGGAGCCCCGCACCGGAACCGTCTGAGACAACGGAACGGGCAGGGGTACCGGCACCTCGCCGGGACTCTGGCGCCACAACTGCACCCGGAATCGCGCCGGAACGCCGGACCGCCGGGACCGGCCGGGGCGCCGGAGCCGCGTCGGGTGCGGAGCCCGATCCGTACCGGCCGGACCGCCGGTGGCGGACCGTGCGGCTGGTCCGATCCGTCAGTAAGGGATCCATCCGTAAGGGAACGGCCCCGGCCGCACACGAGCGCCGGCCCCGCCATACCACGCTGCGGGGATACGGGACGTACCGGATGTACAAGACGTACCGGACGGGCCGGGCGGGCCGTTCGGGTCGGAGGCGGCGGCGCGAGCGGTGGGCGGCCCACCGCCGGGCGGGACGCCGAGGAGGGGCCGGGTGGGTGACGGTTCGGGGCCTCAGCCTCGCGCGTAGACCCGTTCCATCCACGACGCCAGCTGCTCGTCGGACAGATGCTGTGCCAGATCGGCCTCGCTGATCATGCCGATCAGCCGCTTGTTCTCGATCACGGGCAGCCGCCGGATCTGGTGGACCTCCATTTCCTGGAGCACCTCGTCCACCCCTGACTCCGCCTCGATCCAGCGCGGGGTGCCCTTGGCCAGTTCGCCCGCGGTGGTCTGCGCCGGATCGTGGCCCATGGCGACACAGCCCACCACGATGTCGCGGTCGGTGAGGATGCCGCAGAGCCGTTCGTCGGCGTCCGCTATGGGCAGCGCGCCCACATTCGCCTCCCGCATCAGCTGCGCGGCGCGGTCGAGTGTCTCGTGCGCGGGGATCCACTGGGCCCCGGTGTGCATGATGTCCTTTGCGGTGGTCATGTGCGTCCTCCTGGAACCTGGAGTCTGGTGCCCCGGATCCCGGAGCCTGGAACGGCTGACGGTCCGGGCGCCTTCATCGTCGTTGGGCCGTTCGGAGTACGCGACCGCTGTAGGCCAAACGGGTGAAAGCCCCGGGCTCGATTCCATGGAACGCGCAGGTCAGGAAGGGTTCACGGAGCAGAGGGCGGGCCTCAGGACAACCACCGCCCGGGAGGCCCGCGAGGTTCCGCAGGGTGCGGGCAGAGCGAGGGCCGGGCAGGGCGGGCTGTTCCGCACCGGTCCGTCCGGGCGCGCGCCCGGACGGACCGGCAACGTGACGGAAGCCCTAATCCTGGGCCCGCACCTGCGCGCCCCGCTTCTTCAGCAGGTCCACCATCAGCTCCACCTCGGAGCGCTGAGCCTCGACCATGCCCTCGGCCAGCTCCTTCTCCGGGCCGACCGCGCAGAGCTTCGCGCAGCCCTGGGCCATGGCGACCCCGCCGTTGTGGTGGACGATCATCAGCTGGAGGAATTCGATCTCCGCCGCCTTGCCGCTGAGGCGGCCCAGCCGGTCGAGGTCCTGCTGGGTCGCCATGCCCGGCATCAGCTCGCCTTCGGACGGCTTCGGATGGCCCGCGTGCCCGGCGTGGCCGCCCCCGCCCGCCATCCACGCCATCGGCTCGGCGTCCGCGTCGAACTTCGGCAGACCCCACAGATCCAGCCAGCCCAGCATCATGCCGCGCTGATTGGCCTGCGTATTGGCGATGTCGTACGCGAGCCGGCGCACATCCTCGTCCTCGGTGCGGTCCCGCACGATGAAGGACATCTCCACCGCCTGCTGGTGGTGGACCGACATGTCCCGGGCGAAGCCCGCGTCCGCCGAGTCCGACGAGGGCGTACGGGGCCCGGAGTCGCCGCCGTCCCCCGCGGAGGCCACCGTCGCGGCCCCCGCGAACAGCAGCGCCAGGACGACCGCGGCCACGGCAGCCCAGTGCGTACGCGTCATGGCCCTCACTTGCCGTTCAGCTGGCTCATGCACGCCGCCCCCGGCTCGGGCGTCTGCGGGCCCTGCACGTACTTGGTGAAGAACTGGCTCACCCGCGGGTCGTCCGCGGTCTCGATCGTCAGCTGCTTGCCCCACGCGGTCAGCATGATCGCGCCCGGCTGGTCCTTCACCGGGCTGATCATCGAGTACGAGGTCTTCTTGACCCGCTCCTCCAGCTTGGTGACCTCGGCCTTCGGTGCCTTGTCGTTGTAGGTGACCCAGACCGCGCCGTGCTCCAGCGAGTGGACGGCGTTCTCGTTCGGGATGGGCTCCTTGTAGACCTTGCGCTCGCAGTTCATCCAGGCGTTGTGGTGGTCACCGCCCACCGGGGGCTTCTCCGGGTAGGAGACGGCCTTGCTCACATGGTTGCGGCCCAGCTTCTTGGCGTTCCAGGACTTCTCGCCGGTTATGGGCTTCTTGGCCTCGGAGGCCTTCAGCTCCTTCTTCTCGCTCTCCTCGCTCAGCACGTAGACGCCGAAGCCGACGAGACCGGCGACGACCAGGGCGCTGACCCCGATCGTGATGAACCGGCTGCGGCGCTCGCGGGCCATCTCGGCCTTGCGCATGGCCTCTATGCGGGCGCGGCGGTCGTTGGCGGCGGAGTTCTTACGGGAAGCCATGGTGTGTCGTCCTTCGTCATCAAGTGATCAGAATCGATCAAGGGGGATACCGGGGCGGGCGCGGGCGCGGGACGTGCCGAAGGGGGCGCGATCCGGCGGACCGTGCCGGGCAACTCGGGACGGCGTCTAGATCCGGAGGACCTGAAGGACGTGCAGGCCGGGGGTGCGCGGCGGGGCGTCGGAGCGGGGCTGCCCGGAGTCCGGGGGCGGCCGGTCGAAGCGCGGCGCCTGCTCCCCGGCGGCGGGCGGGTCGTCCAGCGGCGGCGCGGTCAGCACGGCGGCGCCCACCGGGGGCCGGGGCCCGCAGGGGCCGCCGTCATGAGGGCAGGAGAAGGCGAGCCCCGTAGGGTCCTCGGCGGCCTGGGAGTGCTCGTCGGCGGGCGGGCTGAGGCAGATGAAGAGCGCGCCGAGGAGCGTCGCCGCGGCACTCAGCAGTGCCATGGGACGCGTGGTGCGCGCGATGTGGCTGAGCCGCGGACCCCCCATGTCCGCAGATCGTAGCGAGCGTGCCCGCCGGACACCTCATACGGGGCGGTAATCGGACCGGTACACCGGCCGGGCGGGGCCGGAGCCCGGGGGCCTCGGGCTCCGGCCGCGGTTGCTGGGGGCGGCCCCTGGCACACAATGGGGTCGGCCGGGGTTCGCAACCTGCCTGAAACCCGCGGATGGGATGCTCGCGGGAGCAGGTCGGCTTGACCAGCAAGGATTGGGTGAAAATGGATAAGCAGCAGGAATTTGTGCTCCGCACGCTGGAAGAGCGCGACATCCGCTTCGTGCGCCTGTGGTTCACCGATGTGCTCGGCTTTCTGAAGTCGGTCGCCGTCGCACCCGCCGAGCTCGAACAGGCGTTCGACGAGGGGATCGGTTTCGACGGTTCCGCGATCGAGGGCTTCGCCCGTGTCTACGAGTCCGACATGATCGCCAAGCCGGACCCCGGCACCTTCCAGGTCCTGCCCTGGCGCGCGGAGGCCCCCGGCACCGCCCGGATGTTCTGCGACATCCTGATGCCGGACGGCTCGCCCTCCTTCGCCGACCCGCGCTTCGTCCTGAAGCGGATCCTGGCCAAGACCTCCGACCTCGGCTTCACCTTCTACACCCACCCCGAGATCGAGTTCTTCCTGCTGAAGGACAAGCCGCTGGACGGCTCCCGCCCGGTGCCCGCGGACAACTCCGGATACTTCGACCACACCCCCCAGAACGTCGGCATGGACTTCCGCCGCCAGGCGATCACCATGCTCGAATCCATGGGCATCTCGGTCGAGTTCAGCCACCACGAGGGCGCCCCGGGCCAGCAGGAGATCGATCTGCGGTACGCGGACGCGCTCTCCACCGCGGACAACATCATGACCTTCCGGCTGGTCATGAAGCAGGTGGCGCTGGAACAGGGGGTCCAGGCGACCTTTATGCCGAAACCGTTCAGCGAGCACCCCGGCTCGGGCATGCACACCCATCTCTCCCTCTTCGAGGGCGACCGGAACGCCTTCTACGAGTCCGGCGCCGAGTACCAGCTCTCCAAGATCGGGCGCTCCTTCATCGCGGGCCTGCTGCGCCACGCGGCCGAGATCTCCGCCGTGACCAACCAGTGGGTCAACTCCTACAAGCGCATCTGGGGCGGCTCGGCCCGCAGCGCGGGCGCGGGCGGCGAGGCACCCTCGTACATCTGCTGGGGGCACAACAACCGCTCCGCCCTGATCCGCGTCCCCATGTACAAGCCCGGCAAGACGGGCTCGGCGCGGGTCGAGGTCCGCTCGATCGACTCGGGCGCCAACCCCTATCTCACCTACGCCGTGCTGCTCGCGGCGGGCCTGCGGGGCATCGAGGAGAGCTACGAACTCCCGCCGGGCGCCGACGACGACGTCTGGGCGCTCTCGGACGGGGAGCGCCGGGCCATGGGCATCGAGCCGCTGCCGCAGAACCTCGGCGAGGCGATCTCCCTG
Organism: Streptomyces sp. NPDC051018; assembly: GCF_044456085.1. Classification (NCBI taxonomy): domain Bacteria; kingdom Bacillati; phylum Actinomycetota; class Actinomycetes; order Kitasatosporales; family Streptomycetaceae; genus Streptomyces; species Streptomyces sp. NPDC051018. The sequence continues at coordinate 442,612 of NZ_JBITFN010000001.1, forward strand.
ATGGAACGCAGCGAACTCGTCGCCGAGACCCTCGGCGAGCACGTCTTCGACTTCTTCCTGCGCAACAAGAAGCAGGAGTGGGAGGAGTACCGCTCCGAGGTCACCGCGTTCGAACTGCGCAAGAACCTGCCGGTGCTGTAGTGCCCGGCGGGCCGAGCCCGTGCTGAACCGTATCCCCTCGGGTGCCGGGGTTGCCGTACGGTCCCGCACTGCTTTGCACTGGCTTGCACTGCCTTGCGCGGACCTGACGGGTCCGTCCGGCCGACGGCCCCGCGTCCGGAGACGGCGTCCTGCCGAGTGGTGTAGCCGATCAAGCTGACGAAATCCCCAGGTCGCGGCCTTGAATCGCTCTCGCGGAAGGCTCTGTTGAGGTTCGTCGAGCCGGGACCAGCGGTGTTCGCACGACGGTCGGCAGCGGCACGTACCGGATGGCTCCAATGCGGAGGCAACGGACCGTGATCGGCTACACCACGACGGGGGGCACGACCTGTCCGGACGGATTCCCGCCGTCGGCGCGGGACCTGTGCGCCGACGCGCCGTACCTCTCGCCACCCCTTGCCGCCGACGTGCCGTTCCCCTTCCTGCTTCCTGCCGGGGCGCGCCCCGGCAGTAGCCGTACGGGTGCGTTCCGCCGGCCGCGGAACCCCTCGTCCCGCTGCTCCGAACCGTTGTGCGCGGTGCCGGAAACGCCGGGCGCCCGACGGCCCGAGCAGCCTCGACATGCGAACCGGGCCGTGTCCGGTGACCCTGGAAGGGCGGGGGATTTGCGGCGAAAGGGTGACCAATGTCCGTGATGGACAAGCTCAAGCACATGCTGAAGGGCCATGAGGCCCAGGCCGACAAGGGTGTCGACAAGGCGGGAGACGCCGTCGACACCAAGACCCAGGGCAAGTACAGCGGCCAGGTCGACCAGGGGCAGGAGAAGATGAAGGGCCAGTACGGCGGTGGAGGAGAGGGAGACCAGCCGCCCAGGACCTGACGGGGCACCGCTCCGGCGGTGACAGCGGCCGTGACAGCGGTCCGCGTGACAGAGATCCGTGACGAGACGGCCCGGCCCGGAGGCGTTCGCCTCCCGGCCGGGCCCTCGTGCGTGACGGTCCGGGCGCGCGTGGTGCGGGGGGGTGCGGTCCGCGCCTCAGCGCTCCGAGCGTCAGCGCTTCGAGCCTCCGAGCCTCAGCGCTCCGCGAGCGGTGACGGGGCCTCCTGGATCGCCCAGCCGTTGCCGTCCGGGTCCTTGAAGAACACGAAGGAGTTCCACTCGCCCCCCGGACCGTCGGCCCAGCCGTCGTCTCCGACGTGCTGGATCGGGGTCACGTCCACGGAACGCTCGACCAGTGCCTCGCGGGCCGCCGCGAGGTCCGTGGTGCAGAGCTGGAGGCCCTGGAGCTGCCCCGGCACCAGGTTCTGCTGGCCGGGATTGTCCGGAAGGCCGCTGCTGAGGGTGATCGAGCAGCGGGAGCCGGGCGGGGTCATCTGGACGATACGGATACCGGGGGCCACCTCCTGGTCGACGTCGACCGTGAAGCCGCAGCCCTCCTCGTAGAACTTCTTCGAGCGTTCGAGGTCGGTGGCCGGAATCATGATCACTTCGAGTGTCAGTTCCATCGGTGGACATCCCTTCGGTGGACTTCGGTGGACGGTGCTCGTCGGTGAGCGCTTCTCTGCGCGCCTGTGTTCGTCTGTGTGCGTCTGTGGGCTCGACAGGTGCTCGGGGTGGTCGGTGGGCTGTGCAGGACGGTACGGGTGGGCGGGCGGCGGGGATCCACGGCCCCCGGCGCCGCGCGCGAGGACCGGGAACCGGGCCGCGTTCCGGGCCCGGTTCCCGGTGTGGCGGTACGGGGAGTCCAGAGTGTTCAAGGGGATCCAAGGGGGTTTCGGGGGTCGGCGCGCTAGCTCTCCGTGAACCGGAAACGCGTCTGGCCGTAGATGCCCTTGGCGAAGCCGAAGACCGTACGCGGCTCGACGCGGTACACGAGCGCGAACCCGCCCTGGCCCACGAATCCGCCGTCGCGGACCTCCCACGTCCACGCCTCGCCGTACTTCCCGGTGTACGCGCGGGCCAGCGGGCCCAGCCGCGGCGGGTCGGTCAGCCGGACGGCCGTGCCCTCGACGACCACGTCGTATCCCTCGTGCAGGGCATTGGTTCCGGTGGTGAGGACCACTTCCGGGTTGCCCTGGAGGTTCTTGTTCTTGCGCTCTTCGGCGCCGGTGCAGAAGTGCGGAGCGCCGTCCAGCCAGACGGCCAGCACCGGGGTGACGTGCGGCCGGTGGTCGGGGCGTACGGTCGTCAGCCAGTAGACCTCGGCGGACGCCAGGCGGTCGACGGTCCCGGCCCAGTCGGACGCCTCGGCCGCGGGATCGCTGTAGCGGCGGTCGAGTTCGGCCCGGGGTTCGGGCGGGGGCGCGTTCCCGGAGCTGCGCGCGGGCTCGGTCATGGCACACGTTCCTCTCGTATCGGCATCGCCGTGTCGACCGTACTGACGCCCCATACTCATCGGTCGCAACACATTTGTCAGTCATGTGTTCGAGGGGCATGTGTTCTATTACGCGCTGCGGGGGTGGTTGGGGTGGTGGTGTCCCGCACGGTCGGGACCCGTCGCCGGGTCGGCCGTACGCGCCGCTGAGGCTAGGCTCATTGCCCGGGGCCTTGATCGCGGGACATGACGCGGCGCACGCGTGGAACGGGAGCGACGGGATGACGGTGCCGGGACGCAGAAGCAGTACGTTCACCCGACTGCTGCGACACGGCTTCACCGACCCCGGTGCCGCCGAACGGCTGCTCGAACTGCCCGTCATGGCGCCCGTGCGCTCCGACCCCCTCCTCCTCGACGCCCTCGGTGCCGCCGCCGACCCCGATCTCGCCCTCCAGAGCCTCGTACGCCTCGCGGAGGCCCAGTCCGACCGGGTGTTCCTCGACACCCTCGTCACCTCCAAGCCCCTGCGCGACCGGCTCCTCGGTGTGCTCGGCGCGTCCGAGGCGCTGGGGGACCATCTGGCCCGCCACCCCGGCGACTGGCGGGTGCTCGCCACCTACGAGGCCGCCGATCTGCACCCGGGCGTCGAGGAGTTCGAGGACTGCCTCGCCGACGCCGCCGACCCGGTGACCCTGCGCGTCGGCTACCGGCGCTGTCTGCTCGCCATAGCCGCCCGCGACGTGTGCGGGACCACCGATGTCGCCGAGACCGCCGCCGAACTGGCCGACCTCGCCACCGCCACCCTGCGCGCCGCCCTCGCCATCGCCCGGGCCGCCGCCCCCGAGGACGCCGCGCTGTGCAGGCTCGCGGTCATCGCCCTCGGCAAGTGCGGCGGCCATGAACTCAACTACGTCTCCGACGTGGACGTCGTCTTCGTCGGCGAGCCCGCCGCGGGCGCGGACGAGAACAGCGCGCTCCAGGCCGCCACCCGGCTCGCCTCCCACCTCATGCGGATCTGCTCCGAGACCACCGTCGAGGGAACCATCTGGCCCGTCGACGCCAATCTCCGCCCCGAGGGGCGCCACGGCCCCCTCGTACGGACGCTCTCCAGCCATCTCGCGTACTACCAGCGCTGGGCCAAGACCTGGGAGTTCCAGGCGCTGCTCAAGGCGCGCCCGGTCGCCGGGGACCTCACGCTCGGCGACGAGTACATCGAGGCCGTGTCCCCCCTGGTGTGGCAGGCCGCCGAACGGGACAACTTCGTCCCCGACGTCCAGAAGATGCGCCGCCGGGTCGTCGACAACATTCCGGCCGCCGAGGTCGAGCGCGAGCTCAAACTCGGCCCCGGCGGGCTCCGGGACGTCGAGTTCGCCGTACAGCTCCTCCAGCTGGTGCACGGCCGCGCCGACGCCACCCTGCGCAGCGGCAGCACGCTGGAGGCGCTCCAGGCGCTCGCCGCGGGCGGCTATGTGGGACGGGCGGACGCGGCCTCGCTCGACGAGGCGTACCGGTTCCTGCGCGCCATGGAGCACCGCATCCAGCTCCACCGGCTGCGGCGCACCCATCTCGTACCGGAGGACCCCGGCGATCTGCGGCGACTCGGACGCTCCCTGGGGCTGCGTACGGACCCCGTCGCCGAACTCAACCGGGAGTGGCGCCGGCACGCCTCCGTGGTGCGCCGGCTGCACGAGAAGATCTTCTACCGGCCGCTCCTGGACGCCGTGGCCCAGCTCGCCCCCGGCGAGACCCGGCTCAGCACCGAGGCCGCGCGCCAGCGGCTGGAGGCCCTCGGCTACGCCGACCCCGCCGCCGCGCTGCGGCATCTGGAGGCACTGGCCTCCGGCGTCAGCCGCAAGGCCGCCATCCAGCGGACCCTGCTGCCCGTGCTCCTCGGCTGGTTCGCCGACTCCGCCGACCCGGACGCCGGACTTCTCGGCTTCCGCAAGGTCTCCGACGCGCTCGGCAAGACTCCCTGGTACCTGCGGCTGCTGCGCGACGAGGGCGCGGCGGCGGAGAATCTCGCCAGGGTGCTCTCAGCGGGGCGGCTCGCGCCCGATCTGCTGCTCCGCGCGCCCGAGGCGGTCGCCATCCTCGGCGACCCCGGGGGGCTGGTGCCGCGCCGGCGGGATCATCTGGAGCCGGAGATCCTCGCCGCGGTGGGGCGCGCCGACTCCGCCGAGGCGGCCGTCGCGGCGGCCCGCGGGGTACGGCGCCGGGAGCTGTTCCGTACCGCCGCCGCCGATCTGATCAGCTCCTACGGCACCGAGGACAGTCCCGCCGAGCCGGACACCGGCGCACTCGTCGACCAGGTCGGCGGCGCGCTCACCGACCTCACCGCGGCGACGATCGCGGGTGCGCTCAGGGCCGCCGTGCGCGAGCGCTGGGGCGACGAGCTGCCCACCCGGTTCGCCGTCATCGGCATGGGGCGCTTCGGCGGTCATGAACTGGCGTACGGCTCCGACGCAGACGTCCTGTTCGTGCACGAGCCGCGCGAGGGCGTCGGCGATCAGGAGGCCTCCCGGGCCGCCAACACCGTCGTCGAGGAGATGCGGCGGCTGCTCCAGTTGCCCACCGCCGACCCGCCGCTGCTGATCGACGCGGATCTGCGGCCGGAGGGCAAGAGCGGGCCGATGGTCCGTACGCTCGCGTCCTACGAGGCGTACTACCGGCGCTGGTCCCTCGTCTGGGAGAGCCAGGCGCTGCTGCGCGCGGAACCGGTGGCGGGGGATGTCGCGCTGGGCGCCCGCTTCATGGAGCTGGTCGATCCGCTGCGGTATCCGGCCGAAGGACTCGGTGACGACGCCGTACGCGAGATCCGCCGGCTGAAGGCCCGGATGGAGTCCGAGCGGCTGCCCCGCGGGGCAGACCCGACGCTGCACACCAAGCTGGGGCGGGGCGGCCTGAGCGATGTCGAGTGGACCGTCCAGCTCTTCCAGATGCGGCACGGATGGGCGGAGCCGGGCCTGCGCACCACCCGGACCCGCGAGGCCCTGGCCGCCGCGCACGGCGCGGGTCTCATCGGCACGGAGGACGCCCAGATCCTGGACGAGGCCTGGGTACTGGCGACCCGGGTGCGCAACGCGGTGATGCTGGTCCGTGGCCGGGCTGGGGACACCTTTCCGTCGGACGGCCGCGAACTGGCCGCGGTGGGCCGCTATCTGGGATACGGGCCGGGCCACGTCGGCGACATGCTGGACGACTACCGCCGCATCACCCGCCGCGCGAGAGCGGTGGTGGAGGTGCTGTTCTACGGAGCCTGAGGGGCCCGGGACCGGAACCGAGGCCGGGGCCGCGACCGGGGCCGGAACCGCGATCGCGAGGGTACCCGCGCCTGGTGCTGTCGTACGAGCTGCCGCAGCTTGGGGGCGGCGCGCGCCGGGCCGGCCACGGGTCACCTGCCGGTGAGCCTCCGTCCCCGTTCTTCGCGTGGGGGCCGCCGGGGCGGGGCCGTGTCAGCCGGGCGGGGCCGGGGGCTCGTCAGCCGGGTCGGGGCGGGGCCGCCGGGTGGGGCGGGGTCGCCGGCTGGGGCGCGGGGCGGTCCCGAAGGGTCCGGAGGCGGTCCAGGCATCCGCTCAGCGCAAGTTCGAACGCCGCGTCCGTACGGTTCGCGGGCGCCGCCGCGAGGGCGCGGGCCAGTCCGGGGGTGCTCGTCTCGTCGGGCAGCTCCCACATCGTCTCGGGCGCGGCCAGATCCAGCGCCGAGCCGAGGATCACATTCTCCAGCGCGATGATCGCCGTCATGACGTCCGCCAGGGCGAACCCCGCGTCCAGCAGGACCCGGACCGCCTTCTCGTAGCCCTCCAGCGCCCTCGGCGCCCGGACCGGTGAGGCCATCAGCAGCGGGATCACCCGGGGGTGCGCGGCGAAGGCCGCGCGGTAGGAACGGGCCCAGCCGGCCAGCGCCTCGTCCCACGGCCGTCCGGCCGGGAAGGAGGTGTCGATCCCGTCGGCCACCCGTTCCCGCATCAGCTCGACGATGGCGTCCCGTCCGTCCACGTGGTGGTAGACCGAAGCGGTCCGGACCCCGAGCTGCCGCGCGATCGCCGGCACGCTGAACTCGCCTTTCTCCTCGACGAGCCGCAGCGCGACGGTGGTGACGCGCTCCGGATCGATCAGCGGTGTGCGGGGCCGCCCCATGGTCTCGATCCTCCCCGATAGGTCTTTCCGGATCCGATGGGTCTTTCCGGATCTCCTGCGGTGAGGTTACATTGCCAAAACCGAAAGCCTTTAGGTTTACGGTTGTCCGGGCGGATGTCCCGGTGCGTACGGCACGGGCGCTCCGCCGCCGCTCCCGTACCGGCCGGGGCGGACGCCGTACCCCCTACCCCGTACCCGATCCCGATCCCGACGGACGCCGTACCCGCCGAGAAGCACCACCCGCACCGACCCTCACCAGGAGTGATCCGTGTCCGCAGCAGACGTCGTCCTGACCGGAGCCAAGGTCCGCACCCTCGACCCCGCCCGGCCGTACGCCACCGCCGTGGCCGTCAAGGACGGCCTGATCGCGGCGGTCGGCGACGAGGCCGATGTACGGGACTGGAGCGGATCCGGCACCGAGACCGTCGATCTCTCCGGGGCCACCCTCACCCCCGGGCTGACCGACGCGCACAGCCACCCCGTCTGGGGCATGGAGCTGGCGACCGGGGCCGACCTGTCGAAGATCCGCGACCTCGGCGAACTGCTCACGGCCCTGCGGACCACCGAACGCATCGACGGCTGGGTCATCGGCTACGCCCTCGACCACAACGCCTTCGGCGGCCGCCCACTCCACCACGACCTCATCGAGGAGGCCCTGAACGGCGCCCCCGCCTTTATCCGGCTCTACGACGGGCACTCCGCCCTGGTCAGCGAGGCCGCGCTGAGGATCGCCGGTGTCGACGGGCCGCGCACCTTCGACCAGCGCTCCACCGTGGTCTGCGACGACCGGGGACGGCCCACCGGGCATCTCGTCGAGCACGCCGCCATGGACCTCGTCGGAGAGCGGCTGCCCCGGGCCCCGTTCGCCGAGCGCGGCGAACGCCTGGTCGGCCTGCTCGAAGCGATGGCCGCGACCGGACTGACCTCCGCCCATGTCATGGACCTCGGCGCCGACTCCCTCCGGCTGCTCGCCGCAGTCGAGGAGAGCCGGGATCTGCCGCTGCGGCTGCGCCTCGCGCCCTGGTGCATGCCGGGCGCCGGCCCGGACGAACTGGCCGGACTGGTCGCGCTCCAGGGCCGGGGCGGCCGTGACTGGAAGGTCGGCGGGGTGAAGTTCTTCATGGACGGCACCGTCGAGGGCGGCACCGCGTGGCTGGAGCACGCGGACTGCCACGGCCAGGGCACGGACGCCTTCTGGCCCGACCCCGACGCCTACAGCGGCGCCGTACGCCATCTGCACGCGGCCGGGGTGCAGACGGCGACGCACGCGATCGGCGACGCAGCGGTACGCCATGTACTGGACACCGTCGCAACGCTCGGCGCGGGCGGCCCCCGTCACCGTGTCGAGCACATCGAGACCGTCCCCGACCACCAGCTCCCGCGCTTCGCCGAGTTGGGCGTCTTCGCCTCGATGCAGCCGCCGCACGCCGCGTACACCCGCGCCGACCACACCGACGAGTGGTCCGTCCGCCTCGGCGACGAGCGCGCGTCCCACGCCTGGCGCTGCCGGGATCTGCGTGACGCGGGCGCGGTTCTGGCCCTCGGCTCCGACTGGCCCGTCGCCCACTTCGACGCCCGGGACGTCCTCGCCATGGGCCGCTCCCCGAGGGGCGCCTCCGAAGGAATCGGGCTGACGGGCCTGATGGCTCTGGAGGGCTGCACCAGCCACGCGGCCCTGGCCGCGGGCGAGTCCGGCGTCGCGGGGCGGATCGCGCCCGGCTACCGTGCCGACCTCACGGCGTTCACGCTCGACCCGGTGACCGCCCCCGCCGACGAGATCGCCGAGGCCCCGATCCGCCTCACGCTCACAGCGGGCCGCATCGTCCACCGCGGCTGACCTCATGGGGCGTGCGGACGCGCCCGTTGGACCGGCCCCGTTGTCGAGGCCGCTCGGGCCCCGCTGCCCAATGGAGTCCGTCCGTGGGCAGGACCCGGTTCCCCGGGGGCGCTCGGCCCGGCTTCCGCCGGGCACCCGCCCCCGGGTCGCCCCTTGGCCTCGCCACCCGCGGACGCTTGGGACAGCTTTCCGTCGGGGGCGCGCCCCGTGCCTGCCGCACGCGGGCGACGGCCGCAGTCCTCGACACCCGGGGCCGCAGCGCGCTGGGGTGCGCAGCCAACCCGGCCCCGTGCCCAAGGGACACTCGGGACGGCCGCCACTGGACCGCGCCCGTGCCCGGTCGGCCGCTCGGGCCCGCCGCCCAATGGAGCCGCCCGCCGCTCGGCCCCGCCACCCCGGGACATCCTTCCGCGTACGCGGCACCGCGCCCCCGCCGCCGGGTTCGGGTGGCCCGGGGCGACGTTCAGGCGTTCGCGTCCGCCGCGGTGCCTGGCCGGGCATCGCGTAAAACCGGTTGGAGGCATCCCGCCGACGCCGCTAGGGTCGGCTCCCATGTGTGCAGGTATCGCTGTGATGAGGATGCGCCGCTCCTAGCGCGGCGGATCAGCCTCTCCTCGAAAAGGTTCCGCCGCCTCAGTGCGTACGCGCCGAGCGGCCCTTCCGTGCTGCCCGGCTCACCTCGAAGCCGCGGAGAACCTGTTGCACACGCACCGCCCTGGCCGGCATGAGCTGGGTCAGAACTTTCTCGTCGACCAGACCACGATCGGCGCCATCGTCGAGCTCGTCGCGCACACCGAGGGACCGATCATCGAGATCGGGCCCGGCGACGGCGCGCTGACCCTGCCGCTCCAGAGGCTGGGCAGGCAGCTCACCGGCGTGGAGATCGACGAACGCCGGGCCCTGCGGCTGGACCGCCGTACCCCACGGTCGACCACCGTCGTCAACGCGGACTTCCTGCGTTTCAGGACTCCCGCGACACCGCATGTACTGGTCGGCAATCTTCCTTTCCATGAGACGACTCCGATGCTCCGCCGTATCCTCCGCGCGACCGCGTGGACCGACGCCGTACTGCTGGTGCAGTGGGAGGTCGCACGCCGCCGGGCGGGAGTCGGCGGGGCGACCCTGATGACGGCGCAGTGGTGGCCCTGGTACTCCTTCCGTCTGGTCCGGAGAGTCCCCGCCTCGGCGTTCCGGCCCCGGCCGAGTGTCGACGGGGGACTGCTGACGATGACCCGGCGGCCCACCCCGCTGGTCCCGTTCGCCGAGCTGAGGGACTATCAGGACCTGGCACACCGGGTGTTCACGGGCAAGGGGCGCGGCCTGGCCCGGATCGTGGCGTCCGCGGCGCCCGAACTGCCGGGGGAGTCGATCCGGCGCTGGATCCGGCGGCACGGGATCGGCCCCGCGGCGCTGCCCAGGAATCTCACCGACGAGCAGTGGGCCGATCTGTTTCTGCTCACCCGGCGCACCCGGCCTGGGGCCGGACCCGGACGGGCCGCAGGGGCCCGGCCGCGAAGGGCCGGCTCCCCGGGACGGGACCGGGCCCGGCGGCCGGCGCGACCTCCCCGACCCGGCGGATGAGACGCCCGGGAGCCGGGCCGCGCCGAGGAGTTCATCGTGCGTGGAGCGGCAGCACCGCAGAGCCGCATGCAGCGTCGCCGTCGCAGCCACACAGCCGCACCCGAGCCGCCGTCCCCGATCCGGCCGCACCTGGGGGCGGGGACCCGGTGACCCCACCGCCCCGGACGTCCGGTGCCGCGACGCTCGCTCCGGGCGTCGGCGTCCCGGCCGCCGACCAGCGCGGTGCGGTCAGCGGTACGGGCACTGGGCGGCGGCGCCACCGGTCCCGTCGCCCGGGCCACCCGACCTCACCGTGTTGCCGAAGACGCCTTGACTCGCACCATCCCCCGTCTTTCTCTCCTCTTCATTTCACCTCCTTCAGTTTTCCGGTGGCGACATCGAAGATGAATCCGCGAGTCGCCTCGGTATGTGGAATAAAGGGATCCGCCTTAATGCGGCGCATGGACTGACGGACATCCTCCTCAAGGTCCGAGAAAGCCTCCGGAGCCCATGGCGGTCGGATTCCGGTCTTCTTCTCGACCTGTCGTTTGAACTCGTCGTCGGTGAAGGTCTGCATCGCGCAGTCCGTGTGGTGGATCAGCATGATCCTGCGGGTGCCCAGCAGGCGCTGGCTGATGGCCAGTGAGCGGATGGCGTCCTCGGTGACCGCGCCGCCTCCGTTCCGGATGATATGCGCGTCCCCCTCTCTCAGTCCGAGCATCGCGAAGATGTTCAGCCGGGCGTCCATACAGGCGACGATCGCCAGCTCACGGGCGGGTGCGAGAGCGAGCGGACCTGTGAACGAAGCCGCGTACGACTCATTGCTGACCAGGAACTCATCGGTCACCGACATGTGTTTCCTCGCTATCTGCGGGCTCTGTGCGCGTGCGAACCGGTTTTCTCCCCGCGAATAACGTACCCACCCCGAATTCGAACAAAAAAGGGGTTGGCTAGTATGCGCCACCGGATTGCACAGCCCGGAGTGCCCGGCGCACCAACCGCACCCGTGTGGCGCCCGTTTTACCGAGATGCCGCTGAGGTCCCTGTGAAAGGAGGGAGAGGATGTTCCCGCGTAGGATCCCTTGGCCCCCCACGGCCGCAGTTGTGTTTCTCCCCGTCGGCGCCCCGCCCTCATCCACCCCTCACGCCGGGGAGCCTCTGAAGAGACGTCACTTCATCCGTCGGACCGAGGCGAGGATCAGCGCGCCCGCCCTCCGCGCAACCACGCGCGAAACGTGCAACCACGCGGGAAACGCACCACCGCGAGGGAACCCGGGAACCCGGGAACTACGCCCGGACCGCCGTCCGCAGCCGCTTCCGCGGCCCCGGGACCGGCTCGGGCAGCTTGGGCAGGTCGTGCGGCAGCGCCCCGTACCAGGCGTACGAGAGGGCGAAGCCGAAGGCGAGGCAGACCATCCCGCCCACCGCGTCCAGCCAGAAGTGGTTCGCCGTGGCGACGATGACGACCAGCGTGGCGACGGGGTACAGCAGCCCCAGGATCTTCGCCCAGGGCGCGGACGCCAGGGCGAGGATGATCAGTCCGCACCACAGCGACCAGCCGATGTGCATCGAGGGCATGGCGGCGTACTGGTTGGACATGTTCTTGAGGTCGCCCGAGGCCATCGAGCCCCAGGTCTCGTGGACCAGCACGGTGTCGATGAAGGACTCGCCGTTCATCAGCCGGGGCGGTGCGAGCGGATACAGGTAGTAACCGACCAGGGCCACACCCGTGGTGGCGAACAGGACGAGACGGGCCGCCGCGTACCGGCCCGGATGCCATCGGTAGAGCCAGACCAGCACCCCGATGGTCACGATGAAGTGCAGAGTCGCGTAGTAGTAGTTCATGGCCACGATCAGCCATGTGACCGAGTTCACGGCGTGGTTGACCGAGTGCTCGAACGCCATCCCCAGGGAGTGTTCGAGATCCCAGATCCAGTCCGCGTTCTTGAGGGCCTGTGCCTTCTGCTCGGGCACGGCGTTGCGGATCAGTGAGTACGTCCAGTAACTCACCGCGATCAGCAGGATTTCGAACCAGATGCGGGGCCGGCGGGGCGACCGCAGACGCTGGAGCCGGGTCGGCCGGCTCTCCGGGGCATCGGCGGCCTCGTCCACCATGGGTGAAGGGGTGGCCGTCCGGCCTTCCAGTGTCTCTGCGATCGTTTCACCCATGGGACGAGAGTCTGCCAGATACCCACCCACCGACCGATCATCCCTCGGTCTGGTTCAGCGCGCACCCTCTCGTCCCAGCGGACGAGAAAGGACTGGTCAGATACACCCACCGGGCCCGGGCCGAAGCCCGTCGAACAGCGTACGACCTGCTGGGCACGGTGGTGCAACCGCTGTACCAGGCCATGCGGAACCACTAAGGGGCCGCTCCGGACCCGGCCGGATCCCCGCCGGCGTCCGCGCATCAGCGCCTGCGCGCCTTCAGGAACGTCCGGCAAACCCTGAGCCGTCCGGGAGGAACGTACGCATACCAGGCAAGACCGGCGTACCCGGGAACGTCCCGCTCATCGACGAGCCCGCGCACCCCAGGACCGTACGCACACCGGCCCGGCGCACCCCGGAACCGCACCCGGCGCACTTCCGGGCCCGTGCCCGTCAGACAGCCCACCAGACGCAGGTTCCGCCCGGGATACGCGCCGTGCCGCCCGTGAACTCCAGGGCGGCCGACGAGAGCAGCGGTCTGCCGGGCACCGGGAGCGGGGCCTTCGCCGACAGGGTGTTGAGTGTGCAGACCAGTCCCGGGCGGGCGAAGGCCAGTACGCCCTCGGGCGCCGGCAGCCACTCCATCTCACCGTCACCCAGACCCGGCAGCTCCTTGCGCAGCGCGATCGCCGAGCGGTACAGCTCCAGTGTGGACCCGGGGTCGCCGGTCTGCGCCTCGACCGTCAGCTCCTTCCAGGAATCGGGCTGCGGAAGCCAGCTGCCGCCCGGACCGAAACCGAACGGCTGTGACGAACCCGACCACGGAAGCGGCACCCGGCAGCCGTCACGCAGACCGTCCTGCCCGTCCCCCCGGAAGAAGGCCGGGTCCTGGCGCACCGCGTCCGGGAGATCCGCCACCTCCGGCAGCCCCAGCTCCTCGCCCTGGTAGACATACGCCGAGCCGGGCAGCGCCAGCGCCAGCAGCGCCGCCGCCCGGGCCCGCCCCAGCCCCGCCGGCCCGCCGCCGTACCGGGTGGTGTGGCGTACGACATCGTGGTTGGAGAGCACCCAGGTCGTGGGTGCCCCGACCGAACGGGTCGCGGCCAGCGACGCGTCGATGACCCCGCGCATCGCGGTGGCGTCCCAGTCGCAGGTCAGAAACTGGAAATTGAACGCCTGGTGCAGTTCGTCGGGCCGTACGTACAGCGCGAGCCGCTCCGGTGTCGGCGCCCAGGCCTCGGCGACGCCGATGCGCTCCCCGTCGTAACTGTCGAGCAGCCGCCGCCAGGAGCGGTGGATCTCGTGCACACCGTCCTGGTCGAAGAAGGGCAGCACCTGCGCCCCGATCATCTTGGCCTGCTCGCGCATCCCGATGTCCGGCATCCCGGCGGCCTTGATCATGCCGTGGGCGACATCGACGCGGAAGCCGTCGACGCCGAGGTCCAGCCAGAACCGCAGGACCGAGGTGAATTCCTCCCGTACGGCGGGGTGTTCCCAGTTGAGGTCGGGCTGCTCGGGGGCGAAGAGATGGAGGTACCAGTCGCCCGTGTCGGTGCGGGTCCAGGCCGGGCCGCCGAAGACCGACTCCCAGTCGTTGGGAGGCAGTTCGCCCTGCTCGCCCCGGCCCGGCCGGAAGTGGTACAGGCCGCGCTCGGGTGCCCCGGGCCCGCCCGTGAGCGCCGCCCGGAACCAGGCGTGCCTGTCGGAGGTGTGGTTGGGCACGATGTCGACGATCACCCGCAGACCCAGCCGGTGCGCCTCGCCGACGAGATCGCCGGCGTCCCGGAGATCCCCGAACAGCGGGTCGACGCTGCGGTAGTCCGCCACGTCGTAGCCGCCGTCGGCCTGCGGAGACGCGTAGAACGGAGTGAGCCACACCGCGTCGACACCCAGGTCCGCGAGATGGGGCAGCCGGTCGCGGACGCCCCGCAGATCGCCGATGCCGTCCCCGTCGCTGTCGGCGAAGGAGCGTACGTACACCTGGTAGATGACGGCGTCCCGCCACCAGCCCGCCGAGCGGGCGGCGGGCTGGTCACGGAGGGTGGGAGCGAGCTCCTGGGTCATGTACGTTCCCTTGTGAGTCGTCAAAGTCCGTCGTCGTGCGGCACCCGAAGGCCATGCGGTTACGTATGGGGATGTTTCCCCCGTACGAGGATGGTCAACGCGTATCGCGCGCTTCCGGATACGAGACCCTTGCGGCCCCGGGGCCCGGTTCCCGAGGCGCCCGCGCGCCGGAGCCACCGCCGCGATGCATGCGGGCGGGTTCCGGCGCGGCTCACCGCCGTGAATGAGTCCCAGAAGGTTCCGGCGCGGTCCGCCGCCGTCGGCGGGCGCACCGGATCCGGGCCCGGAGGACGGTTCCGGATCCGGCTGTGGATACGGCTCCGCCCCATGCTTCGTACACCCCCTGCGCGGGGCGCGGTGCGGGGTCAGCGCGGGGCGGGCACCTTGGACATCACCGCGGGCGCGATCGCCATCAGCCGGCCCACGAGTTCCCCGAAGGGCCCGTCCATCGGCTCGTCGGCCAGCATCCCGACCACCACACCCGCCATCTCGTCGTCGTACGCGGCGCTCACGGCGCACAGCGCCGCGAAGTCGTGCACGAGCTGCAACTCCAGCTCGGAGCGCGGGATCTCGCGACCGTCCAGCCACAGCAGCGCGGTCGACTCGGCGAGCGACACCCAGGAACGCACCACGAGCGCCAGCCGGACCGGCGGGTCCTGGATCCCCAGATGCGCCATGATCTGGTCGTACGCGGCCTGGCGGACCTCGTCGATCATCGCGTTGGTCGTGGTCGAGCCGACGGCCGGGCCGCCCCGCATCAGCGCGGAGAACCCGGGGCCGTGGTCGTCGACGAAGTCGAAGAAGCGCCGCATCACCCGCAGCAGCCGTGTTCCGAGCGGGCCTTCGTGCGGTTCGTGGAAGCGGGCCGCCAGTTCGTCGGCCGCGCGCCGCAGCGCGGCCTCGTACAGACTCTGCTTGCCCGGGAAGTAGTGGTACACCAGGGGCCTGGAGATGCCGGCCGCCGCCGCTATCTCGTCTATGGAAACGTCGTCGGGGGAGCGGGCGCTGAACAGTTCCAGCGCCACACCGATCAGCTGCTGCCTGCGCTCCTCGACGCCCATCCTGCGGCGTACCCCGGTCGTCATGCCCACCAGCCTACCGACTGCCGTACGGGCATTTGTTCTACAGGTCGGCCCTTGCGGACCGCCCGGACCGCGCCGATCGTGCCGCCGGGCCCCGACACCCGCCCGCCCGGGGCGAGTTCACGTCCGGTGGATCGGACGCGCACTTGTTCCGTCGGCGGAGTGCGCGGAAACCCTGTTGGCGGGAGTACGCCAGACACCCGCCCGGCCCCGGCCGACGGGCAGGCCGGGCCGACAGCCAGGCCGGGTGCCCGGGGCGCCCGCGTCTCCCGGAAACGCGGATCACCCCCGATGTACGGACCACCCGCTGAAGGCCGCCGTACCGCGCGCCCCGCTTCCCCCGTTCATGGCCGTCATGAACAGGCCGACGTCCTGGGCCGCCGCCGTGCGCGGCACCGTCACCGTCCCCACCGGGCGCCAGGTCGCGCCCCGGTCCAGGGACAGTTCACCGGTGAAGGCGGTGGCCCCTGTCCGGGTCAGCCGCAGCAGCAGGGGCGCCCGGACACCCGTCACACGGCGGTAGGTGTCGAGCGTCCCGTCGCCGTTGGAGTCGTAGGAGAGGGCGACACCCCGGCGGGGGGTGACGGCGAGATTGAGGAACCCGGCCGCGCCGGGGGTCGCGAGGCTGTTGCGGGCGACGATGCCCGCGCGCGCCCAGGCGCCCGTGTTGTCCTGGGAGTCCACCCGCAGGACGACGCTCACCCCGGGCACCAGCGCGCCCTCGCGGTACGCCGTGCCGAACTGCGCCGTGCCGCGCCACATGTCGTAGCCCCCGCCGTTGATGGCGTATCGGTCCCCGAGGCGGCCGAAGACGGCCGCGTTGCTTGAGTGGGTGCGCCACTCGGGCCCGAGCGGCGCGGCGATGTGGAGCGCGCCGGGCTGGACGACGGTGACCGGGCTCTCGCCGGCGGGGCCGTACCGGACGGACAGCCGGTAGGGGAGCGCGCGCAGAGGCTCGGTCAGCGGCTCCGGGGGAGCCGTCACCCGCCAGGAGACCGAACCCGTGCCCCCCGCGGGCACCGAGTCGAGCGACAGCGGGCCCTGCGGCTCGGGCCCGGCGGTGTTCGCCACGACGTCGGTGCTCAGGGCGAAGTCGACCCGGCCGGTCGCGCGCAGCCCGCTGAAGTTGCGGAACTCGGCCGTCATCACCCCCGCGCTGCCCGGCCGGAACGCGGGCGGATCCACCGTGACCGAGGCGAACCCCTGGTAGGGCGCGGCGGCGAGCGTCTCGCGCACCCGCAGCGCCGTACGGTACGCGTCACCCGTCGGCCGGTCCGGATACGGGCGGCGGTCCCTCGTCCACGCCTCCTCCGCCGGATACCAGTCGAACGCCTTCGGCTTCCGGCCCTCCGCCAGCGCCGAGCCCACCTCCCCCAGATACTCCTCCCACTGCGGCAGATGCACATCGGCGATCAGCCCGTGCCAGTCGCGGTCGGCGTAGTTGCCGACGTGGTCGGCCGCCGTCCGGTCCGCCCAGGTGGTGATGAGCGCCCGCGCCGTCCGCTCCAGCTCCACCGCCTCCGCCGGGGTGGTCGCGAACCGCTTGGCGTCCATCAGCCAGGGTCCGAGGAGGAACGAGCGATGACAGCCCGCCATGGTGTCGGCGAGCCGCATCAGCTTCAGCCAGAGCGCCGAGACGGCCCGGAAGGTCTCCGCGTCCTTGCGCGCGTACGCGGCCCGCAGGCTGAGCTGGAGGGTGCGGGAGCGGTTGGCGAGCGCCTGGCGGGCCACATCGGTGAGATCGTGACGGTAGGCGTCGCTGTCGCGCAGCGCGGGCCGTACCTCCAGCAGGGCGGTCAGCGCCCGGTCGAACTCCGCCGGGTCGAAAGCCGTGCCGATGGCCGCGGTGAGCCCGGGCCGGCGGCCGAACAGCGAGGGATAGGGACGGCCGTCGGTGCTGGTGAGCCGGTACGCGGTGGCGGCGAGCGAGGCGAACGCCGCCCGCGCCGAGGGGTCGTCGCCGCCGTAGCGGATCCCCGCGTACCCGGCGAACCAGGCGTCCCTGTCGATCCGCTCCCGCCGCCACGCCAGCTCGCTGAACAGTTCCAGCGCGACCGGATCGCGCTCGGCGGCCTCCGGCATGTACGCGGTGCCGGCGAGCGCGCTGCCCGGCTTGTCGCGCCAGTCGGTGAACTTGGCCGTCCAGCGGTCGGTGTTCGCGCCGATCGTCGTACGCCCGCCGAAGTTGGGGATGGTGCCGAAGGCGTACGGGGCCCCGCCCCACTCCGTCTCCCGGTCGGTGACCGTGTCCAGGTCGGCGAGGCCGTCGACGATCAGGACCCGCGAGGTGTCGATCGCGCCGAGGAGCGCGGGCCGCGGATTGGACTGCCAGCCGAGGATCACCCAGGTCGCGCCGGGCGCCGCCGTCCGCAGCGCCGTCTCGACCGCGCGGGCCGCGTCGGGCACCGGCACGTCCCCGGCGGTGCCGCCCTCGTGGAGGAGGTCCATCTTGAAGAAGCGGGACTCGCCGAGGAGTTCTCGCTGATGGCGGTAGAAGGCGGCGGCGGCCTCGGGGAACACCGGGGTGCGCGGGTCCAGCCAGTCGGGGCGGCGCAGCCCGTTCCAGGTGCCCTGCGGGATGACACGGGCGCCGGGGTTGCGGTCGGCGAAGCCGTCCGGGACGGTGCCGAAGTAGCCGGGCAGGACGGCCCGCATACCCAGTTCGCGCAGCCGTCCGGTGATACGGCGGCCGAGGTCGGCACGGCGTTCGATCAGCGCGGGGGAGAGCGGGCCGCCGTACCCGCTCATGTTCTGGAGCAGCCACCACGCCTGGTGCGACGGCGCGGGCAGCCAGGTCCTGGCCTCCGTGTCCGAGTAGCCGAAGTCCAGGAGCAGACGGTGGTAGACGGCCTCGTGGCCGGGTGTCACCAGCACCTCGTTGCAGCCGTGCAGCGCGAGGACGTCGATCAGCCGCTCCCAGCGCGCCCAGTCGGCGTAGGGGGCGGTGTAGCCGTCGTGGGTGTCGTTGAAGGCGAACCGGTGCGGCACGGTCGCCGAGCGCTCCAGCGGCCGGCCCGGGGCGGGCAGCCGCCGGGGCAGGCGCAGTTGGCCGCCCGACCAGGAGATGTGTGCCCGGCAGACGTATTTGAGGTACCAGTGCACCCCGGTGAGGATTACGGCGGGGGAGGTGCCCGCGACCTCGATACGGCCGGTGGAGCCGGTCACCCGGAAGTGTTCGGGGCCCCCGGCCGCGCTCAGGGCGAACTGATCGGCGTGGCGGGGCAGCACTCTGCGCAGGGCGGCCCGGGCGGGGGAGGTGTCGAAGGGGGCGGCGGGGGCCGCGCCCGGCGCCGGAGCGGCGGCGGTGGCGGGCAGGGGGGCGGCTGTGGCCGTGGGCAGGGGCCCGCCGGCGGCCGTTCCCCTGCCGAAGGCCCCCGCGCCGAGCGAGCCCGCGGTACCCAGAACCGTACGTCTCGACAGCCCCGACTGTTCGAACATCGGCACTCCTCCGTGTTACCCACGTCACAGCTGGTGCGTGCGTGGCGCAGGTTACCCGGCGTTCCGGCCCGGGCGGGGGCACCGAAGGGGCACGATGACCGGATGCGGACGAGCACGAGCACCGGCGCGCGGCGTACGGCCCGCGCGGCACTGGCAGTTGGGGCACTGGTCCTGGTCGCGGCGTGTGGCTCCGGAGGTGACGGCGATCGGCGTGGCGGCGGGGACGGCGACGGTGACGACGCTCCCCGGACGGCCACGGGCACCCTGGAGGAGATCGCCTCCCTGGCGGACTGCAAACCGAACATCCAGACGGACGCCCGGGAACTGCGGCAGGCGAACTGCCGGACAGGTGACGGCAGATATGTGCTGACGACCTTCGCGACCGATCGCGGCCAGCGCGAGTGGATCAACGAGGCCAATGACTACGGCGGGGCCTATCTGGTCGGCCGCAAGTGGGTCGCCTCGGGAGACGAGAAGGTGATCGAGGTGCTGCGGGGGCGGCTCGGGGGCACGGTGGAGACCGGCTCGGAACACCACCGGGAGAGCGAAGGGAACGGAGGGAACGGGGAGGGCGACGGCGGCTCCGGTCAGGGCGGCGGCGACGCCTCGGGCGAGGGCCACTCGGGCCACGGCGGCTGAGGGGGACGGGTCCGGGCCGGCCCGTCGGGTTCGGGCGGCCGGGGCCCGGACCTGCCGGCCGGTCAGCCGCCCTGCCCGGACCCCGGGGCGGCGCGGACCCGGCCGGCTCGCGGGGCGCGCCCGAACGCCTGGCCCGCCGGCCCGGTGGGCACCCGGCAACCCGCTTGGCCCGGCCGCACCCGGCAACAGGCGCCGCCCCGCCCGTACCCCGCTCGGGTCCGCCTGGACAAGGGAGCGCCATACCGCAGACCGGCCACCGGGCCGGAGCGAAGGAGCCCGGCCGCGAACCCGAACCGCCGGGTGGCCGGCACCGTGACGGCGAACGGCCGGGCCCGTCCCCTCCTCCTCGGGGACCGGCCCGGCCGGGTCGGCGGAACCTGCGGCCGCCGTGGCGCGGAGCACCCGCGCCACGGACGGCAGCGGGGCCCTCAGGTGCACCGCTGGTTGCGGTTGATGCAGTTCACCATCCTCTTCATCAGGCTCTCGTCGAAGACGTTGATGAAGTCACCGTGGTCCGTGACCGGCTTGTGCAACTGCTCCGGGAAGGAGTCCACCGCGAAGCCGGGGCCCGGCGGGACGCTGTAGACGATCCGCTGGACCAGCTGCGGAATCGCCTTGAACCCGTTCCGGCACTTGCCCTGCGCGTCGGCGAAGGCCACATGCGTACGGTGGTTGGCGCTGTCGATGTTCTGACCGTCCCAGCAGCTCTGGAACTTGAACGTACGGACGACCTTGCTGCCCCGCGGGCAGATCGGGTACTTGTCCTTGAGCTGGCGGTTCTCGAAGCCGGTGCAGCTCCAGGAGGCGTTGGCGTTGCCGGGGCCGTTGACGAACGCCTTGGCGTCGCCCGTGATGATGCGCAGCAGCCGCGGCATCGCGGTGACCCGGCCGTTCGGGCTGCCGACGAACTTCAGGCTGACCTCGGCCGGGGTCTGGATCTCTCCGACGTTCTTGTCCTTGCCGCCGCCGTCCTCGTTGGCGTCGTTCTCGTTCTGGCCGTTCTGGAGGCGCAGCACAGGCCAGAAGTACGAGGAGCGGTCGCCGCGGTTGCGGCAGGTGGTGGCGCCGTTGGCGAGGTCGTCGTCGCTGGCGAAGGCGTCGTTGGCCTGGTTGCCCACGTAGTCGTGCATATGGTGAGCGCCGTTGGAGACCCCCGGTGCCACGATCACATTGTCGGGGTTGAACAGGCCGTTGCGGTTCACTCCGCAGTTGGTGGTGAAGGTGCCCCGGGAGGCGTTGCGGCGGTTCTGGGGCGTCTTCACATTCGGCCGGACGGAGCGGATGTCGACGAAGTCGGACGCCTCGGGGCCATTGCCCGCCTGGCCGCCGTCACCACCGCCGCCGTTACCACCGTTGCCGCCGCCGCCCTGGCCTCCGTTGGCCGCGCCGCCCTGGCCCCCGCCGCTGCTGCTGCCGCCGCCGGTTCCGTTGCCCCCGTTGCTCCCGCCGCCGCTCCCGCCACGGCCGTTACGGGTCTCGTTGCCGCCGTCTGCGTCGTCGTCGCGCAGGGTGCACGGGGCCAGGCCCTGCATGCCCCGCCATCTGGTGCCGCCGCGGTTGATGGCCGCCGCGATCCGGTCGATGCTCGCCTGGCGGCTGGTCTTCAGGGGTTCGAGGATGTCCTCGTCGGCGACCGCGGGATCCTGCCGGATCCGGTCCCTCCGGTCGGCGAACCGCTGGTAGGCATCGGTGATCTGGCTGTCCATCGTGGCCAGTTCGCGGTCGACCTCGACGCGCGCCTCCGGGGGCACATCACGGGGAAGGCCGTTCGCCGCCTCGGGGCAGTCGATGGTCGACGCCTGTGCGGCGTTCTGCGCCTGCTGCCCGCGCCGGCCGGACGGGCCTTCGTCCGCGGACGCGTACACATTGACCGCTACCAGCCCACCCCCGCCCATGATCAAAGCGACCGATGCGACCACGGCCCGGTTCGCCAGCTTCGAGCGTTTTCTTGTCCTGCGTCCCATGGAACTCCTCTGCTTCGTTGCCGGGCGTGGGTGGTTGTCTGTGTTTCTGGGGGGTCCCGGCAGAGGGAGAAGCGCGACCATTCATACGTGAGAGTTCGATGAGGCGTTCAGGACACGATGAACTTTGTATCAATCTCCAGGAGTAAAACCGGCATTCAAGGGAAAATCAGGGCCCCAGAAGTCGTGTAGTGGCCCCTGGATCTCCCGGGTGCCCCGGCCGCTCCGGTGTCTTATGAGAGCGGACTCATCCGCCGGGCGGGAGCCGAAGGCCGCTCAGCCGTGGTCCAGATAGGCCAGCACCGCCAGCACCCGGCGGTTGTCGTCGTCCGACACCGGCAGCCCCAGCTTCCCGAAGATGTTCGAGGTGTGCTTGGCCACCGCCCGTTCGGTGACGGTCAGCTGGGTCGCGATCGCCGTGTTGGAGCGGCCCTGCGCCATCAGCTCCATCACCTCCAGCTCCCTCGGGGTCAGCCCGCCCATCGGCTTGTCCTGCGCCCGGCGCGACAGCAGCTGTGAGATCACCTGAGGATCCATCGCCGTACCACCGCCGGCCACCCGCCGTACCGCGTCGACGAACTGGTCCGCGTCGAAGACCCGGTCCTTCAGGAGATAGCCGACCCCGCCGTTCCCGTCGGCCAGCAGCTCACGCGCGTACAACTGCTCCACATGCTGCGAGAGGACCAGCACCGGCAGCCCCGGCCGGGCCCGCCGCGCCGCCAGCGCGCACTGGAGGCCCTCGTCCGTGTGCGACGGCGGAAGCCGGACGTCGACCACGGCGACGTCCGGCTCCAGCTCCGCGAGCGCCCGGCTCAGCTCGGGCCCGCTCTCCACGGCGGCCAGGATCTCGCAGCCGTACGCCTCCAGCAGCCGCACCAGGCCGTCACGCAGCAGAAACAGGTCTTCGGCTAGAACAACTCGCAAGGAATCTCCATGGTGACCATGGTGGGGCCGCCCTCCGGAGAGCTGACGGCAAGGACGCCGTCGAATGTACCGAGCCGCCGCTCCACCCCGCTCAGGCCCGACCCCGCGCCGATCACCGCACCACCCCGGCCGTTGTCGGTCACCGCGATCCGCAGCGAGTCCTCGCCGTACATCATGTCCACCCAGATCCGGTCGGCCCCCGCGTGCTTGACCGCGTTGGTCAGCGCCTCGCTGACCGCGAAGTACGCCGCCGACTCCACCGGCGCGTCCGCGCGGCCCGGCAGCTCCACATCCACCTCCGTGGGCACCGGCAGCCGCAGGGCGAGGGCCCTGACCGCGTCGCCGAGCCCGCGCTCCGCCAGTACGGGCGGATGGATGCCCCGGACCAGGTCGCGCAGTTCGGTCAGCGCCTCCGCCGAGGACTCCCGGGCTCTGGCCAGCATCTCCTTCGCCTGGGCCGGGTCCTTCTCGATCAGCGCCTCGACGGTGCCGAGATTCATGCCCATCGCGACCAGCCTGGCCTGCGCGCCGTCGTGGAGGTCCCGTTCGATACGGCGCAGTTCGGCCGCCGAGCTGTCCAGCGCGTCGTGCCGGGTCTCGGTGAGCCGGTCGATGCGCTGCTCCAGCTTCTCCTGCCCGTGCGGGTCGAGCGCGCCGCCGACGATCCGGAAGTGGGTGTTCACCAGCGTGGGGCCGGCCTTGATCCCGATGGTCAGCAAGGCCGTGGCGACCAGTGCGGCGAGCACGGCCGTGCCCCAGCCGCCGACCGGGACGAACGTGTACCAGAACGGGTCCTCCACCGCCACCAACGGTATCCACAGACCGCCGGCGACCAGCAGTCCGAACACGCCCTGGAGCAGCAGGGCCGGCCCGAGGAGCGCGACGACCGCGCCCGCCGTCATGTCCACCAGGAGCCACTGGAGATCCCGCCAGGTCGCCGGGTCCTTCAGCAGATGCACACACTGCTCGACCTGACCGGTGACCCCCCGGCGCAGATCACGCGGGAAGGGGCGGTACGCCGCCGGTATCCGGGCCGAGGACCAGCGGGCGGCCAGCAGTCTGCGCTGCCCCGCGTGCATACGCACCAGCTTGAGGACCGCCGGAGTGGCGAAGACGCCCACCCCGACCGGGATCAGGGCGATGGAGACGACCGAGAGGACGAAGAGCGTGATGGACCCGGCCAGCGCCAGCAGCGCCAGGGTCAGCCCCCGGACACCGGCCGTCAGCGCCGCCGGGTAGTGACGGACCCCTGGCCCGGCACCGGCGCGTTCCCTCGTCGCTTCCATGATCCACCTCTCGCCACTCGTTTCCCTCATCCTGCCGCCCGGCCCCGGCCCGGCGCACTGGGCCTCACCACCGGCTCGGGGGTGGTGCTGGCACCACCCCCCTGACCTCGCCCTATGGCTCACGGGAGGGGTGCCCGGCGGCTGGGGCAGGCGCGCCCCGGTTCCTAGCGTCGTAGGCGACCTGTCGGGCGCTCGGTTTTGGGGGCGGAAACACCATGAGGCGCAACCTCGCGGCACGTATCGGGGTATGGAGTGCGTACCACCGGAAAACGGCGATCATCGGCTGGCTGCTGTTCGTCGTCCTGGCCACCGGCGTCGGAGGCGCGGCCGGCATGGTCGAGATGACCGCCTCCGAGGAGGGCGCGGGCGACTCGGCACGGGCCCAGAAGATCCTCGACGACGCCCGGCTCGACCGGCCCGCCGGCGAACTCGTCCTGGTCACCGGCACCGCGCCCGGCGCCTGGAAGGACACCGCCCGCGAGCTGACCGAGGCGATCGAGCGGACCGGAGAGGTCCGCGGCGTCGAGCCGCCGCTGGCCTCCGGCGACAACCGGGAGGCGCTGATCCGTTTCGAGATCAGGGGTGACTCCGAGACCGCGGCCGACAGGGTGGAGCCCGTCCTCGACGCGGTACGGGACGCGGGCCAGGGCAGCCCCGGCGTCGAAGTCCATCAGTTCGGGCAGGCCAGCGCCGAGAAATGGCTCGGTGATCTGCTCTCCGACGACTTCCGCAGGGCTGAGTTCACCGCCGTACCGCTCGCGCTCGGCATTCTGCTCGTCGCCTTCGGGGCGGTCGTCGCCGCCCTGCTGCCGGTCGGTCTCGCGCTGACCGCCTGTATGGCGGCCTTCGGTCTGCTCTCGCTCGCCAGCCACCAGCTGCATCTGTTCCAGACGACGTACTCGGTGATGTTCCTGATGGGCCTCGCCGTGGGCGTCGACTACTGCCTCTTCTATCTGCGCCGCGAACGCGACGAGCGGGCCGCCGGACACGACGCCGACACCGCGCTGCGGATCGCCGCGGCGACGAGCGGGCGGGCCGTGCTGGTCTCCGGCGCCACCGTGATGCTGGCGATGGCGGGCATGTTCCTCTCCGGGCTGATGCTCTTCGAGGGCTTCGCGCTCGCCACGATCCTCGTCGTGTTCATCGCGATGCTGGGCTCGGTCACCGTGCTGCCCGCGCTGCTGGCCTGGCTGGGCGACCGGGTCGACGCGGGCCGGCTGCCCTTCCTCCACCGCCGCCGTACCGGGCGCGCCCACCGGAGCCGCGCGGGGGCGGGCGCCCTCCTGCGGCCCGTACTGGCGCGGCCCGGGCTGTTCGCGGTGAGCGGCACCCTGCTGATGCTGGTGCTCGCCGCCCCCGCCGTGGGCATGAAGACCGAACAGCTCGGCATGGAGAAGCAGTTCGGCTCACAGGCACCGCTGTCGGTCGCGTACAAGAAGATCACCGAGACGTTCCCCGGCGGTCCCGAGCCCGCCCGGATCGTGGTCGAGGCCGACGACATCACGGCGGAGCCGGTACGGGCCGCCCTGGCGCGGTTCGACCAGGTCACCGTCCACCGCGCGGAGAACGTCGCCGAGATCGAGGTGCCGCTCGCGGGGAACGGCACCGACGAACGCTCCAAGGACGCCCTCGCCGAACTGCGCGACATCACCGTCCCCGCCGCTTTCGACGGCACCGGCGCCCGGGCGCATGTCACCGGGGAACTCGCGGAGTCCGTCGACTTCAACGACCAGCTGAAGCGCGGGATCGTGCCGGTCTTCGCCTTCATCACCGTCGTCACCTTCGCGCTGATGCTGTACTGCTTCCGCTCGTACCTCGTCGCCGTGACCTCGATCCTGCTCAATCTGCTCTCGGTGGGCGCCGCGTACGGGGTGATGACGGCCGTCTTCCAGCACGGCTGGGGCGCGTCCCTCCTCGGTACGGAGGCGGTCGGCGCGGTACAGAGCTATCTGCCGCTGTTCGTCCTGGTGGTGCTGTTCGGGCTCTCCATGGACTACCACGTCTTCGTCGTCTCCCGGATCCGTGAGGCACGGGAGCGGGGAGCCGGCACCCGGGAGGCGATCGCCGAGGGCATCCGCCGCACGGCGGGACCGGTGACCGGCGCGGCGGCGATCATGGTCGCGGTCTTCGCGGTCTTCGGCACGCTGTCCATGCAGGACATGAAGCAGATGGGCGTCGGGCTGGCGGTCGCGGTGCTGCTCGACGCCACGGTGGTACGCATGGTGCTGCTCCCGTCCGTCCTGGCGCTGCTGGGCGAGCGCACCTGGCCCGACCTGAGGCCCGGGCCGGGCCGGCCGCCGGTCGAGGACCTTCCCGTGTCCGGGGGCGGACACGACGGGCAGGTGCTCCAGGGGCGGTGATCCTGTGGCGGTCCGGCCGGGGACCCCGCCCGGCCGGACCGCCTCGTACCGGCACGCGCCGGATCGTCCCCGGCCCGGAACGCCCCCGCATCCCGCCCGCACTTGGACCGCCCGGACCCGGACCCGCTCCCCGCCGGACCGCCCGGACCCGGACCCGCTCCCCGCCGGACCGCCCGGCACCCGGACCGCCCCCGGCGCACCCTCGCGCGTCCCCCGCGGCCCGCCACGCTCCAACAGGAACCTTCCCCTCCACCAGGCGCCAGCTCCACCAGGCACCCGCCCTTCCCCGCACACCTCAGCCGCCCAGCAGCGCCGCCTCCACCTCCGGAGCCAGCCCCACACCCGGCCGCCCCGCTCCCCGCCCGTCCCCGCCGGACGACCGCAGCCAGGACCAGGTGTCCGCGACGGTCTCCTCCAGCGGCCGGCACCGCAGCCCCGCCGCCGACGCCCGGCCGGCGTCCAGCGTGTAGACCGCGTTGTGGAGATCCCGCGCCTCCACCGGCGGAACCCAGATCGGCAGATCGGTCCACGGCTCGACCCCGGCCGCGAGAATCGCCGCCGGGGGAGTCCACCGCAGATCGGCCGCGGCCCCGGTGACCCGTACACACGCCGTCAGGACCTCCTCGAACGCCGTCCGTCCGGGCTCGCCCGCCAGGTTGTAGGGACCGCTCAGCCCGGCCCGCGCCGCCGAGACGGTCCAGTCCGCGAGGTCGCGTACGTCGATGTACTGCACGGTCGCCTCCCGGGGCCCGGGCGCGAGCACCGGCCCGCCGCGCGCGATCCGGTTCAGCCACCACGGCAGCCGTCCCACGTTCTCCCGGGGACCGAGGATCAGCCCCGCGCGCACCAGCAGCGAGCGGTCCTCCCCGAACGCCTCGATCGCGGCCAGCTCGCCGCCCCGCTTGGCCTCCGCGTACGGCGCCTCCTCCGCGTCCGGTGAGCCGTCGTACACGGCCGCCGTCTCGTCGAACCCCGCAGGCGGCGGCCACGCGTACACCGAACAGCTCGACACATAGACATAGCGACCCGCGCGATCCGCCAGCAGCCGCGCCGAGTCCCGTACGGCGCGGGGCGCGTCCGACCAGGTGTCGACGACGACGTCCCACTCGCCCCCGGCGAGCGCCGCGAGTCCGCCGGGCACGGTCCGGTCGCCGATGAGCGTACGCACCCCTTGCGGCGGGGCGTTCCGCCCCCGGTTGAAGACGGTCACGTCCCAGCCCCCGGCGAGCGCCGATTCGGCGACCGCGTGCCCGGCGAACTCCGTTCCGCCCAGAATCAGAAGTCTCATGGGCGTGACTCTGCCCTCCGGCACCGATGAGCAACAGGATTTCTGCCGGCAGAAGAACACAAACGACCCCCGCGCGGGCAGGAGGAATCCCCGACCCTCTCCCGCGCCGCGCCCGGCGGTGGCAGCATGTGCGGACGATGACGGATGCCCGGTCGCCCCTGCGCGCCCTGCGGGCCGCGCTGTTCGCGGCGATCTGTGTCGCGTGGTCCGCGACGGGGCACGCGTACACCTCCGGGCACGATCTTTCCCTCACGGCACTCCTGCCCGCCTTCGGGACGACCGCGGCCGGCGCGTGGCTCGCCGGCGGCCGCCGCCGGGGCGCGCTCTCCATCGGCACCGGACTGCTGACCGCCCAGGGTGCGCTGCATCTGCTCTTCGTCCGGACCCAGGCCCAAGGCCGCGCCCACGGCCCGGCATCCGGGAGCGCCCCGGACGTCCACCACGATCCGGCCGCCGGCGCGGAGGCGCTGTCCGGGGGCTCCGCGCTCCTCGGATCCTCCCCGGCGGGCATGCTCGCCGCCCACCTCCTCGCCGCCGCCGTATGCGCCCTGTGGCTGGCCCGCGGGGAGGCCGCGTTCTTCCGGCTCGCCCGTGCCGCGGTCGCCCTCGCCTTCACTCCGCTGCGGCCACCGCTCACCGCCGTACCACTGCCGCCGGGCCCCCGGCCCCTCGTACCGCCGCGGCCCGGCACCGCGCCCGGTCTCCTCAGTGCCGTACTCGGCCACACCCTGGTGCGCCGTGGACCGCCCGCGCTCCCCGCCATCCGCGCCACGGCCCCCGGAGCAGCCGTCTGACCTGGGGCCTCTTCCCCATGTCGACACCAACTCCCAGGATCACCATGGCCATTGACGCCTCTGCCCACGGCAGAACCGAAACCGAGCAGGAGACCGCGACAGGCTCCGTATGGAGCGCCCTGCGGCCCCTCGTCCTCCGTCTGCACTTCTACGCGGGACTGCTGATCGCCCCGCTGCTGCTGATCGCCGCGATCAGCGGACTGCTCTACGCCCTCTCCTTCCAGGCCGAGAAGATCGTCTACCGGCACGAACTGACGGTTCCCGCCGGTGAGCGGACTCTTCCGCTCAGCCGGCAGATCGAGGCCGCCCGCGAGGCCCGCCCCGACGGCACGGTCACCGCCGTCTGGCCCGGCTCGGAGAAGGACGCCACCACACGGGTGCTGATGAGCGCCCCCGGAGTCGAGGAGGGCACGTCCCTCGCCGTCTTCGTCGATCCGTACACCGCCGAGATACGGGGAGAGCTGCCGTCCTACGGCAGCTCGGGCGCCCTGCCGCTGCGCACCTGGCTCGACTCCCTCCACCGGGATCTCCAACTGGGCGATCCCGGCCGCAACTACAGCGAACTGGCCGCGTCCTGGCTGTGGGTTGTCGCGCTCGGCGGCCTGCTGCTGTGGCTCGGCCGCAGGCGTACCGCGCGCCGCGCGCTGTTCGTCCCCGAGCGCGGAGCCAGGGGCCGCCGCCGCACGCTCTCCCGGCACGGCGCCGTCGGCCTGTGGGCCGTCACCGGTCTGGTCCTGCTCTCGGCGACCGGACTGACCTGGTCGCGGTACGCGGGTGAGAACATCGGAGCGGTCCAGGACCAGCTCGGCGGGGCCACCCCCACCGTCTCCGCGGCCCTCGCGCCCGGCACCGGGACCGCCGCGGGCGGTGACCACGAGGGCCACGGCGGCGGGGCCGGGGGCGCCCACCACGGCACGGACGTCGGCGTCGACCGGGCCCTGGCGGCCGCACGCGGCGCGGGGATCGACGGCCCGCTCTCCCTCACCCTCCCCGGCGAGGGCACCGGCTATGTGATCAGGGAGACGGACGCCACCTTCCCCGTCCATCTGGACTCGGTCGCCGTCGACCCCGCCGACGGCCGGGTCATCGACGAACTGCGCTTCGCCGACTACTCCATACTCGCGCAGCTCACCCGCTTCGGCATCGACGCCCATATGGGGGTGTTCCTGGGCCTCCCCAACCAGCTGGCCCTCGCCGCCCTCGCGCTCGCGCTCATCGCGCTGATCCTGTGGGGCTACCGGATGTGGTGGCTGCGCAGGCCCACCAAGGCACACGGGCTCCGCGGCGGGCGTCCCGTGCCGCGCGGAACCTGGCGCAGGGTGCCGCTTCCCGTGCTGCTGCCGCTGGCGGCCGTCACCGCGCTGATCGGATGGTTCGTGCCGCTGTTCGGCCTCAGTCTGCTGGCGTTCCTGGTGGTGGACCTGGCGGTGGGGGCGGTGGCGAGAGCCCGCGCCTGACCGGGACCGCGGCCCGGACCCGTACCTCCCCCGGGTCCGGGCCGCTCCCACCCGCGGTGAGCACGGATCAGGGGGCGTAGGTGTAGCCGACCCGGCGTACCGTCCGGATCGCCTGGCGGTGCTCGGCGCCCAGCTTGCGGCGCAGCCGGGCGACATGGACGTCGACGGTGCGCCCGTCGCCGACGTGTCCATAGCCCCAGACCGTGGTCACCAACTGGTCGCGGGAGTGCACCCGGTGGGGGTGTGCCACCAGATGCGCCAGCAACTCGAACTCCAGATACGTCAGCTCCAGCGCCCGCTCGTCGACCACGGCCAGCCGCCGCGCCGGGTCGATCCGCACCGGCCCGGACCCGCCCGGCATCACGGCGGCCGGCGCGGGCGCCGCGGACGGGTGCTGATCGGCCGGTACGAGGACGAGATAGCCGAGCATCGGCGGTCGGCCCGGCAGACCGGGCACATCGTGCTGCGGCGCGGGCAGCCAGGTGGCGCCGGGCGGCAGCAGCTCCGCCACCTGGACGAAGCCGCCGGGCGGGACGACCTCGTCGGGGTCGACGGCTCGCAGCCGGTGGCGTACGGGACGGCCCGGGACGAGGCGCCCCGGCTGGACGGCGGAGGCGGCGGCCCGGGCCTGGACCGCGGAGAAGGGACGGGAATTCACCATGAGAGGTCAGCTCTCTTTCGCGCGGAGGAGTCGACGAGTCGATGGGACGGACGTACGTCGTGCGCGCTGGCCGAAGGCCGGATGAGCGGCTTTAGAGGGCCCGCGCGTTCACCGCGCGGCAACACACCCGGTCGAAGTCGTGGTGCTGCCGGGAAGGCCAGAACGGCTCAAGGTCGGTGTGACCTGTCGCGGAGTTCCGGAAGCCTGCCATGGGCTCATTGAATCAGATGAACGGCGCCTCAAGGAGGGTCGCTCTCACGGACCGAGACGGTGATTCCGTCACACCCGCCCGTTCTCGGGCCGTTCGCCGCCCGTTCTCCGGCCGTCATCCGTCCTCGCCTCAGTTGTCCTCCTCGTCCTGCTCGTCCTCCTCGTCCGCGCCGAACTCCCACGCGTCGTCGGCGTCGAGGGCACTCATGTCCTGGTCGACGCGCTTGCGCCAGTCCAGCTTCACCTCGACGGCCCGGTCCGGACTGCCGCTCCACTCCACCCGGAGCCCCTGCGCGGCCACCGCCGCCACCACCTCGTGGCCGATCGCCCGCGTCGTGTCCTCGGAGCCGTCGAAACCGCCGTAATACAGGGACAGGGAACCGGTCTCGACCGCGCTGTCCACCGCCTGCGAGTGGAAGAAGACAAAGCCGCGCGCGCCGGGGGAACGCTCATCCCCTATCTCGGACATCCCGCAGGACAGACAGCAGGTGAAGTCCTCCCGGGCGGTGATGCCGGCGTCGTCCAGCGCGTTGAAGGCGACGGTGAGCCGGTCGGGGTCCAGCTCGCCCTCCCACCCGGCCTCCTCGGCCAGCCGCTCCCGCCACAGCTCGCCGATGAGCGCTTCGATTTCCTCCTCGTCCGGCCTGTCGTCCTCGCCGTCCTCGCCGTCGAGGAAGTCGGCCGCGAACTCGGCGAGATCCTCGATGCCCGTGTATCCGCCGGCGATCCGGGTCCGGAGTTCGGACGTCAGCTCCCTCATCACGTCCCAGACGAACTCCTCCTCCGCTTCCGGATCCTCTGCTTCCGGGGCCTCCGCCTCTCGGTCCTCTGCTTCCGGGTCCTCTGCTTCTGGGGCCTCCGCCTCTGGGTCCTCTGCTTCCGGGGCCTCCGCCATCGCCTCGTACCGTTCCCGGCCTTCGTCCGTCACCCTGATCTCCGGCATGCGGTCACCCTGCCACAGGCCACCGACAGCGAGGGGGTGCGCGCCTTATCACGGCGCGCACCCCCTCGGGAGTCTCCGGAACCCGGCGGTGGCCTCAGACCTGGCCGGCCTTCTCCAGGGCCGTGCAGCAGGTGTCCACCATCAGCCGGGTCACCACATACGGGTCCACGTTGGCGTTCGGGCGGCGGTCCTCGATATAGCCCTTGCCGTCCCGCTCCACCTGCCAGGGGATACGGACGGAGGCGCCCCGGTCGGAGACGCCGTAGCTGTACTCGTTCCAGGGGGCGGTCTCGTGCAGACCGGTGAGCCGGTCGTCGATGCCCGCGCCGTAGTTCTTGACGTGGTCGAGCGGCTTGGAACCCTCGCCGAGCGACTCACAGGCGGTGATGACGGCCTCGTACCCCTCGCGCATCGCCTTGGTCGAGAAGTTGGTGTGCGCGCCCGCCCCGTTCCAGTCGCCCTTCACCGGCTTGGGGTCGAGCGTCGCCGCGACCTTGAAGTCCTCGGCGGTGCGGTACAGCAGCCAGCGGGCGATCCACAGCTGGTCGGCGACCTCCAGCGGCGGGAGCGGGCCGACCTGGAACTCCCACTGGCCCGGCATGACCTCGGCGTTGATGCCCGAGATCCCGAGGCCCGCGGTGAGGCAGTTCTCCAGGTGCGCCTCCACGACATCACGGCCGTGGATCTCGTCGACGCCGACACCGCAGTAGTAGCCGCCCTGCGGGGCGGGGAAGCCGCCGACGGGGAAGCCGAGCGGGCGGTCGCCGTCGAAGAACGTGTACTCCTGCTCGATGCCGAAGACCGGCTCCTGCCCGGCGAACCGCTCGGCCACCTCGGCCAGTTGCGCGCGGGTGTTGGAGGAGTGGGGGGTCATGTCCGTGTTGAGGACCTCGCAGAGCACCAGGACGTGGTCGCCGCCGCGGATGGGGTCCGGGCAGGAGCGGACCGGCTTGAGCACCCGGTCGGAGGCGTGACCCTTGGCCTGGTTGGTGCTGGACCCGTCGAAGCCCCAGACGGGCAGCTCGGTGGCGTCGGGGAGGATCCTCGTCTTCGAGCGGAGCTTCGCGGTCGGCTCGGTGCCGTCGATCCAGATGTACTCAGCCTTGATGGTCACGGGGGCCTCATCCTTTGCGGGTCCAGCGGTATGCCAGGCAGCTTGGCAATGCGCGATTTCCCGTCCGTTGCCCTGATGTGAACCCCGTGTTACGACGTCCGTGATGTGATGAATACCACCGGCCCGTCCGCATTCCGCTTCGGTACGGACGCCGGTGGGGGCTTCCCTGCGGAGACCGGCGGGGGCGGGCGTGCACGGGGGCTCTCAAGGGGCGGGGCGCCCGGCCGTGGAGGGCCCCCGCGCGCTACTTCCCGGGCCAGTGCTCCACGCCCTGCTTCAGCATCCATCCGAAACCCGCGTCATGGATCCGGCGCACCAGATCGGCCCGGCCGGTGCCGAGCGCGGCGGCCGTACGGTCCAGATGCCAGTCGCAGTCGTGCAGCGACGACAGCAGATGGCCCCGGCGGATCTGCGCCTCGGAGAGCCGGAACGTCTTCAGATAGGCCACCCGCCCCCGGTGGTCGGTGATCACCTCGCCGATGTGCTGCTCCCGCACACCCCGCTGGAACGGCGGGAGGAAGCGCCGGAGCGTGAACGACCCCAGGGAGCGGACCCGCTCGAACGCGTACGACGGATCGAGCAGTCCGGCCGCCATCACGGCGTCATGGTCACGCGTCCACTCGCGCTCCTGCTCCCGGGCCGCGGCCCGCAGATCCGCGAGCGTCCGCACCCGGTTCTCGTCACGGACGACCGCCTCGAACGCGGGCACGGGCCGGCCGAAGAGGGCGTGCTGATGGACCAGGTCCCCGTACAGGTCCTCGACCAGCGACGGATGCAGGGCACGGTAGTCGTCGGGATGCGGTACGACGAAGGCCGAGGCGAGCGAGTCCGCCGCGTACACCAGCACACCGCACTGACCCTCATGGATCTCGAACACCCGCAGCGCTTCCTCGAGCCCGCGCACCCGCCATCCGCCGTAGGCCGCCTCCGCGCGCGGCGACAGCCCCTGGCGTACCGCACGCTGGGACCATTCGTCCCACATCACGGAAGGGCCGCCGAAGTGGAGCGCCAGATACCCCTCCAGCGCCAGATGCAGCGGGAGGAAGCGCAGCCGCTGCCCGCCGCCGTCCCGGTCCGGGCCCCGGCGTTTGGCGAGCCGGTGATGGCGGCGGACCGGGACATGCTCGGGCGCGGTGTCGCCCAGCACCGTTCCGTACGCCGCCGACCGTCCTCCGTCGCCCGACCAGTCCGCCACGAAACCGTGCGGAACGTAGGAGACATAGCGGTGGCCCGACCCGAGGTCCACGGTGCTGTCGGCGCGCCCCGCGTCCTCGTCGTCCGCGCGGATGTCGCAGTCGCCGGGCCCGTACTCCGCCCGGGTTCCCGAGGTCCCGCCCGCGGGGACCGGGCCGCCGTAGACCTCGTGGCGCAGCCGCAGCCCCTCCACGGGGGCGTTCCGCACCAGCGGCACCAGCCGGATTCCGCCCCACACCTGGGCGGGCGCAGCGACCAGCCCGGTCATGTCCAGACGGCTCATCGCGCCCCCTCGGTACGGTGGCCGGGGCGGTCCAGAAAGAGTCCGGTGCGCCGGTCCAGATACGCCTGGAGCTCCACGAGACCCGTACGGCCCGTCGCGAACTGCGCGATCTCCACCAGCGCCGCCAGATCCTCGGCGTCCCGGATCCCGGCCGTCGGCACCCCGGGCGCGAGCCACCGTACGTCGAAACCGTCCGCGTCGTACACGGGGTTCATATGCACGACACTGGTGCTCCGGCCCGGATCGAGCCGGGTCCGCCAGACGCGCAGCACCTCACCGGCGAGCCCCGGCGGCGCGTTGTCCCAGCCGTCCGAGACGATCACCAGCCGCTCGGGGGAGTCCTCCAGCGCGTCCAGCACCCGCATACCGAGCGGGCTCGCTCCCCGGGGCCGTACCAGCAGCGGATCACGGCCGCCCGACGTCCAGTGCGCGGTGTACGACTCCGCCAGTGCCTCCAGCAGCCAGTGCGCCCCCAGCGCGACCGCCAGCGGGCGGCGGCGCTTGACCCCGGAGCCGTACGACGAGTAGCTGTCGTCCAGCACGGCCGAGACCCGGCCCCAGGTCCCCGCGTACGGCCCCGCCGCCCGGAGCGCGGCGGCCCGGAGCGCGTCCCTCAGCTCCGCGCGCCGTTCCCCGCGCGTTCCGGGCGGAAGGGACAGGACGTAGAGAGCGAGCCGGGTCAGCGGCATCACGGTCAGATCGTGCTCCGTACCCGCGCTCCGCCGGGTCCGCAGCCGCTCCAGCCTGGTCATCCGAGGGGCGATCCGCTCCAGGAACAGCTCACGCGGGACCCGGTGCCGGGCGGCGAATCCCCCGGCGACGGTGAACGGCAGCTCGTAGATCGCCCCCTGCTCGTAGTGGGCGCGCCGGTACGCGTCCAGGAGCCCGTGCTCGTAGCGGACCCGTGTGCCGGGCCGGAAGAGAAAGTCGCCCAGCTCCTGGCCGACGGGCAGATGGGCGTGCCGCGCCACGGCCTTCAGACCGCTCCGGTACTTCACCGCGTCATGGCCCGGATCGGGCCGTGACGCGAGCCAGTCGCGCTGGATCGCGCGGGTGCGGCGGTTGTTGACCCGGGCGTCGCGGAGCGCGCGGAACAGCCGGTAGACACGCTGCGGCGGCAGCAGGGCCAGCCGCGCGGCGATCAGCCGGCCCTCCACCCGCTTCTGCTCCGCGGTCGCGTCGCCCGCCGTGCGCAGCAACTGCTCGACGATCCGGGCCGCGTTGTGGTCGTTGATGTCGAGGGCGAGCGCCGCCGCGTACACCGACCGGTAGTTGACCCGTACATACTCATGGAGGAAGGACAGCGAGAGCTGTTGCCGGCCCGCGTCCGAGTGGAACTCCCGCTGCCCGGTGGCCGTGACGGCGGCGTTCACGAACAGCAGCACGTCCTCGGCCGCGATCAGATCGGCGAAACTCTCCTCCGCCATGGCTCCCCCCGGCGCGGCTATGGGAAACCGGCCGGGGAATGGGGGCGCGATCAGCGAAATCACTGCATCAGAAGCAAGTCTCGGAAGTCGCACCGGAGTCCCGCGGCCGGTCCGCCCCAAGGTAGCACCGGGCGTCGTGGGGCCCCTTCGAATATCGGCGGAGGGGGTGGGCCGGGGAGCGGGGCCGGAGTCGGAGTCGGCACCGGTCCGCCGTGCCCGCGGCCCGGTCCGGGCGCCCCCGTCCAACGGAGCGCGGTCGTCCGGCCGCCGGCCCCGCCCGTCCACCGGAGTGTGATCGTCCGGTCCGTCGGCCCCGGCGCCACCCGTCCTGCCCGCCCGTGGCCCGGCGGGGCAGACTGGGGCCATGACACAGCCCCTGAGCACTGACGGAGCGCCCCGGCGGCGGACACGTATCGGACTCCTCGGCGCCGGGCCCTGGGCCGGGAGAACCCAGGCGCCCGCCCTCGGCACCCATGAGGGGGTCGACTTCGCGGGGGTGTGGGCCAGACGGCCCGAGGCCGCCGCCGCGCTCGCGGATGCGTACGGCACGAAGGCGTACTCCGGCGACGACGGCGCCGATGAGCTGCTCGCCTCCTGCGACGCCGTCGCGTTCGCCCTGCCCCCGGACGTCCAGGCCCCGCTCGCGGTCCGCGCGGCCGAGGCGGGCTGCCATCTGCTGCTGGACAAACCGGTCGCGACGACGGTCGCCGCCGCGGCGGCGACGGCCCGGGCGGTGGAGCGCGCCGGGGTCGCGTCGGTGGTCTTCTGCACCCTGCGCTTCGCGGAGGAGACCCGCGGCTGGATTGCCGGACAGGCCGCCGCCGGGGGCTGGTTCACCGCCCGCGCGCAGTGGCTGGCCCCGCTGTTCGCACCCGGCGGGGCCGGCCCGTACGCGGCCTCTCCCTGGCGGCGGGAGAAGGGCGCGCTGTGGGACGTGGGGCCGCACGTGCTGTCCGTGCTGATCCCCGTGCTCGGCGAGGTGACCGGGGTGACGGCGGCACACGGGCCCGGCGACACCGTGCATCTGGTGCTCCGGCACGCCTCGGGCGCGTCGAGCACGGCGACCCTGAGCCTGAGCGCCCCGCCGGAGTCGGCGGGCACCAGCCTCGAACTCCTCGGTGACCGGGGCACGGTGACCCTGCCGAAGTGGTCCGACGCGGTCGGTGTGTTCCGGCTGGCCGTGGACGCCCTGCTGGAGGCGGCGCGTACGGGACGCCCGCACGCGTGCGACGCCCGGTTCGGACTGCGGCTGACGGAGATTTTGGCGGAGGCGGAGGCCCAGCTGGCCTGACGGGGGCCACCGTCAGGGCCCTGGCCGGGGCGACGACCGCCACCCCACCCGCGCCGGCGGTCCGCGTACGCCCGTCGCCGGCGCAGGTCATCAGCTCTGCCGGTCGCCGGCCAGAGCGTGCCGCCGGGCCCAGCTGCCGATCGCCTCGGCGATGGCCCCGGGCTGGTCCTCGGGCGCGTGGTGGCCGGCCGGGCCGCAGTGCCGGGTTTCCAGCCCGGCGATGTTCTCCTCGCACCACTTCGCCGTCTGTTCGTCGATCAGCAAGGTGGGCGAGGAGTCGAAGGTGAGGAGCAGTTTGGGGACCTCACCGCTGCCGGCCAGCCAGGTGTCGTACCGCTCGACCCGCTCCGTGACATCGGCGGGGTCACCGTCCAGCGGCAGCGAGCGGGCCCATTCCAGAATCGGGCGACGGCTTTCCGGGGTGGGGTACGGCGCCCGGTAGGCCTCCATGTCGGCCGCGCTGACCGGGGTCAGTACGCCTCCGGTGAAGGCCGACTCCAGGAAGACGTTCTGCTCCAGTACGAGCGTCTCGCCCTCGGGTCCGCGCATGGCCTCGGCACGTGAGCGCGGTCCTTCGCCCAGGTCGCTCCAGGACATCGGGCGCACGATGGTCTCGAGGAAGGCGATACCGCGGACCCGGTCGGGATGGCGGGCCGCCCAGTCGAAGCCGAGCGCTCCTCCCCAGTCGTGGCCGACGAGCACCACCTCGTCCAGGCCCAGCCGGTCGAACCACTCGTCCAGGTAGCGGGCGTGGTCGGCGAACCGGTACGGCACATCGGGCTTGCCGGAGCGGCCCATGCCGATCAGATCGGGTGCGAGCAGGCGGGCGGGCAGGTCGACCGCGGACAGCACCTTGCGCCAGAGGTGGGACGAGCCGGGGTTGCCGTGCAGAAAGACGACAGGGGTGCCGCTGCCCGTCTCCTCGTAGAACATCGTCGAGTCCAGTACATCGATCACCGGCATGATGTCTCCCTATCGCTAGTCGCACTAACTGTTGCGGTGTTCATCAACGTAGTTCGTTAGTGCGACTAATGCAAGGGCTATGATGGGCGGCATGAGCAACAGCACGCCAGACATGGCTCCCTCGGCGGGCCGGCCGGCCGGTGCCCGGCGGCTGCGGAATCTGCGGACCCGGCTTCTGTCGCAGGCCGCGATCCAGTCGGATCGCCTGGTGAACGACGAGTTGGCGCGGGCGGGCGCGCGCAAGTGGCATTTCGCGGTACTCGCCACGCTGGAGGAGTTCGGACCCCTCAGCCAGGCGGAGCTGAGCAGCCGTACGGGCATCTACCGCAGTGACATGGTCGGGGTGATCAAGGATCTGGCCGACGGCGGACTGGTGGAACGCTCACCCAACCCCGCCGACCGCCGGCAGAACGTCGTCACCCTCACCCGGCAGGGCAACCGGCACCTGCTGAAGCTGGACAAGCTGCTGACCGACGTGGAGAACGAGGTGCTCGCGCCCCTCACGCCCGCGGAACGCGAGGAGCTGGCCCGGCTCCTCGCCGTCCTGGTGGACCATCACGGCCGGCGGGCGTGACCGGGTAGCGCTGCCGTCGCCCGGCTCGATGCCCGGGTGTCCGGGACCGGTTCCGACGGCTCGAAGGCCGTACCCTCTCCGAGAGGGCGGGCCGCAGGACTGTTACGCGGGGAATGGGCCCGGGCGCGCTGACTCGCCGTCGCCTCCGTCAGGGTGTGCCGCCCATGTCCGCCCCTCGGGGATGTCTCGCGGCTGCTCTCGTCCCGCCCGTGGCCGGGTGCGTAGGGGCGGGGCGCCCCGGCGGGCGTTCACCAGGGCGTACGGCGGGGGAGTGGGTCCGCCCGGGGGAGCCGGGTCATACGGGCCGCGGGGCTTCTCGGACGCGCGGCTGGAGAGCAGCCCCCGATCTGCGTTGACCTGCGGCCTTCCGCCCGGCACGGGCCTTGCCGGTGCCCGTACCGGGCGGAGTACGCCAGGGGTGCCGGGAGCCCTCGCGATTCCTGGCATACGGCCCTCCCGGCGGACCAGGGGGCTCAGCCCACCCGCTCGATCCGGGCCTTGCGGATGAGGAACTTGCCGGGCTCCCGTACCTGCTCGAACGCCGCGTTGTTCAACAGGGCGCAACTGCCGGAGACCGAGGCGACCTTCACGGTCGTCGACTTGTTGTTGTCGAGGTTCGTCACCTTGAGGGTGGTACCGATCGGGAACTGGTTGCTGGAGGCGGCCGGGGCGCCGCCCTCGCCGGACAGCGTCACCGTGGAGCCGGCGCAGACGACCTGTCCGACGGCTCCGCCGTCATTGCCGCCACCGCCCTGACCGCCGTTGCCGCCGTCCTGGGAGGGGGGTGCGGCGGTCGGGGGCTGCTGCGCGGGGGGCTGCTGCCGCGGCGGCTGGGCCGCCTGACCGCCACCTCCGCCGCCCACCGGGCAACCGGAAGCGGCCTGCTTCCGCCTGATCTCCTCGATGACGGCCTGGCGGTTGGCGATCCGGGCCTCGGACTGCGCGTCGGGATTGGCGCGCTGACCGGCGATGAAGCGCTCGTTGTTCCGGAGCGCGGTGTCCAGCCCGTCGCAGACGACCGATGCCTGGCCGGTGCCGGTCATGGCGAAGGCCGCGCCGCCGGCCGCGAGGGCGGTGACGACGAGCAGGGCGATCTTCTTCTTTCCGCTGAGGGTTTTCTTGCGCGACACGTGGGACTCCCGTCGGGTCGGTTCCGTGTGCCGTTACGTACGAGTAGCTTCGGGCTTCGTCTCACCCTCCTCACCCGTGACTTCCTTAACTTTCCTTAAGGTCGAACAGGGGTGGAGAGGGGTCCGCGGGGCATTCCGCTTGTGATCACTGCGGGGGAGGAGCGCGCCTGTGATCGCGGAGATGGCCGAGCCTGCCCGCAGACGGCCGCGGGTCCCGGGCCCGGTCCGCGGCGCGTTGCGGGACTCCGGGCGGGCCCGGGCGGCCCGGTCGGCTCGGGCGGAACGCCGGGCCGGGCCGGCTCGGACGGAACCCCGGACCCGGCAGGGCTCGTGGGCAGCGGCCGTACGCGGTCTGATGGAACAGGCCCACAGGATCCAGCCCATGGAATCCGGCTCCACCTGAGCGGAGGAAGCGCGGCCGGGCCGGTGGAACCCCCGGCGGCGTTGCCGACGAGCGCCCGGAGCGGTCGCGGAGGCCGCCGGTGATCCCGGCCCTGCCGGAGCAGTTCGCTCCGTACGGCTCTACCCGGCGCCGGCCCTGCACGGGGCCCGCGTCGGAGCCGGGGGATTCACGTCCGGCCGAGGGCGTCCCGTACCGCGTCCTCCGTGCGCGCCACGACGGCCGTCCCGTCGTCCGCGGTGATGATGGGCCGCTGGATCAGCCGGGGATGGCTCGCGAGTGCCTCGATCCACCGCTCGCGCGACGCCTCGTCACGGTCCCACTCCGCCAGCCCCAGCTCCTTCGCGGCGGCCTCCTGGGTCCGGGTGACGTCCCAGGGTTCCAGTGCGAGCCGGGCCAGTACGTCCTTGATCTCGTCCGCGCTCGGCACATCCTCCAGATAGCGCCGCACGGTGTAGGCGGCGCCCTCCTCGTCGAGCAGTTCGAGGGCTCCGCGGCACTTGGAACACGCCGGATTGATCCAGATCTCCATGGCCGCCACCGTACCGCCGGGGGCGCGCCCCCGGCGGTCCCGCCCGTTCTCCCGCGCGCTGTGCCCGGGCGGCGCGAGTGGGCCCTTTCCATGCCCCCGCCGTGCCCCTCCCATGCTTCCGGCGTGCCCTCGAATGCCCCTTGCGCGCCCGCCTCAAATGCCGTCTGGCCAGCGGCGATTGTCAGTGGTGGGCAGTAGACTGAACAGTAGTTCGGGATGGTCCCGCCACCGCGCCTGGAGGTTGCCGATGGCCGTATCCAGACTCATGAGGAAGCCCGCGAAGCCCGGGCACACGACCCAGTACGCACCGTTGAGGAAGAAGCCGCTG
This sequence comes from Streptomyces sp. NPDC051018, assembly GCF_044456085.1. Classification (NCBI taxonomy): domain Bacteria; kingdom Bacillati; phylum Actinomycetota; class Actinomycetes; order Kitasatosporales; family Streptomycetaceae; genus Streptomyces; species Streptomyces sp. NPDC051018. The sequence continues at coordinate 483,051 of NZ_JBITFN010000001.1, forward strand.
CCGGCCGGGCAGCCGCGTGAGTGGTATGTGACGCACAACCGCCGGCTGAAGGCGATGCGGCTGGCGATCGCCCTGCTCGACTCGGGTGTGTACCACCCGGCGACGGCGGACAATGTGAGGATTCGCGCGACGGCGGACCAGATCGGTGTGCACCCGCCTTCGGACACGACCTGCCGGATGGTCAGGGCCCTGATCCGGTACGGCCGCTGAGGTGAGGCCCCGGCCCGCCGTCCGTTCCCGGATGGCGGGTCGTCGCCAATACCCGTTCGGGCGGGGTCGGCCGGGCGCGGGCGGGGGCATGCTGGAACCACTGGGTACGACCACCTTGGGGGACAGTCATGTGGCACCCGCATCGCGCCTTACGAAGAGTCATCCGAGCGCTCCTCGACCCGCGTCCGAGCGGCGACCGCGCGGCCGCCCGCCCGCCGTTGCGCGAGCGTCACGGCGGCGGTGACCGGCGGCCTCGCCCCGTGCACCGCACCCATGACGGGCACCGGGCAGCCCGGGTACCCCGCGATCTCCGGGCGCACGACGGCCACCGGGGCGGTGAGGGCCGCCCGGCGACGCGTCCCGAGCCTCGCGCCGACTCGCGCCAACACGGCACCGGCCGGCCGGACCCGGCCCTCCCGCCGCGCGGCCCCGGGCAGCGCACTCCGCGTGAGCACGGTGCTTCCCGCCCCGCGTCGCGCACCGTTGTCCGTACGGCCGCCGTTCTCCGTACGGCCGCCGCGTTCCGTCCGGCATCCCGTCCGCCCCGACCGCCTCGTCCGCGCCGTCTCGCCGCCGGGCTGGCCGTCGCCTCGACGGCGGGGCTCCTGGGCGCCGCCGCCGTGCTCGCCCTGGCCCCCTCGGCCGCCGCCGAGCCGGCCACGCCCGTCGCCTACCCCACCGGCGCGACCGCGACGCGGTACAGCGGCCTCGCCTTCGACACCTGTACGGCTCCGCCGCTCACCGCGATCCGCGCCTGGTCGGCCTCCCCGTACCGCGCGGTGGGGGTGTACTTCGGAGGAGTCAACCGCACCTGCGCCCAGCCTCAGCTGACCCCGTCCTGGGTGGCGTCCGTCAGCGCGCTGAAGTGGCGGCTGCTGCCGATCTACAAAGGGCTGCAACCACCCTGCGGCGCCCGGCCCACCGACGCGAAGATCAGCCTCGTCCCGGCGGCGGCCCGGTCCCAGGGCACCGCGGCGGCCACAGACGCCATAGCCAGGGCCGGAGCGCTCGGTATGCGGCCCGGCAGCGCGTTCTACAACGACATCGAGCACTATGCGCAGACCGACGCGCCCTGCCGGGTCGCCGTGCTGTCGTACATCTCCTCCTGGACGAAGGAGTTGCACCGCCGCGGCTATGTGTCGGGTGTGTACATGAACCTCAATCTCGGGGCCAAGCAGCTCTCCGACGTCTTCACCTCCACCGCCTACGCCCGCCCCGACGCGCTGTGGACAGCCCGGTACGACGGAGTGGACTCCCTGCGCGGCTGGGCCGGGATACCCGACTCCCGGTGGGCGGTCCACCAGCGCGCCAAGCAGTTCAGGGGCACCCACAGCGAGACCTACGGCGGAGTCACGATCAGCATCGACACCAACCGTCTCGACGCACCGGTGGCGACCGTCGCCCACCCCTACACGGCGACGAGCACGACCCCGCTCAACGCCCGCACCGGCCCCTCGACGGCCTACCCCGTCGCCAGGGCCTACGCCCCGGGGGCGGCGCTCACGGTGGTCTGCCAGACACCCGGCCCGAAGGTCGGCACCACCGCCGTATGGGACAAGCTCGCCGACGGCACCTATGTCAGCGACCGCTATGTGAGCACCCCGTCCAAAACGACCTACAGCGCCCCGCTCCCGCGCTGCGTCTACCCCTACCAGACCACCGCGACCCTCACCGAGCGCAGCGGCCCCGGCGCCGCGTACGCGGCCCGGGGCACCTCGCCCAACGGCGCCCTCGCGTGGGTGTACTGCCAGCGCGCGGGATCGAGGGTCGGTACCACGAACGTCTGGAGCAGGCTCGACACCGGCCGCTATGTGACCGACTACTACGTGGCCAACCCCAGCAACACCACCTACAGCAAACCGGTCCCGCGCTGCTGACGCTTCGCCACCGGGCGGGTCCCGCCTGATCCGGGCGGGCACCCCGGACAGGTCCCGCGCATCCCGGGAGGGCACCCCGGGCGGGTTGTCACACCCGGATAGGCGATTCCCCGGCACGGTCCACCCGATCGGACGGGCCCGGCTCCGCGGCCCGTATCGGCTGCGGAGCCGCCCCGCGAGGGAGGGACGGGCGTGTCCGGTGGACACCCCGGGTGGGCTCGCGCGCCGAGGCCCCCGGGCAGGCCCGGCCGCAGAGGCCGCAGACGTGCCCGGAGTCCGGGCCTCACGTACGCCCGCGGCGCCGCCTCCGGGGCCGGGCACCGGCCTCGGGGTCTTCACGGAGGGCACCCGCCGGCCGGCGCCCCGGCACATCACCGGCTGCCGTGGCCGCCGTCTGTTCCCGGGCCCAGCCACGCTCCGGACACGGCCACCCCGGCTCTCCGGCGGCGCCGGCGGGCTCAGTCGGTACTGGCCGGGCTCAGTGCGCGATGCTGTCGATCAGTTCCCGCGCGCCCTGCCGCAGCAGGGCCACCGCCACCGACGTTCCCAGCGTCGCCGGGTCGAGCGGCCCCGCCCACTCATGGGCGTTCAGTACCGTCTTGCCGTCCGGGGTGAACACCTTGGCCCGGAGCGACAGATCCCCGCCGCGTTCGGAGCGCGCGTACCCGGCGATCGGTGAGTTGCAGTGCCCCTGGAGGACATGCAGGAACATCCGCTCCGCCGTCGCCTCCCTATGGGCCGCCGGGTCACCGAGCGCGCTGACCACATCGATCGTCGCGGTGTCGTCCTCACGGCACTGGAGGGCCAGGATCCCCGCCCCGATCGGCGGACACATGGTCTCCTCGGAGAGCACCTCGCTGATCACCTCGGGGCGCTCGATCCGCTCCAGCCCGGACACCGCGAGCAGCAGCGCGTCCGCCTCCCCGGCCGCCAGTTTCTCCAGCCGCCGGTTGGCGTTGCCCCGCATCGGCACACACTCCAACTGAGGGTGCGACGCGGCCAGCTGGGCGATCCTGCGCACCGAAGAGGTCCCGATCCGGGTGCCCGCCGCCAGTTCGTCCAGCCGCAGCCCTCCGGGATGCACCAGTGCGTCCCGGATATCGTCCCGCCGGAGAAACGCGGCGAAGGTCGTCCCCACCGGAAGCGGCCGGTCCGCCGGTACGTCCTTCACACAGTGCACCGCCAGATCCGCCTCCCCGGCGAGCAGTGCCGCGTCCACCTCCTTGGTGAACGCGCCCTTCCCGCCCAGCATCGCCAGATCCCCCATCCAGCGGTCCCCGGAGGTGGTGACCGGCACGACCTCGGTACGGATCCCCGGCTGGATCGCCGCCAACTCGGCCCGGACACGTTCCACTTGGGCGAGGGCCATGGGCGAGGAGCGGGTGACGATACGGATCAGCTCAGGCACGGACATGCCGAACACCTTAGAGCGTCGGCCTCCATGGTCATTTCACCCGGGGGACGGATCCGGCTCGCGCATCCGGTGGACTCGGCTGCCCGGCCCGCGTGTGCTGACGTCGTCCCAGGTCCGCCCGCCACAGAGTGAAGCCCCACACGCACAAGCGAACCCGGGGAACCGCCATGCCACACGCCAGCCGGAGGTTCGGCCGTCGCCATATGCTGCTGCTGGGCGGCGGGGCGACGGCCTCCGTGGCCGCCGCCGAACTGACCGGAGCGTTCGCGGTCGACGCGGGCGAAGCCCCCGGCCCTCCCGAGGAAGCACACTCCGGCGGGGACGGACGCAGGGCGAGAATCGACGTCCACCACCATTTCACCGCACCCTCCTGGGTCACCTGGGCCGAGAAGAAGGGCCTCGTCACCCGGGAGCGACTGCCCTGGTGGACCAAGTGGGACCTCACCTCCACCCTCGAGCTGATGGACGACGCGGGCATCGCCACCAGCGTGGTCAGCCCGGCCATGCCGGTCCGCGGCTTCCGGGACTCCGCACAGCTGCGGGACAGCGTGAACGTCGTCTTCGACGCCGTCGAGGAACTGAAGACCGCCCACCCCGGCCGCTTCGCCTTTTTCGCCCCGGTCTTCCCCGACGATCTGAAGACCTCCCGCTGGTCGCTCGCCCGGGGGCTCGACACCTTCGGCGCGGTCGGCGTCCAGACCAAGGCGTGCAGCGACGGGGTCTATCTGGGCGACCGTTCCCACGACGCGCTGCTCGCCGAACTCAACGAGCGCTCCGCGGTGATCAGCACCCACCCCCTCGAACTCCCCGGTACGGACCCGTCCCGCCCGGCCGTCCCCGGCATTCCGAGCTTCCTGTGCGACTTCCCCCTCGACACCACCCGCGCGGCCGTCAATCTGATCCTCAACGGCACCCTGGACCGCTACCCCGACCTCTCCTTCATCCTGCCGCACGGCGGCGGCTTCCTCCCCTATATCGCCACCCGGGTGGAGCGCTTCGCCGGCTTCCTCACCCCACCCGTCGAACCCGCCCGGGTACGGGACTATCTGCACCGCTTCTACTACGACACGGCGGGCCCCCTCGCTCCCTCCTCCACCCCCACCCTGCTGTCCGTGACCAACCCTTCCCGCATCCTGTTCGGCAGCGACTGGCCCGCCACCCCCGCCAAGACCATCACCGAGCAGGCGTCCCCGGCCCTCGACACCGACCCCGCCCTCACCCCCCGCCACCGCCGTGCCATCAACCGCGACAACGCCCTGCGCCTCCTGCCGTCCCTCCGCGGCACATCGTCCCCCCGCCCCTGACGCCGAACCCCGCACCGCAAACACCCCGGCCCCCGCCACCCCGAAGAAGGGGCGGCAGGGGCCGGGGAGGACACCGAGCGGGCCGGGACGCGACCGGGTGCTCTAGATGTCGAAGTACAGCTCGAACTCGTGCGGGTGCGGGCGGAGCTGGATCGGGGCGATCTCGTTGGTGCGCTTGTAGTCGATCCACGTCTCGATCAGGTCGGCCGTGAAGACGCCGCCCGCCTGGAGGTACTCGTTGTCCGCCTCCAGGGCGTCGAGGACCGCGGGGAGGGAGGTCGGGACCTGGGGGACGCCCGCGTGCTCCTCGGGCGCCAGCTCGTAGAGGTCCTTGTCGATCGGCTCGGCCGGCTCGATCTTGTTCTTGACGCCGTCGATGCCCGCGAGGAGGAGGGCCGAGAAGGCCAGATACGGGTTGGAGGACGGGTCGGGGGCGCGGAACTCGACGCGCTTGGCCTTCGGGTTGGACCCCGTGATCGGGATACGCATCGCCGCGGAGCGGTTGCGCTGCGAGTAGACCAGGTTGACCGGGGCCTCGAAGCCGGGGACCAGACGGTGGTAGGAGTTCACCGTCGGGTTGGTGAACGCGAGCAGCGAGGGGGCGTGCTTGAGGATGCCGCCGATGTAGTAGCGGGCGGTGTCCGACAGGCCGGCGTAACCCTGCTCGTCGTAGAACAGCGGGACGCCGCCCTGCCACAGCGACTGGTGGACGTGCATGCCCGACCCGTTGTCGCCGAAGATCGGCTTCGGCATGAAGGTCGCGGTCTTGCCGTTGCGCCAGGCGACGTTCTTCACGATGTACTTGAAGAGCATCAGATCGTCGGCCGCGGCCAGCAGGGTGTTGAACTTGTAGTTGATCTCCGCCTGGCCCGCCGTGCCCACCTCGTGGTGCTGGCGCTCGACCTGGAGGCCCGCCCTGTCCAGCTCCAGGGAGATCTCGGCACGCAGGTCGGCGAAGTGGTCGACCGGCGGGGCCGGGAAGTAGCCGCCCTTGTAGCGGACCTTGTACCCGCGGTTGTCCTCGACCGCGCCGGTGTTCCAGGCGCCGGCCTCGGAGTCGATGTGGTAGAAGCCCTCGTTGGCGGAGGTGTTGAACCGTACGGAGTCGAAGACGTAGAACTCCGCCTCCGGACCGAAGTAGGCGGTGTCCGCGATACCGGTCGAGGCGAGGTAGGTCTCCGCCTTCTTCGCGATGTTGCGCGGGTCACGGCTGTACTGCTCGCCCGTGATCGGGTCGTGGATGAAGAAGTTGATGTTGACGGTCTTGTCCCGGCGGAAGGGGTCCACCCGCGCCGTCGACAGATCCGCGCGCAGCGCCATGTCGGACTCGTGGATGGCCTGGAAACCGCGGATCGACGAGCCGTCGAAGGCCAGCTCCTCAGCCGGGTCGAACACCGCGGCGGGGATCGTGAAGTGCTGCATCACGCCTGGCAGGTCGCAGAACCGGACGTCGACGAACTTCACGTCCTCGTCGGCGATGAACTTCTTCGCTTCGTCGGCGTTCTGGAACATCCAACTCCTCCTACTCCCGTCCCGGGAAGGGCGGGGTTGCAGCTCGTCCGTGAGGCCAGTGCGGTGGCACACGCAGGACCCGACGATAGGCAGATGGGATTTCTCCAGGATGACCCAATTGTTTCACCCAAGTTAACCGGAGCGCGCGGGGACGTCGCGTGGGTCACGCCCGGCGGACCCGGCCGGGGGCGGTTCGCCGGGTGCCCAGTACCGTGGACGGGTGGACAACAGGCAAGTAATCGGATCGTGGCTCTCCGGCCCCCGCGCGGCGGCCGAGGAGATGGGCGCCGACTTCGGGTACCGGGGCAAGCGGCTCGGTCTGCCCGAGGAGGGGTCCGGCTCCATCGCACCCCTCGGACGCCGCTTCGGAGCCCTCTTCGTCGACTGGGGCCTCTGCCTCCTGATCGCCTCCGCGTTCTTCGCGAACGGCGACCGGCAGGCCGCCGGGAACTGGGCGCTCGCCGTGTTCTTCGTGATGAGTCTGCTCACCGTCGGTACCCTCGGCTTCACTCCCGGCAAGCGGATCTTCCGGCTCCGCGTCATTTCCGTGAACGGCGGCCGACTGGGCGCCGGCCGGGTCGCGCTGCGCGGTGTGCTGCTCTGCCTGGGGATCCCGGCCCTCATCTGGGACCGGGACGGCCGGGGACTGCACGACCGCTTCGCCCGAGCCGTTCAGGTGCGGATCTGAACCGGACGCGGATCCGGCCGGTCCGGCCGTAGGTCCGGAACGGGCGCTGACACCGCTGCTCCCTGCGCCGTGAGCGCCTGCCCTGACGGCGCCGTGCGGACGGGCCCCGCGGATGTGTGGCCGGGCGCGGACCGGCCACACACACGACAGCGAGGGATGGCCGCGGTGAGCTGCGACCTGTGGAGAGGCGGGCTGACGCGAGGCGCCCGAGGTCGACGGACCGGCGCATCCTTCCGCGCGCGGCGTGCGCATGCCCTTGGGCATGGGGCCCTTCGGCGGCGGCATAGTGCTCATGAGGCGGCCCAGGGGATGCAGGGTGATCCGTGCGGAGAGGCGGCTGAGCGAGTCAGGGTGGAAGCGCGAGGGGCGCCCGGGTCGGACCCGGGCGCCCCTTCGCGTATCGCCGACGGCGTCAGCGCATCTTTCCGCCGCGTGGCATGCGCATGCCCTTGGGCATGGGGCCCTTCGGCAGCGGCATATTGCTCATGAGGTCACCCAGGGCGCGCAGCCGGTCGTTGGTGGCGGTGACCTGGGGGCCGCTGAGCACCCGGGGCAGCTTCAGCATGGTCGTACGGACCTTCTTCAGCGGCACCTGCCCCTCGTCCGTACCCACCACGATGTCGTGCACGGGCACATCCACCACGATGCGCGCCATCTTCTTCTTCTCGGCTGCCAGCAGCGTCTTCAGCCGGTTGGGGTTGCCCTCGGCGACCAGGACGATGCCGGCCCGGCCGACGGCACGGTGTACGACGTCCTGGTTGCGGTTCATCGCGATCGCGGGGGTCGTCGTCCAGCCCCGGCCCACGTTCTGGAGCACGGCGGCCGCGGCACCCGGCTGGCCTTCCATCTGACCGAACGCCGCCCGCTCCGCACGGCGTCCGAAGATGATCGCCATCGCGAGGAACGCGAGCAGGAAGCCCAGGATCCCGAGATAGACGGGGTAGCCGATCAGAAAACCGATCCCGAGGAAGACACCGAAGGTGACGATTCCCACGGCCGCGATGACCAGCCCGACCTTGGGGTCGGCCTTCCGGGTCATCTTGTAGGTCAGGGCGATCTGCTTGAGTCGCCCGGGGTTCGCAGCAGCGTCGGTGCTGGCAGCGCTGTCTGTGTTTGCCTTCCTCGCCATAACCCGAAGTTTACGTGGCCCGGGAAGCGCGGTCCGCCACGGCCTCCAGTACATACTGCGCCTCGACGCGGTCCTTGGCCCGGCGGCGGTCCTCCAGGACGGCCGTCCACGCGTTCCGGCGGGCGGTGCGCTGTCCGCCGCGCAGGAGAAGCGACTCCATGGCGCGCAGGGCGTCGGTCATCGACGGGATGGCGGTTGCGCGTACGGGGCGTACTGGCGCGGCCTGCATGGGTGGGGCCCCCTTCGGGGAGTGGTGAGGCAGGAGTGCGGGTGCGGTGCTCGCTCTGTTCGTCCGGTCCGAGCCCGTTCGCCTCGTCCGTGACGGGCCCGGCGGGAAGCTGCCGGGCGTCGTGGTACGCGTCGGGACGGGGCGGGTGCGGTGCTGAGAACCAGAGTTACTGATTGGTGTTACCAGTGCGTGACTGAGCGGTCAAACACCGATGAAACCTTTGCGCGCCGCCCGGAAAAGCCGACGCGGCCCCTACGCCTCCCCGACCTGCGGAGAGCGTACGGGCCGCGCCCGATCCGGAATTACCCGACAGTAGTCACTTGTGCCTGAATTCACAGGTTGAGTTCAGGGGCTGAGGGGCCGCGGCCGTCAGACGGCGGAGCGGTCCCGCTTCTCCATCGCCTGGCCGTACAGGCGCCCGGCCCGGTACGACGACCGCACCAGCGGGCCCGACATCACTCCGGAGTAGCCGATCTGCTCGGCCTCCTCCTTCAGCTCCACGAACTCCTGCGGCTTCACCCAGCGCTCCACCGGGTGGTGGCGCACCGAGGGGCGCAGATACTGCGTGATCGTGATCAGCTCGCAGCCCGCCTCGTGCAGATCGCGCAGAGTCTCGCTGACCTCGGCGCGCTCCTCGCCCATGCCGAGGATGAGATTCGACTTGGTGATCAGTCCGGCCTCGCGGGCGCGAGTGATGACGTCGAGGGAGCGCTCGTAACGGAAACCGGGGCGGATCCGCTTGAAGATCCTCGGCACGGTCTCGACATTGTGGGCGAAGACCTCGGGGCGGGATGCGAAGACCTCCGCCAGCAGCTCGGGTACGGCGTTGAAGTCGGGTGCCAGCAGCTCGACCTTGGTGCGGCCGCCCGGTCGGCCGGCGGTCTGCTCGTGGATCTGGCGCACGGTCTCCGCGTACAGCCAGGCGCCGCCGTCCTCCAGGTCGTCGCGGGCGACGCCGGTGATCGTCGCGTAGTTCAGGTCCATCGTGACGACCGACTCGCCGACCCGGCGGGGCTCGTCACGGTCCAGCGCCTGCGGCTTGCCCGTGTCGATCTGGCAGAAGTCACAGCGGCGCGTGCACTGGTCGCCGCCGATGAGGAACGTGGCCTCGCGGTCCTCCCAGCACTCGTAGATGTTCGGACAGCCCGCCTCCTGGCACACCGTGTGCAGTCCCTCGCTCTTGACGAGCTTCTGCATCTGGGTGTACTCGGGGCCCATTTTCGCCCGGGTCTTGATCCACTCGGGCTTGCGCTCGATGGGGGTCTGGCTGTTCCGGACCTCCAGGCGCAGCATCTTGCGTCCGTCGGGTGCGACAGCGGACACGTGGCGCCCCTTTCTGCTATCGCGGCATTCGATTCTGCGGCGCACACCAGGGTACGCCCGTCGTTCATACGGCCCAGAGTCCATACGGCCCTGAGTCAAGCCAACCCGCGGACCCGGGGGCGCATTCCCGCGAAGGGGCGTACGCCCGCGGCGGAAGCGCCCGCTCCGGCGGTCACCGGGCCGCCTCGATCGTCCTCGGGCGCAGGTCCGCGTTCTCCACGACGTCCCTCAGATGCCTCTCCACCACGGGGAGGACCTCGGCGATCGTGATGTCACGGCCCAGCTCGTCCGCCAGCGACGCCACGCCAGCGTCCCGGATCCCGCACGGCACGATCCGGTCGTACCAGGTGTTGTCCGGGTTCACATTGAGCGCGAAGCCATGCATGGAGACGCCCTTGGCGATACGGATGCCGATCGCGGCCAGCTTGCGGTCCTCACGGCGCTGGCCGGCGTTGGAGGGGGCGTACTCGGGGCCGTGGAGCCGGGGATCGAACTCGTCGTCCCGCAGCCGGGGGTCGAAGTCCAGCGACAGGCCCCCGATCGCGGGGCGGGCCTCCACCGGGTCGCCCAGCACCCACACACCGCTGCGGCCCTCGACCCGGCTGGTCTCCACACCGAACTCCGCGCAGGTACGGATCAGGGCGTCCTCAAGCCGGCGTACATGCGCGACGACGTCCACCGGGCGGGGCAGTTTCAGGATCGGGTAGCCCACCAGCTGGCCGGGTCCGTGCCAGGTGATCTTGCCGCCGCGGTCGACGTCGATGACGGGGGTGCCGTCCAGCGGGCGTTCGCTGTCCTCGGTGCGCCGCCCGGCCGTGTACACCGGCGGGTGCTCCAGCAGCAGACAGGTGTCCGGGATCTCGTCCGCGAACCGTGCGGCGTGGATCTCGCGCTGCCTCTGCCACGCCTCCTGGTACTCGACGGCTTCCTCGCCGAAGCCCAGTCGGACGAACCGCAGCTCACTCACGGCACTGCCTCCCTCGAACCTCACCCTGCGTGTACCGGGAACCCCGTGGGGACCGGGAACCCCCGCCTCGCGCGTACGAACGAGACGTACGGAGGGACCCGGTCCGCGCTTGCGGAGGGACCCGGTCCGCGTGTCACGGCGTCCGCCGATCCTCGGTGCGCGCGACCGCCGTTCCCGCCGGCCGCACCCAGCCACTGTACGGCGGGGCCCTGCGGTCCCGGCCGGAGGTGTGCCCCGTCAGCGGGGGCACCGGTCCTCACACGATCTGGTGAATCTGGGCGGAAGGGGCCGGTCCGGTGGGTAGGGGCCGCTAAATTCGCGCCGTTCCATGAGGGCTGCGACCGGCCCGGAAGGCAGGAGACCGCACAGCTGATGACGGAACGACCTCCGCAGCGCACCCCCAACCGCCAGCTCGCCGCACTCATCGCGGAGGCCGGATTCTCCAATGCGGGGCTCGCCCGCAGAGTGGACCAGCTCGGACTCGAACACGGGCTGGACCTGCGCTACGACAAGACGTCCGTGACCCGCTGGCTGCGCGGCCAGCAGCCGCGCGGGACCACCCCCGCGCTGATCGCCGAGGTGTTCACCAGACGGCTCGGGCGGCGGCTCTCCGCGCAGGACCTGGGTCTCGACGCGTGCGCGCCCGTGTACGCGGGACTGGAGTTCGCGGCCACGCCCGAGGAGGCCGTCGACATCGTCGGGGGCCTGTGGCGCAAGGACTCCGGCAGCCACGCGGAACTGCGGAAGATCGCCTTCACCCCGGCGGGGCTCGTCGTACCGAGCCGCGACTGGCTGATCGGGCGCGCCGACGAACGGGTGGCCCGGGGGGACGCGGGGGCCGTGCGGGTCCCCGTGCAGGGCGGGCTGAGCGTGCCCCGCCAGCGCACCGCCGACCGGAGCACGGACCGCGGCCCCGGACAGCGGGTGTCCAGCGGCGACATCGCGGCGCTGCGGTCGGTGGGCGAGCTGTTCCGGGCCCTCGACAACGCGTACGGGGGCGGGCACGCGCGCCAGGCCCTGGTCCGCTATCTCGAACACGAGGCCGAGCCCATGCTCCGCGGGACCTATGGGGAGGTGACCGGCCGAAGGCTCTTCGGGGCGATCGCCGATCTGACCCGGCTGGCCGGCTGGACCTCGTACGACATCGCGGCCCATGGGCTCGCCCAGCGCTACTTCGTCCAGGCGCTCAGGCTGGCCCAGGCGGCGGGGGACCGGGCGTACGGGTCCTATGTGCTGGTCACCATGAGCCGTCAGGCGGTCTACCTCGGCCACGGGCGTGAGGCGGTGCAGCTCACCCGGGTCGCCCAGCAGGGGCTCGGACCGTCCGCGCCGCCCGTGGTGCAGGCCCTGCTGCACGCGGTGGAGGCGCGGGGGCACGGGGTACTCGGGGAGGTGCGCGCCTGTACGGCCTCCCTCGTGCGCGCCGAACGGGCCCTGGAGGCGGCCCGGCCGGGGGACGAGGTGCCGCACTGGGCGCGGTTCTTCGACGAGGCGCAGCTGGCAGACGAGTTCGGGCACTGCTACCGGGATCTCCAGCAGTACCGGCCCGCCGTCCAGCACGCCGAACGCTCGCTCCAGCTGCGGCCGCACGGGCTCGCGCGCAGCCGGCTCTTCTGCCGGGTGGTGCTCGCGTCCGCGCGGCTCGGTCTCGGGGAGCTGGAACAGGCGTGCGCGCTGGGGGCGGAGGCGGCGCTCCAGGCGTCGGAGATGCGGTCGGCGCGGGCGGTGGAGTACGTCCGCGACTTCGAGCGACGCCTGGAGCCGTACCGGGACGCGGCGGCGGTGCGGGGGTATCGGGAGCGGGTGGCGGCGCTGGGGTGAGGCGGGGGGCGTGCCCGTTCGCCGGGGCTCGGCCCCGGGCCCCCGCGCCTCAAACGCCGGCGGGGCTGGTGATGGGTTTCTGCCCGATCCCGGGTGGCCGGTTGCCGGTGGGTTCCGGTTTCCGGGGCTCCGCCCCGGGCCCGGCGCCTCAATCGCCGGCGGGGCTTGAAATGCGGCCTCCGGCGCCGGGGGTGGTACGGGGCTGGTGATGGGTTTCTGCCGGGCCCCGGGCGGCTGGTTGTGGGTGGTGGGGGTTTCTGCCGGATCCTGGGCGGCTGGTTGTGGGTGGTGGGGGTTTCTGCCGGATCCTGGGCGGCTGGTTGTGGGTGGGGCGGGAGTGGGGGGCGCCCCAGGGGGCCTGTGTGTTGGTTGTGGGTGGGTTCCGGTTCGTGGGGCTCCGCCCCGGGCCCCTGCGCCTCAAACGCCGGCGGGGCTTGAAGTACGGCCCCAGGTGGCACGGGCGTGTGAGGCGGGCCCGGGGCGGATTCTGTGTGGGTGGTCGTCGGGGCGCCTGCACGTGCGGGACGCAGGTGTCGGGCGGGATGGGGGTACGGCCTCCGGTCTCGGCGCGGCCACAAGGGTAATGGTCTCGGCAGGGCTGAAGGTGAGCCTCCGGCACCTTCCGGGGCAGTCGGTGGGGTCAGGCCGCCGAAGGGAGGGGGCGGGGGGCCGGGGGGTGGAGGGACAGGTCCGTGAGGATCGCGTCCGCCGCGCGGCGGCCGGAGAAGAGGGCTCCCTGGACGGTGCTCGTATCGCGGTGGTCGCCGCATACATAGAGGCCCGCCAGGACGCGTACGGGCCGTCGAAGGTCGTGCGGCGGAGGCATCGCGGGGACGGCGTCGGGGGTGTGGTGGACCGCCAGCAGCTCCCAGTCGTCCGTGGCCACCCCGTACAGCCGCGAGAGATGCGCCCGGACCGTCCGGTCCAGATACGGCGGCGGCGTACCCAGCACCGTCGAGGAGACGAGCACCCGCCCCTGCGGCGCCCTCGACGGGTCGACCTCGCTCATCACCGCGGTGTGGGCGACCGGACCGCCCCCGTCCGCGTCCAGTACCAGCGCCGCGCCCGTCGGCGGGGCCACCGGCGCGGTGTGGTGCAGCACCGTCACCGAGTGGAACTCCGGCACCCGCAGCCCCGGCAGCAGCAGCGCGGCCTCCCGGGCGCCCGTCGCCAGGACGAGCGCGCGGCAGGAGAGTTCGCCGTACTCCGCCGTACTGACCCTGCTGATCGACGCGTCCTTGACCCGTACGCCCGTGAGGACCGTGCCCGGTGGCAGTGACGCGGCCAGCCGCTCCGGCAGCGACGCCGAGCCGCCCTCCGGTACGCACATCCGGCCCCGCGCGAAACCCCGCAGCGCGAGATCGGCGCACCGGCTCGACGTCGTCAGCTCCGGATCGCAGAGCAGCGCCGACAGCAGCGGGCGCAGAAAGCCGCTCACGGTGCGGACCGGGAGGCCACGGGCGGTCAGCGCGGCCTCGACGGAGCGTTCCGGACGGGACGTCAGACGCTCCAGCGGCATCACCCCGAGCCGGGCCAGCGACGCGCCGAGCCGGGCCTCGTCCAGGGGGCGCGGCGCGTTCGCAAGGGCGCGGGCCACGGTGAATGCGCCCCCCACGCTCCGCCGGGCATTCGGGGTGCTCCAGCGCGCGCTCCCCTGTTCCCCCGTACGGCAGACGGTCTCGCCGGTCCGCTGGAGCCGCCCGCCGCTGTGGACGAGGACGCCCGGTGAGAAGGGCCGCAGGGGCATCGTCCGCAGCCCGCCGAGACGGCGCAGTTCGGGGTACGAGGTGTTGAGCAGCCGTCCTACTCGGTCGAGCCGGAAGCCGTCGACGTCCTCGGTGGCCATCCGGCCCCCGGGCCGTGGCGCCGCCTCCAGCACACTGACACTGACGCCTGCGCTGGTCAGACGGTGGGCGGCGGCGAGACCGGCGACACCGGCCCCGACGATGACGACATCCGCGTGGTCCGCACTGTGAGCGGTGCTGATGAGCACGTGCCCCTCCCCGAGGTCGGCGCGGCTGTTGGAGGTCTCGCCCCCAACAGGCCCATGCAATACCGGAGTCCGGGTCGAGGGTAGGGAGGGCCGGGCGCGCTGCGGTGAGCGCATGGGGTGGGGCATCGTTGCGCGGGGGGCGCATGGCCTGCGGAAACATGGGCGTGGTCGTATGCACTGGCCCGCGCCGGATCCCCCCGGGGCTGCCCTCGCGCGCAGGGCCGTAGCCGGTCGCCCCCGCCCCGCCGGGACTCTCGGCGGCCGGGGCTGTCGGCGGCCGGGGCTGTCGGCGGCCGGGCTCCCGGGTGCCGGCGGACCCTCCCGGACGCCGAGCGGACGCCGAGCGGTGCAGGCTACGCCGCCGTGCGCCCCAGGGGCCCCGACGCCGGGCGCGTCAGGCATGCGTGTGCCGGACGACGGAGGCCAGGCGGAACGGCGGGAGGGTGACGACACGGCTCGGCGGCCCGGGCACCTTGCGTTCCGACGCCGGGCGCAGCGAGGCACGCGCGTGCAGGCGTCCGGGGCGGGCGGAAGGCGCCGACACCGCTCGGCGGCCCGGGCACCCCGCGTCACGGCCCGCGCGCCACAGGGCACCGACGCCAGGCATCTCGCGCCACGACGCCGTACGACGCCGGGCGGTGCCGGGTGGCCGCGTCGGTACGGGGCTACTTCGTGGGGGTCGTCAGCGCCGCCCTGATCGTTGACTCGATGTCCGGGAACGCGAAGGAGAAGCCCGACTCCAGAAGCCGGGCGGGGACCGCGCGTTGACTGGCGAGGACATCGGACGCCATGTCACCGAGGACGAGCCGGAGGGCGGCCCCGGGGACGGCGAAGAGGGCCGGGCGGTTCAGGACGCGGGACATGGCCGCGGTGATCTCGCGGTTGGTGAGGGGCTCGGGGGCCGTGCAGTTGACCGGGCCCGAGAGGGAGTCCGTGTCCAGGATGTGGCGCAGGGCCGCGACCTCGTCATGGAGGGAGATGAAGCTCCAGTACTGGCGGCCGTCTCCCAGCCGGCCGCCCAGACCCGCCTTGAAGAGGGGGAACATCCGGGCCCACGCACCGCCCTCGCGCGCCACGACCAGGCCCGTACGGGCGAACGCCGTCCGGATGCCCGCCTTCTGCGCGGGGGCGGCGGCCGCCTCCCACTCGACGCAGACCCGTGGCAGGAAACCGTCGCCGGACGGGGCGCTCTCGTCCACCGCGCGGTCGCCGGTGTCGCCGTAGTACCCGATGGCGCTCCCGCACAGGAGCACCCTCGGCGGGCTCTCCAGGGAGGCGGCGGCCTCGGCGATCGTGGCGGTGCCGAGGACACGGCTGTCGCGGATCTCCTTGCGGTACGCCTCGGTCCAGCGGCGGTCGGCGACCCCCGCGCCCGCGAGGTTCACGACACCTTCGCAGCCGACGAGTCCCGCCGTGTCCACATACTGCCGGCGGGGGTCCCACTCCACCTCGTCCCCGGCGCGCGCGGGACGCCGTACCAGGCGCACCACCTCGTGCCCGTCCGCGCGCAGGGAGTGGACGAGTGCCGTACCGATGAGTCCGGACGAGCCGGTGACCGCGATGCGCATGGTGCCATCCTGCCCCCGAGTACCCGCGTGACACTGTTGTTCTCATGGCTGAATCGCCCACATCACCCGAGTCGCACATACGCCCCGCGCGCGCCTCCGACGCCGAGGCCCTCGGCGGGCTCGACCGGGACACCTGGTCGACGCTGCACGCCGTGGCGCCGAGACCGATGCCTCCGTACGACCCCTTCTTCGACTCCAACCACCGCCCCGAGGACTTCTTCGTCGCCGAGGACGCAGGGGGGACGGTCATCGGCTACATCCGGCTCGTACCGCCGACACCGCTCGCCTGTAACCAGCATGTACGCCAGATTCAGGGGCTCGTCGTCGCGCCGGGCGCACGCGGGCTCGGGATCGGGCGGGCGCTGCTGAGGCGCGCGTTCGACGAGTCCCGGCGGCAGGGCGCGGTCCGCATCACGCTGCGGGTGCTCGGGCACAACACCCCGGCGCGTGCGCTGTACGCGTCGGAGGGGTTCGCCGTCGAGGGCGTGCTGCCGGAGGAGTTCTGGCTCGACGGCCGATATGTCGACGATGTGCTGATGGGGCGAAGCCTGCGCTGAAGGCTCGGTGCGCCGGAGCGGGCCCCGCATCGGTCGCCGGGGCCGGTCCATTGCCCGGTCCGGTGTCGTTCCGGTGTCGGTCCGGTCCGTGGCGGGGGTCGGTCCGCCGCCGGTCCGTTGCCTCGGGCGGTTGTTCCGCCGGGGCGCACCCTCCCGTGCCCGCCGGTTCGCGCGAGACGCCTTGCGCCCGGGCATACGTACCCGGCAACCCGGCAAGGGCGGGGAGGCGGCCCCGGCCGGGCAAAGGGCCCGTCAGCCGCGGCCGAAGCGGTCCCACAGACGGGGGAAGCGGGCCGCCAGCGCTGCGTTGTCGTCGAAGTCGAACGGCGTGCCCACCGGTTCCGCCGTCTGCGGTGAGATTCCCAGATCCGGCGCGACCACGCCCGTGAGCTGCTCGTACGCCTCGTCCGCCGCGTAGCCCAGCTCCTCACCGTCCCCGTCGACGTCCTCGTCGAACTCGTCCAGCAGATCGGCGAGGGACTCCGGGTCGTGCAGCGCGCCCTCGAAGATCTCCCGGCCCTGGCCGATGAGCCAGCAGCGGAAGTAGTCGAACGCGTCGTCGCTGGCACCGTCGAGCAGCACGGCCGCCGCGCCCCACAGATCCCAGGTGTAAGCACGGTTGTAGCGCGCCTCGAAATGGCGGGCGAAGTCCAGCACGGAGTCGGGGTCGAGCCGGAGCAGCCGTTCGACCAGCAGATCGGCGTGCTCCTCCGGGTCGCCCTCGGCGGCCTCGCGGGTGCTGTCGACGATCTCCCAGAACTCCGTCTCGTCCATCACGGGTACAGCATCGTGCTTGGCCGGGGGCCGCGCACGCGGAGCGACCGGATTACCGGCCGTTTCACGACGCCGTGAAACGGTGCGAATGGCAGACAGGGGATGTCGGGTTTCCGTGCGACGGTCGTTGGCATGACGACACAAGCAGCACTGTCAGGGAAGGTCGCCCTGGTCGCGGGGGCCACCCGGGGCGCCGGCCGCGCCATCGCCGTACAGCTCGGGGCCGCGGGCGCGACCGTCTACGCGACCGGCAGAACCACCCGTGCGCGGGTCAGCGAGATGGGCCGGGCGACGGAGACCATCGAGGAGACGGCCGAACTCGTCGACGCGGCCGGGGGAAGGGGCATCGCCGTGCCGACCGACCATCTGGAGGTCGAGCGGGTACGGGACCTGGTCGCCGCGATCGACCGCGACCACGGGCGTCTCGACATCCTCGTCAACGACGTCTGGGGCGGGAACCCGCTGCTGGACTTCGACACCAGGATGTGGGACGTCGATCTGGACCGCGGGCTGCGCATGCTGGACCTCGGCGTGAAAAGCCACATCATCACCAGCAGCGTCGCGCTTCCCCTGCTGGTGAGGGAGCCGGGCGGCCTGGTCGTCGAAGTCACCGACGGCACCGCCAGGACCAACAGGGGGTTCCGCGAGAACTTCTACTACGACCTCGCCAAGAACGGCCCGATCCGTATGGCGTACATCCTCGGCGAGGAGCTGAAGAGCGTCGGCGGCACGGCGGTCGCGGTCACACCGGGCTTTCTGCGCTCGGAGGAGATGCTCGACACCTTCGGCGTCACCGAGGAGAACTGGCGTGACGGCATCGCGAAGGAACGGCACTGGGCGCTCTCCGAGTCACCCCTCTATATCGGCCGGGGGGTCGCCGCCCTCGCCGCGGACCCCGGGCGGGACCGCTGGAACGGCCGGTCGCTCGACAGCGGACAGCTCGCGCGGGAGTACGGCCTGACGGACGCGGACGGCAGCCGGCCGGACGTATGGGGGTACATCCTGGCGGAGAAGGCGGGGGAGGAGCCCGTTCTCGACGACTTCCGGTAGCGGCCGACTCGATGACTTCTTGTAGGGGCCGGGGCGGAGGATGAGCCCGTTCCGGACGACCTGCGGTAGCGGCGGAGGCGGGGGAGGAGCCCGTTCTCGACGACTTGCGGTAGCGGCCGGGGCGGGGGAGGAGCCCGCTCCGGACGGCCTCCGGCAGCGGACCGTGCCCGGCTTCCTACCGGTACAGCCTCGCCGCCCGTTCCGCCGAGTCCGCGAACTGCTTCCGCAGCTCCGCCGGCTCCAGCACCTCCACGTCCGGGCCCAGGGCGAACAGCTGTGCGTACGCCACCTCAGGGGACTCGACCGGCAGGGTGAGGGTCACCCGGCCCTCCCCGTCGGGCGGGTCCGCCGCCGCGAGGGCCTCGCGGGCCGCCACCCGGTCCGTGAGATACGGCAGCCTCCGGGCGCCGTCCTCCGTCACCCTGATGACGACCTCCGCCCGCAGGAGGGACCGCGCGAACTGCCCCGCCCGCTCCTCCCAGAACGCCGGCAGATCGAAGTCCGGGTCCCGCTCGAAGAGATCGCCGTCCGTCTCGACGGACGAGAAGCGGTCGATCCGGTACACCCGGAACGTGCCCTCCACCCGGGCGCACAAGTACCAGACGCCCGCCTTCAGCACCAGCCCGTACGGCTCCAGCTCCCGCCGCACCTCCGCGTCCCGGCGGGAGCGGTAGGCCGCCCGTAGACACCGGTCGCCCCACACCGCCTCCGCGATCGCCGGAAGCAGATCCGGGGTCCTGGACTCGTGGTACCAGCCGGGGGCGTCGAGGTGGAAGCGCTGGGCCGCGCTCTGGGAGGCGTCGCTGACCGAGGGCAGCAGCGCCGCCGTCACCTTCAGCCGGGCAGCCGATGCCGCGTCCTCCAGCCCCATCTCCCGCAGGGCGACCGGGAGCCCGGAGAGGAACAGCGCCTCGGCCTCGCTGCGGCCGAGGCCCGTCAGCCGGGTGCGGTAGCCGCCGATGAGCCGGTAGCCGCCGCTGCGGCCCCGGTCGGCGTAGACGGGGACCCCGGCCTCCGACAGCGCCAGCGCGTCCCGGGTGATGGTCCGCTCGGAGACCTCCAGCTCACGGGCGAGCTCGGCCCCGGTCATGGACGGCCTCGTCTGGAGGAGGAGCACCATCTTGATCAGCCGGGCAGCACGCATGAACCCATGATGGCCGAGACGGAGCGGCGGAGGTCACACGAGCGGCTCCTGCAGTTCCGTCACCCACTTCTCCCGCTCCGCCGGGCACGCCAGCGTGACCTCGCGGGCGTATCCCGCCGAACGCAGGCCGCTCGTGTCGATCCAGTGGGCCAGGGTCTGCGCCGTGGGCACGACCGCGCTCATCGGGCCGCGGTGCACGATCGTCGCGGCCCGCTCGACGGCCGGCAGGTCCGTGATCCGTACGTCGAGACCCGGCCGGGGCGCTTGCGAGACCGTCACCGCCGCGTGCACCACGATCGAGCCGTCGCCCTGGGAGGCGTCCTCGTAGTAGGCGATACCGGGGCCGCTCGGGGTGATCCCGGCTGCCCCGAGCCGGCGGTACAGCTCCTGGTAGAGCGGTTCGACGACCGGGCCGATGTGCTCGGGGGCGAAGCTCTCGGCGGTGGCGGCCAGCTCGGCCACGCGTACGGCGGGGACACCCTTCACGATGACGTCGTCGGTCGGCATACGCCCCTCGCTCTCGATGGAGCGGAGCCTCGCCTCGACCTGGGCCAGCCCGGCGGCCGTCGCCGCCATCGCCTCCTCCAGCTCCGCTCGCCGCAGGACGAGCATGCCGCGCAGTTCCCCGGTGCTCACCGTGTCGTCGAGGATCCGCCGGATCTGCTGGAGGGTGAAGCCGAGGTCCTTGAGGGCGATGACCCGGTTGAGCGTGGCGAGCTGGGCCGCGGAGTAGCGGCGGTAGCCGGTGAACGGGTCGGTGTGGGCGGGCCGCAGCAGCCCGATGGCGTCGTAGTGGCGCAGCATACGGGCCGACACCCGGCCGTGCCGGGCGAACTCTCCGATGGTGAACATGGTTCCCCCAGTACGCGGCCGACCACGGGCTTTCGGTCAAGCATCGCCGACCGGACCGGCGGGCCGCACCCGGGGGCAGCCCGGCCGGGGCGCCGGAAACTCCCCGGAACCGAAACTCCCCGGAACCGAAACTCTCTGGAACCGGAGATTCCGGAGCGCCGGAAACCAGCTGGCACCTAGAACTTCCCGGGACCGGAAACTTCCCGGGACCGGAAACTTCCCGGGACCGGAAACTTCCCGGGACCGGAAAAGGGAATCACCCCCGGGCGGTGGTGCGAGCCGCCCAGGGGTGATCATCGGGAGCGTCAGAGCCCGTAGCGCTCCCGGGCCTCCTTCACCGCGGAGGCGGGCAGCTCGCCCCGTCGGGCGAGCTGTGCCAGTGCCGCCGCGGTGATGGACTGCGCGT
The DNA here is from genome assembly GCF_044456085.1 of Streptomyces sp. NPDC051018. NCBI lineage: Bacteria > Bacillati > Actinomycetota > Actinomycetes > Kitasatosporales > Streptomycetaceae > Streptomyces > Streptomyces sp. NPDC051018. The sequence goes on from NZ_JBITFN010000001.1 coordinate 503,869, forward strand.
CCACGCCGAAGTGCCGGCGGGCCGCCTGTCGTGTGTCCGACAGACCGAAGCCGTCGGTTCCCAGCGAGGTCCAGTCCTGCTCCACCCACTGGCTGATCTGGTCCGGAACCTGCCGCATCCAGTCGCTGACCGCGAGGACCGGTCCCGGCGCTCCGTCGAGCACCTGCCGGACGTACGGTGTGCGCTCCTCACCCCTGAGGAGTGCCTCGTCCGCCTCCAGCGCGTCCCGGCGCAGCTCGCCCCAGGAGGTCGCGGACCAGACGTCGGCCGTGACACCCCAGTCGGCCGCCAGCAGCTCCTGGGCCTCCAGCGCCCAGTGGATCGCCGTGCCCGAGGCGAGGAGCTGGAGCCGGGGGGAGTCCTGGTAGGGCGCGACACCCTCCCGGAAGCGGTACAGCCCCCGGACGATGCCCTCCTCGACGCCCTCCGGCATCGCGGGCTGCCGCTTGGGCTCGTTGTAGACCGTCAGGTAGTAGAAGACGTCCTCGGCCTCGGGGCCGTACATCCGCCGCAGACCGTCCTTGACGATGACCGCGATCTCGTACGCGAAGGCCGGGTCGTAGTTGAGCGACGCCGGGTTCGTGGACGCGATCAGATGCGAGTGGCCGTCCGCGTGCTGGAGCCCCTCGCCGGTCAGGGTGGTGCGGCCGGCGGTGGCGCCGACGATGAAGCCCTTGCCCAGCTGGTCGGCGAGCTGCCACATCTGGTCGCCCGTGCGCTGCCAGCCGAACATCGAGTAGAAGATGTAGAAGGGGATCATCGGCTCGCCGTGCGTCGCGTACGACGTGGACGCGGCGATGAAGTCCGCCATGGAGCCGGCCTCGGTGATCCCCTCGTTGAGGATCTGGCCGTCCGCGGCCTCCTTGTAGTACATCAGCTGGTCGCGGTCGACCGGGTCGTACGTCTGGCCCACCGGGGAGTAGATGCCGGCCGACGGGAACAGCGACTCCATACCGAACGTCCGGGCCTCGTCGGGGACGATCGGGACCCAGCGCCTGCCGGTCCCTTTGTCCCGCATCAGATCCTTGACCAGGCGTACGAACGCCATGGTCGTCGCCATCTCCTGCTGCCCCGAACCCTTTTCCAGCAGGGCGAAGGGCTTCTCGTCCGGGGCGGGAAGAGCGACCGCGTGCACTCGGCGGGCGGGGGCGGGACCACCGAGTGCAGCGCGGCGTTCATGGAGGTAGCGGACCTCGGGGGAGTCCGCTCCGGGGTGGCCGTACGGCACGGTGCCGTCGGCGAAGGCGCTGTCCGGAATCGGGAGTCCGAGCAGGTCGCGCATGCCCTTGAACTCGTCGATCGACAGCTTCTTCATCTGGTGGTTGGCGTTCTTGGACGCGAAGCCGGTGCCGAGGGTGTGGCCCTTCACCGTCTGGGCGAGGATCACGGTCGGCGCGCCCCTGTGGGCGAGGGCCGCCCGGTAGGCCGCGTACACCTTGCGGGACTCGTGGCCGCCGCGCGAGGTGGTGAAGCACTCCGCGATCTTCGCGTCCGGCAGCAGCCGCGCCATCTCGGCGAGCGCGGGCTCGGCGCCGAAGAAGTGCGCGCGGATGTACGCGACGTCGCGGGTGGCGTACGTCTGGAACTGCGCGTCCGGGACCTCGCGCAGACGGCGCAGCAGCGCGCCGGTCACATCCAGCCGGAACAGCTCGTCCCAGGCCGAGCCCCAGAGCGACTTGACGACATTCCAGCCCGCGCCGCGGAACTGGGCCTCCAGCTCCTGCACGATCTTGAAGTTGGCCCGGACCGGACCGTCGAGGCGCTGGAGGTTGCAGTTGACGACGAACGTCAGATTGTCCAGCCGCTCGCGGGCCGCGAGGGCGAGCGCCGCCGTCGACTCCGGCTCGTCCATCTCGCCGTCGCCGAGGAACGCCCAGACATGGGACTGGGAGGTGTCCTTGATGCCGCGGCCGTGGAGATAGCGGTTGAACCGGGCCTGGTAGATCGCGGACAGCGGGCCGAGGCCCATGGAGACCGTCGGGAACTCCCACAGCCAGGGCAGCCGGCGCGGATGCGGATACGACGGCAGGCCGTTGCCGCCGGCCTCCTGGCGGAAGTTGTCGAGGTGGGCCTCGGAGAGCCGGCCGTCGAGGAAGGCGCGGGCGTAGATGCCGGGGGAGGCGTGGCCCTGGATGTAGAGCTGGTCGCCGCTGCCCTCCCCCTCCTTGCCGCGGAAGAAGTGGTTGAAGCCGGTCTCGTAGAGCCAGGCGGCCGAGGCGAAGGTGGCGATGTGCCCGCCGACGCCGAGCCGGGAGCCGCGGGTCACCATGGCGGCGGCGTTCCAGCGGTTCCACGCGGTGATCCGGGCCTCCAGCTCCTCGTCGCCCTCGGGGGCGGGCTCGGCGGAGGTGGGGATGGTGTTGACGTAGTCCGTCTCCAGCAGCGTGGGTACGGGGACTCCGGCCGCCTCGGCGTGCTGGAGCGTGCGGCGCATGAGGTATGCGGCGCGGTGCGGGCCGGCGTGCCGGGCGACGGCGTCGAGAGAAGCCGCCCACTCGGCGGTCTCCTCGGCGTCGCGATCCGGGAGCTGGTCCAGCTCGCTCGGAAGCTTGCCTACGGGGTCGGTCATGGTCGCCGCCTTCCGGACTGGGAGGGGGGTGGAGACAGTGCCTTGTCTGGCAGGACAGGGCCGGTGGGTTTGTTGCCCGGCTCCGACTCTAAGCCTGTGATCGATGATCGATCAAAGTGCTAGGAGGTAAAACTTCTCCGGAAGGCGAAATTGGCATTCCGTGCCGCGAGAAAGGGCACGGAGTGTCGCAAGGGGCTTGTGGGTGGGGTGTGGCGGTTCACTGCGCTGGTGAGAGGCGTTCCGGCTGATCTCTCAAGCGCCGGAAGGGGCTGCGGATTGCCCGGGAGTGCGCCGGTTGTGTCATGGGGCGGGTGGGATGGGTGGGGCGGGTGTGAATCGGGCGTCCCTCCGGGGGCGAGCTCTCCGGGGGCGGGCTCCCTCGCCGGCCGGGCTTCTTCGTCGGCCGGGCAGGGGGAGGCCGGACCCTTCGCCAACCGGGCGACGCTCCGGGGGCCGGGTGTTCGCGAGCCTTGGCCGCGGCCCGGGCTTCCGGCCCGAATCGGTGCCCGGCGGGGCGTCGCCGGTCCGTCCGCGGGTGCCGGTTCCGCGGGCCCGGCACCCCGAGCACGCCTCGCGGGGCCAGGGGACGAGCCGGGCCGGCGGACGAGCCGGATGCGGGGGCGGCCGGTCGGCGCCGGATACGGGGGCGGACCGCCGTCACGCTCTGGGCGCGCAGCCCAGGACGTGCGCCTTGACCAGGGCGCCGATGTTCGGGTCGTGGCGGAGGAACGCCTCCACCAGGGCCTCGTGCTCCTCGGCGTACGACTGCTGCACCGTGCCCAGCCAGCGGATCGACAGCGCGGTGAAGACCTCGATGCCGAGGCCTTCCCAGGTGTGCAGCAGCACACCGTTGCCCGCCGCGCGGACCAGTTCGCGGTGGAAGGCGACCGTGTGGCGGACCTGTCCCGCCGAGTCGCCCGCGCGGTCCGCCGAGTACAGCGCCTCCACATGGGGCTGGAGCGCCGAGCAGTCCGCGGCCAGCCGGTCCGCCGCCAGCTCCGCGGCGATCTGTTCCAGGCCGGCGCGCACCGGATAGCTCTCCTCCAGGTCCGCGGCCGTGAGATTGCGTACCCGTACGCCCTTGTTGGGCACGGACTCGATCAGCCGCAGGCTCTCCAGCTCCCGCAGCGCCTCCCGTACCGGCGTCTGGGAGACCTGGAGCTCCGTCGCGATACCGCGCTCGACGATCCGTTCCCCGGGCTTCCAGCGGCCGCTGACGATCCCCTCCACGATGTGCTGGCGGATCTGCTCCCGCAGCGAGTGGACGACGGGCGGGGTCATGAGGGCTCCCGAGGGGGACAGCGCACGGATGTGGGGTGCCATTATTGCTCCCGCTCGTCCGGGTCGAGGTCCCGCGACCGTTTCGCGCACCGTCCGGCCCGGCCCCCGGCGGGCGGGATCGGGGGAGACCGGAGGTGCCGCCGGGCGGCTGACGAGGGCCCGGTGGAGATCACCCGGGAAGGCGAACGCGCGGGTGGGACCGCGCGGCACCCCCTCACCGGGAGCCCCGCCGGGCCCGGCCGGAGGGGCGGTCCCGTGCGGCGCTGCTTCTGCCTCTCCAGGTCCGCCGGTGTGTCCGCCGTCACGGGCCGGGGCCGGTGTCCGGCGGACGGGCCCCTGGGGCCGTCGCCCGTGCGCACAGGTGCCCCTGGTGGCGTACCCGTCCGAAGCGGGGTTCTTCCAGGACCGGCCTCCCGGCATGCACGCCCTCCCCGTGCCCAGGCCGCCTGCGGGGCTCCGCCCCGGACCCCGCTCCTCAAACGCCGGAGAGGCTGATTTTCCCCTGCCGGTCCCGCCCCGCAGGAACCCGCAACCTCCAGTCCCGTGCCCGGAATGCGCAATCTCCGGCTCCGCCGGCGATTGAGGCGCGGGGGCCTCGGGGGCAGCGCCCCCGACAAGGTCCCGCGCACAGCAGGAACCCGCACACCGGGCATCACCGCGCCCGCCAGGGGATCCCGCGCCCCCGACAAGGTCCCGCGCACAGCAGAACCCGCGCACCGTCGTCGGCAGTGCCGCGAAGGCTCCGGAGGAGCGGAACGCGGCGGAGCCCCCGCCCGGAAAGGGCGGGGGCTCCGGCGAGGGTGCCGTTCGGCCCTACAGGCCGAGCTCGACCTCGAACTCGCCGGCCTCCAGGATCGCCTTGACGGTCGTCAGATAGCGGGCGGCGTCGGCGCCGTCCACCAGACGGTGGTCGTAGGAGAGCGACAGATACGTCATGTCACGGACGCCGATCACGGTGCCCTCGGGCGTCTCGATGACGGCCGGGCGCTTCACCGTGGCACCGATGCCCAGGATGGCGGCCTGCGTCGGCGGCACGATGACCGTGTCGAACAGCGCACCGCGCGAACCGGTGTTGCTGACGGTGAAGGTCGCGCCCGCCAGGTCGTCCGGACGGATCTTGTTCTCCCGTACGGCACCGGCCAGCTCGGCGGTCTTCTTGGCGATACCGGCGATGTTCAGATCGCCCGCGCCCTTGATGACCGGGGTCATCAGCCCCTTCTCGGAGTCCACGGCGATGCCGATGTTCTCCGTGTCGAAGTAGGTGATGGTGCCCTCGTCGTCGTTGATCCGGGCGTTGACGACCGGGTGGGCCTTCAGCGCCTGGGCCGCCGCCTTCACGAAGAACGGCATCGGGGAGAGCTTGACGCCCTCACGGGCGGCGAAGGCGTCCTTCGCCTGGGCGCGCAGCTTCATCAGCCTGGTGATGTCGACCTCGACGACCGAGGTCAGCTGGGCCTGGCTGTGCAGCGCCTTCATCATGTTGTCGCCGATGAGCTTGCGCATACGGGTCATCTTGACCGTCTGGCCGCGCAGCGGGGACGTCTCCAGCGAGGGAGTCCTCGGGGCGGCGGGCGCCTGGGCCGCGGGGGCCGCCGGTGCCGGAGCGGCGGCCCTGGCGGCCTCCGCGGCGGCGACCACGTCCTGCTTGCGGATCCGGCCACCGACGCCGGTGCCACGCACCGAGGCCAGGTCCACGCTGTTCTCGGCGGCGAGCTTACGGACCAGGGGGGTCACATAGGCATCACCGGCGGACGGCGCGGCCGGGGCGGGCGCGGGAGCAGCCGGAGCGGCCGGAGCCGGTGCGGGCGCCGGGGGAGCCACCGGAGCGGCGGCCTGGACCGGAGCGGGCGCGGGTGCCGGTGCGGCGGGCGCGGGGGCCGGAGCAGCCGGGGCGGGGGCAGCGGGCTGCGCCGGGGGCGCGGCCGGAGCCGGAGCCGCGGCCGGAGCGGGGGCCGCCGGTGCCGCAGGAGCCGCGGGGGCGGCACCCGCCGCACCGATCACGGCCAGCTTCGCGCCCACCTCGGCGGTCTCGTCCTCGCCGACGACGATCTCCAGCAGAACGCCGGCCGCGGGGGCGGGGATCTCGGTGTCGACCTTGTCGGTGGACACCTCCAGCAGCGGCTCGTCGGCCTCGACGGACTCGCCGACCTCCTTGAGCCAGCGGGTGACGGTGCCCTCGGTGACGCTCTCGCCGAGCGCGGGGAGGACCACGTCCGTACCGGACGCGCCGCCGGCCGGAGCGGCGGCGGGCGCCGGAGCGGGCGCGGGGGCCTCGGCCACAGGTGCGGCGGCGACGGGCGCGGGAGCGGGAGCCGCAGGGGCGGGCTCCGGCTCGGCCGCGGGCGCCGGTGCGGCGACGGGTGCGGGTGCGGCGGCCTCGGCGGCGGCGGGCGCCGGAGCGGCGGCCACTCCGCCCGAGCCGTCGTCGATGATCGCCAGCTCGGCGCCGACCTCGACGGTCTCGTCCTCGGCCACCTTGATGGACGCGAGAACGCCGGCCGCGGGGGCGGGGATCTCGGTGTCGACCTTGTCGGTGGACACCTCCAGCAGCGGCTCGTCGGCCTCGACGCGCTCGCCCTCGGCCTTCAGCCAGCGGGTGACAGTGCCCTCGGTGACGCTCTCGCCGAGCGCCGGAAGGGTTACGGAAACCGACATGGTTTCAGTTGCTCCTAACGATGGGGTCTCCCCAGCTCAAGCGAAGCGGCGAGCGTGAGGAAGTGCGGAAGTGGTCGTCGCGCCCGAGAGCGCCCGAGGGCCCGGTCTGCTCAGTCTGCTCAGTCATGAGAGTGCAGCGGCTTGCCGGCCAGCGCCAGGTGCGCCTCGCCCAGCGCCTCGTTCTGCGTCGGGTGCGCGTGGATGAGCTGCGCGACCTCGGCGGGCAGAGCCTCCCAGTTGTAGATGAGCTGCGCCTCGCCGATCTGCTCGCCCATGCGGTCACCGACCATGTGGACGCCGACCACGGCACCGTCCTTGACCTGGACGAGCTTGATCTCGCCCTGGGTCTTCAGGATCCTGCTCTTGCCGTTGCCCCCGAGGTTGTACTTCAGGGCGACGACCTTGTCCGCACCGTAGATCTCCTTGGCCCTGGCCTCGGTGATGCCGACGGAGGCGACCTCGGGGTGGCAGTACGTCACCCGGGGCACCCCGTCGTAGTCGACCGGGACGGTCTTCAGACCGGCCAGCCGCTCCGCCACCAGGATGCCCTCGGCGAAGCCGACGTGCGCCAGCTGGAGCGTCGGGACGAGGTCGCCGACGGCGGAGATGGTGGGCACATTGGTCTGCATGTACTCGTCGACCAGGACATGGCCGCGTTCCATCGCGACGCCCTGCTCCTCGTACCCGAGACCGGCGGACACCGGGCCGCGGCCGACCGCGACCAGCAGCACCTCGGCCTCGAAGGTCTTGCCGTCCGCGAGGGTCACCCGGACCCCGTCCTGGGTGTACTCGGCCTTCTCGAAGAAGGTCCCCAGGTTGAACTTGATGCCGCGCTTGCGGAACGCGCGCTCAAGGAGCTTGGAGCTGTTCTCGTCCTCGGCCGGGACGAGGTGCTTCAGGCCCTCGATGACGGTGACGTCCGCGCCGAAGGACTTCCACGCGGAGGCGAACTCGACACCGATGACGCCGCCGCCCAGCACGATCGCGGACTGCGGGACGCGGTCCAGCCGCAGCGCGTGGTCGGAGGAGATGATGCGGTTGCCGTCGATCTCCAGGCCGGGCAGCGACTTCGGTACGGAGCCGGTGGCGAGGAGGATGTGACGGCCCTGGACCCGCTGGCCGTTGACGTCGACGGAGGTGGGCGACGACAGCCGGCCCGCTCCCTCGATGACCGTGATCTTGCGGGAGGCGATCAGTCCCGTGAGGCCCTTGTACAGGCCCTGGATCACGTCGTCCTTGTACTTGTGAACGGCTGCGACGTCGATGCCCTCGAAGGTCGCCCGGACACCGAACTGCTCGGACTCACGGGCCTGGTCGGCGATCTCGCCGGCGTGCAGCAGAGCCTTGGTGGGAATGCAGCCGTAGTGCAGGCAGGTGCCGCCGAGCTTGTCCTTCTCGATCAGGGCGACGTCCAGGCCCAGCTGGGCTCCGCGCAGCGCCGCAGCGTAACCGCCGCTACCGCCGCCGAGGATCACTAGGTCGAAAACGGTGCTGGCGTCGTTCGCCACGTCACGTCCTCCATGCATGTGCGCCGGTCGCCGGTTCCCCTTGACCCCGGGGACGACCGGCCTTTCGGCTGGTGTGCGGCCGATGTCTCGTCGGCCCTGTGGTGGGCCCTGTCCTGCCGAGAACCCATCTTCGCACTTGTTGGGGGAAGACGGGACGCGGGGCGGCGGTCTGACAACGTCTGATCGATCACCTCAGGGGTTACCGGTCCGTAGAACATCCGGACGTGCCGATCGATTCCGGCACGAATGTCATGTCAGCGACATTTCATCCAGAGCGAACGGTACGGCAGCACGGCCGCGGCCCCGGGTGAACGGCGCGGCGGACACCGGCCGCGGCCCCGGGCGCGTGGCCCGGGGCCGTACGGCCGCAGTCGGAGTCGGAGTCCGGAGGGGGCTCAGCCGAGGTCGCCCGAGGCCATCCGCTCGGCCAGCTTCACCAGCGTACGGACCGAGGAGCCGGTGCCGCCCTTCGGCGTGTAGCCGTACGGGGCGCTCTCGTGGAACGCCGGGCCCGCGATGTCCAGGTGCGCCCAGGTGATGCCCTCGCCCACGAACTCCTGGAGGAACAGACCGGCCACCAGCCCGCTGCCCATCCGCTCGCCCATGTTGGAGATGTCGGCGGTCGGGGAGTCCATGCCCTTGCGCAGCTCGGCGGGGAGCGGCATCGGCCAGGACTGCTCGCCGGCCTCGCCGGCGGTCTCGTGCACGGCGGTGCGGAAGGCGTCGTCGTTCGCCATGACACCGAAGGTGCGGTGGCCGAGCGCCAGCACCATCGCTCCGGTCAGGGTCGCCACGTCCACGATCGCGTCCGGCTTCTCCTCGGACGCCTTCCACAGCGCGTCCGCGAGGACGAGCCGGCCCTCGGCGTCGGTGTTGAGCACCTCGACCGTCTTGCCGCTGTACATACGCAGTACATCACCGGGGCGGGTGGCCGAACCGGACGGCATGTTCTCGGCGAGCGCGAGCCAGCAGGTGACATTGACGGGGAGGCCGAGCCGGGCGACCGCGACGACGGCGGCGAACACCGCGGCGGCGCCGCTCATGTCGCACTTCATCGTCTCGTTGTGACCGGCGGGCTTGAGGGAGATGCCGCCCGAGTCGTAGGTGATGCCCTTGCCGACCAGTGCGAGGGTCTTGGCCGCCTTGGAGTGGGTGTAGGTGAGCTTCACCAGGCGCGGCGGGTTCTGCGAGCCCTGGCCCACGCCGACGATTCCCCCGAAACCGCCCTTCACGAGCGCCTTCTCGTCCAGGACCTGGACCTTGAGGCCGTTCTCCTTGCCCGCGGCGGTGGCCACGGCCGCGAAGGCCTCGGGGGTGAGGTCGTTGGGCGGGGTGTTGATCAGATCGCGGGCGCGGTTGACCTCCTCGGTGACCGCGATCGCGCGCTCGGCCGCAGCCTTGTACGCCTTGTCGCGCGGCTTGGCGCCCAGCAGGGCGACCTCGGCGAGCGGCTGCTTGGGCCCGCCGTTCCCGGAGTCCTTCCCGCCGCCCTGGTAGGCGGTGAAGGCGTACGCGCCCAGCAGCGCGCCCTCGGCGATCGCCCCGGCGTCCTCGGCCGAGCCGATGGGCAGTGCGAACGCGGCCTTCTTCGAGCCGGCGAGCACCCGGGCGGCGGTGCCCGCGGCGCGGCGCAGCGACTCGGCCGCGTACCCGGCGGTCTTCTGGGCGTTCTCCGGCACCGGACCGAGGCCCACGCCGATGACGACGGGTGCCTTGAGGCCCGACGGGGAGGGGAGCTTGGTGGCCTCTCCCTCGGCGCCGGACGCGCCCATGGTCTCCAGTACGGACGCGAGCTTTCCGGCGAACGCCTTGTCCACGGCCTCGGCGCCCGGCGCGACCACCAGGCCCTTGGCGCCCTTCGCGACCCCGACGACAAGAGCGTCGGCGCGCAGAGTCGCCGCGCCGGCGGTGCTGAGAGTGAGAGCAGTCACGGTGGTGATTTCTCGCTTCCGTTGAGTTCCTGGGCCTGTCAGGGCCGTCGAGGGTGTGCGGCGGGTCCACGAGGCGGTCTGCCGGCATCCCGCGGGACAAAAGCCTACGCGCGGTCAGTTCCATCGCTCACGGCGGCGGCTGTTCACTCGTGGGTGGCGCCGGTTTCCCGCCGGGACCGTACGCCGTGTACGTCCGGCCGCCGTGAACCGGTGGCCGCCGTGTACGTCCGGATGCCGTGCACCCCGGACGCCGTTAACGCGTGGATGCCATGCACGCCCGGGGCGCCCTCCCGCCGCGCCGGGCGCGGGAGCCGAGGGCTTCCTCGCCGGCCGCCCGCGTACCGCGCCCACCCCGGAGCCACGGTGGTTCACGTTCTACGGCCCGAGGACCAGCACCACCAGCGCGGTCGTCGCCGCCGTCTCCGCGAGCGCCCCGAACACATCACCGGTCACCCCGCCGAAGCGCCGTACGCAGTGCCTCAGCAGCACCTGGGCCGCGGCCAGCGCGGCGAGGACCGCGAGCGCCCGGTGCACCGCGCCGTAGCCGCCGGTCACCGTGCCCGCGCCCGCGCAGACCGCCGTGACCACCGCGGCCACGGCCACCGCGGCGGGGACGGGAACGGTCTCCGCGACCGCCGCGCCGAGCCCTCCGGGGCGGGCCGCCGGTACACCGCGGCGGGCCGCCAGGGTCAGGGCGAGCCGGGCGGTGACGGCCGAGACCACCACGGCGAGGGCGCCGGAGGGCCAGCCCTCGTCGTACAGCGCGGATACGGCCACGATCTGGGCGAGCAGCGTGAACAGCAGGGTGATCACCCCGAACGGCCCGATGTCCGACCGCTTCATGACCGCCAGCGCCTGATCGGCGGGCCTGGCGCTGCCGAGCCCGTCGGCGGTGTCCGCGAGCCCGTCGAGATGGAGCCCCCGGGTGAGGACGGCGGGGACGGCGACCGTGGCCACGGCCGCGAGCGTCGCCCCCGAGCCCGCCAGCAGGAGCCCCCCGCCGACCGCGGCCGCGCACAGCCCCACGGCCAGACCGGCCAGCGGGGCGCACAGCATGCCGGCGCGCGCCGCGTCCCGGTCCCACCGGGTGACGCGGACGGGGAACACCGTCAGGGTCCCGAAGGCGAAACGGAGACCGGCCAGTTCACTCACGGGCGAAGGGTAGCCCGGCGGACCGGGCGGGCGACCCGCCGGGCGGAGGCCGTCGGCGGGCCTCACGCCGGTTTTAATTGCGCATAAGTCAGCAAATAGGGGAGTACCTGACATATGGGCAAGTGGTTCTACGACAACATCATCGAGCCGGGAAAGCTCCCGACGCTCCTCGCCCTGGCCTCCTTCGTCCTCACCTTCCTCGTCACACGGACCGTCACCCGGCTGATCCGGGCGGGCCGGGGGCCCTTCCGGAACATCACGCCCGGCGGGCTGCACATCCACCATGTGGTCCCCGGGGTGATCCTCACCGTCGTCGGGGGCTTCGGCGCGGTCGGCAGCGGACGCCAGGGGCTCGCCGCGGCCGTCTTCGCGATCATCTTCGGGATCGGCGCTGGCCTGGTGCTCGACGAGTTCGCGCTGATCGTCCATCTCCACGACGTCTACTGGACCGAGGAGGGCCGCAGAAGTGTGGAGGTCGTGGTCCTGGCCACCGCCCTCGCGGCCCTGGTCCTCGGCGGCTTCTCCCCGCTCGGCGTCAACTCGCTCTCACCCGACGAACGGCAGAACCGCGTCACGGTGATCGCCACCCTGCTGGTGAATCTCGTCCTGGTGCTGATCACCTTCGTCAAGGGCAAACCGACCATGGCCCTCATCAGCGTCCTCGTCCCGTTCGTCGCCCTCTTCGGGGCCGTACGACTCGCCCGGCCCACCTCGCCGTGGGCCCGGCGGTTCTACCGGGGCCGGCACCGGGCCCGCGCCCGGGCCGCGCTGCGCTCCTACCGGCACGACCGCCGCTGGGCCGGTCCCCGGCGAAGATTTCAGGATCTGATCGGCGGCGCGCCCGACCGGCCTTCCGTGCGCAGGAGGCGCTGAGCGGCCCGCCGCTGCCGGACCCCGGCGATCGCGCACAGCACCAGCGCCCCCGCGATCGCCGCCAGATGCTCCTTGCCCGCGAGATTGGGCTTGACGATCACCTCGACCACCATCGCCGCGATCACCAGCGCGCCCGTGAACCAGGCCCGGAAGCGCCAGCAGACGACCACGGCGAGCCCCACGACCGCGGCCGACGGTCCGGTGTCCACGATCCGCGCGTCATCGGCCGGCAGGCCGAAGGGGCCGTCGGGCCCGGCCGCGATGCCGATCCGCGCGTACAGGGTCCCCGCGAGGGTGGAGACATACGCGACGACCAGGGTCCGCAGGCGCCCCAGAGCGATCTCGGCGATACCGAACACCAGCAGGATCTGCGCCAGCGCGCCCCACACGGGAAGGTCGAGCGCGGGCACGAACAGCGACAGGGGAGTACGCAGCAGGGCGAGCCACAGCGGGTCCTCGGCCCGGACGAAGCCGACGCCGCGGACGAAGCCGTAGCCCCAGCCCTGGTTCTGGGTGAGCTGGAAGAGGGCGGTGAGGCAGACCGCCGCCAGCGTCATCGGCACCGCCCGCCACCCGCGTTCGGCCAGGGCCGTCCGCAGTACCGCGTACAGAGGCCCCCACTCGCGCCGCGCGAAGGCGCTCAGGGTGGTCACCGCCTGGTCTCCAGATGCCTGCGGTGCAGCCACTTGGGCAGTCCGGGGGCCTCCAGGAAGCCCTCGGCGCGCCCGGCCGCGAGGCCGATGCGCAGCAGATCGGCGCTCTTCTCGAAGAGCAGGAAGCGGGGCTCCCAGATGGGCCGGTACTTGGCGTTGGCGCGGTAGAGCGACTCGATCTGCCACCAGCGGGAGAAGAACGTCAGCAGGGAGCGCCACAGCCGCAGCACCGGGCCCGCGCCGAGCCGGGAGCCGCGCTCGAAGACGGACCGGAACATCGCGAAGTTCAGCGACACCTGCCGGATGCCGATATCCGCCGCGCGCTCCAGGAGTTCGATGACCATGAACTCCATCAGGCCGTTCTCGGAGTCGCGGTCACGGCGCATCAGATCGAGCGAGAGCCCCTTGGGCCCCCAGGGGACAAAGCTCAGCACCGCCCGCAGCTCGCCCTCGCCGTCGGTGCATTCGAGCATCACGCACCGGCCGTCGCCCGGATCGCCGAGCCGGCCGAGCGCCATGGAGAAGCCGCGCTCGGTGGCCCCGTCGCGCCAGTCGTCGGCGCGCCGCAGCAGCCGGTCCATCTCGTCGGACGGGATCTCCTCGTGACGGCGGATCCGCACCTCGTAGCCGGCCCGCCGCACCCGGTTGTACGCCTGGCGCACGGTCCGCATGGCGCGCCCCTCCAGGGTGAAGTCGGCGGTCTCGACGATTGCCTCGTCACCCAGTTCCAGGGCGTCCAGCCCATGCCGGGCGTAGATCGTCCCGGCCTCCTCGCTCGCGCCCATGACCGCGGGGATCCAGCCGTGTTCCCGGGCCTGGGCGAGCCAGGGTTCGATCGCGCCGGGCCAGGCCTCGGGGTCGCCGATGGGGTCGCCGGAGGCCAGGCAGACCCCGCCGACGACCCGGTAGGCGACGGCCGCCTTGCCGGTGGGGGACCAGACGACACTCTTCTCCCGGCGCAGCGCGAAGTAGCCGAGCGAGTCGCGGTCGCCCTGGCGCTGGAGCAGTACCCGCAGCCGTTCCTCGTCGTCCTCGGTGAGCGGGTCGACGGCCCGGCGGGAGCGGAAGGCCGCGTACAGCACGGCGAGCAGCAGCAGGGTGGACAGGACGTTGATGACGACGTCGACCCAGCCGGGGGTGCTGATGCCCGAGTGGCCGGAGTCGTCGGCGGCCAGGGTGACCAGCCGCATCGCCACATAGCGCCAGCGCTCCGGGAACGTGGAGCCGGAGCCTGCCGTGTTGGTGGCGGCGACGAGGAAGGTGGCGGCCAGCGAGGTGACCAGCAGCCCTCCGGCGGCGACGGCCGCGGCCAGCCTGGGATTGGAGCGGTCCCCCTTCGCGTAGAACTCCCGCCGGCCCAGCGCCAGCACGGCCGTGAACGCGGCGGACAGCGCGAACGACACCCAGTTCTGGAGATGCGACCGCACCTCCGGGTCCAGGCCGAGGGCGAGGCCGAAGAGCAGCAGGAAGAGCCCGCCCAGTACGGCGTTGAGGATCCACGCGGCCCGTTTGCGGCGGCGCATGGTGATCGCGAGGAAGAGCGTGAAGGCGCCGGAGGCGAAGCCCGCGGTCAGCAGATACGGGGTGAAGTAGCTGTCGACGTTGTGACGGCGGATGTCCTGCCCGAACGAGACCCATACGGCGCTCAGCAGGTTGATGAAGGTCACCGCCCGCAGATACCAGACCGCGAAGGCGGCGGCCCGCCGTGAGCGGGGTGTGCGGTGACTCGTGCCAGTGATCGTCGTGCGGCTTGTCGCTTCGCCAGTGCTGGTCAAACGGACCTCTCCCATGAAAAGCGATCATATGGGGCATCGCAGGCCATGGTGGGCGAGGGAACGGCCGTCGTGGTCAGTGGCGGCCGCACCCGGCGCGTCAGGGCGCGTCAGTCCGTGTCGCTCTCCGCCTCCGCGGGTTCCGGTCGCTTCTCCGGTTCCTCGCGTTCCGGCAGCTCCGCCGCGAGCGCGGCGGCCGCCTGGACGAGGGGAAGGGCCAGCAGTGCTCCGGTTCCTTCCCCCACAGTGACGCCCTGGTCCAGCAGCGGGTTGAGCGCCATCCGGTCCAGCGCCCTGGCCTGGGCGGGCTCACCGCTGAGATGACCGGCCAGCCACCAGTCCGGCGCGCGGAACGCCGCCCGCTGCCCCACCAGGGCACAGGCCGCCGATACGACCCCGTCCAGGATCACCGGCATCCGGCGCACCGCGCTCTGGAGGAGGAACCCGGTCGTCGCCGCGAGGTCCGCTCCCCCCACCGCCGCCAGCAGCTCCAACTGGTCGCCCAGCACCGGCCGCGCCCGCCGCAGCGCGTCCCGGACCGCCGCGCACTTGCGCATCCACGCCAGATCGTCGATGCCCGCGCCACCGCGGCCGGTGACCACCGAGGCGTCCGTACCGCACAGCGCCGCGATCAGTGTGGACGCGGGCGTGGTGCCGCCGACGCTGAGGTCCCCGAGCACCACCAGATCCGTGCCCGCGTCGGCCTCCTCGTCCGCCACGGCCATGCCCAGACGTACGGCGGCCTCCGCCTCGTCCGCCGTCAGCGCGTCCTCGATGTCGATACGGCCGCTGCCGCGCCGCACCCGGTGGCGTACCACGTCCTGCGGCAACAGGCCCGGATCGCAGTCGAGTCCGGCGTCGACGATCCGCACCGGCACCCCCGTCCGGCGGGCCAGCACGGAGACCGGGCTCGCACCCTCCAGCACCCCGCGCACCAGCAGATGGGCCGAGCCGGGCTCCCGCCCGGACACCCCCAGACCGGCCACCCCGTGGTCGGCGGCGAACAGCACCACGCGCGGACGCTCGACGGGCTTCACCGGCACGGACGCCTGCGCGGCCGAGAGCCATTCGCCCAGCTCGTCCAGGCGGCCCAGGGAACCGGGCGGGACGATCAGCCGCTCCCTGCGCTCCTCGGCGTCACGCCTGACGCCACCGTCGGGACGCTCGATCAGATCGGAGAAGTCATCGAGATTCAGCCTGCTCATTCGCTGAACAGTACCGGCTGGACGGAACGTCAGGACCGCAGGACCTGGGCCTGGCCCGCGACCACCAGCAGCACCTGTTCGCACTCCGCGGCGAACGCCGCGTTGAGCCGTCCCAGCTCGTCCCGGAACCGCCGCCCCGAGGCCGTCGCCGGGACCACACCCGACCCGGCCTCATTGGTCACCGCCACCACCGTGCGCGGAGTCTCGCGCACCGCCGTGACCAGTTCGGCGACCCGTTCGCGCAGCGCGCGCTCGCCGTCCGCCCGCCAGACCGCGTCGTCCCACGCCCCCACCCGGTCCATCGCGTCCGTCAGCCACAGCGACAGACAGTCGATCAGCAGTGCCGGGCCGTCCTCCGCCAGCAGCGGCACCAGATCGCAGGTCTCCTCGGTACGCCAGGACCCCGGGCGGCGCTCCCGGTGCAGGGCGATCCGCTCGGCCCACTCGGCATCGCCCTCCCGGGCGCCGCCGGTGGCGATGTACAGCACCTCCGGGAAGGACTCCAGCCGCCGTTCGGCCTCCATGGACTTGCCCGAGCGCGCGCCCCCGGTGACCAGGGTCCGGCGCGGTACGTCCGGCACCGCGTGGTACTCCCCGACGATCAGCGTCGTCCCGTCGGGCACCGCGCGCGCCCCTGCCGCCGCCAGCCTGCGGTCCAGCTCGGGACCGCCCGGAACGTCGTGGTCGAGATGGACGGCGATCACATCGGTCGTCGCCCCGGCCGCCCCGGCCGCCCGCAGCCGTGCGATCGCGTCCGGCCGCCCCACGACGTCCGCGACGACCATCTCGTACGCGGCCAGCCCCTCCGCCAGGCCGGCCGGAGCGGCGCCCGGCGGCAGATACAGCAGCCGGTCGCCGTCGGGCGAGGTCACCTCGTACCCCGTACCGGGGTGGTCCATCGGCACCGCGCGCACCCGGTGGCCGCTGATCAGCGTCAGCACCCGACCGTCGGGGACGCGCCCCGCCGGGGGCAGCCCGGCGGGCAGCTCCACCGCCGGACCGTTGTGAGGGTGCGTCAGCAGTACCTGCCGTACGCCCACGAGCGAATGCCCCGCCCTCGCGGCGGCCAGCGCCGCCCCGGGGGTGAGATCGAGCAGCAGCGCACCGTCGACGAGCAGCGCTGTCGCGGCCCGCGCGCGGGGCCCCCGGGCGAGGGCGCAGACGGCGCAGGGACAGTCGGACCGGGGCAGCCCGGCGGGTGCGCCGGTACCGAGCAAGGTGAGTTCCACTCCTCGATCCTCCCGCGTCCCCCCGCCCGCTGCGCGCCCGGATACGCTGCGGGCAGGACGGAGATCACCGAAGGTCCCTGGGAGGCGCACATGGCATGGACGTGGCGATTCGAGAAGTCCGACGGAACGGAGGTCCAGCCGGCGGTCGAGCCGGACGAGTTCACGACCCAGGGCGATGCGGAGTCGTGGATCGGCGAGTACTGGAAAGAACTCCGTGACGGTGGTGCGGACCAGGTGTTCCTCTCCGAGGACTCCACCAGGATCTACGGCCCGATGAGCCTCCACGCGGAGTGAGCCCCGGCCGGGGCGGTGTCCCGCTCGGCGCGGGAGTTCGGCGGCGGGGGTTGCTCGTCGGCCCCGGGCCCCTGGGGGCGGAACCCGGTCGGCCCGGGGCTCCTGTCGTCCGGGTCCCCGTCTGCTCGGGGACCCCGCGGGTTCTCCGGGTGCTGTTTCCCCGCCCGGGGCTCTGCCGTGGTCGGCGGGGCTCCCGGTTCCGTAGCCCCGGCCCGGTGGTCAGGTACGGCCTGCGGCCGTGTCCTCAGGCGCCGGACGGGCTGGGTTCCCCGGGGCGGGGCGGGGTTTTCTCGGGTGTGGGTTACCCGGGCTGGGGGGACTTCCGTGCCGGGGGCGTGCGGCGGGCTTGGAATCAGCGTCCTGGACCCGCCCCGGTTCTGTCTCCCCGGCCGGGTTCTGTCTCCCCGGCCCGGTGGGAGGTACGGCCTGCGGCTGTGTCCTCAAGCGCCGGACGGGCTGGGAGACCCCCGCCCCGGTCGTGTAACCGGGCCCCGGGGTGGTCAGGCACGGCCCGCGGCCGTGTCCCCGAAAGCCGGACGGGCTGGGGAACCCCGCCCCGATTGCGTAACCCGGCCCCGGTGGTCAGGCAGAGATTGCGGACGCACCGGGCGGCTGGGGGAGATCCCTAGATCTCGCCCAGCGTGACGTCCGCGGTTCTGCGCTCGCCCTCGCGGGTGTACACCACCTTCACCTTGTCGCCGGGACTGTACGAGGCCAGCGCCTCCGCGAGCGAGGTGATCGTCGTGATCGGCGCGGAGCCCACCCTGGTGATGATGTCCCCCGGCTGAAGGCCCGCCTTGTCCGCCGGGCCGCCCGGCTCCACGTCGACGACCGCGGCACCCGACGGCTGGTAGTTGTCGTCGACGACCGTACGGGCCGTGATCCCGAGCGCCGCCCGGCCCGAGTCCGTGACCTTGCCGGTCTTGATGATCTGGTCCGCGACCGTCTTCACCATCGAGACGGGGATCGCGAAACCGATCCCCGGCGCCGCGCTGTTGCCCAGCTGCGGATCCGTCGCCGCGAGGGTCGGGATACCGATGACCTCGCTGTCCAGATTGACCAGCGCGCCCCCGCTGTTGCCCGGGTTGATCGCCGCCGAGGTCTGCACCATATTGCCGATCGTCGCTCCCGTGCCCCCGCCCTGGGTGCTCTCGGTGACCGTGCGGCCGAGGCCCGAGACGATGCCCTGGGTGACGCTGCTGGACAGACCGAGCGGTGAGCCCATGGCGAGCACGATCTGGCCCACTTCCACCGTCGCCGAGTTGCCGAACCGCGCCGGTTTCAGCCCCGCCGGGACCCGGTCCAGTCTGAGGACCGCCAGATCCTGCTGCGGATAGGAGGAGACCAGCTTGGCGGGCAGCGGTTCCTCCCCGGTCGCGATCGTGACCAGGAAACTCTTGGACTCGTCGACCACATGCGCGTTGGTGATCACATGGCCCTGGCCGTCGTAGACGATGCCCGAGCCGAGGCTGTCGCCCGCCTCGATCTGGACGACCGACGGCAGCACATTCCTGATCACGGTCTCGTAGGCGTTCTGGAGCTCATTGCTCGCCTTGGGGACGACCGCCCGTGTGGAACTCTCCGGCGCGGTGGCCTCCGAGCCGGAGGAACAGCCGCCGATCAGTGCGGTGGCGGATACCGCGGCGGAGAGCGGCAGCAGCAGCCGACGTATGCGGCGGGAGATGCGGGAGGGGTGCTGGGGGAGTCCATCCATAGGAGGAGTGTCCCTTTTGTCCTTTCGGGGCGGCCCGTGGTACGCCTCCGATCAGGTGGTACCCCACCCGAGGGGCGGCCCACCCGTCGGGCCGCGGCTCCACGAGGCGCCCCCGGCCTGGGCACCTGGGCAGCTACTCCGCCTCCGCTCGCGTCACCCCTGCCCCGATCTCGACCCCGACTCCGGCCGTCTCCGTCCCGGCCGCGTCCGCCCCGGCCGTGCCCGCCACCGGTGTTCCCGGCCCCACCGCCCCGGGCTCCGACGCCAGGAACTGCGTCGCCGCCAGCTCCCCGTACAGCGGATCCCCGGCCACCAGCTCGGCGTGCGTCCCCACCGCCCGTACCCTCCCCGCGTCCATGACCACGATCCGGTCCGCCAGCGTGACCGTGGACAGCCGGTGCGCCACCACCAGGACGGTCACCTCCCGGGACACCTCGGCCACCACATCCCGCAGCGCCATCTCATTGACCGCGTCGAGCTGCGAGGTCGCCTCGTCCAGCAGCAGCAGCCGCGGCCTGCGCAGCAGCGCCCGCGCGATCGCCACCCGCTGGCGCTCCCCGCCCGACAGCTTGGAGCCCCGGTGGCCGACCACGGTCTCCAGGCCGTCGGGCAGCCGGTCCACGAGCGCGTCCAGCCGGGCCCGTACGAGAACGTCCCGGATCTCGTCGTCGCTCACCCCGGGCGCGGCGAAGACCAGGTTCTCCCGCAGGGTCCCGGCCAGCACGGGCGCGTCCTGCTCGACATAGCCGATCCCGGCGCGCAGCTCGGCCAGGGGCCAGTCGCGCACATCCCGCCCGTCGACGAGGATCCGGCCGCCGTCCGCCTCGTAGAACCGCTCGATCAGACCGAACACCGTCGTCTTGCCCGCCCCCGAGGGGCCCACGAACGCGGTCATGCCCGGTCCGGGTACGGAGAAGGTGACACCGTGGTGGACATACGGGAGGTCCTCCCGGTAGCGGAAGGTCACCTCCTCGAAGGCCACCGACGAGGCCCCGTCCACGGGCGGTACCACCGTGCCCGGCTCCCCGTCCGCCGCCCGCTCGCCGGCCGGCCGGTCCGTCTCCGGATGCTCGGTCTCCAGCCTCTCCGCCTCCACGATCCGCGCGATCGCCGCCGAACCCACCTGGTACTGCGTGGCCGCCTCCACCAGCTTCGACACCGGGTCGATCAGATAGAAGAGGAAGAGCAGGAACGCCACCAGCGTCGAGACCGAGATCGCGCCGGACGCCACCCGGGCCCCGCCGATGCCCAGCACCGCCAGGAACGACACCTGGACCGCGAGCCCCACCGACGACCAGGCCACGGACTGCCACTTCGCCGACCGGACGCCGTGCCGCCACGCCTCCCGCGCCGCCGCGGCCACGAGGGCCGTCTCACGCTCCTCGGCACCGGACGCCTTCACCGTGCGGAACGCCCCGAACGCCCGCTCCAGCACCGTGGAGATCTCGCCGACGGCCGCCTGCGCCCGCTGGGTGGACCGCGAGATCTGCGGCATGACCAGGGCGACACAGCCGCCGATCAGCACGATCACCCCGAGCGTGACACCGAGGAGAACCGCGTCCATCAGCCCCATCAGTACGATCGTGGCCACGAAGGCGAGCCCGCCGGTGACCGCGGAGACGAGCGACTGGGTGGTCACCGCCTTCAGCAGGGTGGTGTCGGACGTGACCCGGGACATCAGATCGCCCGGCTGGGTCCGCTCCACCTCCGGCAGCCGCAGCCGCAGCAGCCGCCCGATCAGGCTCCGGCGCGCGGCCAGCACCACGGACTCGGCGGTGCGCTCCAGGATGTACGCGCCCACCGCCTCGATCGCCGTGCCGATCACCACCAGAACCGTGAGCAGGACCAGCACCCCGGTGATCGAGCTGTCCTCGCCGAGCCGCTCCACCAGGGACTTCGCGGCGAGCGGCTGGGCGAGCCCGGCGACCGTGCCGACCAGGGCCAGCGACGCGCCGAGCAGGACGGTCCAGCGGTGCGGCCGGAAGTGCGTGTACAGGGCGCGCCAGGTCTCCCGGGCGGGGAGTTTGCGCGTGGAGTCCGGGGACAGCTGCGTCGAGCCCCCGGCCGGGGGCCCCGCCGGGCCGCCGCCCGCACCGGGCACGGGGTGACCGGCGCCGGTGGACCCGGGGTCGTCATTTCGGGTGGTCTTCGCGGTGCTCACTTGAATGAGGACGCATCAGGGGCTCCGCTGCCTGAGCGGCCGGGAAAACCCGAGAATCGCGGGAAAACCGGGAAACCCCGAAAACACGGTCCGCCGCCGCCGCTCCGGGCGCGGTGTGCCCGTACCGCCGACTGTCCGGCCGGCCGGGGCGCGGTCTCAGCCGCGTACGCCGCACAGATGCAGCAGCGCGGCCACCCTGCGGTAGGGCTCCGTGCGTCCCGCCCGGTCCTCGGCGGTGAGCAGCCGTTCCAGCTCGTCCGCGGCCGGGATGACGGTGTCGGCGCCCCAGTCGGTGAAGACCTGGACGCCGTACCAGGCGTGCAGGGGCGCGGCGATCCCCGCGAGCGTCGAGGTCAGCGCGTCGAGCCGGTCGGCCCGCAGGGGTACGCCCCCGCCGTCGGAGTACAGGTCCGACTCCAGGGCGGCCAGCGTCCCGCTCCAGTCCCCGGCGAGCCCCGGGCCCATGGCGAGCGCGTCCGCGTTGCGTACGAGCAGGGACAGCAGCCCGCCCGGTGCCAGCATCCTGGCGAGACCGGCGAGCATCGCGTCCGGCTCCGGCGAGGACATCAGGACCCCGTGGCAGAGGACCACGTCGAAGCTGCCCGGCAGGAAGTGCACCCCGGTCTCGTGGCCGTCGCCCTCCAGCAGCCGCACCCGCTCGCGGATGCCGGCGGGCTCGGTCGACAGCGACTCCTGGGCGGCCCGCAGCAGTACGGGGTCGGATTCCAGGCCGGTGATCGTGTGTCCCGCGCGGGCCAGCCGCAGCGCCTGGGCGCCCCGGCCCATGCCGACGTCGAGTATCCGCAGGCGCTGCCCGACCGGGTAGCGGGCCGCTATCTGCTCGTCGAGCTGCCGGGCCAGCAGCTCCTGGCGGACGGTGTCGCGCAGCCCTCCGGGCACGACGGGACCACCCGGGGCGTCCGCGACACCGGGGGCCTCAGTGCTCAGGGTCGCTCTCCGCGCTTGACCTGCGGCTTCGGCAGACGGAGCCGGCGCATCTGAAGCGTACGCATCAGACCGTAGGCGACCGCGCCGCGCTTGGGCTCATCGGGGAAGCGCTCCCGCAGCTGCTTCTTCAGCCGCATCGCCAGACCGGCCGAGTCCACCAGGATCATCACGATCACGCCGAGCCAGAGCAGCAGCGCGATGTTCTGGAGCTGGCCGACGCGGACCATGCTCGCGATGAGGATGACCACGGCCATCGGCAGGAAGAACTCGGCGACGCAGAAGCGCGAGTCGACGAAGTCACGGACGAAGCGGCGCACGGGACCCTTGTCACGGACGGGCAGATACCGCTCGTCACCGCTGGCGAGGGCCTCGCGCTGGCGCGCCAGATCCGCGCGCCTGGCCTCCCGCTGGCGCTTCATCGCCGCCTTGCGGTCGAGCGGCGTCGTGGCGGCACGGCGGCGCTGGCTCTGGGCCTCACTCCGCTTGGGAGTGGGGCGGCCCTTCGGGGCCTCGGGGTCGCGGGGATGCTGGGAGGAGTCCGCCGTCACCTGGTCGGTGGGGGACTTCTCCGTCTTGGCACGGCTACGGAACACAAAACCCAAGGGTAAGGGGTGGCGTGCATGGACCCAACGCCGGAGGGGAACGATCCGGCAACACCGTACGTCTGCCAGGGGAGAGAGGAACGGCGCGGGACGGGGGCCTTCGGGCCCGCGTCAGGACCCCGGCCGCGGTGGCCCCGGCGGGCCGGTGCGGACGGTCTCCCGGGTGATGTCCCCTACGGTCATCTACTCCTTGCGCCGGATCGGAAGCAGTCCGCAGTCGTCCTTGGGGAGGAGCGCATCCGCGCTCGAACAGTGCGGTAATGGATGCAGGGCCCGTACTGTGGGTTCTGTTGGAGTGCTGGAGCCGTAGTCCGTCATGAAGGGGGCGCGCGAAGCCCATGAGCGGTGTCATGAAGCGTATGGGGATGATCTTCCGCGCGAAGGCAAACAAGGCCCTTGACCGGGCCGAGGATCCGCGCGAGACCCTCGATTACTCGTACCAGAAGCAGCTGGAGCTGCTCCAGAAGGTGCGCCGCGGGGTCGCCGACGTGGCGACCTCCCGCAAGCGCCTGGAGCTCCAGCTCAACCAGTTGCAGGGACAGTCCTCCAAGCTGGAGGACCAGGGCCGCAAGGCGCTGGCGCTCGGCCGTGAGGACCTGGCGCGCGAGGCGCTCTCCCGCCGCGCCGCGCTCCAGCAGCAGGTCACCGACCTGGAGACGCAGCACACCACGCTGCAGGGCGAGGAGGAGAAGCTCACCCTCGCGGCCCAGCGCCTCCAGGCCAAGGTCGACGCCTTCCGCACCAAGAAGGAGACGATCAAGGCCACCTACACCGCCGCGCAGGCACAGACCCGGATCGGGGAGGCGTTCTCCGGCATCTCGGAGGAGATGGGCGACGTCGGGCTCGCGATCCAGCGTGCCGAGGACAAGACCGCCCAGCTCCAGGCGCGGGCGGGCGCGATCGACGAGCTGCTCGCCTCGGGCGCGCTCGACGACCCGAGCGGGATGGCGAAGGACGACATCGCCGCCGAGCTGGACCGTATCTCCGGTGGTACGGATGTGGAGCTGGAGCTCCAGCGGATGAAGGCCGAACTGGCGGGCGGCACCTCCTCGAAGCAGGCCATCGAGGGCGGCAGCGCCACTCCGCAGGACGCCCAGGGTCAGCAGAACAGCGCCAGGCCGAATTTCGACAAGCACTGAGGGCGCCTGGGCCGGACACCGGCGGCCTCCGGCTGGCGGCAGGCACCGGCCGACCGCGTCCCTCGGGACCGAGCAGTAGGGACTCGTCATGATCGTACGGATCATGGGGGAGGGTCAGGTGAAGCTGGCGGACAGCCACTTCGCCGAACTGAACAAGCTCGACGACGAGCTGCTGGCGGAGATGGAACAGGGCGACGGCCCCGGTTTCCGCCGGACGCTCACCGCGCTCCTGGAGCGCGTCCGGGAACTGGGGGAGCCGCTCCCGGACGACGCCCTGGAGCCGTCGGAGCTGATCCTCCCCGCCCCGGGAGCCACCCTGGAGGACGTCCGGGAGATGCTCGGTGACGGCGGTCTCCTCCCCGGCTGATCCCGGCCCCGACCGGGCCCGCACGGCCCGCGCATTCCAACAGCGTGCCCCGCTCAGGACTTTCCGAGCGGGGCACGCGCGCGTCGAGGGGCGTACGCCGGCCGGGACCGCCCGGACCGTACGGATCCAGGGGCACATCCAGGGACACCCTTCCCGGAGGCGGGGCCTGCCCGGGGCGAACGGTTTCCTCCCGGTACGGCACGTGAGCCGGGCCGGGGCCGCCGGATCTTCGCGGTTACGGCACCTGTGCCCGGCCCGGAGGTGCGACGACGGTACGACGAAGTGACCGGCGCCTCCTCCGGGCTCCGGACGCCGGCCCCGCCCGGACCGCCCGCGCCCCGGAATCCCCGCGTCCACCCCGGTTTCCGCACCCCTGTGTCCCCCTCGCCCGGGCACCCTCCACAGGTCGTGCCACCACCCCGCCCAGGCCCCGGATTCCCTACTTCCGTACATCTGAACGGCCGACGGGCACCCGGCGGCCGGGACACGTCGTACCGTTGCCTGTTGTGACCTCCCTCGCCGTCCGGTTCGCCCGCGCCCAGCGCTGGCTCCGTGAGCACCCCCTGGCGTTCGACGCCGCACTCGCCGTGATCGTGCTGGCCGGCATGGTCGTGGGCTCCTTCGCGGAGCCGTACGGCAAACACGGGCCGCAGTTCGGCGCCCGTACCCCCGGCGCACTCACCCTGGTGCTGCTGGTCCTGGCATCCGCGGCGCTGGTCTACCGCCGTCGCCGCCCGGTGTGCGTACTGGTCTTCGTCGGCGGCATGGCCGTGGTCGAGCTGATCTTCGCCAACCGCCCGGCCCCGGTCGCGATGGCCGCCGTCATCGCCCTCTACACCGTCGCCTCCCGCACCGACCGGCCCACCACCTGGCGGGTCGGCCTGCTCACGATGACCGTGCTCACCGGCTCCGCGATGTTCTTCGGCACGACCCCCTGGTACACCCAGGAGAACGTGGGCATCTTCGCCTGGACCGGGATGGCAGCGGCCGCCGGTGACGCCGTACGCAGCCGGCGGGCGTTCGTCGACGCCATCCGGGAGCGCGCCGACCGCGCCGAGCGGACCCGGGAGGAGGAGGCCCGGCGCCGGGTCGCCGAGGAGCGGCTGCGTATCGCCCGTGATCTCCACGATGTCGTCGCCCATCACATCGCCCTGGTCAATGTGCAGGCGGGCGTCGCCGCGCATGTCATGGACAAGCGCCCCGACCAGGCCAAGGAGGCGCTCGCCCATGTACGGGAGGCCAGCCGCTCCGCGCTCAGTGAACTGCGGGCCACGGTCGGGCTGCTGCGGCAGTCCGGCGACCCGGAGGCGCCCACCGAACCCGCGCCCGGCCTCGGCGTTCTCGATCAACTGGTCACCACCTTCCGGCAGTCCGGTCTGGCGGTGGAGGTGGCCCGCGCCGACGAGGGCGTCCGGCGCCCCGCGGCCGTCGACCTCGCCGCGTACCGGATCATCCAGGAGGCCCTCACCAATGTGCGCAAGCACGCGGGCCCGGAGGCCAAGGCCGAGGTGAGCGTGATCCGCGTGGGCACGACCCTGGAGGTCACGGTCCTGGACAACGGCTCCGCCCCGGAGCCCGGCGGCCGGATACCCGACGCCCCGGTCGTGCCTGGGACGAGCGCCGACGACCCGGGCGGCGGCCATGGCCTCCTCGGCATGCGCGAACGGGTCTCGGCCCTCGGCGGCCGGCTCAGCGCGGGCCCCCGGTACGGCGGCGGATTCCGGGTGCAGGCGATACTTCCCCTGAAAGCGCGCACGGGGGAGGACACATGACGATCAGGGTGCTGCTCGCCGACGACCAGGCACTGCTGCGCAGTGCCTTCCGGGTCCTGGTGGACTCGGAACCGGACATGGCCGTGGTCGGGGAGGCCGCGGACGGCGCCGAGGCCGTCGCCCTCGCCCGCTCCGAACAGGCCGACGTCGTCCTGATGGACATCCGGATGCCCGGTACGGACGGCCTCGCCGCCACCCGTATGATCAGCGCCGATCCCACGCTGGCCCATGTCCGTATCGTCATGCTGACGACCTTCGAGGTGGACGAGTACGTCGTCCAGTCCCTGCGCGCCGGGGCGTCGGGCTTCCTCGGCAAGGGCGCCGAACCCGACGAACTCCTCAGCGCCATCCGTATCGCCGCCGCCGGTGAGGCGCTGCTGTCGCCCGTCGCCACCAAGGGGCTGATCGCCAAGTTCCTCGCCCAGGGCGGCGGCCGGGACGACGACCCGGACTCCGCGACCTACTCCGAGCGCCTCGAAGCGCTCACCGTGCGCGAGCGCGAGGTCCTCGTCCTGGTCGCCGGCGGCCACTCCAACGACGAGATCGCCGAACGCCTCGCGGTGAGCCCGCTCACCGTGAAGACCCATGTGAACCGGGCCATGGCCAAGCTGGGCGCCCGGGACCGCGCCCAACTGGTGGTCACCGCCTATGAATCGGGTCTGGTCCGTCCGAGGGCGGACTGAACCGACTCCCGCGTGTACTCCAATCGCGGTATACGCGAGATAAAGAAACGAGACCTGGGGGCGACGGGTCCGCCATCCTCATGGCTGATCGTATAAGCGGGCCACCGACTGTGCCCGACGCCACACAGTACGCCTGTCGTCCGGCGCCTTCCTGCCGCGTAAGTCACAGAAGAGAGACCTCATGTCCTGGCTGTCGAGATTCAGCCTGAAGCAACGCGCCCTGGTCGGGCTGATGTCGATCGTGGCGATCGTCTTCGGCGCGATCGCCATCCCCCAGCTCAAGCAACAGCTGCTGCCGTCCATCGAACTTCCGATGGTCTCCGTGCTCGCCCCCTATCAGGGCGCGTCCCCCGATGTGGTCGAGAAGCAGGTCGTCGAGCCGCTGGAGAGCTCGCTCAAGGCCGTCGACGGCATCAAGAGCATCACCTCCACGGCGAGCGAGGGCAACGCCGTGATCATGGCCGGCTTCGAGTACGGGGACGGTACCAAGCAGCTCGTCGCCGATGTCCAGCAGGCGGTGAACCGGGCGAGCGCCGAGCTGCCCGACGACGTCGACCCGCAGGTGATCGCCGGCTCCACGGACGACATCCCGACCGTCGTCCTCGCGGTCACCTCCGACAAGGACCAGCAGGCGCTCGCCGATCAGCTGGAACGTACCGTCGTCCCCGCCCTGGAGGACATCGACGGCGTCGGCCAGGTCTCCATCGACGGCGTCCAGGACCTCCAGGTCTCGGTCACCCCCTACGAGGCGAGGCTCCGCGCCGCCGGTCTCGGCGTCGACGCGATCAGCGGAGCGCTGAAGGCGGGCGGCGCCACGATGCCGGCCGGCTCCTTCAGCGAGGGGGGCAAGAATCTCACCGTCCAGGTAGGCGGCGGGTTCACCAGCCTCCGCCAGATCGCCGACGTACGGATCCCTTCGGCGGCTCCCAAGGGCAAGCCCGTCCGCCTCGGCGACATCGCCAAGGTCGAGCAGACCCCGTCCACCGCGGTCTCCCTCACCCGTACCGACGGCAAGCCCAGCCTCGCGGTCCTCGCCACCATGGACAACGACGGCAGCGCCGTCGCCATCTCCGACGCGGTCCGGGACAAGCTGCCCGAGCTGCGCGAGGACCTGGGCTCCGGCGCCGAGCTGACCGTCGTCTCCGACCAGGGCCCGGCGGTCTCCAAGGCGATCTCCGGTCTGACCACTGAGGGCGCGCTCGGTCTGCTCTTCGCCGTGATCGTGATCCTGGTCTTCCTGGCCTCGCTGCGCTCCACCCTGGTCACCGCGGTCTCCATCCCGCTGTCCGTGGTGCTGGCGCTGATCGTGCTGTGGACCCGCGACCTCTCGCTCAACATGCTCACCCTCGGCGCGCTGACCATCGCCATCGGCCGGGTCGTCGACGACTCGATCGTGGTGCTGGAGAACATCAAGCGCCATCTCGGCTACGGCGAGGAGCGCGAGAGCGCGATCATCAACGCGGTGAAGGAGGTCGCCGGCGCGGTCACCGCCTCGACACTGACCACCGTGGCCGTGTTCCTGCCGATCGGTCTGACCGGCGGGATGATCGGTGAGCTGTTCGGCTCGTTCTCGCTCACCGTCTCCGCGGCCCTGCTGGCCTCCCTCCTCGTCTCGCTCACCGTGGTGCCGGTGCTGTCGTACTGGTTCCTGCGCGCGCCGAAGGCCGTCCGCGGAATGGACCCGGACGAGGCCCGCCGGATCGCGGAGGAGAAGGAGGAGCGCAGCAGGCTCCAGCGCTCGTACATCCCCGTACTGCGCTTCGCCACCCGCCGCCGGATCACCAGCGTCGTCCTCGCGGTCGTCATCCTCTTCGGCACCTTCGGCATGGCCGGACTGCTGAAGACGAACTTCTTCGACCAGGGCGAGCAGGAGGTCATGTCGATCAAGCAGGAGCTGCCCCCGGGCACCAGCCTGGAGGCGTCCGACGCCGCCGCGAAGAAGGTCGAGAACGTCCTCAGCGGTATCGACGAGCTGGAGAACTACCAGGTCACCGTCGGCTCCTCCGGATTCATGGCCGCCTTCGGCGGTGGCACCGGCGCCAACCAGGCGTCGTACCAGATGACCCTGAAGGACGCGGCCGACTACGAGAAGACCCGCGACCGCATCGACGACGAACTGGCCAAGCTCGACGGCATCGGCGACACCACCATCGCGGCGGGCGACGGCTTCGGCAGCCAGGACCTGAGCGTCGTCGTCAAGGCCGCCGACCCGGCCACCCTGAAGTCCGCCTCCGAGGCGGTACGGGAAGAGGTCGCCGGACTCAAGAACGTCACCGACGTCCAGAGCGACCTGGCGCAGAGCGTCCCGAGGATCTCGGTCAAGGCCAACGCCAACGCCGTGGCGGCCGGCTTCAACGACGCCAGCCTCGGTGCCGCCGTCGCCCAGGCCGTGCGCGGCACCCCCATCGCCAAGGCGATCCTCGACGACAGCGAGCGCGATGTCGTCATCACCTCCGCCAAGCCCGCCAAGACCATCGCGGAACTGCGGGACCTGCCCCTCGGAGCGCTGAAGCTCGGCCAGGTCGCCGAGGTGCAGCAGGCGCCGGGACCGGTCTCCATGACCCGTATCGACGGCTCCCGCGCCGCCACGATCACGGCCAAGCCGACCGGCGACAACACCGGCGCCGTCAGCAGCGCGCTCCAGTCCAAGCTGAAGTCCCTCGATCTGCCGGAGGGCGCCACGGCCTCCATCGGCGGAGTGTCGGAGGACCAGGACGAGGCGTTCGGCTCCCTCGGCCTGGCGATGCTCGCGGCGATCGCGATCGTCTTCATGCTGCTGGTCGCCACCTTCCGCTCGCTGGTGCAGCCGCTGATCCTGCTGGTCTCCATCCCGTTCGCGGCGACCGGAGCGATCGGTCTGCTCGTCATCACCGGCACCCCGATGGGCGTCCCGGCGATGATCGGCATGCTGATGCTGATCGGCATCGTCGTCACCAACGCGATCGTGCTGATCGACCTCATCAACCAGTACCGCGCACAGGGGCTCGGCGTCGTCGAGTCCGTCATCGAGGGCGGGCGGCACCGGCTGCGCCCGATTCTGATGACCGCCCTGGCGACGATCTGCGCCCTGCTCCCGATGGCCCTGGGCGTCACGGGCGAGGGCGGCTTCATCGCCAAGCCACTGGCGGTGGTCGTGATCGGCGGTCTGATCACCTCCACCCTGCTCACCCTGCTGCTCGTGCCGACGCTCTACTCGATGGTGGAGCTGCGCAAGGAGCGGCGCGCGAAGAAGAAGGCCGCGAAGCGCGCGAAGTCCGGCGACGGACGGCCGCCGGAGGTCTCGGACGCCGACGCGGACGTCCTGGCCTCGGCCGACCTGTAGCGCAGATCCGGTGAACTCGCCCGGTCCGGGCCCCTTCGGGAGCCCGGACCGGGCTTTCGTGCGCCACGATGGGGTCCTCTGGTCCCTTCCGCAGGAGCGGCGTATGACGGAGTACCTCCTCATCCCCGGCGCCGACGGCCGCGCCTGGTACTGGCACCGGGTGGTGCCCGAGCTGCGTGCCCGGGGCCATGAGGCCATCGCCGTCGACCTCCCCGAGGACAACACCGCGGATCTGTCCGACTACACCGAAGCCGTGGTCGACCAGCTCGGCGCGCCCCCCGGGAGGCTGGTCGTCGTCGCCCAGTCGCTGTCCGGTTTCATCGCGCCCCTGGTCTGCGAGCGGGTCTCCGTGGAGCGTCTGATCCTGGTCAACGCCATGGTCCCGGCGCCCGGCGAGACACCGGGCCAGTGGTGGGCCAACACGGGCCAGCCGGCGGCCCGCCGGGCCCTCGCGGTCCGCGACGGCCGCGACCCCGACGCCCCGTTCGACCCGCTCGTCGACTTCTTCCACGACGTCCCGCCCGAGGTCACCACCGAGGCGATGACCTCCCCGCCCGGGGCCCCCTCCGAGGCCCTGTTCGCGGACCCCTGGCCCCTGCCGTCCTGGCCGGAGATCCCCACCCGCTTCCTCCAGTCCCGCGACGACCGCTTCTTCCCCGCGGACTTCCAGCGCCGCACGGTCGCCGCGCGCCTGGGCATCCCGGTGGAGATCCTTCCCGGCGGGCATCTGGTCGCCCTGAGCCGCCCCTCGGAACTCACGGACTGGATCTGCGAGTCCTAACGGGGCCGGCGTTGCCGGGGCACTTCCCGGCCGCGTCGGGGGTCTGTTCCTTCCCGGGGCTCCGCCCCGGACCCGGGTCCTCAATCGCCGGACGGGCTGGGTCGGCCGGGGCCCGGGCCCTTTCAGCCTTGCCGCTGCCGGGGCAGCTGTGGCCTTGCCGGGGCTGGGGCACCCCAACTGTGCCGGGGCGTGGACGTTTCCAATCCCGCCGGGGGACTGTCCCGGGGGCGGGATGTTTCCAGCCTCGCCGGCGTTTGAGGCGCGGGGTCCGGGGCGGAGCCCCGGCAGGGGCCCGGGTGGTCCGGCCCGGCGCGCGTCGGCTGTGGCTCACCGGCCCTGGAGCGGGGTCGCTCCCGGCCCGCTGGGCTTCGGATTCCCAAGTCCGCCAGGGTCGGGGGACCTCGACTGTGCCGGGGGCGGGATGTTTCCAGCCTCGCCGGCGTTTGAGGCGCGGGGTCCGGGGCGGAGCCCCGGCAAGGGCCCGCGCGGTTGGCCCCGCGCACCAGGCCACGGCCTACCCGTGCCGAGGCCCGGGAACCCCCGGCCCCGCCGGCGTTCGAGGCGCGGGGACCGGGGCAGCGCCCCGGCAAGGAGGGCTTCACACCAGGCCACCCCTACGGCAGCGCCAGCATCCTCTCCAGCGCCAGCTTCGCGAAGCTCTCCGTCTCCTTGTCGACCTGGATACGGTTCACCAGCGAGCCCTCCGCCAGCGACTCCAGCGCCCACACCAGGTGCGGCAGGTCGATGCGGTTCATGGTCGAGCAGAAGCAGACCGTCCGGTCGAGGAAGACGACCTCCTTGTCGGGGTGCGCGTTGGCCACCCGGCGCACCAGATTCAGCTCGGTGCCGATCGCCCACTTGGAACCGGCGGGAGCCGCCTCCAGCGTCTTGATGATGTACTCCGTCGAACCGACGTGGTCCGCCGCCGCCACGACCTCGTGCTTGCACTCCGGGTGCACCAGCACATTCACCCCCGGGATCCGCTCCCGTACCTCCCGGACCGAATCCAGCGAGAAGCGGCCGTGCACCGAGCAGTGCCCGCGCCACAGGATCATCTTCGCCGCGCGCAGCTGCTCCGCGGTCAGCCCGCCGTTCGGCTTGTGCGGGTTGTAGACCACGCAGTCGTCGAGCGACAGACCGAGGTCCCGGACGGCGGTGTTGCGCCCGAGGTGCTGGTCCGGCAGGAACAGGATCTTCTCGCCCTGCTCGAACGCCCACTCCAGCGCCCGCTTCGCATTGGACGAGGTGCAGATCGTGCCGCCGTGCTTCCCGGTGAACGCCTTGATGTCCGCCGAGGAGTTCATATACGAGACGGGCACGACCTGATCGGCTATACCGGCGTCGGTCAGTACGTCCCAGCACTCGGCGACCTGCTCGGCCGTCGCCATGTCGGCCATGGAACAGCCCGCCGCGAGGTCCGGCAGGACGACCTTCTGGTCGTCGGAGGTGAGGATGTCCGCGGACTCCGCCATGAAGTGCACACCACAGAAGACGATGTACTCGGCCTCCGGCCGGGCCGCCGCGTCCTTCGCCAGCTTGAAGGAGTCACCGGTGACATCGGCGAACTGGATGACCTCGTCGCGTTGATAGTGGTGGCCGAGGACGAAGACCTTGTCGCCGAGTTTCTCCTTCGCGGCACGTGCGCGTTCCACCAGATCCGGGTCGGACGGGGACGGCAGGTCGCCGGGGCACTCCACACCGCGCTCGCTCCTGGGGTCGGCCTCACGGCCGAGGAGCAGCAGGGCGAGGGGCGTCGGCTGTACGTCGAGCAGGGCGTCCTGCGGTTCCGTACGGGCTTGGGCGGTGGTCACGTCACGCACCCTTTCTCTTTTCTACACCTTTATCGTCTATTTGACGTTATCTATCATAACCGCTTCACGTCACTTTGACGATGCCCATAGCGTCGATGTGACGCACCCCCTGGCTCCACGCCGTGTCCCCAGCCCAGGCGGTGTGCGAGCATAAGAAGGGAAAGAGGGGCCACGGGCCCGGAATGAATCCGCGGTCCCGCCGGTTGCAACCGTCGGCAAGCAGTCTCCGTACTTCGCCCTGCCTCAGGCGGGGAGACCATCCCGGGAGTGATGAAGCAGATGTCCGTATCGGACGAGACCACCACCGTGAGCGACGGTATCCTCCTGTCCGACGCCGCCGCGGCGAAGGTGAAGGCCCTGCTGGACCAGGAAGGCCGGGACGACCTGGCGCTGCGTGTCGCCGTACAGCCCGGTGGCTGCTCCGGCCTGCGCTATCAGCTGTTCTTCGACGAGCGTTCGCTCGACGGCGATGTCGTCAAGGACTTCGACGGCGTGAAGGTCGTCACCGACCGGATGAGCGCCCCGTATCTGGGAGGCGCCTCCATCGACTTCGTCGACACCATCGAGAAGCAGGGCTTCACCATCGACAACCCGAACGCGACGGGGTCCTGCGCCTGCGGCGACTCCTTCAACTGAGCGGCGCGGCGAGCCGGGCGACGTCCGGTTGGCGTACGCAGCAGAGGCGGCGGCCCCCTTTTCCGGGGCCGCCGCCTCTGTCGTATCCGAGTCTCCGGTATCGCAGTCTCCGGTGTCCCGGTCTCCGGTGTTCCCCGGGGCCCGTGACTCCGTGGGCCCTGCTCAGCCGGTGCGGGGCGGGATCGCCTTCCCCGTCGTCGCGTCCACGACCTCACGGTCGCCCAGGGGAGCGTCCAGAGTCACCTTCACCGTCGTATCGACACCGATCTCGATGCAGACGCGATCGGGTTCGGGATGCGACGCGGTGATGGTCACCCGCACCTGGCGCCCGGTCTCGCTCGCCTTCGCGCTATAGGTGTCGCAGACCCCGCCGATGAACCGGACCGTCAGCGTCCGCCCCTTCGTGGTGTACCACTCCACGGGCGGGGACACCGGAAGACCGGTCCTGTCCGGCGCGGGCGGTGCCGGTGCGATGTCCTTGCCCGGGGCCGACGACGGCGGGACCGGCGGAATCCCGGGCGCGTCCGGCGACGTCGGAGCGCTCTGGAGCAGATACCCGGACTCCACCGCGGCCTGGGCGACCGTGTACGACGGCGCCGCACCACCGGGCGCGACCCGGAACAGCCACGACGGTACGAGGGACAGCCGCCCCTCCGCGTACATCGCGGACAGCCCGAAGACGGCCTTGTCGACGGTCAGCGGTTCGGCCGGCGGAGGTGGGAGGGTGCCGCACCCGGTGTGGTCCCGTGCCGTGCCCGCGGCAGGGGCCGGCGGGGCACTGGCCTTGCCGCCGCCCCCGCCGTCCCTGCCCAGCGGCATCGGCGTGGCACAGGCGGGCAGGTCGCACGGCTCTATACCCCCGCTCCCGGCCCGGCCCTCGCCCGCGGGGCAGACGGCCGGCCGGGCCGCACCGCTTCCCCCGGGGGCGGAGTTCAGCCGCGCGAGTGCGTCCGTGGCGGAGACCACGGGGTACGAAGCCTGTGCGCGGGGTTCCTTCAACTGTCCGCCCCCGCCGACCACCCGGCCGTCCGCGCCGATCTGGATCCCGGTGGTCCAGCCGTACGTCGGCAGCCCGCCGACCACCGGCTCGGCGTTCACCACGCGGACCGCGCCCATCACCTGGCCGGCGTCCACGGCGGCATCACTCTGCCCGAGTGCCTTCAGTACGGGGGCGGCGGCCTTCTTCGCGGCCTCCTCGCTCACCGCAGGAACACCGTCCGGGCCGCTGGGGCCGCTCGTGGTCGTACCGGAGGGGCAGACATCGGTCCTCGGGCAGGCGTCACCGCGGGGAGCGGGCCCGAACCCGCCGTACGTCCAGGTGCCCGGGGCGTCCGCACTCACCTGGAGCACCGGGCCCGAGCCGTCCTTGTCGTCGCCCGTCAGCCACACCGAACCCTTCCGCAGGGGGGAGCCCGGCAGTCCGAGTACCTGCGCGAGCCGGCGCACCTCGTCCTCGGTGACCGTGCCCTCCGGGCGGTGCACGGAGGCCCGGTCCGGACCGTCCGGCAGAGCGCCCTTCGCCCGGTAGCCGGGCCCGGGGCCGGGGTGGGGCTCACCGGGCGCGATCCCGGCGGCGTCCACCGGAGCGGGGCTCACCGAGAGCTTCGGCGGCTCCGCGCCCCGGGGGTCCGGGCCGTCGCCGAATCCCGCCGTGGCGAGATAGGTGCCGCCTCCGCCCCCCACGACGAGTACCGCCGCCACGAGTGAGGCCACCAGCGGTGAACGCCACCGGCGTCCGCTGTCCTCGTCGGTCTTCGTCCCGCTCACCGCATCGCTCCCTGTCACCCGTCGACTGTCCCAACGGCCACGCGCCCCCTGATGCGGGGTCACGAGTGGGACGGGACAAGGGCGCGCGCGGTTCCCGGTTCGCGCCCCCGGTGAGCGGGCCGCCCTCAGCCTCCGCATCCGTATCCGCATCCAGATCCGTGTCCGAAGCCGGATCCGTCGTCGGACATCGAGGCGACGATCCGCGCCGGGGCGGCGGGCACGACGACTCCGCGGATACGGGACGGCGGAACGGCCGCGGGCACGGCGGACAGGGGCGCCGGACGGTGCGCGGCCATCCGGGCGCGGTCGCCCCGCAGCTGCGTCAGAGTGAATTCCCGGTCGCGGGAGGCCCTGTACGCCGGGGAGTTCGTCATATCCGCACCGTACGCACCGAGGAGCCGGGGGACGAAGACCTCCTGTCGGGCGGTTTCCGCCCTGCGATCCCCGGCTTCGACCGGGTAGCGTGAGATGTCATCCCCACCCCGCCACAGGAGCGCAATCGCCGTGCGAATCGCAGTCACCGGCTCCATCGCAAACGACCACCTCATGACCTTTCCCGGCCGCTTCGCCGACCAGCTGGTCGCGGATCAGCTGCACACGGTCTCCCTCTCCTTCCTGGTCGACAGCCTGAATGTGCGCAGGGGCGGTGTCGGGGCGAACATCTGCTTCGGCATGGGCCAGCTGGGTACGCGGCCCATCCTCGTCGGCGCCGCCGGAGCGGACTTCGGCGAGTACCGGGCCTGGCTCGACCGCCATGGTGTGGACACCGGGTCCGTACGTATCTCCGAGGTGCTGCACACGGCCCGCTTCGTCTGTACGACCGACGCCGACCACAACCAGATCGGCTCCTTCTACACCGGGGCGATGAGCGAGGCCCGGCTGATCGAGCTGAAGTCGGTGGGCGACCGGGTCGGCGGCCTCGATCTGGTCCTCATCGGCGCGGACGACCCCGAGGCGATGCTGCGGCACACCGAGGAGTGCCGTTCGCGGGGGATCCCCTTCGCGGCGGACTTCTCCCAGCAGATCGCGCGGATGAGCGGGGACGAGATCCGGATACTGCTGGACGGTGCGACCTATCTCTTCTCCAACGAGTACGAGAAGGGGCTGATCGAGTCCAAGACCGGCTGGACGGACAAGGAGATCCTCGACCGGGTCGGCCACCGCGTCACCACGCTCGGCTCCCGCGGTGTCCGTATCGAGCACGGCGGGGGCGACCCCATCGAGGTCGGCTGCCCCGAGGAGGAGGCCAAGGTCGACCCCACGGGCGTCGGCGACGCCTTCCGCGCCGGGTTCCTCTCGGGCCTCTCCTGGGGCGTCGGCCTGGAACGGGCGGCGCAGGTGGGCTGCATGCTGGCCACGCTGGTGATCGAAACCCTCGGCACCCAGGAGTACACCCTGCGGCGCGCGCACTTCATGGACCGCTTCACCAAGGCGTACGGCCAGGAGGCGGCCACCGAAGTCCAGTCCCACCTGACCTGACCTGACCCGCCCGGGGCACCCGGTCGCCCCGGGCCGTGTCCGCTCAGAGGCGGTCTGCCCGGAAACCGGCCCGCCCGGAAGGCCCGGCCCGCTCGGGCCGGGGGCGCCGGACCCCGCCACGCCCCCGCGTCACCCCCGCGGCCGGAAACACCCCCCGCGCCCGCGGGTGTCCGGCCGCTCCGCGTACCGGGTGACGAGCCCTCGCCCCGGTACGCCGTCCCGGGGACGATTCCCCCGGTCGGGCACCTCCCGGCCTCATGGGTGGGGGAGGCGCGGGTCCGGCGAAGGAAGCCGGAGCCGGGGCGGCCCCGCCGGCCGACCACCACCCGGGGTGCCCTCTCCCCGGCACCGGAAAATGGGCCGGAAGGCACGGGACACCGATCCGGGGAGCGGACGGGGCAAGCCGCCGGTGCCCCGGCGGCACCGGGGGCGGGCCCGTCCGCTATGTCACGCGGCGCACCACATAGGCCACCCGGCCCCCGCCGCGCTCCTCCTCGCCCACGTACTCCTGGCCCCGCATCTCGCACCACGCGGGAATGTCCAGCCGGGCCGCCTCGTCGTCCGAGAGCACCGTCACCGTCGCGCCCGGCGGCACATCGCCGATCACCCTGGCCAGTTCGATCACAGGGACCGGGCACCGCTTCCCGAGCGTGTCCAGCACCAGATCACCCCCGGCCGAACCGGAACCAGTACCGGAACCCGTCCGCCTGCCCGCCGCTGACACCGCCTCCGCCCCCATCCGCCCGCGGACCGCCGAGACCACCCCCGGCAGCACCTCCAGGAAGCCCTCCACGTCCGTAGCCGCCGTTCCGGCGGGCAGTGACACCCGTACGTTCCCCTCGCTGAGCACGCCCATCGCCCGCAGTACATGGCTCGGGGTCAGGGTGCTCGACGTACACGAGGAGCCCGACGACACGGAGTACCCCGCCCGGTCCAGCTCGTGCAGCAGCGCCTCCCCGTCGACATAGAGACAGGAGAAGGTGACCAGATGGGGGAGGCGCCGTACCGGGTCGCCCACCACGTCCACGTCCGGCACCAGCTCCGGCACCCTCGCGCGGATACGGTCCACCAGGCCCCGCAGCCGTACCGCCTCCGTCTCGGCCTGGGCCCGGACCGCCCGGAGCGAGGCCGCGGCGGCCACGATCCCCGGGATGTTCTCGTAACCGGCCGACCGCCCCGACTCCCGCTCGTCCGCGGGCTCCGGGGACGCGAACCGGACGCCCTTGCGCACCGCGAGCAGCCCCACCCCGCCGGGCCCGCCCCACTTGTGCGCGCTCGCGGTCAGCAGCGACCAGCCGTCGTCCACCGGCCCCCACGCCAGTGACTGCGCCGCGTCCACCAGCAGCGGCACCCCGGCCGCCCCGCAGATCCCGGCCACCTCCCGTACCGGCTGCTCGGTGCCGACCTCGTGGTTGGCCGACTGGAGGCAGGCCAGCGCCGTGTCCCCGCGCAGCGCCGCCGCGAACCGGGACGGATCGACGCGCCCGAGGCGGTCCACGGGAACCTCGGAGGTCTCCTCCCCGTAGCGCGCGGACGCGTGCAGTACGGAGGAGTGCTCCACCGCCGAGACCACCGCATGCCCGCCCACCCGCCGGCGCCCGGCGAGGGCCCCCGCCACCCCGAGGTGCACCGCGCGGGTCCCCGAAGGGGTGAAGACCAGTTCGTCCGGGCGGCAGCCCACCGCCTCCGCGGCCGCCTCCCGGGCCGCGTCCAGCAGCAGCCGGGCCCGCCGCCCCTCCCGGTAGAGCCTGGCGGGGTCGGCCCACCCCTCGTCGAGGGCGGCCTGGAGGGCCTGGCGGGCCACGGGGTGCAGCGGGGCGGAGGACGCGGTGTCGAAGTAGGGCACACGGTTACGCTACGACCCCGCCGGGAGCACCGCCCGAAGGGGCGTCAGCCGTCCACCGGAAGCGAGTACTCCGGGGGTGCGGACGGGGCGGCGAAGGCCCGTGCGCCGGCGCCGGGCGAGGCGGATAAACCCGAGGTGTTTCGGGCGGAAATCCCATGAAATATCAGGGTGATTCCACCTCTTCGGGGAGCCGAACGGCGCGTTGGGCACCCTCCCCGCGCGACCCCAGATAGCGTCCAGTAGGGTTTGGTCCGCATAAACATCCAAACCCCTGCCCGCGTCAGGACCGGCGACCGACCAGCGAGACGGCCGCACCCGTCGCGCGGGCCGAGACTCTCGGGAAGGCGCTACGTGAGTCCCAACGGCTCCGACCTCCCCCGCAGCCAACGCGCGGGTGGTACCCCCGCGTCGCGGCGCCCGATGCGGCGGAAGCTGCCGCAGGTGCTGACTGCGGGCCTGATCCTGGTTACCGCCACCGGTTGCGAATACACCTGGGAAGACTTTCCCCGCCTTGGCATGCCCACTCCGGTCACGGAAGAGGCGCCCATCATCCTCTCCCTGTGGCAGGGGTCGTGGGCTGCGGCGCTCGTCACGGGCGTCCTGGTGTGGGGGCTGATCCTGTGGAGTGTCTACTTCCACCGGCGTACCCGAACCAAGGTGGAGATCCCCCCGCAGACCCGGTACAACCTCCCCATCGAGGCGTTGTACACCGTGGTCCCGCTCATCGTCGTCTCGGTGTTCTTCTACTTCACCGCGCGTGACGAGACAAAGCTCATTTCCCTCTCCGAAAAGCCTGTCCACACCATCAACGTGGTCGGCTACCAGTGGAGCTGGGCCTTCAACTACATCGAGCCCGTGCCGGGTGTGACGGGCGATGCCAAGAAGGACAAGAACCTCAAGGCCATCCCCGACAAGTGGCTGGACGACCTCCCGCAGAACGCGGGCGGTGTCTACGACGCGGGCATCCCCGGCACCCGGAACCCCCAGAACGGCAACCCCGGCCCCACGCTGTGGCTGCCCAAGGGGGAGAAGGTCCGCTTCGTGCTGACCTCCCGTGATGTGATCCACTCCTTCTGGGTGGTCCCCTTCCTCTTCAAGCAGGACGTCATCCCCGGGCACACCAACGCCTTCGAGGTGACGCCCAACCGGGAGGGCACCTTCATGGGCAAGTGCGCGGAGCTCTGCGGCGTGGACCACTCCCGGATGCTCTTCAACGTCAAGGTCGTCTCCCCCGAGCGCTACCAGCAGCACCTCAAGGAGCTGGCGGACAAGGGTCAGACCGGCTACGTCCCGGCGGGCATTGAGCAGACGACCCCCGCCAAAAACGCGGAGAAGAACCAACTGTGAGCATCCTCAACCAACCCCAGGGTGCAGCCGCGGCCGACGACTCGTACGAGAACGAGCTGCCCGTCCGGCGCAAGCAGCCCGGCAATGTCGTGGTGAAGTGGCTGACCACCACCGACCACAAGACCATCGGTACGCTCTACCTGGTCACGTCGTTCGTGTTCTTCGTCATCGGCGGAATCATGGCGCTCGTGATGCGCGCCGAACTGGCCCGTCCCGGCACGCAGATCATGTCGAACGAGCAGTTCAACCAGGCGTTCACGATGCACGGCACGATCATGCTGCTGATGTTCGCGACGCCGCTGTTCGCCGGTTTCGCGAACTGGATCATGCCGCTGCAGATCGGCGCGCCCGATGTGGCGTTCCCGCGGCTGAACATGTTCGCCTACTGGCTGTACCTCTTCGGCTCGATCATCGCGGTGGCCGGCTTCCTCACCCCCCAGGGTGCCGCCGACTTCGGATGGTTCGCCTACTCCCCGCTCTCGGACGCCGTCCGTTCGCCGGGTGTCGGCGCCGACATGTGGATCATGGGTCTGGCCTTCTCCGGCTTCGGCACGATCCTCGGTTCGGTCAACTTCATCACCACGATCATCTGCATGCGCGCACCCGGTATGACGATGTTCCGGATGCCGATCTTCACCTGGAACGTGCTGCTGACCGGTGTTCTGGTCCTGCTCGCCTTCCCGGTGCTCGCCGCCGCGCTCTTCGCGCTGGAGGCGGACCGCAAGTTCGGTGCCCATATCTTCGACGCGGCCAACGGCGGCGCATTGCTCTGGCAGCACCTCTTCTGGTTCTTCGGCCATCCAGAGGTGTACATCATCGCCTTGCCGTTCTTCGGCATCATCTCGGAGATCATCCCGGTCTTCAGCCGCAAGCCGATGTTCGGCTACATGGGGCTGGTCGCCGCGACGATCGCCATCGCCGGTCTCTCGGTGACGGTGTGGGCGCACCACATGTATGTGACGGGCGGCGTCCTTCTGCCGTTCTTCTCCTTCATGACCTTCCTGATCGCGGTACCGACCGGTGTGAAGTTCTTCAACTGGATCGGCACCATGTGGAAGGGGTCGCTGTCCTTCGAGACACCGATGCTCTGGACGATCGGCTTCCTGATCACCTTCACCTTCGGTGGTCTGACCGGTGTCATCCTGGCCTCGCCGCCGCTGGACTTCCACGTCTCCGACTCGTACTTCGTCGTCGCGCACTTCCACTACGTCGTCTTCGGCACCGTGGTCTTCGCGATGTTCGCCGGCTTCCACTTCTGGTGGCCGAAGTTCACGGGCAAGATGCTGGACGAGCGGCTCGGCAAGATGACCTTCTGGACGCTGTTCCTGGGCTTCCACGGCACCTTCCTGGTCCAGCACTGGCTGGGCGCGGAGGGTATGCCCCGGCGGTACGCGGACTATCTGGCCGCGGACGGCTTCACGGCGCTGAACACCATCTCCACGATCAGCTCCTTCGTGCTCGGCGCGTCGCTCCTGCCGTTCTTCTACAACGTCTGGAAGACCGCCAAGTACGGCAAGAAGGTCGAGGTCGACGACCCGTGGGGCTACGGCAGGTCGCTCGAATGGGCGACGTCGTGCCCGCCGCCGCGGCACAACTTCCTCACGCTTCCGCGGATCCGTTCCGAATCCCCGGCGTTCGATCTGCATCACCCTGAGATCGCCGCTCTCGACCACCTCGAGAACAAGGGCGAGCACGCTCTCACCAATGGGACGGAGGCCGGCAAGTGAAGATCCAGGGAAAGATGTTCCTCTGGCTGAGCGTCTTCATCCTCGCCGTCGCCATCCTGTACGGCGTATGGTCGAAGGAACCGGCCGGTACCACCGCGCTCTTTCTCGCCTTCGGCCTGAGCGTCATGGTCGGCTTCTACCTGGCCTACACGGCCCGGCGGGTCGACGCGATGGCCCAGGACAACACCGAGGCCGATGTCGCGGACGAGGCCGGCGAGGTGGGGTTCTTCTCCCCGCACAGCTGGCAGCCGCTCTTCCTGGCCACCGGCGGCGCGTTCGCGTTCCTCGCCGTCGCGGTGGGCTGGTGGCTGCTGTACTTCTCGGCGCCGCTCATCCTCGTCGGTATCTGGGGCTGGACGTTCGAGTACTACCGCGGTGAGAACCAGAACCAGTAGTGGCGCGGGCGGCGCCGCAGGCGCCGCCCGAGGCATCAGGACCGGCCGGTACCGCCACCGGCGGTACCGGTCCCGTCCAGGGCGTCGGCACCGCGCCGACGCCGTATGACCCGGGCCCGGGTTCCCCTCCCCAGGGGGACCCGGGCCTCGCCCGTTTGCACGCACTCAGCGCGCCGCCGCGAAGTGATCTTCATACCGTATGGATATGAACCAGACGCCGCGCTTTCGCACCGTATTCCGCTGCACGCTGCTGGTCGTGTCCCTCGGGCTGGTCGCGACCGCGTGCGGCGACTCCGACTCCCATCCGCTGTCGACCAAGCCGTTCGACGCGGCCCAGCAGGTCGTCCTCAACACTCCCAAGGCGGGCACGGTCGACCCCGACAAGCCCCTGGAAGTGACCGTCAAGGGGGACGAGGGCCGGATCACCGATGTGACGGTCGTCTCCGACGACGGCCACCACCTCGCGGGGGAGCTGACCGCGGACGGCACCCGCTGGCGGTCCACCGGCTCCCTGGCCGCGGGTGCCAAGTACACGGCCAAGGTCTCCACGGAGGACGGCGAGGGCTCCCCGGGCAGCCGTACGGTCGCCTTCGACACCTCACCGGCCCAGCGGTTCCTGACGGTCGAGTTCGGCCCCGAGGCGGGTACGTACGGCGTCGGCCAGCCCCTCATCGCCGAGCTGAGCCTCCCGGTCAAGGACAAGGCGGCCAGGGCCCTCGTCGAGCGCGGGCTCAAGGTGGAATCCCGTCCCTCCATCGAGGGCGCCTGGCACTGGGTGAACGACGAGGTGCTGCACTACCGCCCGAAGGAGTACTGGCCCGCGGGAGCGACCGTCAACGTCGCCAGCAACCTCCGGGGCGTGAAGGTCTCCAACAAGCTCTACGGAGGCCCCTCCAAGGGCCTCAAGCTCACCATCGGGGACCGTATCGAGGCCATCACCGACGCCTCGGCGCACGAGATGACGGTCCTGCGCAACGGAGAAGTGATCAACACCATCCCGGTGACCACCGGCAAGCCGGGCTTCTCCACCCGGAGCGGGGTCAAGGTGATCCTCGGCAAGGAGTACTTCGTCCGGATGCGGGGCGCCAGCGTGGGCATCTTCGGCTCGGAGCAGTACGACCTGCCGGTGTACTACGCGACCCGGGTCACCTGGAGCGGCGAGTACGTCCACGCGGCACCCTGGTCCGCGGGGTCGCACGGATCGGCCAATGTCAGCCACGGCTGTGTGGGAATGTCGACCGGAAACGCCGCATGGTTCTACGAGACCGTGCGCGAGGGAGACATCGTCCAGGTCGTCAACAGCATCGGCGAGGAGATGGACGCCTTCGGCAACGGGTACGGCGACTGGAACATGCCCTGGGACGAATGGCGCGAGGGCAGCGCCCTGGCCGCCGGGACGCGGGACGGCACCAGCCCCTCGGACTCGGCCCGGCTGCGCCCGCGGGTCTGAGCCGCCGAGCCGC
Organism: Streptomyces sp. NPDC051018; assembly: GCF_044456085.1. Taxonomy (NCBI): domain Bacteria; kingdom Bacillati; phylum Actinomycetota; class Actinomycetes; order Kitasatosporales; family Streptomycetaceae; genus Streptomyces; species Streptomyces sp. NPDC051018. Next base: position 546,951 of record NZ_JBITFN010000001.1, read on the forward strand.
GGACGGGCCGGCGGTCCGGTCACGGGCCCGGCTACGGACGCCGGCGGCCACGCAGGCGGACGGACACGGGACCGGCCACCGGTTCGGGCCGGAACCCGCCCCCTCGGATCCGGCCATACGGTCCGGGAGGGCCGCCGACGACGGGACCCGGCGCCCGGAACGGACGGCGGGCACCGTGATCCGTACAGCACAAGAGGTCCGGAGCCCCGCTCCGGACCTCTTCCCGTCACCGCCGCCGTCAGGCGTCCACGGCCAGCCTGGTGCGCAGCAGCGAGGCCAGTGCGTCCGCGAACTCCACCGGGTCCACCGGGAGCGTCACCGCGGCGTCCGCGCGGCTCCAGGTGGCCAGCCAGGCGTCCTGCGGGCGGCCGATCAGCAGCAGCACGGGCGGGCAGTCGAAGATCTCGTCCTTGATCTGCCGGCAGACCCCCATACCGCCCGCCGGAACGGTCTCCCCGTCCAGCACGCAGACGTCGATACCGCCCGCGTCGAGCCTGCTCAGCACGGCGGGCAGGGTGGCGCACTCGATGAACTCCAGCGGGGGAACGTCGGCCGCGGGCCTGCGTCCGGCGGCCAGCCTCACCTGCTCGCGGGTGTTGGCGTCATCGCTGTAGACCAGCACGGTGGCGGTCGGCTGCATCGTTCCTCCGCGTCGTCGGACCGGCCGGTGGATCCGGCCGGGATCCCTTGTCGGACCAGGTGCCGGTGCCGGGTTCCGTCCAGCGGCGCCGGGGCCTGTCCCTCGGGTCCTTGGGCCTGGATGCTACTCCGTCCGACTGCGCGTCAACAGTTGCCCGGGCGCCGCTTCGATGGGCCGTTCGAGCTGGGGCGGAACCACTGACACACCGAACGGCACCCCCCGGAGTGAGGGCGGGATAAGCGACCGACATAATGTCGGTCGTGGCGACAGCAACGACAGTAGAAACCGGGCACGCGCACCCGTCGGTCAATCGGCCGAACCTCACCAGCGTCGGAACCATCATCTGGTTGAGTTCCGAGCTGATGTTCTTCGCGGCCCTCTTCGCGATGTACTTCACTCTGCGATCGGTGACGGGTGCCGAGTTCTGGAGCGGGAAGGCAGACCTTCTCAACTTCCCCTTCTCGGCGACCAACACCACGATCCTGGTGCTCTCCTCCCTCACCTGCCAGCTCGGCGTTTTCGCCGCCGAGCGCGGTGATGTGAAGAAGCTGCGGACGTGGTTCATCATCACCTTCATCATGGGTGCGGTGTTCGTCGGCGGCCAGGTGACCGAGTACGTCGAGCTGGTCAAGCACGAGGGCCTGTCGCTCTCGTCCGACCCGTACGGCTCGGTGTTCTACCTGACCACCGGCTTCCACGGACTGCATGTGCTGGGCGGCCTCATCGCCTTCCTGCTGGTCCTGGGCCGCACCTACGCGGCCAGGAGATTCACCCATGAGCAGGCAACCGCCGCCATCGTCGTGTCCTACTACTGGCACTTCGTCGATGTCGTCTGGATCGGCCTTTTCCTCACGATCTACATGATCAAGTAATGAGGGCAGGCGCCCCGTGCCCGATGCAGGCGCCGCCTGAAACAGACACAGTCCAGAAGCATCGACGCAGAAAATCCTGACACCGGGGTAATCCGTGAAAAAGCTCTCCGCACGACGACGCCATCCGCTGGCGGCGGTCGTCGTCCTACTCCTCGCGCTGGCGGCCACCGGGGGGCTGTACGCCGCGTTCGCGCCCGCGGACAAGGCGCAGGCTGATGAAACCGCCCAGTCCCTCGCCATCGAGGAGGGCAAGAAGCTCTACACCGTCGGCTGCGCGAGCTGCCACGGAACCGGCGGTAAGGGAACCAGCGACGGCCCGAGCCTGGTCGGCGTCGGCTCCGCCGCGGTGGACTTCCAGGTCGGCACCGGCCGGATGCCCGCCCAGCAGCCCGGCGCCCAGGTGCCCAAGAAGAAGGTCATCTACAGCCAGGCCGAGATCGACCAGCTCGCGGCGTACGTCGCCTCGCTCGGCGCCGGTCCGATCACACCGACCGAGAAGCAGTACAGCCCCACCGGCGCGGATGTCGCCAAGGGCGGCGACCTCTTCCGTACCAACTGTGCCCAGTGCCACAACTTCACGGGCAAGGGCGGCGCGCTGACCGACGGCAAGTACGCCCCCACCCTGGAGGGCGTCAGCGCCAAGCACATCTACGAGGCCATGCAGACCGGCCCGCAGAACATGCCCTCCTTCCCCGACGGCGTGATGCCCGAGAAGGAGAAGCAGGACATCATCGCCTACGTCCAGAAGATGAACGGCACGGAGGCCGAGAGCCCCGGTGGTCTCTCGCTCGGTGGCCTCGGCCCCGTCAGTGAGGGGCTCTTCGCCTGGGTCTTCGGACTCGGCGCGTTGATCGCAGTCGCCGTCTGGGTCGCGGCCCACACCGCTAAGGCCAAGAAGTCATGAGTAGCCAAGACATTCCAGAAGAGAACCTGCCCCACGAGCAGGGCGCCGGGCACGGTCCGGCCGGACACGGTGACGTGGCCAGGCACGGGGAGGCCGGCACCGACCCGTTCGCCGACCCGGGGATGCCGGCCCACCGGCCGCGTATCCAGGACATCGACGAGCGCGCCGCCAAGCGGTCCGAGCGCGCGGTCGCCTTCCTGTTCACGCTGTCGATGCTGGCCACGGTGGCGTTCATCGCCTCCTACGTCGTCTTCCCGGTCGACAAGATCGTCTACATCTTCCCGTTCGGCCATGTGAGCGCGCTGAACTTCTCGCTGGGCCTGACACTCGGTGTCGCCCTCTTCGCCATCGGCGCCGGGGCGGTCCACTGGGCCCGCACCCTGATGTCCGACGAGGAGATCGCCGACGAGCGCCACCCGATCGCGGCGTCGCCCGAGGTCAAGGCCAGGGTCGCGGCCGACTTCGCGGCCGGCAACGAGGAGTCCGGCTTCGGCCGCCGCAAGCTGATCCGCAACACGATGTTCGGCGCGATGGCGCTGGTGCCGCTCTCCGGAGTGGTGCTGCTGCGCGACCTCGGCCCCCTGCCGGAGAAGAAGCTCCGCTCCACGCTCTGGGCCAAGGGCAAGCAGCTCATCAACATGAACACGAACGAGCCGCTGCGCCCCGAGGACATCACCGTCGGTTCGCTGGTCTTCGCCTCGCCCGAGGGGCTGGAGCACGACGCCCACGACTGGCAGATCCAGATGGGCAAGGCCGCCCTGATGCTCGTCCGGATCCGTCCGGAGGACATCAAGGACAAGCGCGAGCTGGACTGGTCGCACGAGGGCATCGTCGCGTTCTCCAAGGTCTGCACCCACGTCGGCTGCCCGATCAGCCTCTACGAGCAGCAGACGCACCATGTGCTCTGCCCGTGTCACCAATCCACCTTCGACCTCTCCGACGGCGCCCGGGTCATCTTCGGCCCCGCAGGCCACCCCCTTCCGCAGCTGCGGATCGGCGTGAACGCCGAGGGCAACCTCGAAGCCCTCGGGGACTTCGAAGAGCCCGTCGGTGCCGCCTTCTGGGAGCGCGGATGAGTAATACGCCTGACCGCAAGCAGTCCGAGCGCAAGGCACCCGCCGGTGAGCGGGTCGCCGACTGGGCGGACGGCCGGCTGGGGATCTACACCCTGGCCAAGGCCAATATGCGCAAGATCTTCCCGGACCACTGGTCCTTCATGCTGGGCGAGATCTGCCTCTACAGCTTCATCATCATCATCCTCACGGGTGTGTATCTGACGCTGTTCTTCAACCCGTCGATGAACGAGATCGTCTACCACGGCAGCTATGAGCCCATGCAGGGCGTCAGGGTGTCCGAGGCGTTCGCGTCGACGATGGACATCAGCTTCGACGTACGCGGCGGTCTGCTGATCCGGCAGATCCACCACTGGGCCGCGCTGATCTTCGTCGCCGCGATGATGGTCCACATGATGCGCGTCTTCTTCACCGGCGCGTACCGCAAGCCGCGCGAGGTCAACTGGCTGTTCGGCTTCCTGCTGCTCGTCCTCGGCATGTTCACCGGTTTCACCGGTTACTCGCTCCCGGACGACCTGCTCTCCGGCACCGGTGTCCGCTTTGTGCAGGGCGCGATCCTGTCCGTACCGGTCGTCGGTACGTACATCTCGATGTTCCTCTTCGGCGGCGAGTTCCCCGGCCACGACTTCGTGCCCCGGTTCTACTCGATCCACATCCTGCTGCTGCCGGGCATCATGCTCGCCCTGCTGGTGGGCCACCTCATCCTCGTCGTGTACCACAAGCACACGCAGTACGCGGGCCCCGGCCGGACCGAGAAGAACGTCGTCGGCATGCCGCTGCTGCCGGTCTACATGGCCAAGGCCGGAGGCTTCTTCTTCCTGGTCTTCGGTGTCATCACCGTGGTCGCCGCGATCGCCACCCTGAACCCGATCTGGGCCGTCGGCCCCTATCGCATCGACCAGGTGTCCACCGGCGCGCAACCGGACTGGTACATGGGCTTCGCCGAGGGTCTGGTCCGTGTGATGCCTGGCTGGGAGATCAACGCCTGGGGCCACACACTGGTACTGGGCGTGTTCATCCCGCTGGTCGTCTTCCCGCTGGTGCTGACCGCGATCGCCGTCTATCCGTTCATCGAGTCCTGGATCACCGGGGACAAGCGCGAGCACCACATCCTGGACCGCCCGCGCAACACCCCGACCCGTACGGGCTTCGGTGTGGCCTGGCTGGTCGCGTACTTCATCATGCTGGTCGGCGGCGGCAACGACATCTGGGCCACGCACTTCAATCTGTCGATCAACGCGATCACCTGGTTCGTCCGGATCTTCTTCTTCGTCGGACCGGTCCTCGCGTTCATCATCACGAAGCGCATCTGCATGGGTCTCCAGCGCCGCGACCGGGACAAGGTGCTGCACGGACGCGAGTCCGGCATCATCAAGCGCCTGCCGCACGGTGAGTTCATCGAGGTCCACGAGCCGCTCAGCCAGAGCGATCTGCACACGCTCACGGCCCATGAGCAGTACCAGCCGCTGGAGGTCGGCCCCGCGGTCGACGAGAACGGCGTACGGCGCAAGATCAGCCTCACGAAGAAGCTCAGGGCCAGGCTCAGCAAGGGCTACTACGGCGAGGGGAACCAGATCCCCAAGCCGACGAGCGAGGAGTACCGGGAGATCGCCGCCGCCCATGGCCACGGCCATGAGGAACACGAGGAGATCCCCAGCGGTCAGTCGCACCACTGACCGTCCGGACCCACCGGCCGCCGTGACCGACGGCGGCCGGCCGGTCGCCACAGCGGGAGCCCCGTCCGTACGCCGGACGGGGCTCTTCGCTGTGCCCGGGGCTGGATAGGGTGGTACCCATCCCTATTCGCGTGTGGACCCAGGAGCGGACCATGAACGTTGTGACCCCGGTTGGCGGCGACAGCGGGCTGGCCCACTCCTGGCCCGGTGTGCTGGACTCGCTGCTCAACAACAACGACCAGAGCGCCGACGCGACCGCCTGGGCGATGGACCGCATCCTCAGCGGAGAGGCGACCAACGCCCAGATCGCCGGATTCGCGGTGGCCCTGCGTGCCAAGGGGGTGACCGTCGAGGAGTTCTCCGGTCTGGTGCGGACCATGTACGCGCACGCGAATCTGATCGAGGTGCCCGGACCGAGCGTCGACATCGTCGGCACGGGCGGCGACGGCGCGAAGACGGTGAACATCTCCACCATGTCGGCGATCGTCGTCGCCGGTACGGGGGCCAAGGTCGTCAAGCACGGCAGCCGTGCCGCGTCCAGCGCCTCGGGTGCCTCGGACGTCCTGGAGAAGCTGGGCGTCAATCTGGAACTGACCCCCGAGCGCGTCGCCGAGGTCGCCGAGGAGGCGGGCATCACCTTCTGCTTCGCGGTGAAGTTCCACCCGGCCCTGCGGCATGTGGCGACGGTACGCAAGGAACTCGGCATCCGTACGCTTTTCAACTTCCTGGGTCCCGTGACCAACCCCGCGCGGGTGAAGGCGCAGGCCACCGGGGTCGCGGACCCGCTGATGGCGCCCGTGCTCGCCGGCGTGCTGGCCGAGCGCGGTTCCTCCGCGCTCGTCTTCCGCGGCGACGACGGTCTCGACGAGCTGACGACGACGGCGACATCGCGCGTATGGGTCGTCCGGGACGGTTCCGTACGGGAGGAGACCTTCGATCCGCGGGACATCGGTATCGGCCTCGTCCCGGTCGAGGCCCTGCGTGGTGCGGACGCCTCCCACAACGCGGATGTGGCGCGCCGTGTCCTGGCCGGTGAGACGGGACCGGTCCGTGACGCGGTCCTGCTGAACGCGGCCGCAGCGCTGGTCGCGCTCGCTCCCGGCGAGGGGCCGCTCACCGGACAGCTCGCCGACGCGATGGGCCGGGCGGCCCGGTCGGTCGACTCCGGAGCCGCGAAGGCGGTTCTGGAGGGGTGGGTCCGCGCGAGCAACGCGTAGGGGCACGAGGTTACGGTTCCTTCCCGGCCGGGGAACGGCGTAGGGCGCGAGGTTACGGCTCCCTCCCGGCCCGGGGCCGTCAGGTTCCCCTTGGGCCTGGGGCCGGGGTGGTGCCCCTGGGCCCGGGGTCCGGGATGTACGCCCGAGCCCTCCGGGCCACCACTGCCCGGGAGGTGCGTCCGAGCCCCGTCGTCCGGATGACCCGCGTACGACCCGTATGAGTGCGGCCCTCCGTCCGGCGACCGCGCGCACCGGACACCGCGGCCCGCGCCTTCCGGACGGTCGGCGCTCCTTCGGCGACACGGCTCAGCGCTGTCTTCTGGGATCCTCTGCCACCCATCCGCCCATCCGCCGGTGCGACCGCCGGACCCCGGTACTCCTCGGCAGCCACACTCCCGTCACGGGTTCCGCGCCCGGGCCCCCGAAGCCGAACCGGCTGTCACACGGTCGGTGCCGTGGTGTCCGTCCGGAGCGGGGACGGCGGCGCCCCCACGCGCCCGGGGCGAGCACCGGCGGCGGGCCGGTCCGGGATACGGGACCGGGTTGCGGGCAGGCGCGGCGGTGCCATAGCGTTCCCGCAGGTCATGAGTGACAGCGACTACGGCCCCGGCCCGCTGTCCGGCAACCCTCCGTCCGTGGCGGGGTGCCCCGGGTGAAGACCAGGCCGTGGGCAGCGAGGCCCGCGGCAAGCGCGGACCCCTGCGAAACCTGGGGTCCTGGTCCTCAAGGGAGCAGTCTCGTGAGCAAGCGAATGCGATAGGGCTTCCCGCCCCTTCTTCAGCACACCCTCCGCCACGGACCTGTGCCGTGCGCCGAGGCGCCCCCGTGTGGGGTCATCGAAGCCATTCCGCCTTGTATCCCCGGGAGAACCCGCCATGTCCGCATGCCCCGACACCCTCGTCCAGACCGCCCCACTGCCCGTTCTCGGCCGTGATGTCACCGTTCCGCTCGTCACCGGCGGCGAGGTCACCTATGCCGCTCTCGACTACGCGGCCAGCGCCCCCGCGCTCCAGCGCGTCTGGGACGACGTCGCCGCGTACGCCCCGTACTACGGAAGTGTCCACCGGGGCGCCGGCTATCTCTCCCAGCTCTCCACGGACCTCTTCGAGAACAGCCGCCGCACCGTCGCCGATTTCCTCGGCTGCCGCGACGATGACCAGGTCGTCTTCACCCGCTCCACCACCGACTCGCTCAATCTGCTCGCCGGGGCCCTCCCCGCGGGCTGCGAGGTCTTCGTCTTCGAGACCGAGCACCACGCGGCGCTGCTGCCGTGGGGGTCCCCGCACGGCGGGGGGCGCGGGAGGGACACCCGGGTGACCTATCTGAACGCCCCCCGCACCCCCGGGGAGGCCGTACGCATCCTGGAGACCGCGCTCGCCGGCCGTGATCCGTACGGACCGGCCCTGGTCTGTGTGACGGGCGCGTCCAATGTGACCGGTGAGCTGTGGCCCGTACGGGAGCTGGCCGCCGCCGCCCATGCGGGCGGCGCGCGGATCGTCCTGGACGCGGCCCAGCTCGCGCCGCACCACCCGGTGTCGGTGCGGGAACTGGACGTCGACTGGATCGCGTTCTCCGGGCACAAGCTCTACGCGCCGTTCGGCTCGGGCGTGCTGGCCGGGCGGGCGGACTGGCTCCGGGAGGCGGAGCCGTATCTCGCGGGCGGCGGTGCGTCCCGGACGGTCGCCCGGGGCGCGGACGGCGGGGTGGACGTGGAGTGGCACACCACCGCCGCCCGCCATGAGGCCGGTTCGCCGAACGTCATCGGCGCCTATGCGATCGCCTCCGCCTGCAAGGCGCTCACCGAGGCCGGTTTCGACACCCTGGTCGCCCGCGAGCAGGACCTCGTCGCACGGGTCCGGGCGGGCCTCGCCGAGGTGCCCGGGGTCAGGGTGCTGTCGCTGTTCGGCGACGACGCCCCGAGGGTGGGGGTGATCTCCTTCGTCGTCGACGGCTGGAACAGCTCCCACTTCGCCGCCGCGCTCTCCGCCGAGTACGGCATCGGGGTACGCGACGGTCTGTTCTGCGCCCACCCCCTGGTCCGCACCCTGCTGGGCGGCGAGCCCCGGGACCCGGGCGAGTGCGGAGCGCCCGACGCCGGGACGGGGGAGACGTCCCTGAACGCGATCCGCGTCAGCTTCGGCGCGGGCACCCCCGACGAGCACCTGGAGCGGTTCGTCCGGGCCGTGAGGGAACTGGTCACCGAGGGCGCGCGGTGGAGCTACCGCACCGAGGACGGGCGCTGCGTCCCCGACACCACCGGCTGACGGACCGCCCCGGCCGGCAGCCGGGTCCCGATCAGGATCATCCGCAGGGCCCGCTCGGTCGCGTCGGTGAGGAACTCGCCGCCGCGCCCGAGCGCCTCCGTGAGCGTGACCGGCGCGGGCAGGATCGCGCTGTACGCGTCCACGCCCACGGTGCGCACCTGATGGGCGCCCTCGCCGATCGTGCCCGCCAGCGCCAGCACCGGCCGCCCGAACCGCTTGGCGCGCCGGGCGACCTCGGCGGGTACCTTGCCGCGGGTGGTCTGGTGGTCGAGGGCTCCCTCGGCCGTGAGGACGAGATCGGCGCGGGCCAGCCGGGCGTCGAGATCGAGCTGGTCGAGGAGTACCTCGAACCGGGGCAGCAGCCGTCCGCCGAGGGCGGCGAGCCCCGCGCCGAGGCCGCCGGAGGCGCCCGTGCCGGGACCGGCGTACAGATCGGCCCGTACGTTCAGATCGCGGGTGAGGACACACGCCCAGTTCTCCAGCCCGGCCGAGAGCTGGTCGACCTGGGCGGGGGTCGCCCCCTTCTGGGGGCCGAAGACCCGGGCGACACCGCGCTCGCCGCACAGCACGTTGAACGGATTGCACGCGACCCGGATCCCGGTGCGGGCCAGCCGGGGGTCGAGGCCCGAGGGGTCGACGCGCCGGAGCCGGGCCAGTTCCCGTCCGCCGTGCGGGAGTTCCCGCCCCTGGTCGTCGAGCAGCCGCGCGCCGAGTGCCTGGAGGGCCCCGGCGCCGCCGTCGGAGGTTCCGGAGTCGCCGCAGCCGACGAGGATCTCCCGGGCGCCGGCGTCGAGCGCGGCCCTGATCAGCTCGCCGACACCGTAGGTGGTGGTCCTCCCCGGATCGCGCAGATCGCGGGGGACGAGCGACAGCCCGGCGACGGCCGCCATCTCCACGACGGCGGTGTACTTGTCGAGGAGCGCGAAGTGCGTGTCGACCGGGGCGCCCGTGGGGCCGGTGGCGGTGAGCGGTACGAGCCGGCCGCCGGAGGCCGCCGCCAGCGCACGGGCCGTGCCCTCGCCGCCGTCCACCAGGGGGATCAGATCGATCTCGGCGTCCGGGACGACCCGGCGTACACCCGAGGCGATGGCCTCGGCGGCCGACTGTGCGGACAGGGACTCCTTGAAGCCGCTCGGGGCGACGGCGAATCGGGTCAGCATCGTGGGAACTCCTGGCGTATGAGGGTGTTTCGAGGACTGAGAGGACTGATGGGAGGGAGCGGGCGGTGGTGACGGGTGCGGTGGTACGTCAGCGGACGGGGACACCGAGCAGCGGCCAGACGGCGACGGCGAAGAGCAGCACCAGCGCTGTGGTGAGCGGCGCGAGCACGGCGGACAGCCTCAGCAGATCGCGCGGGGTGTAGGTGGGGGTGCCGGGTATGTCGGCGAAGAGGGTGACCGGCTTGGCCGACGCGGGCAGCGTGTGGCAGAAGCCGGCGGCCGCCGTGGAGGCGAGGGCCGCCGCGACCGGATTGACCCCGGCGCCCGCGGCCGCCGCGACGACCAGGGGAACCAGCACGGACGAGCGGGCCGAGCGGGACTGGAGCACCAGATGAGCGGCCGTGGACACGGCGATCACCACGCCCAGGAACAGCCACGGCGGCAGATCCAGCGGTACCCCGCCCACCAGCCACTTCGCCGCGCCCGAGTCGGCGAGCGCCACCCCCATCGCCATCGTCGCGGCCATGAACAGCAGCAGCGACCACGGCACGGTCTTCAGCGCCTCCTTCAGCCGTACGGTGCCCAGCGCGGGCGAGGACGCGACGACCGCGCCGATCAGCGCGACGACGGCCGGGGCCACCCCGTGCAGGGGTTCGCTGCACCACAGGGCGACGACGGTCGCGAGCAGCAGCGCGCACCGGGCCTCCGCGGGCGACCAGGGGCCGGTGACGGGCCGTTCGCTGTGCGCCTGTATCTGCTCGGCGGTGATCCGGACCGGGCCCCGGCGGTCCGCGCGCCCGGTGGTCGTGAACAGGACGGCCTCGGCCGCCAGATGGGAGGACACCACCGCGAGCGGCAGCCCGAGCAGCAGCCACTGGGCGAACCCGACCCGTTCACCGGTGGTCTCCCACAGCACGGACACGGTGATCAGATGCGCCCCCGCGCCGATCAGGGTCGCGACCGCGGACAGCAGGATGACGGTCGGGAACAGCAGCGCCAGCATGACGATCAGCCGGGTACGCCCCGCCAGCGCCTTCGCGAGCGCCAGGAACACCGGCAGCGCCAGCGCCGCCCGGCCGGAGGTCGCGGGAACGGCGAAGGCCGTGACGACCAGCGCCGCGGTGGTCAGATGCGTCAACTGCCGTACGCTGCGGGCCCCGGTGACCAAGAACGCCGCCGCCCGTCCGGCGAGCCCGGTCCGTGTGACCGCCGCGGCCAGTACGAAGGCGCAGATCAGCAGCCACACCGTGTCGTCCCCGAGAGTGCCGAAGAGCGTGTCGCTGCTGATCACCCCCGTCGCGGTCAGCGCCAGCCCCGCGCCCAGGGCGATATAGGTGTCGTCGATCGGCGTACCGATCCAGGCGCAGGTGGCGAAGGCGAAGACGGCCAGGGTGATCCGCGCGTCGCCGCCGAGCCCGGGGAAGTTCCCGGGCACGGCGAGCAGCGCGCAGATACTCAGGGCCACACAGAGGGTGGCGGCTTGTCGCGGGTTCAGGCTCACCTCACCGAGGGTTCACGCGGCCGGTGAGGGTTCCATGAGCCGCTGATGAAAGGAACTTCACGCGGGATACGCGACATTCGCGGCCGCCCCGGCGGGGCCGGGCGCGCTCGCGGGAACGGTCCGTGCTGTCCGTACACGCAGGTCACGGGCACCGAAGTGACCGGCACGGAAGTGACCGGTGCGGTGGGGGTGACCGGTGAGCACGCGACCGACGGATCCGGCGGTGGTGCGGCCTCCGGGGCAACCTGGCCGGTGGGCCGTGTCCAGGGGAGGCGTTCGAAGGGCGGGTGTCCCGGGTGCGTGACCGGAGGGGCGCCTTCGCGGTCGGCGGGGATGGGCAAGGCCCCGGGGCGCCTCCGCCCGGCGAGGGCGGAAGCCGGACGCGGGGTCGCGGAACGTCCGGGAGCAGAGGAAGCGGAAGGCGGGTGACGGAACGTCCGGGAGCCCGGGAGCCCGGGAGCCCGGGAAGGCGGGAAGGCGGGAAGCCGGAAGCAGGGGAGCAAGGAGCCGGGAGCCGCGTATGCGCGAACGGCCGCCCTCGCGCCGGGCCTCACGCGTACGGGCGGTGGGGATCCGGCATCGATAGGGGCCCGCGCGGTGGCCGGGCCCGGTGCCGAAGCGGGTCCCGCGCACCGGCGGATTCCCGCGGTGGGTGCCCCGCGCCCGGGCGCGGTGTCAGTCGGGGAGCCGGTAGCCCATCCCGCGTACCGTCTCGACCCGGTCCGCACCCAGCTTCTTGCGCAGCGCGCGGACGTACACATCCACGATGTTGGAGCCCGGGTCGAAGTCGTACCCCCAGACATGGGACAGGATCTGCTCCCGTGACAGCACCTGCCCCGGGTGGCGCAGGAACAGTTCCAGCAGGACGAACTCCCGCGCGGTCAGATCCACCGTGCGCTCGCCCGAACGGGCCCTGCGGGTGCGCAGATCGAGGGTCAGTTCGCCGTTGCGCAGGACGGTGACCTCCGGTGCCCTCGCGGCCGTGCGGAGCCGGAGCCGTACCCGTGCCAGGAGTTCCTCGAAGCGGAAGGGCTTGGTCATCCAGTCGTCGGCGCCCCCTTCCAGGCCGGCCACCGTGTCCCGTACGGAGTCGCGTGCGGTGAGGACGATCACGGGTACGGAGACCTGGGCCTCGCGCAACTGGCGCAGCACGGTGAAGCCGTCGCGGCCGGGGAGCCCGATGTCCAGGACCACCAGGTCGAAGCCGCCGGTCATGGCGTAGTCGTAGGCGGCGTCGCCGTCCGCGACGACCGTGGTGGTGAAGCCGTTCGCCCGCAGCCCCTTCTCGACGAATGCGGCGATGCGTTCCTCGTCCTCGACGATGAGTATCCGGTTCACGGCTTCGCTTCCTCCTGGAGGGTGAGGACGAAGGTCGCCCCGCCACCGTCGGTGGGGCGCAGTTCCACCCGTCCACCGTGCCCTTCTGCGATGGCCTTCACAATGGCGAGGCCGAGGCCCGCGCCGGTGGCCCGCGCACCCCGGCGGGCGGTCCCGCGGCGGAAGCGCTCGAAGATCACCTCGGAGTCCTGCGGCTGGACACCGGGACCGGTGTCGGCGACGTACAGCTCGATCAGGCTCCCGACGCCGGAGCCCCCGGAGCCGCCGGAGCCCGGGGACCCGGTACCCGGAAACCCGGAGGACCCCGGGCCGCAGGCACCCGAACCGCCGGAACCCGTCCCCCCGTACGCGGCTCCGCCGTCGCCCCCGTCGGGTACGCCGATCCGCGAACCTATGCTGACGCGCTGGCCCGGCACCGTGTGCTGGACGGCGTTCTGCGCGAGCTGGACCATGGCCTGGGTGATGCGCTGCGGGTCGAGCCGTACCTCCGCGTCGACCGCCTCGGCCAGCTGCCAGTCCCGCTCGCCCAGCGCCCGCGCCTTGACGAAGACGTCCGCGGTCAGCTCCCCGAGCTGTACGGGCTCCGGTGCGACGAAGTCCGGCCGCTCGGCCTTGGCCAGCAGGAGCAGGTCCTCGACGATCCGGCTCATCCGGTCCAGTTCCTCCATGACGATACGGACCGTCTGCTCGCGCTCCGCCGGATCCTCGCCCATCAGCTCCAGATGCCCGCGGACGATCGTGATGGGCGTCCGCAGCTCATGGCCCGCGTCGTCGACGAACTCACGCTGTGCGGCGAACGCCCGCTCCAGCCGGTCGAGCATCGCGTTGAACGTCCCGGCGAGTGCGGCGATGTCGTCCTTGCCCTCCACGGGGATGCGCTGGGTCAGATCCTGCTCGGTGAGCTGGGCCGCGGTGGTGCGGACGAGCCGTACGGGCCTCAGGATGCGGCCCGCGACGACCCAGCCGATGCCGGTCGTCATCACCAGCGCCACCCCCGAGACGGCCAGAAGCATCCGGAAGACGCCGATCGCCTTGCCCTGCTCGCTCTCCGGGTGGATGGCGACGACGAAGGCGGCGGCCGGGCGGCCGGGCGCCCCGGGATCGATGGCGACCTTGGCCCAGCGGATCTCCCCCTGGCGCCGGTGCAGGGTGCCGATCGCGTCCGGGGAGTCGAAGATCGCGGCGAGCGAGGCCGGGTCGTCGGCCAGCGGCAGGCTGGTCCGCAGCTCGCGCGACTGGACCATCTTGCGGGGCGTGGCCGTGTTCTGCTCGAAGAGGCCGAGCAGTTCCTCGTCGGGGTCGGCGTACTGGCGCTCCAGGAACAGCCGGACCAGCCGGTCGGGTTCGGTGAACTTCCGGCCCGTCCTGGGGTCGACGCCCTGTCTGACGAAATTGGCGAACTCGCTGGTCTCCTGGACGAGGAGGCCGTCGATCCGGTGGTCCACATCGCGGAGCAGCACCGAGCGGGTGGCCACGGCGACCGAGCCGAGCGCGACCGCCATCACGATCAGCAGCCACAGCAGGATGCGGGTCCGGGCGGAGACGATGTGCAGCCGTGCGGTGACCCAGCGGCGCAGGGGTTCAGCCGTCGTCACCGTGGTCGTCGCCCCCCGGGCCGTCGTCGTCCCGCCCCGCGGAACCGGAACCGGAATCAGTACCGGAACCGGACCCGGCTCCGGACCCCGGGGCCGTTTCCGTTCCGGCGGTCCCGCCGGGACCGGCCGGCGACCCGGTACCGCCGCCGTCGTTGCCGTCGTCGTCGCCCGGAGGGTTCCCGCTCACGGGCGGCCCCACCGTCTGGTCGCCCGGGGTGGGCCCGGGGGTGCCGGGTGAGCCCGACGGCGTTCCGCTGCCCGGGTCGGTCTCCAGCTGCACCTTGGGCGGAACCTTGCGCGAGTCGGGGCTGTCGGTGAGGGCATAGCTGGTCACCGCGATACCGAGGGGTATCGCGACGACGGCGGCCAGGGCCGCGATGCGGTGGGAGAAGACCATGATGTCGATGGTGGGGGCGCCACCACAGGCGCCGGATGAGGACGAGATGAGGACTTCTTCATCCGGCCGCGGATCAGGACCGGCCGTGGATCACGAGTCGAGACCGATCGCGAAGGCGGCTTCCAGGTCGTGCTGGGAGTACGTACGGAAGGCGACGTGCGTGTCCGTGGCGAGCACGCCCTCGATCCTGCTGATCCGGCCCGGGATCACCTCCGCCAGATCGTCGTGCCGGGCGACCCGGACCATCGCGATCAGATCGTAGGTGCCGGTGACGGAGAAGACCTCGCTGACGCTGTCGAGGGCCGCGATCGACTCGGCGATCTCGGGGATGCGGTCCACGCTGGTCTTGATGAGCACGATCGCGGTGATCACGGCTGGCTTTCTCCCTCGGTGGCCGCTGACTGGACCTTCACTCTAGCCGGACGCCGGAAACGCCCCCACGCGTAGAGGAACCCGGCCCCGAACCCCACCAGATGCGCGAGATACGCCACTCCCGGGCCGCCCTTGCCCGCGCCGGAGGCGGCCAGCCACTGGAGGACGAACCAGAAGATCAGCACGATCCACGCGGGAAAGCGCAGTGGCAGGAAGAAGAGGAAGGGGAAGAGACTGGTGACGCGGGCTTTCGGGAAGAGGAAGAGAAACGCGCCGAGCACTCCCGAGATGGCCCCGGACGCCCCCACCAGCGTCTGCTCCGAGCCCGCGTTGACCGCGGCGTACGCGACCAGTGCGGCGTATCCGGTGCCGAGATAGAAAAGGGTGTATTCCAGCCGCCCCATGTACTCCTCGGCCATCGCGCCGAAAACATGGAGGAACAGCATGTTCCCGAGGAGGTGCAGCCAGTTGCCGTGGACGAACAGCGCGGTGAACGGGGTGAGCAGGGTGCCGGACGCGCCGCTCATCAGTTCGTCGGGGATCACCCCCCACCGTTCGAAGTACGCGCTCTGCGCCGCGAGCAGCGCGTCACCGGTTCCGTACGCGGGGTTGAGACCGGAGACGGGGCTGACGAGGAAGACCGCGCAGCAGACGGCGATCACGCCGTATGTCACGGCGGGGCCGGTCACCGCGCCGCGGACCGCTCCCAGGGCCCCGCCCCGCCAATCGATCACGGGACAGATCATGACGTAACCGAACCGAACGGTACAGGGCGCCTCGCCGTGCTTCCGGGTACCCGCGAGGCCATAGAGTTACGAGAAGTACACCCGCAGTCCGATGGCGCACCGCGGCACCCGCATCCGGTACGGAGAAATCCGGTACGGCCGGCCCGTACGACAGACCCGTACGAGAAATGAGGACGGAACGATGAAGACGGTTCCCTCGCCGACGGCGGACACCCGCTGGCGCTGCACGCTCTGCGGCAATCTCACCCGCTTCGATGTCACCCGCTCCTCGAAGGTCGTCGAATACGTCCATCTGGACCTCGCGGGGGAGCCGAACGTGGAGGAGCGCAAGGTGCTGAGTGAGACCATCGAGTCGGTGCGTTGCCGCTGGTGCAACGCCGTGGACGAGATCGAGCTCGTGGACAGGCCGGGCGCGGACTCCTGAAGGAGCGCCGGCGACGGTGCCGAGGGGTAGTGGGGTGACGGATCGTGGAGCAGCCTGACAGCGGCGCCGAACCGGCCGGTGCGGCCGGTGACGCCGCAGAGGCGCTCGACCGGCCGTTGCCGGAGGGCGTACGCCGGCGGGTCGTCGGCCTGGTCGCCGACGCCTTCGGCAGCCTCATGGTCGCCGAACTCCCCGCCCAGCTGAGGCAGTACGCCCGCTTCACCCCCTCCCGCCGGGCCAAGCTCGCGGGCAACGCGATGGCCGCGGCGCTGGAGAGCGATCCGGTCTTCCGCCAGCGGATCGCCGATCGGCTCACCAAGGCGCAGCCCGAGCTGTGTGCCGCGCTGACGGCCGGATCGCCGCCCGCCGCGGCCGATCCCCTCGATGTGGCGGCGGCCGCCTATGTCCTGCGGCCGACCGGCTGGGTGAAACTCGTCGCCGCCGCGGGCGAGGAGGCCCTGCGCGCCGACGCCGAACGCGCCGACGAGGCCGGACGGCGCGAGCTGGAACGGCTGCGTGAGGAGCTGTCCGAGGCCCGCGGGCTCACCAAGAGCGAGACGGAGCGGCTGCGCACCGAGCTGGAGACGGCCCGCAAGGAAGCCGAATCGCTTCGCCGCAAGCTCCGCAGCGCGCACAGCGACATCAAGCGCGGCGAGGCCGCCCTGCGCCGGGCCAACGCCGAGATCGAGACCGTACGGACCGAGGCCGCGGGCCAGCTCTCCGCGGCCGAGAGTGAGACCCGGCGGCTCAAGGCGCGGCTCGGCGAGGCGGAGGCGGCCGTCGAAGCGGGCCGCCGGGCCACCCGGGAGGGCCGCTCGATCGAGGACATGCGGCTGCGGCTGCTGCTGGACACCGTGCTGGACGCGGCCCAGGGGCTGCGCCGTGAACTGGCGCTGCCACCCGCCTCGGTCCACCCCGGTGACACGGTCGACGCGGTGGCACCCGGCCGGATGTCGCCCAAGGACATCGCCGCCCGCGCGCTCTCCGAGACCGACCCGGCCCTGCTGGACCAACTGCTCGCGCTGCCGCAGGTCCATCTGGTGGTCGACGGGTACAACGTCACCAAGACCGGCTATCCGACGATGCCGCTGGAGAAGCAGCGGCTGCGGCTGCTGGGCGGGCTCTCGGTGCTGGCCGCGCAGACCGGTGCCGAGATCACCTGTGTCTTCGACGGGGCCGAACTGGCCGCCCCCGTCCTGCTGGCACCGCCGCGCGGGGTGCGGGTGCTCTTCTCCAAGCCGGGCGTCACGGCGGACGAACTGATCCGCCAGCTCGTGCGCGCGGAACCGCCGGGCCGGCCCGTGGTGGTGGTCTCCACCGACCGCGAGGTCGCCGACGGCGTGGCCAAGGCCGGTGCCAGGCCCGTCGCTTCCGCCCTGCTGCTGCGGCGGCTCTCGCGCGTCTGACCGGTCCGCGTACACGGATCCCCTCCCGTGCGTACGGGGTCTCCCGTACGGCGTTCTCCCGCGCTCGGTCCGTCCGGAGCCCGCCCGTCCGGAGCCCGCCCGTCGGTCCGTCCGGAGTCTGCCTGTCTGTCCGGAGTCCGTCCGGTCGGCCCGCGTGCGCGGGTTCTCGCGCGCCCCCGATCGGCGCCCGCTCCACTCCCTCCCGCCCCGGTCGCATCATCGGAATAATGGCCAAATTGCCGCTGAATTTCCCGAATTGGCGTTCGGCATTGCGGGACTGTGTGTCAATTAACCATCACCACGGGTGTGATGTGAGTAAAGAATTCGGTCTGCCGAGAGATTTTTCCCACGAGGATTTGAAGTGATCACAAGAAGGTCACTAGGGTCAGGCGTCGAACCTTCGCGCGGTCGATCGCCCATCCGGGGCGGCAGCGGAGGAACCGCCGAGTCCGTGTGTGCCGGCCTGTTCCCGGGGGAGCCGTCCGCGCGGAGCCGGGGATACGGATGTCTCCCTTCCCGGCTGGCGGCAGACGAAGAAGGAGCCCGCCTTCGTGGCGTCTCACCGTCGTGCAAAGCAGCCGGGCCGCACCCGAGTGACCGTGCTCACCGCGACCGCTGCCGCGGCCGTCGCCCTGACCTCGCAGGCCGCCCAGGCAGCCCCCCAGCCCAGCAAGAACGAGGTCAAGGAGAAGGTCGACAAGCTCTACGAAGAGGCTGAGAAGGCCACCGAGAAGTACAACGGCGCCAAGGAGCAGCAGACCAGGCTCCAGAAGGAGGTCGACGCCCTCCAGGACAAGGTCGCCCGTGGCCAGGACGAGCTGAACACCCTGCGCGCCGGCCTCGGTACGGTCGCCAGCGCCCAGTACCGCTCCGGCGGCCTGGACCCGGCCGTCCAGCTCTTCCTCTCCTCCGACCCGGACACCTATCTCGACCAGGCGTCCGCGCTCGACCAGCTCGGCTCCAAGCAGACCGAGGCGCTCACGGAGATCCAGTCCAAGCAGCGCACCCTCGCGCAGCAGCGCAAGGAGGCCCAGGCGAAGCTCGGCGACCTCGCCGACACACGCAAGGAACTCGGCACCAAGAAGCGCGAGGTGCAGACCAGACTCGCCTCCGCGCAGAAGCTGCTGAACTCCCTGAGCGCCAAGGAGCGCGCCGCCCTCAAGAAGGACGAGAGCCGCGCCAACCGGGCCAGCGCCCGTGCGGACCTCGGCAAGGCCGTACCCGCCTCCGGGCGGGCCGCCGCCGCCTTCGCCGCGGGCCAGAGCAAGATCGGCACACCGTATGTGTACGGCGCCTCCGGCCCCAACTCCTTCGACTGCTCCGGCTTCACCTCCTGGGCCTTCGCGCAGGCCGGGGTCGGCATCCCGCGCACCTCGCAGGCGCAGGCGAACGCCGGCACCCGCATCTACTCCCAGAGCCAGCTCAAGCAGGGCGATCTGGTGATCTTCTACGGCGATCAGCACCACGTCGGCTTCTACGCGGGCAACGGCCAGATCCTGCACGCGCCGCGCACCGGCACGGTCGTCCGCTACGAGTCGATCAACAACATGCCGTTCCAGTTCGGCGTCCGTATCTGACCGGCGTCCCGGGGCCCGCCCGGCGTTCCGGCCCGATGTCCCGGGCCCTGCCCGGCGCACCGGAGAGCGGTGGGCGGGGCGGGCCCGGTGCGAGGGCGCGCACATGGCGCCCGAACGAGCGAATTCCCGTACCGTCCGCGGACACTGCGCCCCGCCGGTGACCTGTGGGTCTCCCGGCGGGGCGTCGTCGCGCCCGCCCGCCGGGGTCTTTGGCCGCACTGTAGTCGCCCGGCTACTGTCTGCCGCGCAATGTCCCCGTACGCGGAAGGGAGCGCGGCCCGTGGTGTCCCATCGACGGTCCTCACAGCCCGGTCTCACCCACGGTGCCCGGGTCACCGTCCTGTCGGCCGCCGCCGTGGCGACGGCCGCCGCGGCGTTCGGAGCCGCACCCGCCCTGGCCGACCCGCAGGGCTCGCCGGAATCGGCACGGGCCCGGGTGAACCGGCTGTTCGAGGAGGCCGAGCGGGCCACCGAGCGCTTCAACCGGGCCGATGAGCGCAGCGATCGGCTCCGTGAGCGGCTCACCGCGGCGCAGGACCGCGTGGCCCGCGGCCAGGAGCGCATCAACCGCATGCGCGGCGCGCTCGGTTCGGTGGCGGGCACGCAGTACCGGTCCGGCGGCATGGACCCCGCGCTCTCCCTGCTGCTCTCCTCCGACCCCGAGAACTATCTGGAAAAGGCCGAGCTGCTGGAACGCGTCAGCGAACGCCAGACCGTCATGCTCCGGGACTTCCGGTACACCCAGCGCCGGCTGCGCCAGGAACGCGCTGAAGCCGGACTCCATCTCGCCGATCTGGAACGCAGCCGGGCCGCCGTCGCCCGCCACAAGCGCGCCGTCGAGGGCAAACTCGCCCAGGCGCAGCGGCTGCTGAACTCCCTTCCGGTGAGCGAGCGCGCCGACTACGGCCGCACCGCCCGCTCCGGCCGCGCGCCCGTGCCGGGCCCGTCCGGCGGCGCGCCCGCCTCCGCCCGCGCCGCCACCGCGGTCATGGCCGCCCGCGGCGCCGTCGGCCGCCCCTATGTGTGGGGCGCCAACGGGCCCTCCGGTTTCGACTGCTCCGGGCTGACCCAGTGGTCGTACGCCCAGGCGGGCGTCTCCCTCCCGCGCACCTCGCAGGCCCAGCGGTACGCGGGCCGCCGGATCCCGCTCTCCCAGGCACGCCCCGGAGATCTGGTGGCCTACCGCGACGACGCCAGTCATATCGGGATGTACGTGGGCAACGGACAGGTCGTCCACGCGCCCTATCCCGGCGCCTCGGTGCGCTACGACCCCGTCGGGATGATGCCCGTCTCCTCGGTCACCCGGGTCTGAGCGGGGCTGCGTTCCGTACGATCGGCGGATGGCAGGACACAGGCGGCGGGGCGCGCCGCACCGGGCGGTACGGAGGGCGACGGGGCTCGGCCTCGCCGCGGCCCTCCTGGCCCAGGCGCTCCTGACCGGGTGCACCTCCGGGCCCACGGCGTCCGAGCACACCGTGGACGCCGTCCAGCAGGCGCTGGACGCCCGCGCGGCCGCCGTGCTCGCCCGCGACGAGAACGCCTATCTCGCCGCGCTCGCCCCCGAACTGGCCGAACTGCGGGCCGAGGAGCGCCGTCTGTTCCGCAATCTCGCGGATGTGCCGCTCGGCTCCTGGGACTACCGGGTGGCGAAGGTGGAGCGCGACGGCCCCAAAGCCGTCGCCCGGGCCGACCTCCGGTACCGCATCGCCGGATACGACACCGCGCCCGTGGCCGTGCCCCGCGTCCTGGAACTGGGGCTGCGCGACGGCCGCTGGTACGTGACGGCCGACCGGCCCGGCGAGGGCGCGGCCGAGCAGCTCTGGCAGCAGGGCGATGTCTCCGTCGTCCGCGGCCATCGCAGCCTGGTCCTCGCCGTGGACCAGGAGCCCGCCCGGCTCAGGGCCATCGCCGCCACCGCCGACCGGGCCGTACCCGCGGTCTCCGCCTCCTGGCCCAGCCCCTGGGCCCGGCGGGTCGTCGTCCTCGTCCCCGGCTCCGTGGAGGCGATGGGGGCGCTCCTCGGCACCCCGTCGGCGGGCTACCGGGGCATCGCCGCGGTCACCACGGGCGAGACCGGTACGACGGCGGCGGTGCCCGCGGACCGGGTGATCGTGAACCCCGCGGCGTACGGACTGCTGGGCGACTTCGGCCGGGACGTCGTCCTCACCCACGAGACCACGCATGTCGCCACCCGGGCCCACACCTCGTCCGCGACCCCCATGTGGCTCTCCGAGGGCTTCGCCGACTGGGTCGCCTACCGCGGCACCGCCCGTACGGCGGGCCAGAACGCGCCCGAGTTGCAGCGGGCCGTCCGCGCGGGCGACGTGCCCGCGGAGCTGCCGTCCGACGAGGACTTCTCCTTCGGGGGCGACGCGGAAGCGCTGGCGCGGGCGTACGAGGGCGGCTGGCTCGCCTGCGAGCTGATCGCCGAGCGGTGGGGGGAGGAGAAGCTGACGGAGTTCTACCGGGAGGTGGGCGGCGGGAAGCACCGGGCGTCAGCGCTGCGGAAGGCGATGTCGGACCTCCTGTCCACGACCCCGGAGGACTTCACGGCGCGATGGCGCGACCATCTGCGGGAACGGCTGGGGTAGCGCGGAGCGGGCGGGGCCTCCTGACGGGTCAGCACATCCAGGGGCACGGGCGCGGCGACCCCGCCCCAGGACGGGAGCGCCCGCCGTGCCCACCGGGTTCCGTACCGCGTCCGGCGGGCCCGCACCGTCCGCCCGATGCGTCACATCCGCCGGTCGGGCTCGCAGGGGGCGGCGGTGACGGCGGCCGGAGTCCGGGGCGCGGGGCCCGGGAGAGGGTCCCCGGCGGAGTCCGGGCCCGGGGGGAGGTCCGCGCGGGCCGTCGTACGCCAGAGCCTCGCGCAGGCCACCACCGTCGCCGCCACCAGCAGACCGTTGCGCACCACCAGCAGCGACACCCCCAGCGCGTCGCTCGACACCACATGCGCGAACCAGACGGGGAACTCCAGCACCGTCACCCCGGCCGCCGCGAGGACCAGCCAGGCCGGCAGCGCCATCCGGCTGGCGCGGAAGACGAGGCAGACGGCGGCCAGACCGATGAGCCAGAGCAGATACTGGGGGCTGATGACCCGGCTCGTCGTCGTGAAGAGCAGCACCGCCGCGAACGCCGCGTCACACGGTGTCCCCGGCCCGAACCGCCGTACGCACATCCGCCACACCACCAGCCAGCCCAGCGCCGCCGCCGCCAGGAGAAGCGCGAGGGACGAGACCAGGGGCACATGGGGGCCGAGGAACTCGACGGAGCCGTAGTTGAGGGTGACCTGCCCCTGCCAGCCGAAGCGGCGGGCCGCGTGGAAGACCAGCGCGCCCAGCGACTCGATCTCGGTGCCCCGGTCGCGCTGGTGGGTGAGAAAGCCGAGCGCGCCCGGCATCGTCATCAGGAACACCGCCGTCAGTCCGGCCGCCACCGCGGCCGCCGTGCCCCACGCGCGCCGGGTGGCCCGTCCGCGCTCCACCCCCACCAGCAGCAGGACCGGCCAGACCTTGAGCAGCGCGCCGAACGCGGCCAGCGCCCCGAGGACCCGTGGCCGCCGGGCGCCCGCCAGCAGCGCGGCGACGGCGACCGCCGTGACCATCAGGTCGTAGCGGGCGTACGCGGTGGGTCCGAGCAGCGGTACGCCCCAGGTCCACACCCAGGCCCCCCGCCGGGACGCCCCGCCGCGCCCGCCCGCGTACAGCAGCATGCCGAGCACCACCGCGTCGCAGAGCAGGACGAGTACGAAGAACGCCGGGGTGTAGCCGAGGAACGGCAGCACCACGGGGGAGAGGATCGCGAGTGCCGCGGCGGGCGGGTACTGCCAGGTCACATCGTCCAGAGGGAACGTTCCGGTCCGGAGGATTTCGTACCATCCCCGGTAGATCACCGAGACATCGGCGGTGACGTCCGGCCCGGGGAACACGACGATCTTGAAGACGAAGAGCAGCAGTGCCGTCCTGGTGAGGAGCCACACGGTGAGGATCCGCCGGGTGCCGCTGCTTCTGTCCGTCATGGGCGCCTCATCCATTTCAGCCATTTCGACCATTTCATGCCGAATGATGAAGTGCCCATGATGCAGGGCGGGGAGGTGCCCGGACCGGGAGGCGGGGCCGGGCCGCGTCCGCCGGGCGCGGTGGAGCCCCGGGATTTCGGTACTGTCGGCCCACGATGCACAAGACCCTGATCGTGACCAATGACTTTCCGCCCAGGCCCGGCGGTATCCAGGCGTTTCTGCACAACATGGCGCTGCGGCTGGACCCGGACCGCCTCGTCGTCTACGCCTCCACCTGGAAGCGCGGGCGTGAGGGCGCCGAGGCCACGGCCGCCTTCGACGCCGAGCAGCCGTTCACCGTCGTACGGGACCGTACGACGATGCTGCTGCCCACCCCCCGGGTCACCCGCAGTGCCACCGCCCTGCTGCGGGAGCACGGCTGTGAGTCGGTGTGGTTCGGGGCGGCGGCGCCGCTCGGGCTGATGGCCCCCGCCCTGCGCCGGGCCGGTGCGCGGCGGCTCGTCGCCACCTCGCACGGCCATGAGGCGGGCTGGGCCCAGCTGCCCGCGTCCCGGCGGTTGCTGCGCAGGATCGGCGAGGGCACGGACACGATCACCTATCTGGGGGAGTACACCCGTTCCCGTATCGCCGCCGCGCTGACCCCGCAGGCGGCCGCCCGTATGGTCCAGCTGCCGCCGGGGGTGGACGAGAAGACCTTCCACCCGGACTCGGGCGGTCACGCCGTACGGGAGAATCTCGGCCTCAGCGACCGGCCCATCGTCGTCTGTGTCTCACGGCTGGTGCCCCGCAAGGGCCAGGACACCCTGATCCTGGCGATGCCCGCGATCCTGGCGCAGATCCCGGACGCCGTCCTCCTGATCGTCGGCGGCGGACCGTACGAACGGGATCTGCGCTCACTGGCGGACGGGAAGGGGGTCGCCGGCTCGGTCCGCTTCACCGGTCCGGTCCCCTGGGACCGGCTGCCCGCCCACTACGGCGCCGGTGATGTGTTCGCCATGCCCTGCCGTACCCGCAGGGGCGGTCTGGATGTCGAGGGCCTCGGGATCGTGTATCTGGAGGCGTCCGCGACCGGGCTGCCGGTCGTCGCGGGCGACTCCGGCGGCGCGCCCGACGCCGTGCTCGACGGGGAGACCGGCTGGGTGGTCCGCGGCGGCACCGACCCCGAGCGGGTGGGGGAGTGCGCCGAGCGGATCGTGGCGCTGCTCCAGGACCCGGAGCTGCGGCGGCGGATGGGTGAGCGGGGCCGGCGGTGGGTCGAGGACACCTGGCGCTGGGACCTGCTGGCCGAGCGGGCGCGCGTGCTGCTCTGAGCGGCGGGACCGCTGCCCCGGGCAGTGGCCGTCCGGTGGGGCCCGTTTGCCTCAACGGACCTGTGTCCCGGCGGTGTTGATTATATTGACGGTTCATCAGATTCTCTTTCCCCCGGGTCTGGGCATCGCACCGGATCTCGCTCACGATCGGCCTATGACTCCACAACTGACACGCCGTCAAATCCTGGGGGCGGGGGCCCTCCAGACCGCCGCCGTCCTCGGGTTCACCCGTATCGGCCTCTCCTCGGCCGCCGCCGTCGAGCCACCGGCCGCCGACAACGCCCCCGCCGTTGTCATCGGCTCCGGCTACGGCGCCGCCGTGGCCGCCCTCCGGCTCGGCCTGGCGGGCGTCCGTACGATCGTCCTGGAGATGGGCCGGCTCTGGGACACCCCCGGCCCGGACGGGAAGATCTTCTGCGCCACCACCGCTCCCGACCATCGCTCCATGTGGTTCCGTACCCGTACCGAGGCCCCGATCGGCACCTTCCTCTGGCTCGATGTGGTCAACCGGAACATCACTCCGTATCCGGGCGTCCTCGACCGGGTCGGCTACGGCGACATGTCCGTCTACGTGGGCCGCGGGGTCGGCGGCGGTTCGCTGGTCAACGGAGGCATGGCGGTCACCCCGCCCCGCGCGTACTTCTCCGAGGTCCTCCCGGGCGTCGACGCCGACGGGATGTACGGCACCTACTTCCCGCGCGCCCGGCAGATGCTGGGCGTCAACGACATCGACCCGGCCTGGTTCGAGTCCACCGAGTGGTACCGCTTCTCCCGGATCTCCCGCAGACACGCCCACAACGCCGGGCTGCGCACCGTCTTCGTGCCCAACGTCTACGACTTCGATTACATGCGGCGCGAGGCCGCGGGCCAGGTCACCAGGTCGGCGCTGGCCGGGGAGGTCATCTACGGCAACAACCACGGCAAGCGCAGCCTCGACAAGACGTATCTCGCCGCCGCGCTCGCCACCGGCCGGGTCACCATCGAGACGATGAGCCGGGCCAGGGCGATCCGCCGGGACCCCGGCGGCGGTTACGTCCTCACCGTCGACCGCTCGGACCTCACCGGACGGGTCACCGAAACCCGCGAGATCGGCTGCACCCGGCTCTTCCTCGGCGCGGGCAGCCTCGGCACCACCGAACTCCTGCTGCGCGCCCGCGAGACGGGGGCCCTGCCCGATCTCAGCACCGAGGTCGGCCGGGGCTGGGGACACAACGGCAATGTGATGACCGCCCGCGCCAACCACCTCTGGGACACGGTCGGCGCGAACCAGTCGACCATGCCCGCGATGGGCATCGACGACTGGGCCAACCCCGCCAACCCCGTCTTCGCGGAGATCGCGCCCCTGCCGATGGGCCTGGAGCACTGGATCAGCCTCTATCTGGCGATCACCAAGAACCCGGAGCGCGGCACGTTCACCTATGACGCGGCGACCGACTCGGCCCGGCTGAACTGGACCCGCTCGCAGAACCAGCCCTCCGTCGACGCCGCGAGATCTCTCTTCGACCGGATCAACCGGGCCAACACCACGATCTACCGCTACGACCTGTTCGGCGGGAACCGGACCTTCGCCGACGACTTCACCTACCACCCGCTCGGCGGCTGCGTCCTGGGCCGGGCCACCGACGCCTACGGCCGGGCCAGGGGGTACGGCGGTCTGTACGTGGTGGACGGCTCGCTGGTGCCCGGCTCGATCGGCGTCAATCCGTTCGTCACCATCACGGCGCTCGCGGAGCGCAATATGGAGCGGATCATCCAGGAGGACATCGCGGCCTGAGCGCGCGGCGGATCCGGGGACCCGTTCGGACGAGCGGGTCCCGTTCCGGGGCGCCCCCAGGGCCCGTTCCCGGGCGCCCTCCCCGGGTCCCGTTCCCGGCCCGGGAACCCCTTCCGGGCACCTGGTTCGGTCTCCTTTTCGGGGCGCCCTTCCCGGGCACCTGCCCAAGGCCCCCTTCCGGGGAGCCTTTCCCAGGTCCCCGTTCCCGGGCGCCCTTCGCGGGTCAACTCCGGTAGATCGCCTCGATCTCGTCCGCGAAGTCCTTGGCCACCACATTCCGCTTGAGCTTCAGCGAGGGGGTGATGTGACCGGCCTCCTCGGTGAACCCCGTGCCCAGGATGCGGAACTTCCGCACCGACTCCGCCTTGGACACGGCCGCGTTGCCGTCGTCGACCGCCCGCTGGATCTCGGCCTGCAACTCCGGGTCCTCACGCAGCGAGGCCGCCGTCGAACCGGCGGGCTTGCCGTGGTCCGCGGCCCACCGGCCGAGGAACTCCTCGTCCAGTGTGATCAGCGCGCCCACGAAGGGCCGCCCGTCGCCCACCACCATGCACTCCGCGACCAGCGCGTGCGCGCGGATACGGTCCTCGATCACCGCGGGAGCGACGTTCTTGCCGCCCGCGGTGACCAGGATCTCCTTCTTGCGGCCGGTGATCGCGAGATAGCCGTCCTCGTCGAGCGTGCCGATGTCACCCGTGTGGAACCAGCCGTCCTTCAGCGCCTCCGCCGTCGCGGCCTCGTTGTTCCAGTAGCCCGAGAACAGGTGGTCACCGTGCAGCAGGACCTCGCCGTCGTCCGCGATCCGCACCACCGTGCCCGGCATCGGCTGCCCGACCGTGCCGATCTTCTGCCGGTCCCAGGGGTTGAAGGAGGTCGCGGCGCACGACTCCGTGAGGCCGTACCCCTCCAGCACCGTGAAGCCGATGCCCCGGAAGAAGTGCCCCAGACGCTCGCCCAGCGGCGCTCCGCCGGAGATCGCGTACTCCCCGCGCCCGCCCAGCACGGCACGCAGCTTGCCGTAGACCAGCCTGTCGAACACCATGTGCCCGAGCCGCAGTCCCAGCGACGGGCCCCTGGGGGTGTCCAGCGCCCGGCTGTAGTCGATCGCGATCCCCGCGGCCTTGTCGAAGATCCTGCCCTTGCCGTCGGCCCGCGCCTTGGAGCGCGCCCCGTTGTACACCTTCTCGAAGACGCGCGGCACCCCGAGGATCAGCGTCGGACGGAAGGAGGCCAGTTCCTCGGTGAGGTTCTTGACGTCGGGGACACAGCCGAGCTTGATCGGCGCCATCACGGCCGCCACCTCCACCAGCCGGCCGAAGACATGGGCGGCGGGCAGGAAGAGCAGCACGGAGCAGTCGTTCGTACGGAAGAGGGGTTTGAGGCGTTCGACCGCGTTCCCGCACTCCGCGAAGAAGCTGCGGTGGGTCAGCACACAGCCCTTGGGGCGGCCGGTGGTGCCCGAGGTGTAGACGATCGTGGCCGGGTCGTCGGCCCTGGCCTTCGCGCTGCGCTCGTCCACGGTGGCGTCCGGGACCCCGGCGCCCGCCGTGACCAGCGCCTCCACCCCGCCGTCGTCGATCTGCCAGATCTCCCGCAGCAGCGGCAGCCGGTCCCGTACGGACTCCACGGCGGCGACATGCGCCCCGCTCTCCACGATGGCCGCGACCGTGCCCGAATCCTCCAGGATCCAGGACACCTGCTCGGGCGAACTGGTCTCGTACACAGGGACGGTCACCGCCCCGGCGCTCCAGATCGCGAAGTCCAGCAGCACCCACTCGTAGCGCGTACGGGACATCAGGGCCACCCGGTCACCGGGGGCGATGCCCGCGGCGATCAGCCCCTTGGCCGCCGACCGCACCTCCGCGAGGAACTCCTTCGCGGTCACATCGGTCCAGGCGCCCGCGACCTTGCGGCTCATCACCGCGACCTCGGGATGCTGAGCGGCGTTGCGGCGGATGAGATCGGTCAGATTGCCGTCGGCAGGCACCTCGTACAGGGCCGGAAGGCTGAACTCGCGCAAGACAGCTGCTCCTCATCGGGCGCCGGCGCCACGGCTCCGTGTGCCGCGCCGACTGCGGTCCATGATCGGGCAGGGTGCTCCGGGGGTGAGCACGGTTGGACTGCCCGGACGTTACCCATCAGTAGTCGGTTACGGATAGGGGGTTCCGGCCAGATGTTCTCTGCGTCACACATACCGTCATACGGATACGGCCATGCGTGGCTCAGAGCAGTCCCACGGTAGTCCACCCGCGCGGTGCCCGGAAGCATGACCGGTCCGTCCCCTCTGTCCAGTCACGACGGCCGCGCCTAGGGTGATCGCCATGGGAGGCATGCGGGTGAAGACACGGGTGAACGTGGTCAGTGACGTACACGGCAATGCCAAGGATCTCGCCATCGCGGGCGACGGCGCGGACGCGCTGATCTGCCTCGGCGATCTGGTCCTGTTCCTCGACTACGCGGACCACTCGCGCGGGATCTTCCCCGATCTGTTCGGCGTCGAGAACGCCGATCTGATCGTCGGGCTGCGTACGGCCCGCCGCTTCGACGAGGCCCGGGAACTGGGCCGCAGGCTCTGGGCCGCACTGGACATGGACCGTGAGACCGCCATCGAGTCGGCCGTCCGGCGCCAGTACGCCGAACTGTTCGCGGCCTTCCCCACCCCGACGTACGCCACCTACGGCAATGTCGACATCCCCGATCTATGGCCCGAGTACGCGCGCCCCGGCGTCACCGTCCTCGACGGCGAACGGGCCGAGATCGGCGGACGGGTCTTCGGCTTCGTCGGCGGGGGACTGCGCACCGCCATGCGCACACCGTACGAGATCTCCGACGAGGAGTACGCGGCCAAGGTCGAGGCCCTCGGCGAGGTGGACGTCCTGTGCTCCCACATCCCGCCCGAGGTGCCGGAGCTGACCTATGACACGGTCGCCCGCCGCTTCGAGCGCGGCAGCCCCGCCCTGCTGGACGCGATCCGCCGCACCCGGCCCCGGTACGCCCTCTTCGGCCATGTCCACCAGCCGCTCGTCGCCCGCATGCGGGTGGGCGCGACGGAGTGCGTGAACGTGGGGCACTTCGCGTCGACCGGGCGCCCCTGGACACTGGAGTGGTGAGCGCGTGGCGGGCCGGACAACGGCGGCCGTGCTTCTGAGCGTTGGGCCGCCCGCCCTCCGGGCGCCCGGCCGGCGGTGGCCGTGACGGCGGTCCGGGCCACCCGGCGGTGACGGCGGCGCCCCCCGGGGGCTACCGGCGGTGACGGCGACCGTGGTGGCCGCGGTGGCGGTGGTGACCGTGATCCTGACGGGCCCGTACCGCCTGCCGTGACCGCCGGTGGTGACCGACCGCGCCCCGCCCTCTGACCGGCCGGGCGGCGCCCGCACCAGGGACCGTGAGTCCCCTCACTCGCGATAGCCTTCACAGCACACATTCACCCCGGTCGGTACCGCACTGTGAGGAGCCGCAGCGATGGCGGAACACACCAGCTCGAGCATCACCATCGAGGCGGCACCGGCCGAAGTCATGGGAGTGATCTCCGACTTCGACCGCTACCCCGACTGGACCGGTGAGGTCAAGCAGGCCGAGGTCGTCTCCCGGGACGACGAGGGCCGCGCGGAGCAGGTCCGTCTCGTCCTCGACGCCGGCGCGATCAAGGACGACCACACCCTCGCGTACACCTGGAACGGCGAGAACCAGGTCAGCTGGACCCTGGTGAAGTCCCAGATGCTGCGCGCCATCGACGGCTCGTACACCCTCCGGCCGGTCGGCGGCGGCGATCGCACCGAGGTCACCTACCAGCTGACCGTCGACGTCAAGATCCCCATGCTCGGGATGATCAAGCGCAAGGCCGAGAAGGTCATCATCGACCGCGCGCTGGACGGACTGAAGAAGCGCGTCGAGAGCGGACACCAGGTCTGATGCGCAGGGTCCTCGTCACCGGCCTCGGCGGCGCGGGCCGTACGACGATCGCCGCGGCGACCGCGCTCGCCGCCGCCGGACGCGGCCGGCGCGCGCTCTTCCTGTCCACCGCGCCGGGCGAGATCCTCGGGGCGCCGCTTCCGGCGGAGCCCGTGGAGATCACGGACGGGCTGTGGGCGGCCCGGATCGACACAGCGGCCGGCTTCCGGGCCGAGTTCCTCTCCCTCCAGGAGCGCGGTGCGACCGCGCTCGACGTCCTCGGCGCGGCCCGGCTCAGCGGCGAGGAACTGACCGAACTCCCCGGCAGCGAACAGTTCGCCCTGCTCAGGGCCCTGACCACGGTCACAGCGGGTGACTGGGACGTGGTCGTGGTGGACATGCCCCCGCTGCACGAGACGATCGCCCTCCTCGCCCTGCCCGAGCAGCTGCGCCGCTATCTCCGCCGGCTGCTCCCGCCCGAACGGCAGGCCGCCCGCGCCCTGCGCCCGGTCCTCGCCCAGCTCGCCGGGGTCCCGATGCCCGCGCAGTGGCTGTACGAGACCACCGCCCGCTGGGACGCGGAACTCGCCGCCGCCCAGGCCCTGATCGAGTCCCCCGACACCCCCCTGCGTCTGGTCGCCGAGCCCGGCCCGGCCGCCGCCGACGCCCTGCGCACCGCCCGCCCGGGGCTCGCCCTGCACGGACTGCGGGTCGACACCCTCGTCGCCAACCGCGTACTGCCCCGGCACTCCGCCGACACCTGGCTCGCCGGCCTCGCCTCCCAGCAGGAGAAATGTCTGCACGAGTGGGCCGGGGAGTGGGCGCCGGGCGCCTCGCTCCGTGAGATCCCCCACGCCGGACGTGACCCCCGGGGCCCCGCTGACCTCGCCCTTCTGGACACCGCCGCACCGCCCGCGGGTGCCCGGGACGCCGGCGGTCCCGTGGACGGCGGGCTCGCCGCGGGTCTCGACCGGACCGGCCGGGGACCGGCGGCAGCACCGGACGACATCGAGGACCGCCGCGAGGAGGAAGGCATCCTGCTGTGGAAGATCCCGCTGCCCGGAGCGGTCAAGGACGACTTGGGGCTCGTCCGCCGGGGAGACGAACTGCTTCTCACCGTCGGCCCGTTCCGCAGGATCGTTCCCCTGCCGTCCGTGCTCCGCCGCTGCACCGTCTCCGGCGCGGCCCTCGCGGACGGGAACCTCACCGTCCGTTTCACCCCCGACCCCGGGCTGTGGCCGCGCTGACGCTGAACGGTACGCGGCCGTTCGGGTAACGTCGAGCGTACGAGAGCCACTGCCGATTCAACGCCCCTGTGCAGGAGTACGCCATGAGCGATGCCACCGAGCGTCCCGACGCCGACGCGTGGGCCGACGCGTGCGCCGAGGACCTAGCGGAAGAGAAGGCCCGCCGCCGCGCCCAGTACGGACCGCAGCCCGGCTCGGCCTCCGAGGAGCTGCGCAAGCTGTTCGGCGCGGTCGCCGACAAGGTCTCCGAGTTCCAGGGCTCGCTGCCGGGGATCGCCGCCCAGAGCGCCGTCCAGCAACTGGTGAATCAGGCCAAGTCGGCCGTCGAGCCGGTCATCGAGCGCAACCCCCGGGTCTTCGACCATCTCGCCGCGGCGGGCGGGGAACTCCTCGCCGCGTACCGCTCGGCGGTCGAGGGCCATGAGCGCCGCTGGACCCAGGGCCCGTCCTCCCCATCCTCTTCTTCCTCCGCTTCCTCTTCCGCTTCTTCGTCTTCTTCCCCGTCCTCGTCGTCGAAGGACGGGGAAGGCCCCCGTGACCAGGACCCCGGTCCCGGCGAGCAGATCGATCTCGACTGACCGGTTGAGCACGCTCCCTCCGGTACGGTTGGCCATAGCGG
Source organism: Streptomyces sp. NPDC051018 (assembly GCF_044456085.1). Classification (NCBI taxonomy): domain Bacteria; kingdom Bacillati; phylum Actinomycetota; class Actinomycetes; order Kitasatosporales; family Streptomycetaceae; genus Streptomyces; species Streptomyces sp. NPDC051018. Next base: position 578,972 of record NZ_JBITFN010000001.1, read on the forward strand.
GGTTCGACCGAAATCTGAGGGACACATGGGACTCACCATCGGCGTCGACATCGGCGGTACGAAGATCGCGGCGGGCGTGGTCGACGAAGAGGGCAGCATCCTCGAAACACATACGGTGCCCACCCCGTCGACCCCCGGCGGCATCGTCGAGGCGATCTGCTCGGCCGTCGCCGGAGCGGGCAAGGGGCACGACATCGAGGCCGTCGGCATCGGCGCGGCCGGATACGTCGACGACAAGCGCGCCACGGTCCTGTTCGCACCGAACATCGACTGGCGCCACGAGCCGCTGAAGGACAAGGTCGAGCAGCGCGTCGGCCTCCCCGTCGTCGTCGAGAACGACGCGAACGCGGCGGCGTGGGGCGAGTACCGCTTCGGCGCGGGCCAGGGCCACCACGATGTCATCTGCATCACCCTCGGTACCGGGCTCGGCGGCGGGATCATCATCGGCAACAAGCTGCGCCGGGGACGCTTCGGTGTGGCCGCTGAGTTCGGCCATATCCGGGTGGTGCCGGACGGCCTGCTCTGCGGCTGCGGCAACCAGGGCTGCTGGGAGCAGTACGCCTCCGGCCGGGCTCTCGTCCGTTACGCCCGCCAGCGCGCCAACGCCACCCCGGAGAACGCCCGGATCCTGCTCGGCCTCGGCGACGGCACCCTCGACGGCATCGAGGGCAGGCACATCAGCGCGGCGGCCCGCCAGGGAGACCCCGTCGCCATCGACTCCTTCCGCGAACTCGCCCGATGGGCCGGGGCCGGTCTCGCCGACCTCGCCTCCCTCTTCGACCCCTCCGCCTTCATCATCGGCGGCGGCGTCTCCGACGAGGGCGAACTGGTCCTCGACCCCATCCGCAAGTCCTTCCGCCGCTGGCTCATCGGTGCCCAATGGCGCCCCCACGCCCAGGTCCTCGCCGCCCAACTCGGCAACAAGGCGGGCCTCGTGGGCGCGGCGGACCTCGCCCGCCACGGCTGACACCCCAGCGCCCGGTGCCCTCCCACCGGGTGTCCCGCCCCAGGCGTACGAGGTGAACGCGGGGTGCTCCAGGCCCTGATGGCGCCCGGGGCGCGGGGAGGCTTCCCAGCCCCGCCGCCGTTCGAGGCTGAGGGCTGAGGGGCACTTCCAGCCCCGCCGCCCTTTGAGGCGCGGTTTCCGGGGCGGAGCCCCGGGTGGGGCCTGTGCTTCTCGGGCTGGAAATTGAGGGCGCGGGGTCTTTTCCGCCGGAACCCCGGGGCGTGAGGAGGCCGGGTGCCCCTTCTCGCCGGACCCCTGGGGCGGGGGGAGGTATTTTCAGCCTCGCCGGCGTTTGAGGCGCGGGGTCCGGGGCGGAGCCCCGGGTAGGGCCCGCGCCTCTTGGGCCGGGAGCTGAGGGGCGTGGGGTCTTTTCCCGCTGGAACCCCGGGGCGTGAGGAGACCGGGTGCCTCTGGCCTCTTGGGCCGGGAGCCGAGGGGCGTGGCGTCTGTTCTCGCCGGTTCCTGGGGCGGGGGAGGCCGGGTGCGCCTTCTCGCCGGAACCCTGGGGCGCGGGGGAGGTATTTTCAGCCTCGCCGGCGTTTGAGGCGCCGGGTCCGGGGCGGAGCCCCGGGAAGGGCCCGCGCCTCTCGGGCCGGAAAACACGGCGCGGCGCCCGGCCCCGCCGGACCCCCGGCCCGCGACGGCCCGCGAAACCTCAGCCTCGCCGGCGTTTGAGGCGCGGGACCCCGGGACCGCCTCCCGAAACCACCCCCCGCACCCACCCGCGCCCCACGGACAGACCTCACGCCCGGCCACCCGCCCAAACCGTAAGGTACCCGCATGCCGACCCCGCTCCCTCCCTCCCGTACCGACCGCGACGGCTCCGCCGTCATCCGCGTACTCAGCTACAACATCCGCTCCCTCAGGGACGACGAGGACGCCCTCGCCCGTGTCATCCGCGCCTGCGAGCCCGACCTCGTCTTCGTCCAGGAGGCGCCCCGCTTCTTCCGCTGGCGCAAACACGCCGCACGCCTCGCGGCCAAGACCGACCTGGTCGTGCTGTCCGGCGGGGCGACGGCGTCGGGGCCCCTGCTGCTGTGCTCACTGAGGGCGACCGTCGAGAGGACGGAAGACGTACTGCTGCCGCTGACCCGGGGCCTCCACCGCCGGGGCTTCGCGACGGCGGTCGTACGTTTCGGAGGCGCCCGCGTCGGAGTGCTCAGCTGCCATCTGAGCCTGGACGCGGAGGAACGTTACGCACACTCCGGGCTGCTCCTCGACCGCCTCGCGGCCATGGACGCGCCGTACACCATCGCGGCCGGGGACATCAACGAGCCGCCCACGGGCCGGAGTTTCCGGCGGATCGCCGCCGGGCTCCAGGACTGCTGGACGGCCGAGCCCTGGGGCGGTGAGCACACCTTCCCGCACACCGGCCCGAACAGCCGTATCGACGCGGTCTTCGCAAGCAGGGGAGTGGAGGTACTCGGCTGCGGTGTGCCGTCGGGCCTCCCGGGGGTCACACCGGACGACCTGAGCGCGGCCACCGACCATCTCCCGGTCCTGGCCGCGCTCAGGATCCCCGCGGCCAAGGTGCCGGCACCGCAGACCCGGTGATCCGACCTCTCGTCCGTACGAGCGCGGGGCCGCCGGGGCTCACGGCCCCTCGACCGCCAGCGCCCTAGACCACCGCGCCCCGCCCCGGATCGTCCTCCTCGTCGTCGCCGTGCGCCATCCTGGCCACCAGCGTCGCGAAGCCGCCGAGGAAGCCGCCGACGCACAGCGTGGTCAGCCACCAGGTCATCTCCCACCCCAACAGGACGGCGACCAGCATCATCACCGGCCCGCCGATCACCGCGAGCCAGGCGAACCTGGCCGTGACATCGGCCTCCGGCAGCGGCGGCGGCTCCGGCGGCACGAAGTGCCCCTCGTCGCTCTCGTCCAGGTCGTCGTCCTTGGGCTCGGCGACCGAATAGTCCCGGGGCCCTCCGCCGCCGACCCCGGGCGCGAAGACGACCGAGCTGCCGAGCGCGGGCCCGTCCGCGCCGGAACCGGCGTCGCCGTCCGCGTCCGAACCCGGCTTCCGTCTGTCCGGCTTCTCGTTGAGATCGCCTTCGAGCAGGGCGAGGTCCTCCACCGACTTGAACGGCTTGGCACCGGGCGGGTCCGCCGGCTCATCGCCGTACCCCGCGACGATGGCGGCCCAGGCCGCCTCCTCGTCGATGGGCTGCGGCTCAGGGTCCGCGTCGTGCTGCTCAGCCACCAGTCGTGCTCCCTTTCTTCCCCGTACTCGGAGCGAGCCGGCCGATCAACGCGTGACTCTCCTCGAAAATCCGCTCCGCATCATGGTCCAACGTCGCGACGTGGTAGCTCTGTTCCAGCAGAATCTCGGTGACATCGGTGGAGGAGACCCGGCTGAGGATCCGGGCCGAGTCGGCGGGCCTGACGACATGGTCCCGCGGGCTGTGCAGCAGCACCAACGGCTGGGTGACCTGGGGCAGCTCACCGTCGAGGAGCCGCAGAAAATTCCGCAGGGAGTTCGCCGCGTGCAGCGGGATCCGGTCGTATCCCACCTCCACCGCGCCCTCCCTGGCGATGTCGCTGGTGATCCCGGGCGTCGTCCGTACGAGATGGCGTACGACGGGGAGCGCGTACGCCGCCGGTCCGTGCAGCTTGTTCACGGGGTTGACGACGACGATGCCGCTGATCGCGTCCCCGTGCTCCGCCGCGAGCCGGAGGGTGAGCGCCCCGCCCATCGAGAGCCCGAAGACGAAGACGCGGCGGCAGCGCCCGGTCAGCTCGCGCAGCGCGCGGTCCACCTCCGCGTACCAGTCCTGCCAGCCGGTGAGCTGCATGTCCTGCCAGCGGGTGCCGTGGCCCGGGAGCAGCGGCAGCGAGACGGTCAGCCCGCGCTCCGCCAGATACTCGGCCCAGGGGCGCAGCGACTGCGGTGAGCCGGTGAATCCGTGACAGAGGAGGACGCCGTCCTCTCCGCCCTCGTGGTGGTACGGCTCGGCTCCGGGAAGGACCGGCACCGGGATCTCCTTTCAGGGGGCTCGGGCCCACGCCGAGACCGGGGAACGCGACAGCCCGTGGCGGGCGGCGGCGTACGGCTCGGAAGTGGTACCTCACGGTACGCGACGGCACTGACACCGACCAGGTCCGCTGCCCTCTGCATGCCCCTGACATGGCCGTCCCGCGTCTGCCGGATCCCGTACACGGCGGCGGACCCCGGCACCGGCCCGGTACGGGGACCCCGGGCCCACCTCGGGTTAAGGTCGGAACGACAGCGACAGGAGGCACACGAGTTGATCTACGGCGCAATGAAGTTCTCCCTCGGAGGCGGCCTGAAGCTTGCCTTCAGGCCCTGGGTGGAGGGGCTGGAGAACATTCCCGCGGAGGGGCCGGCGATCCTCGCGAGCAACCATCTGTCCTTCTCCGACTCGTTCTTCCTGCCCGCGGTGCTGGACCGCAAGGTGACCTTCATCGCCAAGGCGGAGTACTTCACCTCGCCGGGAGTCAAGGGCAGGCTCACCGCGGCCTTCTTCAAGGGCGTCGGCCAGCTCCCGGTGGACCGCTCCGGAGTGCGGGGAGCGGGCGAGGCGGCGATCAGGGCCGGAATCGAGGTGCTGGAGGACGGCGGGCTCTTCGGTATCTACCCCGAGGGCACCCGTTCCCCCGACGGCCGTCTCTACCGGGGCAAGCCCGGCGGCCTCGCGCGCGTGGCCCTCGCCACCGGCGCACCCGTCGTCCCGGTCGCGATGATCGACACCGAGAAGATCCAGCCGCCCGGCAAGGTCGTCCCCAAGCTGATGCGCCCGGGCATCCGGATCGGGGAACCCCTGGACTTCAGCCGTTACCGGGGCCTGGAGGGGGATCGTTTCATCCTGCGCTCGGTGACCGACGAGGTCATGTACGAGATCATGAAGCTCTCCGGACAGGAGTACGTCGACATCTACGCCACGGCGGCCAAGAGGCAGCTCGCCGAGCAGCGGAAGCCGGCCGGTGGAACACGGGAGGGCGCCACGGCACCCGCGGCGGGGAGCGACGGTTCCGCGCGGCCGGTGGCGGCGGAGCGCACGGCACGGACGAGCGACACGGCAAGGACGAGAGACAAGAGCGCGTAGCGTCGCGGGGGAGTGGGGGGCATGGCCAGGCGCGAGCGAGTCGTGCGGATGTCGGTGGAGCTGCCGCTGTGGCGTGCGCTCGCCGGCTACCGCGTACTGACCATGACCTACGCGGTACTGATCTTCGTCTTCGCCCGCGACACCTTCGAGCGCCCCTGGGTCGCGGCCGGCTTTCTCTCCGTGATGTCCGTATGGACCCTGGCCACCCTGCCCAGGGTGCTGAGCGCCAACCGCTGCACCAAGCCGTTCCTCGCCGCCGATCTGACGATCGCGCTCACCGGCATTCTGCTCACCCCCCTCGCCGACGTCCACGCGCGGCAGAACGAAGGGCCGACGCTGCCCTCGATATGGACGGCGGGCGCCGTCCTCGCGTTCGCGCTCAAGGGAGGCTGGCGCTGGGCCGCCTTCGCGTCCTCCCTGGTCGCCGCGGCCAATATCGCCCAGCGCGGCTCTCCCAGCCAGGACACGCTGCACAATGTGCTGCTCGTCTGGGTCGCGTCGATCGCGATCGGCTATGTCGTCGAGGTCGCCCGGGCCTCCGAGCGGACCCTCGCCCGCGCCCTGGAGATCGAGGCGGCGTCCCGTGAGCGGGAGCGGCTGGCCCGTGACATCCACGACAGCGTGCTCCAGGTGCTGGCGATGGTGCAGCGGCGCGGTACGGCGATCGGCGGTGAGGCTGCCGAGCTGGGGCGGATGGCGGGGGAGCAGGAGATCGCGCTGCGCACCCTGGTCTCCAGCGGCCTGGTGCCAACCACCCGTACCTCCGAGGACGTCTCGATGGGCGCGGTGGTCCGTACGGTCGACGTCGACGAGGCGGCCGACGAGGCCGGGGAGTGCGATCTGCGGTCGCTGCTCGCCCACCACAGCGGGCCGAAGGTGACGTTCTCGGAGCCGGGAGCGCCGGTGATGCTCCCGGCCGCCGCGGCCACCGAACTCGCCGCCGCCGTCAGTGCCGCCCTGGACAATGTCGGACAGCACGCGGGGGAGGACGCCCACAGCTGGATCCTGGTCGAGGACTGGACCGACGAGGTGATCGTCACGGTCCGGGACGACGGCCCCGGGATCCCGGAGGGACGTCTCGCCCAGGCGGAGGGGGAGGGCCGCCTCGGGGTCGCCCTCTCGATCCGCGGCCGGCTGCGGGATCTCGGCGGCACGGCCGAGCTGGTCTCGGTGCCGGGGCAGGGCACCGAAGTCGAATTGAAGGTTCCGAGAGTTCCGCAGACGCCGAAGTCTCCGAGGACACCGAAGACGCAGAAGTCTCCGAAGACCCCTCGGGGGAAGGACAGGGCATGACCGAGCAGGAGAATCAGCCGACCCGGGTGATGGTCGTCGACGACCATCCGATGTGGCGGGACGCGGTGGCGCGGGATCTGACCGCCGCCGGTTTCGACGTGGTGGCGACGGCGGGCGACGGGCAGCAGGCCGTCCGCCGGGCCAGGGCCGTGGTGCCCGATGTCCTCGTCCTCGATCTGAACCTGCCGGAGAAGCCCGGCGTCCAGGTCTGCAAGGAACTGGTCGGCACCCTGCCCGGACTGCGGGTCCTGGTCCTGTCCGCCAGCGGTGAGCACGCGGATGTGCTGGAGGCGGTGAAGTCCGGCGCGACCGGCTACCTCCTCAAGTCGGCGAGTACGGACGAACTGACCGACGCGGTACGCAGGACCGCCGCCGGCGATCCCGTGTTCACCCCCGGCCTCGCGGGACTGGTGCTCGGTGAGTACCGCAGGCTCGCCACCGACCCCGCGCCCGCGGCCGGGCCCGACGAGCCCAAGGCGCCCCGCCTCACCGACCGGGAGACCGAGGTGCTGCGGCTGGTCGCCAAGGGACTGTCGTACAAGCAGATCGCCGAGCGGCTCGTCATCTCCCACCGCACCGTCCAGAACCATGTGCAGAACACCCTCGGCAAGCTCCAGCTCCACAACCGGGTGGAACTGGTGCGCTATGCGATAGAGCGCGGACTCGACGACGCGGACGCCTGAGGCGTACGCCCCCGGGGTACGGTCGGCTTTCCGCCGCCACCCCGCTCGTACGAGTGAATGCCCTGGTCACGGGGATCCCCGGGCTGGGCCGTGAACACCATGTACCGCAGGCGGTATTGACCTTCGCTCCCTTCTCGTAGTGACCTGGATCACCATTAGCGTGACGGTCCTAGGGCTCATCAGGCGAAGGGAAGTTTTCCATGCGCGTAGGAGTACTGACCGGGGGCGGCGACTGCCCCGGCCTCAACGCGGTCATCCGCGGTGTCGTCCGCAAGGGTGTCCAGGAGTACGCGTACGAGTTCACCGGCTATCGCGACGGCTGGCGCGGCCCCCTGGAGGGCGACGCGGTCACGCTCGACATCCCGGCCGTCCGGGGCATCCTGCCCCGGGGCGGCACCATCCTCGGCTCTTCGCGCACCAATCCGCTCAAGGCGGAGGACGGCATCCGCCGTATCAAGGACAACCTCGCCAAGGCGGAGGTCGACGCACTGATCGCGATCGGCGGCGAGGACACCCTCGGCGTCGCCGCGCGTCTCCACGACGAGTACGGCGTTCCGTGCGTCGGTGTCCCCAAGACCATTGACAACGATCTGTCCGCCACCGACTACACCTTCGGCTTCGACACCGCTGTCGGTATCGCCACCGAGGCGATCGACCGGCTGCACACCACCGCCGAGTCGCACAGGCGCGTCCTGGTCGTGGAGGTGATGGGGCGCCACGCGGGCTGGATCGCCCTGCACTCCGGACTCGCCGGCGGTGCCAATGTCATCCTCATCCCGGAGCAGCGCTTCGACATCGACCAGGTCTGCGCGTGGGTGACCTCGCGCTTCCGGGCCACCTACGCCCCGATCGTCGTCGTCGCCGAGGGCGCCATGCCCAAGGACGGCGACGCGGTGCTCAAGGACGGCTCACTGGACTCCTTCGGACATGTGCGGCTCTCCGGCGTCGGCGAGTGGCTCGCCAAGGAGATCGAGCGGCGTACCGGCAAGGAGGCCCGCACCACGGTGCTCGGTCATGTGCAGCGCGGCGGCACACCGAGCGCGTTCGACCGCTGGCTCGCCACCCGCTTCGGGCTGCACGCCATCGAGGCCGTACGGGACGGGGACTTCGGCAAGATGGTCTCGCTGAAGGGAACGGACATCGTGCGCGTCCCGATCTCGGACGCGACCGCCCGCCTCAAGACCGTCGACCCGAAGCTGTACGAAGAGGTCGGCGTCTTCTTCGGCTGACGTCCGCCCGTTCCGCCCGGCCGATGCACAGGCGGCACCGGCTTCCGGCCGGACGCGGAGCCCTGGCGCACTCGCCGGCGGCGACAGGCGACCGGGAAAGCCGTCCGGCGGATCCGCCCGCGAACCCGCCCGCGGATCCGACCGCGAACCCGACCGCGAAACCGCCTCCGACGCCGACGACGAGGGTTCGGGCTCCCGCTCCCGCTCCGGCTCCGGCGATCCGCACCCCACCCACCCGTTGACCGGCGCCGTCGAGCTGTGGGCCGTATATTCACACCGTGTCCGGCCCACAGCTCACCTTTCGGGACAAGCGGGAGAGAACGTGGAGATCCTTGCCTTCGGTGTCCAGGCCGACGAGCAGCCGCTGATCGAGAAGGCGTTCGAGGCAGTTCCCGGCCTCACCGTCCGCTGTCTGGACGTCTTTCTCACCGAGGACACCGCCCCCATCGCCGCCGACCACGAGATCATCTCCACCAGCGTCAACGCCAATCTGAGCGCCCGGGTCCTCCAGACCCTCGCCGTCGGCGGTACGCAGATGGTCGCCCAGCGCTCCACCGGCTTCAACAACATCGACCTGGACGTCGCCGAGCGCCTCGGCCTCACGATCGCCCGGGTCTCGTACTACTCGCCGTACTCCGTCGCCGAGTTCGCCTGGACCCTCGCGATGGCCGTCAACCGCCGGATCGTCCGGGCGGCGGGCCGCACCCGCGACTTCGACTTCCGGCTCGACGGCCTGCTGGGCCGCGACTTCCACGGCCGGACCGCCGGAGTGATCGGCACCGGCAGGATCGGCGAGGCGTTCACCCGTATCGCCCACGGCTTCGGCATGGAACTGCTCGGCTGGGACATCGCCGAGAACCCCGCCTGTACCGCCCTGGGCATGACCTATGTCGACAAGGACGAACTGCTCGCCGCCTGCGACCTGGTCAGCCTGCATGTGCCGCTGCTGCCCGAGACCCACCACCTCATCGACGCAGGGGCACTGCGGACGATGAGGGACGACGCGATCCTGGTGAACTCCAGCCGTGGCGGGCTGATCGACACGGACGCGCTGGTCGGTGAGTTGCGCAAGGGCCGGTTCACCGGGGTGGGGCTCGATGTGTACGAGGCGGAGGCCGGGCTCTTCTTTCTCGACAAGTCGATGGAGGCGATCACGGACGACACCCTGGCCCGGCTGGTCACCTTCCCGAACGTGCTGGTCACCTCGCACCAGGCGTACTACACCGGGGACGCGGTCGGCCAGATCATCGAGACGACCGTCCGGAACGTGATCGACTACCGGGACGGCCGCCGGTCCGGGAACGTCCTCGTCCCGGCGGCCGTCGGCTGACGTCCGCGGACGCCGTCCGGCGTCCAACGCGGTCAGCCGTCCGCTCTCAGGGCCTGCGGAGCACCGAACCCGCCAGCAGCCCGGCGACCACGCCCGGTCCGTTCAGCGTCAGCACCGACTCCGGATGGAACTGCACCGAGGCGAAGCCCGGCGCGCGCAGGGCGTGGACCTCGTCGTTCGACGGATCACGCGCGACCTCCACCGAGCGGGCGGCCAGCTCCGCCGCCGTCCTCGCGTCGCAGCGCGCGGTGAAGCTGTTGTAGAAGCCGACCGTCTCCTCGCTGCCGAAGAAGTCGATCCGCTCCTGTGCCCCCTGATACGGCTCGTCCTTGCGCACGATGCCGAGACCCAGCTCGGCCGCGATCAGCTCATGGCCGAGGCAGACACCCAGCACCCCGTGCGGGTGGGACCACAGCAGCTCCGCGGTGAGCTCGCGCAGCAGACGCATCTTCGGATCGGCGCCGTCGGAGGGATCGCCGGGTCCGGGTCCCAGCACCACCGGACCCGGATGGGCCAGGACGGTCTCCCGCAGCCCGGGACCCGTCGGGTCGTCGTAGCGGCGGACCGTCACCTCCAGCCCCGTGGACCGCAGCAGATGGGCCAGCATCGCCGTGAAGGTGTCCTCGCCGTCCACGACCAGGGCATGCCCCCGCAGGGTGTCGCCGCGCTCCTGCATCCGCAGCCAGAACGGTGCGAGGGCGGCCCGCCGGGCGTCCAGGCGGGCGCGCACCCGGGGGTCGTCGGCCAGCCGGGGGCGCTCGGCCTGCTCGCGCGGGCGCCCGGGGCGTACGCCCAGCGCCGCCAGCACCCCGGCCGCCTTGGCATGGGTCTCGGCGACCTCGCCGAGCGGGTCGGAGTGGCGTACGAGGGTGGCGCCGACGGCCACCCGCAGCCCGCCCCCGGCGTCGATGTCGGCGGTACGGATCAGAATGGGGGAGTCGAGGGTCTGAGCGCCGTTCGCGTCCTTCCCGATCAGCGCCAGCGCACCCGCGTAGTAGCCGCGCCCGGCCCCGTCCGGACCGGCGGGCTCGTAGCGCTCGATGACCCGGCACGCGTTCTGCACGGGCGATCCGGTGACCGTCGCCGCGAACATCGTCTCCTTCAGCACCTCCCGTACATCGAGTGACGAACGACCCCGCAGCTCGTACTCGGTGTGCGCGAGATGGGCCATCTCCTTGAGCCGGGGCCCGACGACGACCCCGCCCATGTCCCCGACGGTGCACATCATCTTCAGTTCCTCGTCGACGACCATCGACAGCTCGTCGCGTTCCTTGCGGTCGTCGAGGAAGCGCAGCAGCGCGTCGGCGTCCGGGCCCTCGGGCGGGTAGCGGAAGGTGCCGCTGATGGGGTTCATCACGACCGTGCCGCCGCTCATCCGCACATGCACCTCGGGGCTCGCGCCGACGAGGGTGCGTTCTCCCGTGTGCACGACGAAGGTCCAGTACGCGCCGCGCTCGCCGTCCAGCAGCCGCCGGAAGAGCGCGAGGGCGTCCGCCCGCCCGAAGCCCGGGATACGGCCGGTGTAGGTGCGGCGGATGACGAAGTTGGCGCCCTCGCCGCTGCCGATCTCGTCGTCGATCACCCGCCGCACGATGTCCGCGTAGGCGTCGTCCGGGACGTCGAAGCCTCCGTCCTCGACCCCGACCCCATGGGCCGGGAGCTTCGCCAGGGCCTCGGCGAGCGGGATCTCGTACGACTCGTCCGCGACCAGGACGCTCAGCGGGGTGCCGTCGTCGCGTACGTCGAAGCCGCGCTCCCTGATCTGCCGGAACGGCACGAGGGCGAGGGAGGGGCGCCCGGAGAAGACGGGCAGTTCGGCGAGCGTCGCTGTCTCATGGACCGAGCCGGTCATGATCTCGACGATGTCGTGATCATGACCAGGGGTACGCCTGCGCAGCAGGGCGAAGGGGCGGTCGCCGTGCAGAATCCGGGCGAGGGGGCAGTCGGAGGGCGGCTGGGTGCTGGTCATCCGGTGGGTTCCTTCCGGGCGGGAGGGGGAGGAACGACCGGCTCCGGCGAACCCCGGGGGATCCCGGGAAGCACGGAAGGCCGCCCCTCGGGCGGCCTTCGCGATTCGGGTACGCGCAGTCAGTGGGCCGCCGGATGAGCGGTCCACCACCACTGGTAAGGGGTCGGGTGCGCGTACATGCCGCGAACTGTAGCGCACCGGGGGCGCCGGACGGTACGGGCCCGGCGGTGCGGTGCGGGTCTTGCCGGCGGCCGTGCGGATCCGATGGGCGGTGGTGCGAACGTGGGCCGAGGGACCGCCGGGCACGGGGTCCCGCCGGCCCTGTTCTCCGGCGGACGGCGTGATGACGGTATGCCCGGCATACGGAATGCTGGACTTCACGTCTCACTTACTGGGCGGTCGAAGGTACGTACGCCATGACCCCGTACTGTTGGCGGCGTGACCGTGAACGCTAAGACCACCCCTGCCGGTGGCAACACCTGGCGAGACCTGCCCGCGGCGCAGCAGCCCGAGTACCCGGATGCCGAGGCTCTGCGCGATGTGATCGCCGAGCTCGAAAGCTATCCTCCGCTCGTCTTCGCCGGTGAGTGCGACCAGCTGCGCGCCCGGATGGGTGCCGTCGCCAGGGGCGAGGCGTTCCTGCTCCAGGGCGGTGACTGCGCCGAGGCATTCGACGCGGTTTCGGCCGATCACATCCGCGCGAAGCTGAAGACGCTGCTCCAGATGAGCGCCGTTCTGACGTACGCGGCCTCCGTGCCCGTCGTCAAGGTCGGACGCATCGCCGGCCAGTACTCCAAGCCGCGCTCCAAGCCGACCGAGACCCGCGACGGTGTGACGCTCCCGACCTACCGGGGCGACTCCGTCAACGGCTTCGACTTCACCGAGGCGGCCCGTATCCCGGACCCCGAGCGGCTGAAGCGGATGTACAACGCCTCCGCCTCCACGCTCAACCTGGTGCGCGCCTTCACCACCGGCGGTTACGCCGACCTGCGACAGGTGCACGCCTGGAACCAGGACTTCGTGAAGTCGTCCCCCTCGGGCCAGCGCTACGAGCAGCTCGCCCGTGAGATCGACAACGCGCTGAACTTCATGGAGGCCTGCGGTACCGACCCGGCCGAGTTCCGCGCGGTCGAGTTCTACGCCTCCCACGAGGCGCTGCTGCTCGACTACGAGGGCGCCCTGACCCGTACCGACTCGCGCACCGGCGAGCTGTACGACACCTCGGGCCACATGGTCTGGATCGGCGAGCGCACCCGGCAGCTGGACGGGGCGCACATCGAGTTCGCCTCGAGGATCCGCAACCCCATCGGCATCAAGCTCGGTCCGACGACGACCGTCGACGAGGCCCTGACGTACATCGACCGGCTGGACCCGGAACGCGAGCCGGGCCGGCTGACCTTCATCGTCCGCATGGGCGCCGACAAGGTCCGCGACAAGCTCCCCGAGCTGGTCGAGAAGGTCACCGCCTCCGGTGCCACCGTGGCCTGGGTGACCGACCCGATGCACGGCAACACCTTCGAGGCGGCCTCCGGCCACAAGACCCGCCGCTTCGACGACGTCCTCGACGAGGTCAAGGGCTTCTTCGAGGTCCACAAGGAGCTGGGCACACACCCCGGCGGTATCCATGTGGAGCTGACCGGTGACGATGTCACCGAGTGCGTGGGCGGCGGCGACGAGATCTTCGTCGACGATCTCCACCAGCGCTACGAGACCGCCTGCGACCCCCGTCTCAATCGCAGCCAGTCCCTGGATCTGGCCTTCCTGGTCGCCGAGATGTACCGCGACCAGTGAGCTGACCAGCGATCTTCCCGGCATGGGAGTGGGGGGGGGGGGCGCGGGGCCCCCCCCCCCCCCCCCCGTTTTGCCCCCCGCGCCCCAGGGGCAGGTGTGGGTGGAGATCCCCAAGATGGGGGGGGCGGGCCCCCCCAAGACAGCGGGGGGGGGGACCCCG